>CAWAOY010000001.1:0-15522 GCA_963783755.1 uncultured archaeon
GGGGTCGGCAAGGCGGAAAGGGGCTCGACGCGAACCTTTGGGGGACTTGGTTTTCCACAAAAGCTAAATAGCTGTAAAAGATTTGCAAGTTTGGCTCAAGCCCTCCGGTGTATTGCTTGTCATCTGAAAGAGATTTCTCGAGACTGATGAAGTTGCAAAGGGCGCTGGACAAGTGCCCCAGGTGCGGAAAGGGCCCGATGGTGGTGGACACGCACGGCGGGGAGCTCGTCTGCAGCAGCTGCGGCTTCGTGGTCAAGGAGAAGATAGAGGAGACGGGGCCGGAATGGAGGGCGTTCTCGAAGGAAGAGAAGGACGACAGGTCCAGGGGAGGGATCCCCACCTCGATAGCCATGCACGACATGGGCCTGGCCACGGTCATAGGCGGGGTCAACAAGGACGCTTCGGGCAAGTCGCTCTCGGCCTCGATGAAGGCGACGGTCGAGAGGCTGAGGACGTGGGACAGCAGGAGCCAGGTCCACGAGCCGATGGACAGGAACCTGAGGCAGGCCTTCAGCGAGCTCGACAGGCTCTCGGACAAGCTCGCCGTCTCGGACGCAGTGGTCGAGAAGGCCGCTTACATCTACAGGAAGGCGCTCGAGCGGGGGCTGGTCAGGGGAAGGTCGATCTCCGCGATCATCGCCGCGTCACTCTACGCCGCGTGCAGGGACAGGGAGACGCCGAGGACGCTCAAGGACCTCGCTGTGGTCTCCAACGTCAAGAAGAAGGACATCGCCAGGTGCTACAGGCTGCTCCTCAAGGAGATGGACATCAAGATGCCCGTCGTCGACCCCACGAAGTGCGTCTCGAGGATAGCATCCAGGGCGCAGCTCTCCGAGAAGACGAAGAGGAGGGCGCTCGAGATACTCAAGAAGGCCGAGGAGGCGAGGATATCTGCGGGCAAGGACCCGATGGGGCTCGCAGCGGCGGCGCTCTACGTGTCCTGCACCCTCGAGGGCGAGGACAAGACCCAGAGGGACGTCGCCGAGGCCGCCGGGAGTGACCGAGGTCACCATCCGGAACAGGTACAAGGGGCTCAGGTCGGCGCTCGGGATATAGCAAGACCTCATTCATGCTGCTTGGAGGCGTTTGACAGCCAAAAAAGGCGAAGACGATTCCATAAAGGTAATAGATGAACGTATGCAGACACGAGGCACCCACGAAATTGGAATCGCCCGCAAGAGACACGATGACAAGTCCAGTCGGATGCCAGGGGCGAACACGGTTGCCCTGGTGAAGCTCCTCACGGAGCTAGGCCCGGATGTCGCAGAGATATCTAGGCGGCTCGGACAGCACAAGGAGAGCGTCAGGTACCGCTACAAGGAGAAGATAGTCAAGCGCGGCTTTGCGATCAAGGCCGACCTCGACTACGGGGCTCTGGGGCTGCGCAGGGTTGTAATGAAGCTGAGGGTCGCAGCGGCCCACAGCCAACACGTGCACGAGATCTTCGAGGCCATGAGCGAAGTCTGCTACCTTGTGGCTTACGCGGGGACAATCCCCACGCAGCTCTACATAGCCCATGCCGGCGTGCCGACGGAGTTCACGAATGATTTCCGCCGACTGATGGAGAAGCTCGAGGAGAAGGGCATCTTCTCTTCGGTCGAGCTCTTCGTCTGCGATTGGTTCAGGGTCGCGCCCATGCGGGCGGAGTGCTTCGATTTCGACGAAGGAGTCTGGGACTTCGACTGGAGCAAGCCCCAGCTGGTCGACGACAAGGCGGCGCGAGGCGACAATCTCGGAGAAGAAGAAGATCGACAAGATAGACCTGCTCCTCTTGAAAGAGCTCTGGAAGGACGGCGACCGCTCCATGACAGAAATTCACGCGGCGATCGAGGGGGCCAACGGCATCGATATCAACTACAAGACACTGGGTTGGCACTATGCAAACCACGTCTTGGGGCGCCACTTGATCAGAGACTATTCCATTGCTTGGCATCGCTTTACGTACAGCCTGGAGTCAGACAAGGTTGAGCGCGTCGGGAAGCATAGCTACCT
Organism: uncultured archaeon; assembly: GCA_963783755.1. Taxonomy (GTDB): domain Archaea; phylum Thermoproteota; class Nitrososphaeria; order Nitrososphaerales; family Gagatemarchaeaceae; genus Gagatemarchaeum. The sequence continues at coordinate 1,993 of CAWAOY010000001.1, forward strand.
CGGCGTCTCCCTGATCGTCAGAGAGACTAACAAACAAGAGAAGATGATGCTGAGGAGCGCGCTGAATGGTCTGCCGTTCCTCTGGTCCGAGGCCGCGGGTGACGCATACTACTCCCAGCTCTTCTTTCCTCTCAACAGTGCGAACGAAGGGCTCGAATATCTCAAGACAATCCTGAAAGCCTACGATGAAAGGGCAGAAATATTCCTGCTCGACCAGAGAGAGATGCAATCGTTCACCATAGCATACAATCTATGGGACGAATCTAGCGGACGATGGACTTTCGAGAGAGCAAGCATCCTCGCCCGCCTCGAAAACGTTGCATTGGGGATTGGGAAAGAAGCCGTCTACCCGTGAAGCGAGGCACGGTCGACCACGCCTCCCTTCTCCAATGGCGCGAAGTGCGCCCCCACGTGCAACCCTATCCCAGCCAAGACAAGGGATGCCACGCCGACAGCCAGAACCGCGTACCTGATCTTCCGGTCGAGTTCCATGAGCACTGTATCATGAATCTGAATTAATAAGCCTGCTCTATGCATGGCCGAATGGCATTTTTCTCCATGTAAATGCTAAAACCCCGTTCGGACTGAACTCAGCCAAAGCTTGGTCTGCCGCCTTGAAACCCGTGCAGATTTTAAAGTCAGGGCCCTCGAACGACCCGCCCCTTGCCACCCATGACTCGTTTGACAAGCTCGTTCAATACGATGAGCGTCGAGGGCACCCCCAAGAGGTAGACGATGGCGATGGTCGGGATGACGTCGAGATAAGCTCCCGGTGTTCGGAGGTCCACGGGACCCCGTAGACGGCCTGACCGAGGAAAGAGAAGATGCTCCCTACGTAGTTGACTGACCAGTGCAGGAGGACGCTCGTCTGGAACCCATACTTGATGTAGAGGTAACCCAGGACGAGCCCGGCGAGTGCGGCCTCGCTGACCTTCCCGGGCCCCCACCCAATACCCGAGGCGTAGTGGGCGTATCCGAAGATGAGCGAGGAAAGGAGGAGGAAGGCGTAGACGACCGGCTTTATCGCCCTCACCTTCAGCGAGTCCGAAGAGCCGTCGGGGAAGATCGAGGGGCCGGTCTCCTTGAAAGAGCGGACTATGACCGCCTCCGTCTCGGCGTCCTCGTCGACGTCCCATACCGAAGAGGGGCGCCAGAGCGCCTTGGCGGCCTTCATCGGCGAGAAATCCCGGAACATGATGAGCGAGAGGACGAGGACCGGCAGGCCTATCAGCATCATCCTGAACGTCGTCTCCTCGGCGAGGGGAGCGAGGGTGAAGTTCATGAGAAGCAGGAAGGGGTCTCCGGTGAGTGACCCGGTGGAGATGCCCGTGCTGGTCTGGAACGTGTCGAGCAGGATCGTCGCAAAGCTGATCGCGCCGAGGAGAACCAAAGTCGCGGCCAACGGGTTGGTGAAGAGCGCGTCGTAGCCGTCGGAGACCGATTCGCGGAGCGCCTTGAAGATGCCGGCGCCCTGCCTCGCGGCGAGCAAGAAGAATCCCAGATAGATCGCCGACAGGCCTAGGAAGACAGCTCCGAAGTTGCCGACGATGAGGGAACTGCACGGTCGCGAGCAGAAAGTCGTATCCGACCGAATAGACGGGCGTCGAGGCCGAGTAGTTGGCGGAGAGGTTGGTCCCGAAGACCGTGTAGAGGCCGACCGGGAACGAGACGAGCATCATCGCTATCGTGAAGACGATCATCCCGATGAAGAAGAACAGCCAGTTCGTCTTCGTCGAGGACACCGTGTCGCCGGCTTCCGTGGGTGGCTTCGGCGCCCTTGCGCCGGGGAGGACAAGTTGGCTACGGGTCTCGGTGGTCGGCCTGCTGCGCTTCCCGCTTTTCGCCGGACGCTTCGTCCTCGCCTCGCCTGTCTTCCAGATAGACGTATCCCTTGTACCCGCAGTTCTTGCAGTAATAGTCCTGGGGCACCAGCCACCCTCCTAGCTCGCTCCCCTTCTCGAGCGGAGAGAGGCAGTTGATGCAGAGCTTGGTCACCGGCTTGCTGGGATTCCTCCTGACTATGCGCGGCATCCCTTCGTCGGCGTCACGGGAGAACGGCAGGCTGGGCAAGCTCGACGCAGTCGCGCAGACGCGTCCCTAAAACCCTTTGCGAGCGATCGTCGGCGGTCGGTGCGTCAGGGGATCTGGGCGATCTCGACGTGCACAAGATAGCTGAAGGCCTGCCCGTCCCGATAAGTCCCGGAGATCGCCATCGGGTACACCTCGTTGGCGTTGAACGAGAGGTTCGAGAGGATGATCTCCGTGCTGGATATCGACCCTGGCGACCTCAGCGGCGAACTGGAGGTCACGCTTCCGAACCGAAAGGTCTGCGAGCCGCCGTCGAGGGTGAGGACTGCCTGGAGGCTGGCGACGGAGCTCCCTCCTGCCGGGATGCCGAGCGTCACGTTCAACTGTGGGACGGCGGGGATGGTCGACTCGACGTCCGCGACCGAGACCACGTCCAGAGGGATGGAGGGGCCGCACGGCTCTGCTGGTAACCTATCTGCGACGAGTTCAGGAGGCGCGCCGAAAGAACGCTCTGCGGCGCCGTGACGTTGACGAGGATCTCCGACGCTGGCGACTGCAGCGGGGCGTCCCCGCACGGGTACGCTATCGTGCCGTTGAAGTAGGCAAAGGTCAGGTCGCCTGAGACTCGCCGAGGTAGTTGTAGCAGAGTCCGCTGCTCAGGTTGGTGAACATCGGGTTCTGCTCGACGGTCTGGGCGCCCTGCGGCATCGAGCTGTCGTCGCACCTGACGCCTGTCGTGGATATCGTCGTCACGGCTCCGACCCGTCCCGGAGTTCAGCCCGTTGCCCTCGAGGTAGAAGTAGACGCCGACCAGCGTCACCACCACGAGCGCCGCGAGGACGACCTCGATCCTGATCCTCGGTCCGCCCCCCTGACCCCACTTGTCGCTTCCCTTCATCGAGCCTGCGCCTCTCCCTTGGCGCCACGCACGGCAGATAAATCATGCGGTCCAGAAACCGGAGGAAGGCCTTTTAGCGGAGCGCGCACAAAATGGGGTCAGGAGCTTCGCGTCAGATGTCGTCCGAAGGCGGGGAACGCTGCTACTGCGGCACGATGATGGTGGAGATCAATTCGTGTCGCTATCAGTGCCCCAACTGCGGGGCCCTCCTCGACTGCGAGGACGTCTCAGGGCTCCCAAAGTGAGGCTACGCTACGGAGGCCGCTCCTCCTCCACCGGGCGCGCGCTTATAGCGGCGTCCGAAGGAGCCTCTCGCAGCGAAGAATGAAAGCCGCGCTGGTCGGGCCGATGGGAGGGGTCAAGATGGAGGACGTCCCGGAGCCCTCCCCCGCTGAGGGAGAGGTCCTCGTCAAGCTGAAGTGCTGCGGCGTCTGCGGGACCGACCTCGAGAAGGTGCAAGGGGTCGGGATCACCACGAAGATCCTCGGGCACGAGGCCGTCGGCGAGGTCGAGGAGGTGGGCAAGGGCGTCCGAAGGTGTCCAGAGGGATGCGGGTCTTCGCGCACCACCACGTGCCCTGCCTCTCGTGCGAGATCTGCAAGCGCGGCAAGACGACGTACTGCCTCGAGTTCGCGAAGCACAACCTCGTCCCCTGCGGCCTGGCGGAGCGGTTCGTCGTCCCGAAGTTCAACGTCGACAGGGGCGCGGTGATCGAGCTGCCCGAGGGGCTGGGGTACGAGGAGGCGAGCTTCATCGAGCCGCTGTCGTGCTGCATCCTGGGCCTCGAGACCGCGCGCGCGAGCGGCGTGCAAGAGCGCGGTGATCTACGGCGCGGGGCCCGTGGGGCTGATGATCTACAAGCTGCTTGAGGCACGCGGGGCGTCGAGGAGGTCGCGATGGGGGACGTGAGCGAGTACAGGAACTCGTTCTCCCGGAAGGTCGGCTGCGAGCTCGTCTTCAACCCCGCGAACCAGGAGGAGAAGGAGAAGGTGATCCGCGGAGCCGATGCCGGACGGGCCGGAGCTCGTCGTGGTCGCGACTGCGAGCGCGGCGGCGTTCGAGGACGCGACGAGGCTGGCCGCTCGGGGCGGGACGGTCCTGCTCTTCGGGGCGCCCAAGAGGGGGCGACCGGGACGATCGACCTCGCGCGTCTCTTCCTGAACGGGACCTCGGTCGTCACCAGCTACGCCTCGAGCGAGAAGGAGACGCACGCGGCGACGAGGCTCCTGGCCGACGAAGGCGCTCGACGGTCACGGACCTGATCACCCACCGCTTCCCGCTCTCGGAGTCGGAGCAGGCGTTCGCCGCCGCCGGGCAGCAGCAGTGCATGAAGGCGCTGATAACGGACTGATGGAGATGAGCAGGAGAGCGAGCGTGGGAAGGGCAAGGCGACGGCGCCGGTGTCGCGCGCCGAGACCGACCCGAACACCCAGACGATCCTCAGCGTCCTGAAGACGTACCCCTCGAACGAGGTGGCGATAGTCGGGTGCCACACGGCGCGGATGAGCAGGAAGAGCTGCGAGTACGACCTGCTCGTCGTCAGCAGGGACCCCACGCCGCCGAAGTACGTCCGCGTGGGGGAGTTCTACGCGAAGATAATCTTCAGGTCGGAGAAGGAGCTCCGCGACCCGGAGCCGGAGCTCGGCGCGTCGCTCGCGAGGGCGACGGTCCTCAGGGACGGCTCGCTCCTCCTCGCGAGCACGATCGCGAACTGCAGGAGGAAGTTCAAGGACAACTGCGGGAAGGCGGCGGAGTCCCACCTCGCGGCCGCGCTCAAGGCCCTGGGGCGGGTCGACGAGAAGGTCGGGCAGAACCTTCCCGAGGCGGACTTTTGGCTGACCTCGGCGGCGACGGACCTCTGCGTCTCCGAGATATTCTCCAGCCTCCAGGTGCCGTCCCCCAGCCACCTCTTCGCCCAGATGAAGGGGCTCTCGAGAAGGAAGTCGGCCATCTTCAAGGAGTGGACCGAGGCGTCCGGGTTCAAGCTCGCGTCGAGGTCGTCCTGCGAGAACCGGCTCGAGGCCCTGGCCGTCCTCTACGACGTCCTGCGCACCACGGCGATGGACATGCCGATGTCCCTGAAGTTCGGCAGGTACAGGTCCGAGGACGCGATCGCGATAGTCCGCGGGAAGGCCCTGGAGCTCCTCGAGTCGAGGGAGACCATCGAGTGCTACTCCTTCCTCGGCTACGAGATGGTCAAGACGGTCCTCGACCTTCACGCCATGCACTGCTACGCCCTCAAGAAGGAGCCCGACTACTCGAACGTGACGGGCGAGCTCACGTCGGGACCCGACCGGCTGATCTCGGAGGAGCTCTTGAAGGCGATGGGCATCGTCAGGCAGGCCGAGCTCGTGAAGGCCGGGGCCGACTCGCTCCGGTCCGCGGTCTCGGCGCTGGCCTCGAGGATCTGAGGTGGTCGCTGGCGTGTGCGGCGTCTGCGTGGTCAAGGGCGACGGGCTCCTCAGGTACTCGTTCCCCCCGCCCCACCCTTTCAACTCCGCGCGGGCCGTCCGGTTCTGGGAGGAGCTGGGAAGGCAGGAGCTCGGCGAGAGTCGAGGTCGAGCCGGAGCGGGCAGACGAGGAGACGCTCGAGCTCTTCCACGAGAAGGGCCACGTCGAGTCCGTCCGGAAGGCGTCGAGGCTCGGGCTAGGGATACCTCGACGACGGAGACACCCCGGCGTTCAAGGGCGTCCTCGAGGCCGCGGAGTTCGCCGTCGGGTCGACCCTCTCGTGCGTCGAGAGGACATTGAGCGGAGAGGTCGACCACGGGTTCAACCCGGTGGGAGGGCTCCACCACGCGCGTCCCGACCGCTCCGCGGGATTTTGCGTCTTCAACGACATCGGCGTGGCGATCGAGCTGCTGAGGCAGCAGAGGGGATGAGAGAGGGTACTCTACGTCGACATCGACGTCCACCACGGCGACGGGGTCTTCTACCCTTACGAATACGACAGCGAGGTGTTCATTTTCGACGTCCACGAGGACGGGCGGTTTCTCTATCCCGGAACCGGCAGGGAGGGGAGACCGGCGAAGGCCGGGCAGAGGGCACGAAGGTGAACATCCCCCTCCTCCCTGGAGAGGGAGACGAGAGGATCAAGGAGATCTTGCCCAGGCTTGAAGAATTTGCAACCCGTGCAAAGCCCGAGTTCGTGATCTTGCAGTGCGGGGCCGACAGCCTTGCGGGCGATCCCATAGGGGGGCTGAATTTTCGAAAAGATTCCACTCGAACGTCGCAAAGTTGCTCCACGAGGTGGCGCACAAGGCATGCGACGGGAGGATGGTGGCGTTGGGCGGAGGAGGTTACGACCCGGGCAACTGCGCGAGGGCGTGGACATCCGTCGTCAGGGAGTTGGTCGGCGGCCCGGACAACTGAATTTGCAAATTTGCAAACCTGCAAACCAAAAATCTCAAAAGACGCAAATGTGCAAATATTGCAATATTATCTTCAGTATTTTAATATTCCAATATCTATGCTTAAGAATCAGGACACCTTACTGAAACTTGCTGAAAAGGGTTGGCAAACGAGATGTACCCCGAGTCGAAGCAGAGCAAGACTGCAAGTTGCAGTTTTTGCGGAAAGGCTCTGGGGAAGGAGTACTTCTTCACCTGCCACGTGTGCGGCGCAAAGTATTGTTACATCCACATGTATCGGCACGGCAGGGCCCACAGGGTGCAGACGACCCAACCCCCTCATGACAAAGTAGACGTCGCCGTCAGCGCCGGGCTTTTCCTTCGGTGCGCATAGTCTTGGCCGCTTCCTGGATGGACTTCACTATATTTTGGTAGCCGGTGCACCTGCACAGGTTGCCAGAGATCCCCAGCCGGATCTCCTGCTCGGTCGGGTCGGGGTTTTCGCTGAGGAGCCAGGCGGCCTGCATCACCATTCCTGGGGTGCAGTAGCCGCACTGGAGGCCGTGGTTCTCCCAGAACGCCTTCTGGATGGGGTGGAGCTCCCCGCCGGCGCTCTGCATCCCCTCGATCGTCGTGATCTCCCTCCCGTCGGCCTGCACCGCGAACATCGTGCAGGACTTCACGGACTTGCCGTCCAGGAGGACCGTGCAGGCTCCGCAGTTGGTGGTGTCGCACCCCACGTGGGTGCCCGTCAGGCCCAGCACGTCGCGGATGAAGTGGACGAGGAGGAGCCGCGGCTCGACCTCCTTTTCGCTCTCCATTCCGTTGACCCTGACCTTGAGGCTGCTCAACTGGCCGCACGCCCTCCCTGCTTGCGCGCCCGGGCGGCCGCGAGCTCTAGCGCCCGCCGGGTGAAGAGCCCTGCCATCTCGCGCTTGTATTTCGCGGAGCCTCGGAGCGGGTCGTCCGTGGGCGCGCACTCCTCCGCCGCTGCCGAGGCCGCCTCGGAGATCGCCTCCTTGGTCAGCCTCTTGCCCACAAGGCTGGCCTCCGCCCTGCTCGCGCGGAGGTTCTTCGGCCCAAGGGCGGTGAGGCCTATCCCCGCGTAGGTGCAGCGGTCTCCGTCGGCCTCTCTCCAGCGCAAGCTGGACGGCGACGCCGGCGGTGGCGAAGTCCCCGGCCTTCCTCTCGAGCTTCAGGTACGCCCCGCCGCTGCCGCTGTCCGGAGGGATCGGGACGGAGACGCGGGTGATCAGCTCGCCCTCTCTCGAGAGCGGTGGTGAAAGTGTCGACCAGGAAGTCGTCAATCGGGATGCTCCTCTCGCCCGCGGACCCGAGGACGGTCACCTCGCCCCGGAGCGCGAGGATCGCCGCCCCCCAGTCTCCGCTCGGGTCGGAGTGGGCCAGCGCTCCGCCGATCGTGCCGAGGTTCCGGACCTGCGAGTCGCCGATCGAACCCGCGGCCTCCGAGAGAAGCGGCACCCTTCTCTTGGCCAGGGCGGAGGACTCGAGCGCGTGGTGCCTCGTGAGCGAGCCGATGAGCAGCGTCTTGCCGTCGTCGCTCTCCTCGACGTAGTCCAGCCCCTTGACGCGGTTGATGTCGACGATGTACCCCGGAGAGGCGAGTCGCAGCTTCATCAGCGGGATCAGGCTCATCCCGCCGGCGAGGATCTTGACGTCTCCCTGGTGCTCCTTCAAGAGGCCCGTCGCCTCCTCGAGGGTCGTCGGCGCGAAGTAGCTGGAAGCTTCGAGGTAGCATGGGCCGAGCACCGCCGGCAAACTGCGCGTTCCGAATAAACTCTTCGCCGTGGAATCAGTCGGTCTGCGAGGCCGTGCCCTGCTGGCCTCCCAGAACCTTGCCGAGGAAGACCGCGTGCGGAGAGTGCCTGCCCCTCTTCGTCGCGACCACGTCGGCCATGATGCTCACGACCACCTCCTCCGGCGTGATCGCGCCGATGTCGACCCCGATGGGAGAGTGAAGCGACTCGAGGAACGAGGGAGCCACTCCCCGGCTCCTGAGCTGCTCGACGTCTTCGGTGACCCTCTGGAGGCTCGCCAGCAGGCCGACGAACCTCACTCTCTTCTTCGAGAGGGCCTCCAGCGTCGGGACGTCCCTTTCGCCCTTTGTGAGGACGATCGACCGTGTCGGAGTCTTTGAACTTGAAGTTGTTCAGGTCGTAGTCGAGGTCGGTTATCAGGAGGTCCGGGTCCTCGTTGAGCACGGGCAGGTGGTCGATCACCACGGTCTCGAAGCCCAGGGTCTTGCCCATCTTCACGAGGCCCGTCCTCGACGTCGTCCTTCCCTCCCTGGCCGATGAGGATGAGCCGGTCCGCGGGAAGGTATGGCTCCACGTAGATCTCCATCGTCCCCCCGCAGTTCGTCTCCACATAAACCTCGTCTGGGTCCGGGTTCCTGAGGGTCCCGTCGACCGCCGACCTCGCGTCCTCGAGGTGGACCGTCACGACCCTCGCCCGCCCGGTCCTGATCGCCTCCTGGGACATCGTGGCGACGGCGGACTCGGGGCAGACTCCCCCTATCGTCCCGAAGACTATCCTGCCCTCTCTCGAAACGACGGCCTTGAAGCCCGGCTTGCCCAGCGATGAGCCGTGAATGCGCACGACGGTCGCCACCGCGAACGGCTCGCCCCTCTCCGCGAGCTGGTCGACGAAGTGCGTGAAGTCGTGCTGCTTCATGTCTGTCCTCTTTTGCCCTCTTTCCCTATTTATCGGTATTCATTTTACGGCGAGCGAGAGGCCAGCGAAAGCGGGGAGACCGCGTGGTTCAGGTACGCCTCCGAGACGTTTGGTCGATGATGCGCCATCACGGAAAGTCAGACGGCCCAAAGGAATCGAATAGTGCTCGGCGGAGCATCAAGTAGCGAATAAAGATTCGCCGCGCACCGTTCGTTATTTGCAGTCGGCGCTAAACCACCGCACGCCGATGGTCGAAACCAGAACCGGGTTCTATAAGCTTGATGAGGAAGGCCGACTCAACAGTGACCGGGGCTATGATTGCATTCGAGGCAAGAAGAGGCGCTGAGGGCAAGACAGATGTCAGGAAGGAGGCAAATGTAGTATGAGCGAGCAGGACAGAAATGTTAGGCGCGAGTTCCTGAAAAGATCCGTGTTGCTCGGAGGTGCCGGTGTCGCGGGGGCCGCGCTAATAGGAGGGCTCAGCCCAAGCGTTCTGGGTTCACCGCCTCCAACCGCCACTTCTGTCACGAACCAATGGGATCAGATTATGACCCCTTCGTGCATCGTCTTCGCAGACTCAAGCGGCTCCTATTACGTCAAGGACACTGGAATCGGGCCTGACCTTGGCGGTCTGATAGTAGACACCTCTGTGATAACGGATTATGGCGCTTCTCTCGGCGCGGGAACTTCAGGTGCTAGCACCACGACAGCAGGCATGCAGGAGGCGATAAATTGCCTTCCAAAGGGCGGCCTGATATTCGTTCAGGCGGGGACATATAATTTCTCGACAGGAATCTACATCGCCGTCAACGGCATCCATCTGCTGGGCGCGGGGAGAGACATAACGGTCTTGAACTTCACGGGCAACGTGAACAACTACCACGGCATTTTTGCCTCACCGGGTGCTACGAACGCCGGGGACACCAACGCGACTGTATCTGTGCCGATGACAGATTTGGTTCTAGCGGACTTTTCAGTCAATCTAAATTCCACTCTGGCGTCGTTCAACAGCAATGAGACATCTGGGACTTGCATCAAGGCGGTGGCTACACAGGGGGGACTCTTTTCACGGTTGAACCTTTACGGCATGGCGACATACGGTCTACACATCCATGCAGGCAATGCGTCCGGCAGCGCAACCGCCGGCGCAAACGACAATGTCGTTTATGGCTGCCAAGCCATTGTGACTGGAGTTGTGGGGTTTTACACTGACTCTGGCTATCCCGTCGGAGCTGGAATATACCACAATTCAAACCCAAACAGGGGCAACAGGTGGATTGCATGCACAGCCACGTGCCCCGCTAAGATTGCGACGACGCTCTACAACCCCGCGGGTTTCTTGACCTGCGGGGAAATCGGGACACGCTTCACGGACTGCGTGGCTGAGGGGTTCCTGGGCAATAGCGTCGGCACAAACGTCGGGGTAGGCTTTCTCATCCAGGGCATCGGAACTGGTATTTGCTTCGATTCGTGCGGCACAGTAGAAAACGACTACGGGATTTACTTGCAGAGCGCTATCGGCGTCTCGATAGTGAATCATGTGAGCTGGTACCGACAGATACTTCAGTATCGGCAATGCGGGCGGCAAGGATTACGGGGTTCAAAACCTTCAAGTCAAGAACCTGATTTGCATGGATTTGGGCGGGAGCGGCCATGAAGGCCGTGCCATCAGCCTCAAGGGAGGGGCAACACTGACTCCAAGCTATGTCGATATAGACTCGATGAGAGGTTTCATGACGGGGCTCAACAGCCCAATCTACAACCAGTCGCCTCTCAACTACTTCGCCATTCTCAACATCACGAGCGGCTCGCACTGGAGGGTCAGAGGGATAGCACGCTTCTCAACTCGTGGGTCTCGGGGCCACGTTCCTGACCGTAAGCGGGACGAACTCAGACATAGTCATACGCGATTGTTCGGGATTCAATCCGGTCAACCAGATCGACAAATCCGTTCGGGATGACCACACCCTTTCTGCTTGGGTTTGGCGGTGCGGCCGCCGTCCCCGTCGCGAGCAAAGACTATGTCGTGACATATTCCGACATCTTGATTACTGCGGAGAACTCCTCGAACAACGACAACTCCATCACCATCAAGGATGGAGCTGGCAACACCGTCCAATAAGCGCTTTCGACATTGACAGCTCTTTTACGTCCCTGCAGGTTACAAGATTAACTGGGGCGCGTTCACAGGAACCGCTGGAACGGTTGCGGTTTGGGGTGTCTGATGGAGGCCTTGGCCGAAGACTTGTCATCCCCTCGGCCTTTGTGGCCGAACCAGGCGCGCCAAGATTTATTTACTTGATTTGAAAGCCTTACCTCACCGAAGGAAACTAAGGTAGGAAGTGAAAACGGATGAGTTTCGGACAACGTGGGCGGGTATAACCGCGGTGGCTGCGGCGGATTCGGCAGCAGGGCAGAGCAGTCTTCAAGCCCAAGCCAGTCGAGGTCGGAAAGGAGTACGACGTTACCATCTCCGACGTCAGCAGGCGCGGCGACGGCATCGCGAAGATCGACGGTTTCGTCATCTTCGTGGCCGGAGGCAAGCAGGGCCAGCAGTGAGGATCAAGGTCACCCAGGTCTCGAACAGGTACGCGATGGGCACCGTCGTGGAGCGCAGGGATGACCGCCGCTTCAGGAGCCTCAGAGATCTCCAATGCAGCAGAGGTCGCTGAGATCACTGAAGAACTGGAAGACAACGAGGAGTAGGCGGGCCTAGCGCTCCGCACCAGATGAAGAGGTTGAACCTCGACTGGAGGCAACCTCCCCCCCAATTCTAATTTCTATTCTCTGAAATCACATATCTACTCGCCCGCGCGCCGTCGTCGCGATGATCGAGGTCTTCACCGACGGCCGGGCCGAGCCCAACCCCGGCCTCGGGACCTACGGCTACGTCATCTACAGGGACGGGAGGCGCATCCATTCCGAGCAGGCGTCGCGGGGCGGGAGGTGACAAACAACTACGCGGAGTACTTCTGCCTGATCAAGGCCCTCGAGCAGCTCGAGCCTCACCGCGACGAAGAGATAACGGTCTTCTCGGACTCGAAGCTGCTCGTCAACCAGATGAAGGGGAAGTGGAAGTTCAGGGCGGGGACTACGGCGGAGAAATATCTCGAGGCGAAGGAGCTCGCGGGAAGTTCTCGAAGCTCGGTTCAAGTGGATACCGCGGGAGAAGAACTCGGAGGCGGACGAGCTCACGAACATCGCCTTCGCCCAGGCGAAGGGACCGCTAGCGACGGACGCAAAAGATAATATCCGTGACCGGGCGCCACGAGCAGCCAGAACCTCGATGGACTATGGGCTGAAGAACAGGATGTCTCGGATGATCAGGCCGTCGACGGGCCACTCCGTGATGCTGGCGTGCGACCACGGCTACTTCATGGGGCCGACGCGAAGGCTCGAGAACCCCCGGAAGACCATCTCGCCCCTCGTCCCCTACGCGGACGTCGTCTCGGTGACCCGGGGATACTCCGCAGCTCGGTCGACCCGGAGTGGGACGTCCCGATACTGCTTCGGGTCTCCGGGGGGACGAGCATCCTCCAGGAGGACCTCAGCAACGAGGGCATCACCACCTCGATGAAGGACGCGGTGAGGCTCAACGCCACGGCCGTCTCGATATCGATATTCGTCGGCGCCCCCAACGAGAAGCAGACGCTCCTCAACCTCGGGAAGCTCGTCGACGAGGGCGAGGAGTACGGGATGCCGGTGATGGCGATCACCGCCGTCGGGAAGGAGCTCGAGAAGAGGGACGACCGGTACCTCTCGCTCGCGTGCAGGATCGCGGCCGAGCTGGGCGCCCACATGGTCAAGACCTACTACTGCGAAGGATTCTCGAGGGTCGTGGACGGGTGCCCGGTCCCGCTGGTCGTGGCGGGCGGCCGAAGCTCAACACGGAGGCGGACGTCTTCCAGCTCGTCTACAAGGCCATCCAGGAGGGGGCGGTCGGCGTCGACATGGGGAGGAACATCTGGCAGAACGACAACCCCGTGGCGGTGATCAAGGCGATAAACGCGATAGTCCACGAGGGGGCGACCGAGAAGGAGGCCCTCGACCTCTTCAGCGAGTCGAAGGGAGAAGATGGCAGAGCTGCACCAGCCAAGCCCGCCACGGAATCCCCGCCGCGGGCGCACCAAAGTCACGCAGGGACTTTCGCTGTCCGCCGGTCCGGCCGCCGACTGGCCGAGCCAGAACTTTTATCGGCGGCACCCAAGAGATTTGGTCGGCTTGCCGATGAACGAGAAGTGGCACTCCGCTCATCCGATGCCGAATAACCCGACCATGGACGAGAGGGTCAGGTGGCACATCGAGCACGCGAGGGAGTGCGCTTGCAGACTTCAGATCCCTGACCTAATAAAGAGAGAAATCAGGAGACGAGGAATAGCCCCCTAGCTTGGCCTTGCTCGATGGCCGGCTTCTCTATCTTCTTCCTTGCGTCTTCGATTAACTTTCGCTGGTCGAGCTATTTGCTTCTGGCAGTGGATCCCGGGCCCTTTCGTCCTTACTGGAGAGTATGGAGGAATCGTTTTTACCTCTGAAGCAAGAGGCGGGAAGGCCGTGGCGGCG
>CAWAOY010000002.1:0-17037 GCA_963783755.1 uncultured archaeon
GGGTTCTGTCCAATCTTCGGGTGATTTCTGACGTGTCCAATGACGGGTGATTTGACTACTTGTCGGGTAGCTTCTTCTCGATATCATCGAGTCTCTCATTAGAATTCGGTGTCTGTTATGTGCAATCTGCTCAATTACCGCAGTCATCAAAATCACGATGGCCGAATAAATGACGGTCAGGTATATCCCAAGTCCAAGGCCGCCATAGAGAGCCGCTAATCCCGCGACCGTGACGAGGACTCCAATAATGAAGAAGCCGAGAGCCGTTGGACTTACTTTCTCGTTCATTGGTCGGTCAGGGCTTCTCTCAACAAGCCCAACCACTTATTCCTTTGCATCCAACCCGATTCCCGCCGCTTCTGCGGGAGTCTGCCCTTCCAACGCCATGTGGGGCTTCACGAAGTTGTAGTGAATCCTCTGGCCTTCGGCGAGCTGGGGTCTTCATGCGACTTCCATCCCCTCTGAACCTTGACGCGCTCGCGGAGCGTCCCGTTAAGGCGCTCAATGCGGTTGTTGTTGGCGTGGGGCTTCCGACTCCCATCCTTGCGACTTGTTCGGGCCTGCTCTCGCTCTCCCAAAGGCCATTGCTTCCTTGTATGCGTTCAGGCCGTCCGTGAAGATCTCTCTCCGGCTGGCTCTCCGTTGGCGTTCTTTGCCTCCATGAAGGCCCCGACCGCTCCTTCACGTTCCTGATGCTTGGAGAGCTTGAGGCCAGCAGGAACCGCGTCTTCCTGTCCATCACATTCCAGAGGTAGGCCATGTTCTTCTGTCTATATTGCTTCTCCTTCTCCCCGCCCTTCATCTTCACGAACACCTCGTCCGCGTGCCATGTGTCTGAGAGTTGAGGGGAGAGCGAGTTCGACATACTCGGAGATTTGTGGAACGAAGGTCTGAATCCAGCGATAGACCGTCGCCTTGCCGAGGTTCATGTCGAAGTGGTCGTTCAGAGTTCTGGCTATCTTTCGGAGCGAGAGTCCCGAAAAGTAAAGGTCGAGAGTGAGGGTGATCGTCTCTGGGTGAATATCGGGCCTTCTTGATTAGGCCCTCTCTGAACTTCTGTGCCGCAGTCGTTGCACTTGAAGACCTGCTTGCCGTTCGCGTTGCCGAACCTCACCACGCGGATGGACCCGCACTTGACGCATTGGATAGCATCGTCCGCGAAGACCTTCGGCTTCGGCTCCTTTGAAGCTCGACCCTTGAGGCAATCCAGAACTTGACAGCGAAGGCGTGCTTGCACGTCTCGATCTGGTCTGCTCGGTTCTCAAAGTCGGGGCAGGAGCAGACCCACGAGCTGCTCCGAGTAGTCTTGACTTGGTAAACAGAACCGCTCGTCTGAGAGGGAACGCTAAAGCTGCCGTCGGCGTTCTCGGAGATTATTCCCTTCTCCGCTATCTCCATGCCTCTCGTCATCCGAGCGTCCGAAAGTTGTTGCCGTTCTGGGATATCATGCCCATATACCCATACGACCATACATAATATAAACATATGGGTTCCCATAAACGCATATTAAGAGGGTGTTTGCTTACGTTCCCTCATGGGAGACGCAAAAGCCGAGACGAAAGGAGAGATGGTCAAGGAAATCTTCGACTTGGACAAAGAAACCGACGATGAGTTCCGCAAGACCGTCTATCAGACGAAGGGATTCAAGAAGGGGGCCTTGAAGGACTCTTTCACGGAGGCAGTTGAGGCGTGGATTAAGGAGCAGAAGCGTCTCAAGAAGAGAGGCCAAGAGCCTTGGTTGATGAGCCGTATCCGCGACCCGACTGGCTGGGGCCGGGGAAGAAGTGGACATACTTCAACGAGGACTTCAAGCACCGAAAGGTAGACGAGTTCTGTGCGTGGTATCTAAAGGGGAACTCCGACAAGGTGAATACCACTAACCCAAAGACGAGACGCCTGACCGAGGAAGAGAAGGATGCTCTGGCAAGGGACTATCCCTACCTCTACAAGCCGCGAACCCGATTGGCTTCGCCCTTTTCAACAGACTCGGCCTCCAAGGAGGAGACTTGAGGAGGCCACACAATACCTAGACCTCCAACCAGTGCCGGACACGATGAGGGAGCATGTGGTCGATGGACGGTTTGGTAATCTCAAAGACCTCGTCCACCTGTATGCTGGAATGGCCCCCAACGAAGACAAGGAAAACACATTCATCGAACTCTACCGTCTGATTATGCTCTTGATGGAGGAGAAGAGAATCAACGAGGGCAAGGGGTTCGAGTTCGAGTCCTATGGAGAGACGGAAATCCAAGGCATCAAGAAGCAGTTGGAACTTGTGATGTGGCAGTTAGACAAGACCAATCAGAGAATCAACTCCACCAACCGAATAATCAAGAAGGCCGTGAAAGAAGGATGGGCTCTCAAGCGTTGAACTGCCCAGAGTGCAAGACGGGCAGACTCTATGAGAAGAGGGAGATTGAGACGGGCTTCACCCTCAAGCGGTGTTTCGCTTGCGGATACTACGAGAACGACTCTCCGGCCTACCGGGCCTATTCTAACTTGAGCATCTATCTGTTCAAGAAACACTTCCCCTCAAAGGTCGGCTGGAAGCCATCACCCGACGTTGGACAGCCCTTCATATCACCCGACCATTGGACAGAGCCCAGAGTCGGGGTCGGCAAGGCGGACGGGGGCTCGACGCGAACCTTTGGGGGACCTCATTTTCCACAAAAGCTAAATAGCTGTAAAAGATTTGCAAGTTTGGCTCAAGCCCTCCGGTGTATTGCTTGTCATCTGAAAGAGATTTCTCGAGACTGATGAAGTTGCAACGGGCGCTGGACAAGTGCCCGAGGTGCGGCAAGGGCCCCATGGTGGTGGACAACGCAGGCGGGGAGCTCGTCTGCAGCAGCTGCGGCTTTGTGGTCAAGGACAAGATAGAGGAGACGGGGCCTGAATGGAGGGCGTTCTCCAAGGAAGAGAAGGACGACAGGTCAAGGGGAGGGATTCCCACCTCGATCGCCATGCACGACATGGGCCTGGCCACGGTCATCGGCTCCGTCAACAAGGACGCTTCTGGCAAGTCGCTCTCGGGCTCGATGAAGGCCACGGTGGAGAGGCTGAGGACGTGGGACAGCAGAAGCCAGGTCCACGAGCCGATGGACAGGAACCTGAGGCAGGCCTTCAGCGAGCTCGACAGGCTCTCGGACAAGCTTTCGGTTTCCGACGCAGTGATCGAGAAGGCCGCTTACATCTACAGGAAGGCGCTGGAGCGCGGGCTGGTCAGGGGAAGGTCGATCTCCGCGATCATCGCCGCGTCGCTATACGCCGCGTGCAGGGACAGGGAGACGCCGAGGACGCTCAAGGACCTCGCCGTGGTGTCCAACGTCAAGAAGAAGGACATCGCCAGATGCTACCGGCTGCTGCTCAAGGAGATGGACATCAAGATGCCCGTCGTGGACCCGACGAAGTGCGTCTCGAGGATAGCATCCAGGGCGCAGCTCTCCGAGAGGACCAAGAGGAGGGCGTTGGAGATACTCAAGAAGGCCGAAGAGGCGAGGATATCGGCGGGCAAGGACCCGATGGGGCTCGCCGCGGCGGCGCTCTACGTGTCCTGCACCCTAGAGGGCGAGGACAAGACCCAGAGGGACGTCGCCGAGGCCGCGGGGGTGACTGAGGTCACCATCCGGAACAGGTACAAGGGGCTCCGGTCGGCGCTAGGGATCTAGGAAGACTAGGTTCCCCCCACCGGGCGCCGACGCCTGAACAATAGAACACCATTCCATAATCCGTAATATACTAGGAATGGAAATCGCAGCAGGTAGGCATCTTCTTGGCGAGCAGAGGCCGGCCGACGACAAAGTCAATCTTGACACCGCGCGAACACTGTCGCGCTGGTCAAGCTTGTCACAGAGATTGGCCCCGACATCGCGGAGATTTCGAGGCGGCTCGGGCAGTTCAAGGAGAGCGTCAGGTACCGCTACAAGGAGAAGCTCGTCAGGCGCGGCTTCGCCATCAAGGCAGAGCCGGACTACAGCGCCCTGGGGCTGCAGAAGGGTCGTCATGAAACTTGGCGTCTCGGACGAGTATGCCGCGCGCGCGCGAAGGTCTTCGAGGCAATGAGCGACATCTGCTACCTGGTCGCCTACGCGGGCACCATGCCCAACGGCGTCTATCTGGCCCAGGCCGCGGTCCCGATCGAGTTCACGTCAGGAGTTTCACCGATTCATGGAAGACTAAAGGAAAAGGGCGTCTTCTCCTCGGTCGAGTTCTTCGATTGTGACTGGCACAGGGTCGCCCCCATGAGGGCGGAGTGCTTCGATTTCGACGAGGGCGTTTGGGACTTTGACTGGAGCAACCCCCCGCCGATCGACGAGAAGGCCGCGCGAGGCGACGGACACAGGGAAGAAGAGGGTCGACAAGGTGGACCTTCTGATCCTGAAGGAGCTCTCGAAGGACGGCGGCCGTTCCCTGATGGAAGTCCAGGCGGCGATCAAGCGGATCAACGGCGTCGACATCAACTACAAGACTCTGGGCTGGCACTACGCCCACCATGTCCTGAACCAGCGCTGGTCAGCGCACTACTCGGTAGGCTGGCATCGCCTCAACTACGACTTTGAGAGCAAGAAGGACGTGGGGTTCGCGAGGATACGACTACCTCGGGGTGGCGCTCCTGGTCCGCGATGTCAACGGACAGGAAAGGATGATGCTGAGGAGCCAGATGAACCCACTTCCGTTCCTCTGGTCAGAGGCCGCCGGGTGAGCTACTTCTCGCAGCTCTTCATCCCGCTCAGCGTGGTGAACGAAGCGCTCGAGCACTTCAAGAAGGTCCTGAAAGCCTTACGGTGAGAGGGCTGAACTGTTCTTGCTCGACAAGCGAGAGATGAAGTACTTCACAATCTGCTACAACCAGTGGGACGAATCTAACGACCGATGGGCCTTTCGACGGCGCAAGCATTCTGCCGCGCCTCGAAGCGACGGTATTGAAGGTCGGGTAACAGGCGGCCTAGCGGCGCCCACTCTTCCAGCCACTCTAGCGCGCCCACGTGCACTCCGAACGTCGATAGCGCGACCGAGGCGAGAGAGAAAGCCGACTAGCCCGTACCTTATCTTCTGGTCGAGTTCCATGGCCTGAGTATTGTGAATCTAGATTTATAAATCTGCGCTTTGCATGACGAAATCCGCATTCTTCCCCATGCATAATCTAAAGTCCAGTTCGAACGGTGGCTAGCCGAAGCACGGTTCCGCGGGAAACAGGCCGTGCAGATTCCAATTCGCCCCTCAAGGCCCTTTTGCTGATCGCTTGCTTCAGCAACTCGTTCGTAACGATGAGCGTCGAGGGCACTCCCAGGAGGTAGACGATGGCGATGGTCGGGATGAAGTCCAGGTAATTCCCATAGTTCGAGGTCCACGGGACCCCGTAGACGACCTGACCGAGGAAAGAGAAGACGCTCCCTACGTAGTTGACTGACCAGTGCAGGAGGACGCTCGTCTGGAACCCATACTTGATGTAGAGGTAACCCAAGACGAGCCCGGCGAGCGCGGCCTCGCTGACCTTCCCGGGCCCCCACCCAATACCCGAGGCGTAGTGGGCGTATCCGAAGATGAGCGAGGAAAGGAGGAGGAAGGCGTAGACGACCGGCTTTATCGCCCTCACCTTCAGCGAGTCCGAAGAGCCGTCGGGGAAGATCGAGGGGCCGGTCTCCTTGAAAGAGCGGACTGTGACCGCCTCCGTCTCGGCGTCCTCGTCGACATCCCATACCGAAGAGGGGCGCCAGAGCGCCTTGACGATCGTCATCGGCGAGAAATCCCTGAACATGATTAGCGAGAGGACGAGGACCGGCAGGCCTATCAGCATCACCCTGAACGTCGTCTCCTCGGTGAGGGGAGCGAGGGTGAAGTTCATGAGAAGCAGGAAGGGGTCTCCGGTGAGTGACCCGGTGGAGATGCCCGTGCTGGTCTGGAACGTGTCGAGCAGGATCGTCGCAAAGCTGACCGCGCCGAGGAGAACCAAAGTCGCGGCCAACGGGTTGGTGAAGAGCGCGTCGTAGCCGTCGGAGACCGATTCGCGGAGCGCCTTGAAGATGCCGGCGCCCTGTCTAGCGGCGAGCAAGAAGAGTCCCAGATAGATCGCCGACAGGCCTAGGAAGACAGCTCCGAAGTTGCCGCCGATAGGGACCTGCACCGTCGCGAGCAGAAAGTCGTATCCCACCGAGTAGACGGGCGTCGAGGCCGAGTAGTTGGCGGAGAGGTTGGTCCCGAAGACCGTGTACAGGCCTACCGGGAA
Organism: uncultured archaeon; assembly: GCA_963783755.1. Lineage (GTDB taxonomy): Archaea > Thermoproteota > Nitrososphaeria > Nitrososphaerales > Gagatemarchaeaceae > Gagatemarchaeum. Next base: position 6,224 of record CAWAOY010000002.1, read on the forward strand.
CGAGACGAGCATCATCGCTATGGTGAAGACGATCATCCCGATGAACAAGAACAGCCAGTTCGTCTTTGTCGAGGACACCGTGTCGCCGGCTTCCGTGGGTGGCTTCGGCGCCCTTGCGCCGGGGGAGGACAAGTTGGCTACGGGTCTCGGTGGTCGGCCTGCTGCGCTTCCCGCTTTTCGCCGGAGGCTTCGTCCTCGCCTCGCCTGTCTTCCAGATAGACGTATCCCTTGTACCCGCAGTTCTTGCAGTAAAAGTCCTGGGGCACCAGCCACCCTCCTAGCTCGCTCCCCTTCTCGAGCGGCGAGAGGCAGTTGATGCAGAGCTTGGTCACCGGCTTGCTGGGATTCCTCCTGACTATGCGCGGCATCCCTTCGTCGGCGTCACGGGAGAAAGGCAGGCTGGGCAAGCTCGACGCAGTCGCGCAGATGCGTCCCTAAAACCCTTTGCGAGCATCGTCGACGGTCGGTGCGGTCAGGGGATCTGGGCGATCTCGACGTGCACAAGATAGCTGAAGGCCTGCCCGTCCCCATAGGTCCCGGAGATCGCCATCGGGTACACCTCGTTGGCGTTGAACGAGAGGTTCGAGAGGATGATCTCCGTGCTGGATATCGACCCGGGCGACCTCAGCGGCGAACTGGAGGTCACGCTTCCGAACCGAAAGGTCTGCGAGCCGCCGTCGAGGGTGAGGACTGCCTGGAGGCTCGCGACGGAGCTCCCTCCTGCCGGGATGCTGAGCGTCACGTTCAACTGTGGGACGGCCGGGATGGTCGACTCGACGTCCGCGACCGAGACCACGTCCAGAGGGAGGGAGGAGCCGCACGGCTCATGCTGGTAACCTATCTGCGACGAGTTCAGGAGGCGCGCCGAGAGGACGCTTTGCGGCGCCGTGATGTTGACGACGATCTCCGACGCTGGCGACTGCAGCGGGGCGTCCCCGCAAGGGTACGCTATCGTGCCGTTGAAGTAGGCAAAGGTCATGGTCGCCTGAGACCCGCCGAGGTAGTTGTAGCAGAGTCCGCTGCTCAGGCTGGTGAACGTCGGGTTCTGCTCGACGGTCTGGGCGGACTGCGGCATCGAGCTGTCGTTGCACCGGACGCCTGTCGTGGATATCGTCGTCACGGCTCCGACCCGTACCCCGGAGTTCAGCGAGTTGCCCTCGAGGTAGAAGTAGACGCCGACCAGCGTCACCACCACGAGCGCCGCGAGGACGACCTCGATCCTGATCCTCGGTCCGCCCCCCTGACCCCACTTGTCGCTTCCCTTCATCGAGCCTCGCCTCTCGCTTGGCGCCACGCACGGCAGATAAATCATGCCGGTCCAGAATCCGGAGGAAGGCCTTTTAGCGGAGCGCGCACAAAATGGGGCCAGGAGCTTCGCGCTAGATGTCGTCCGAAGGCGGGGAACGCTGCTACTGCGGCACCATGATGGTGGAGATCAATTCGTGTCGGTATCAGTGCCCCAACTGCGGGGCCCTCCTCGACTGCGAGGACGTCTCAGGGCTCCCAAAGTGACGGCTTCCTACGGAGGCCGCTCCTCCACCGGGCGCGCGCTTATAGCGGGCGTCCGAAAGAGCCTCTCGCAGCGAAGAATGAAAGCTGCGCTGGTAGGGCCTATGGGAGGGGTCAGGATGGAAGACGTCCCCGAGCCCTCCCCCGCAGAGGGAGAGGTCCTCGTCAAGCTGAAGTGCTGCGGCGTCTGCGGGACCGGACCTAGAGAAGGTGCAAGGGGTCGGGATCACCACGAAGATACTCGGGCACGAGGCGGTCGGCGAGGTCGAGGAGGTGGGCAAGGGCGTCACGAAGGTGTCCAGAGGGATGCGCGTGTTCGCGCACCACCACGTGCCCTGCCTCTCGTGTGAGATCTGCGAGCGCGGCAAGTCGACGTACTGCCTCGAGTTCGCGAAGCACAACCTCATGCCCTGCGGCCTCGCGGAGCGATTCGTCGTCCCGAGGTTCAACGTCGACAGGGGCGCGGTGATCGAGCTGCCCGAGGTGCTCGGGTACGAGGAGGCGAGCTTCATCGAGCCGCTCTCGTGCTGCATACTCGGCCTTGAGAACGCGCGCGCGACCGGCGTGAAGAGCGCTGTGATCTACGGCGCCGGACCCGTGGGGCTGATGATCTACAAGCTCTTGAGGCACGGGGGCGTCGAGGAGGTCGCGGTGGGGGACGTGAGCGAGTACAGGAACTCGTTCTCCCGGAAGGTCGGCTGCGAGCTCGTCTTCAACCCCGCGAACCAGGAGGAGAAGGAGAGGGTGATCCGCGGGCCGATGCCCGACGGGCCGGAGCTCGTCGTGGTCGCGACTGCGAGCGTGGCGGCGTTCGAAGACGCGACAAGGCTGGCCGCTCGGGGGGGCACGGTCCTGCTCTTCGGGGCGCCCAAGAGGGGAGCGACCGGGACGATAGACCTCGCGCGCCTCTTCTTGAACGGGACGTCGGTGGTCACCAGCTACGCCTCGAGCGAGAAGGAGACCCACGCGGCGACCAGGCTCCTGGCCGAGAAGGCGCTTGAAGTAACAGACCTGATCACCCACCGCTTCCCGCTCTCGGACTCGGAGCAGGCTTTCGCCGCAGCCGGGCAGCAGCAGTGCATGAAGGCCCTGATAACGGACTGATTGAGATGAGCAGGAGAGCGAGCGTGGGTAGGGCAAAGGCGACAGGGCCGGTGTCGCGCGCCGAGACCGACCCCAACACGCAGACAATCTTGAGCGTCCTGAAGACCTACCCCTCGAACGAGGTGGCGATAGTAGGGTGCCATACGGCGCGGATGAGCAGGAAGAACTGCGAGTACGACCTGCTCGTGGTCAGCAAGGACCCCACCCCGCCGAAGTACGTACGCGTGGGCGAGTTCTACGCGAAGATCATCTTCAGGTCGGACAGGGAGCTCCGCGACCCGGAGCCAGAGCTGAGCGTGTCTCTCGCGAGGGCGACGGTCCTCAGGGACGGCTCGCTCTTCCTCGCGAGCACCATCGCGAGCTGCAGGAGGAAGTTCAAGGACAACTGCGGGAAGGCCGCGGAGTCCCACCTGGCGGCGGCGCTAAAGGCCCTGGGGCGAGTCGACGAGAAGGTCGGGCAGAACCTTCCTGAGGCGGACTTCTGGCTCACCTCGGCCGCGACGGACCTCTGCGTCTCGGAGATATTCTCCAGCCTCCAGGTGCCGTCCCCAAGCCACCTCTTCGCCCAGATGAAGGGGCTCTCGAGAAGAAAGTCGGCCATCTTCAAGGAGTGGACCGACGCGTCCGGGTTCAAGCTCGCGTCGCGGTCGTCCTGCGAGAATCGGCTCGAGGCCTTGGCCGTCCTCTACGACGTCCTGCGCACCACCGCGATGGACAACTCGATGTCCTTGAAGTTCGGCAGGTACCGGTCCGAGGACGCGGTCGCGATAGTCCGGGGAAAGGCCCTGGAGCTCCTAGAGTCGAGGGAGACGATCGAGTGCTACTCCTTCCTCGGCTATGAGATAGTGAAGACGGTCCTCGACCTTCACGCAATGCACTGCTACACCCTGAAGAAGGAGCTGGACTACTCGAACGTGACTGGTGAGCTCGCGACGGGACCTGACCGGTTGATATCAGAGGAGCTCTTGAAGGCGATGGGCATCGTTAGGCAGGCCGAGCTCGTCAAGGCCGGCTCCGACTCGCTCCGGTCCGCGGTCTCGGCGCTGGCCTCCAGGATCTGAGGTGGTCGCTGGCGTGTGCGGCGTCTGCGTGGTGAAGGGTGACGGGCTCCTGAGGTACTCGTTCCCCCCGCCACACCCGTTCAACTCGGCGCGGGCCGTCCGCTTCTGGGAGGAGCTGGCAAGGCAGGAGCTCGGCGAGATTGATATCGAACCAGAACTCGCAAGCGAAGAAGAGCTCGAGCTCTTCCACGACAAGAGCCACGTCGAGTCCGTCCGCAAGTCGTCGAGCCTCGGCAAGGGATACCTCGACGACGGAGACACCCCGGCGTTCAAGGGCGTCCTTGAGGCTGCCGAGTTTGCAGTAGGGTCGACCCTCTCGTGCGTCGAGAGGACATTGAGTGGAGAGGTCGACCACGGGTTCAACCCGGTGGGCGGGCTGCACCACGCGCGTCCGGACCGCTCCGCGGGATTTTGCGTATTCAACGATATAGGCGTGGCCATCGAGCTGCTGAGGCGCAGAGGGGTGGCGAGAGTGCTCTACGTGGACATCGACGTCCACCACGGCGACGGGGTCTTCTACCGGTACGAATACGACAGCGAGGTTTTCATTTTCGACGTCCACGAAGACGGTCGTTTTCTCTATCCTGGAACCGGCAGGGAGTTGGAGACTGGCGAAGGACGGGCAGAAGGCACGAAGATGAACATCCCTCTCCTCCCTGGGGAGGGAGACGAGAGGATCAAGGAAATCTTGTCCAGGCTTGAAGTATTTGCAACCCGTGCAAAGCCCGAGTTCGTGATCTTGCAGTGCGGGGCCGACAGCCTCGCCGGCGATCCCATAGGAGGGCTGAAATTTTCGAAAAGATTCCACTCGAGCGTAGCAAAGTTGCTCCACGATGTGGCGCACAGAGAATGCGCCGGGCGGTTGGTGGCGTTGGGCGGAGGAGGTTACGACCCGGACAACTGCGCGAGGGCGTGGACATCCGTCGTCCGCGAGTTGGTCGGCGGCCCAGACAACTGAATTTGCAAGTTTGCAAACCTGCAAACCAAAAATCTTCAAAGGACCACAAATGTGCAATTATTGCAATATTATCTTCAGTATTTTAATATTCCAATATCTATGCTTAAGAATTAGTACACCTTACTGAAACATGCTGATAAAGGGTTGGCAAACGAGATGTATCCCGCGTCGAAGCAGAGCAAGGCTTCGAGCTGCAGTTTTTGCGGAAAGGCTCTGGGGAAAGAGTACTTCTTCACCTGCCATGTTTGCGGCGCAAAGTACTGTTACATCCACATGTACCGGCACGGCAAGGCGCACAGGGTGCACAATGCCCAACCCCCTCTCATGACAAAGTAGACGTCGCCGTCAACGCTGGACTTTTCCTTCGGTGCGCATAGTCTTGGCTGCTTCCTGGATGGACTTCACTATGTTTTGGTAGCCCGTGCACCTGCAAAGGTTGCCAGAGATCCCCAGCCTGATCTCCTGCTCCGTCGGGTCGGGGTTCTCGCTGAGGAGCCAGGCGGCCTGCATCACCATTCCTGGGGTGCAGTAGCCGCACTGGAGGCCGTGGTTCTCCCAGAACGCCTTCTGGATGGGGTGGAGCTCCCCTCCGGCGCTCTGCATCCCCTCGATCGTCGTGATCTCCCTCCCCTCGGCCTGCACCGCGAACATCGTGCAGGACTTCACGGACTTGCCGTCGAGGAGGATCGTGCAGGCTCCGCAGTTCGTCGTGTCGCACCCCACGTGGGTGCCGGTCAGGCCCAGCACATCGCGGATGAAGTGGACGAGCAGGAGCCGCGGCTCGACCTCCTTTTCGCTCTCAATTCCGTTGACCCTGACCTTGAGGCTGCTCAACTGGCCGCACGCCCTCCCTGCTTGCGCGCCCGGGTGGCCGCAAGCTCTAGCGCCCGCCGGGTGAAGAGCCCTGCCATCTCTCGCTTGTATTTCGCGGAGCCTCGGAGCGGGTCGTCCGTCGGCGCGCACTCCTCCCCAGCGGCGGAGGCCGCCTCGGAGATCGCCTCCTTGGTCAGCCTCTTGCCCACAAGGCTGGCCTCTGCCCTGCTCGCGCGGAGGTTCTTCGGCCCAAGGGCAGTGAGGCCTATCCCCGCGTACGTGCAGCGGTCTCCGTCGGCCTTCTCCAGCGCAATCTGGACGGCGACCCCGGCCGTGGCGAAGTCCCCGGCCTTCCTCTCTAGCTTCAGGTACGCCCCCCCGCTGCCGCTGTCCGGAGGGATTGGCACGGAGACGCGGGTGATCAGCTCTCCTTCTCCGAGAGCCGTGGTGAAAGTGTCGACCAGGAATTCGTCAATCGGGATGCTTCTCTCGCCCTCGGACCCTAGGACGGTCACCTCGCCGCGGAGCGCGAGGATCGTCGCCCCCCAGTCTCCGCTCGGGTCGGAGTGGGCCAGCGCTCCCCCGATAGTGCCGAAGTTCCGGACCTGCGAGTCGCCGATCGAACCCGCGGCCTCCGAGAGCAGCGGCACCCTTCTCTTGGCCAGGGCGGAGGACTCGAGCGCGTGGTGCCTCGTGAGCGAGCCGATGAGCAGGGTCTTGCCGTCGTCGCTCTCCTCGACGTACTCCAACCCCTTGACGCGGTTGATGTCGACGACGTACCCCGGAGAGGCGAGTCGCAGCTTCATGAGCGGGATCAGGCTCATCCCGCCGGCGAGTATCTTGACGTCTCCTTGGTGCTCCTTCAAGAGGCCCTGTCGCTTCCTCGAGGGTCGTCGGCGCGAAGTAGCGGAAGCTTCGAGGTAACATGGGCCGAGCACCGCCGCAAACTGCGCGTTCCGAATAAACTCTTCGCCGCGGAATCAGTCGGTCTGCGAGGCCGTGCCCTGCTGGCCTCCCAGAACCTTTCCGAGGAAGACCGTGTGCGGAGGGTGCCTGCCCCTCTTCGTCGCAACCACGTCGGCCATGATGCTCACGACGACCTCCTCCGGCGTGATCGCGCCGATGTCGACTCCGACGGGAGAGTGAAGGGACTCGAGGAACGAGGGAGCCACTCCCCGGCTCCTGAGCTGATCGACGTCTTCGGTGACCCTCTGGAGGCTCGCCAGCAGGCCCACGAACCTTACTCTCTTCTTCGAGAGGGCTTCCAGCGTAGGGACGTCTCTTTCGCCCTTTGTGAGGACTATCACCGTATCGGAGTCTTTGAACTTGAAGTTGTTCAGGTCGTAGTCGAGGTCGGTTATCAGGAGGTCGGGGTCCTCGCTGAGCACGGGCAGATGGTCGATCACCACGGTCTCGAAGCCCAAGGTCTTGCCCGTCTTCACGAGCCCTTCCTCGACGTCGTCCTTCCCTCCCTGGCCGATGAGGATGAGCCGGTCCGCGGGAAGGTATGGCTCCACGTAGATCTCCATCGTCCCCCCGCAGTTCGTCTCCACATAAACCTCGTCTGGTCCGGGGTTCCTGAGGGTGCCGTCGACCGCCGACCTCGCGTCCTCGAGGTGGACCGTCACGACCCTCGCCCGCCCGGTCCTGATCGCCTCCTGGGACATAGCGGCGACGGCGGACTCGGGGCAGACACCCCCTATCGTCCCGAAGACTATCCTGCCATCTCTCGAAACGACGGCCTTGAAGCCCGGCTTGCCCAACGATGAGCCGCGAATGCGCACGACGGTCGCCACCGCGAACGGCTCGCCCCTCTCCGCGAGCTGGTCCACAAAGTGCGTGAAGTCGTGCTGCTTCATGTCTGTCCTCTTTTGCCCTCTTTCCCTATTTATACGATGCGAGCAGGGAAAACCCACCTGGTTTACGGGTGGAATGAAAGCGAGCGGATAGATGCATAAATATGGAAAACCGCTTTCAATCGGATGCTCTCCGCCTTCAAGTACAGACTATACCCCAAACCCGAGCAGGAGAAGCGGCTCAATCGCTCCCTGCTCTACCTCTGCGAACTCTACAACTACTTGAAAGCTGAAGAGATGAGAAGGTATAGGGAAGAACACAAGTCTACATCAAAGACAACGTTCAGGGCGCTTGCCCTGGAAGCTCGGAAACACCATGCGCAACTCCAAGACGTTCACAGCCAAGCAGTGCAGAACGTTGGCGACAGAATCCATCGGTCTTTCAAGAACTTCTTCGAAGCGAGGGCGAGGTTCCCGAACTGGAAGAAACCGCACAGGTACAACTCGATGACATTTCCGCAGTCGGGGTTCAGGCTGGACCCGACGAGGGGCCTCCTCCTCTTCGGTCTTGGATATGTCCGCATCTTCGAACACCGGCCGCTGTTCGGAAAGGTGAAGCGCCTCACCGTCAAGCGCGAGGCTGATGGCTGGTACGCCGTCTTCATCACGGAGCGTGAGGAAGCGGTAAGGACTCCGCTTTCGGAGATACCCGTCGACAGAATCAGAGGCGCGGACATGGGGCTGTCGAAGTTCGTGACATTCGACGATGCAACGTCGAGGGAGTACCCCGAATTCCTGAGGCAGTCTGAGGGGAGGATCGCTCGACTCCAGCGTCACTTCTCAAGGAAGCACGAGGGCTCCAGGCGACGTCGCGAACTCGGCCGCAGGCTTGCCAGGCTTCACCTGCATATCAAACGCCAGCGGGAGGACTTTCAGAACAAGTTGGTCCATCAAATCTTCACAGAGAATGACGTCCTCGTCCTGGAGAAGCTGAACGTTTCCGGGATGCTGCATAACCAAAGCCTCGCAAAATCCATCTCGGACGCGTCGTGGAACAGGTTCGCCCGCCGTGCCGCATTCAAGGCCGAATTGCTCGGCAAGCACGCAATCTTCGTCGACCCGTGGGGCACCACGCAGTTCTGCCACAACTGCTTGGCATGGGTCCCGAAGAATCTGGAAGAGAGGAATCACAGGTGCCCCAACTGCGGCATTCAGATCCTTAGAGATGTGAACTCTGCTCTCCTGATCAAGCGGCTTGGCATCCTCGGAAGCCCGGCCCCGGACAGGGGCTCGTCACCCGCAGAGCAAGGGCCTCTGCCCTCCCTCAGGGAAAGGGCAAGCCAGGGCGTTGAAGCGGGAAGCCCATGACTTTTGGCGTGGGAAGATGTCACCGGTATTCATTCCCGCTGTCAGACGGTGTCACGTGAGGTCGTGGAAACTCCGCTAAGATTTAATTACTTGTTTTGAAAGCCTTTCCCCACCGAAGGAAACTACGGTAGGAAGTGATAACGGATGAGTTTCGGACAACGTGGAGGCGGCTTCGGTAGCCGCGGCGGATTCGGCAGCAGAGAGAGCAGCTTCAAGCCCAAGCCGGTGGAGGTTGGCAAGGAATACGACGTCACAATCTCCGACATCAGCAGGCGCGGCGACGGCATCGCGAAGATCGACGGCTTCGTCATCTTCGTGGCAGGAGGCAAGCAAGGCCAGTCAGCGAGGATCAAGGTCACCCAGGTCTCGAACCGGTATGCGATGGGCACGGTCGTGGCCAGCGCTGGGATGACCCCCGCTTCAGGGGCCTCAGAGATCTCCAATGCAGCAGAGGTCGCTGAGATCACTGAAGAGCTGGAAGACAACGAGGAGTAGGCGGGCCTAGCGCTCCGCACCAGATGACGAGGTTGAACCTCGACCGGAGGCAACCTCCCCCCAAATTCTAATTTCTTGTCTCCTGAAACCACATATCTATCCCCGCCCGCCGTGTTCGCGATGATCGAGGTCTTCACGGACGGCCGGGCTGAGCCGAACCCCGGCCTCGGGACGTACGGCTACGTCATCTATCAGGACGGGAGGCGCGTCCACTCCGAGCATGGCGTCGCAGGGCGGGACGTCACCAACAACTACGCGGAGTACTTCTGCCTCATCAAGGCGCTAGAGCACTTGGAGGGTCAGCCGCGACGAAGAGATCCGGTCTTCTCGGACTCCACCCTGCTGGTCAACCAGATGGAAGGGAAGTGGAAGTTCAAGGGCGGGAACTACGGCGAGAAGTACCTCAAGGCGAAGGAGCTCGCGGGAAGTTCCCGAAGCTCCGGTTCAAGTGGATCCCGCGTGAGAAGAACTCGGAGGCGGACGAGCTCACGAACATCGCCTTCGCCCAGGCAAGGGACCGCTAGGCGAGACGCAAAAGATAATATCCGTGGCCGGGGACGAGGCAGAAATCCCATGGACTATGGGCTGAAGAACAGGATCTCTCGGATGATAAGGCCGTCCACCGGCCATTCCGTGATGCTCGCGTGCGACCACGGCTACTTCATGGGCCCGACCCGGAAGCTGGAGAACCCCCGGAGCACCATCTCGCCCCTCGTCCCCTACGCGGACGTCGTCTCGGTCACTCGCGGGATACTCCGCAGCTCCGTCGACCCGGAGTGGGACGTCCCGATACTGCTCCGGGTCTCGGGCGGGACGAGCATCCTCCAGGAGGACCTCAGCAACGAGGGCATCACCACGTCGATGAAGGACGCGGTGAGGCTCAACGCCACGGCCGTCTCGATCTCGATTTTCGTCGGCGCCCCCAACGAGAAGCAGACCCTCCTCAACCTCGGGAAGCTCGTCGACGAGGGAGAGGAGTATGGGATGCCGGTGATGGCAATCACAGCCGTCGGGAAGGAGCTCGAGAAAAGGGACGACCGGTACCTCTCGCTCGCGTGCAGGATAGCGGCAGAGCTGGGCGCCCACATGGTCAAGACCTACTACTGCGAAGGATTCTCGAGGGTCGTGGACGGGTGCCCGGTGCCCCTAGTCGTCGCGGGCGGGCCGAAGCTGAACACGGAGGCGGACGTCTTCCAGCTCGTCCACAAGGCCATCCAGGAGGGAGCGGTCGGCGTCGACATGGGGAGGAACATCTGGCAGAACGACAACCCCGTGGCGATGATAAAGGCGATAAACGCGATAGTGCACGAGGGGGCGACCGAGAAGGAGGCCTTCGACCTCTTCAGCGAGTCAAAGGGGAAGATGGCAGAGCTCACCAGCCGAAGCGCCGCTAGGAACCCCCGCCGCGGGCGCACCTAGCGCCGATGGTCGCCTCAAGGAACTTGGCGGCACAGCGTCGCCGATGAACGAAAGTGGCACTCCGCTCATCCGATGCCGAAGAACCCGACCATGGACAAGAGGGTCAGGTGGCACATCGAGCACGCGAAGGAATGCGGCTGCAGGCCGATCCCGGACGGGATAGAGAAAGAGATCGGGAGACGAAGGGGACGGTCCCCTAGCGTCTCCCCTCGGACCTCACAATCTTGACAGGAGAGTATGGAGCAATCGTTTTTACCCATGAAACGAGAGGTGGCACGGTCGTGGCGGCGC
>CAWAOY010000003.1:0-280422 GCA_963783755.1 uncultured archaeon
GAAGCTAAGCTGAAGCGTGCCCGTGACCATCCCCAGTACCTGGGTCGAGGAGGCGGTGAGGGAGAAGCCCGAGGACGTACACGCCCCGATGCCTGGGGATGTCCCCGTCGCGTTCGAGACGACCACGTTCTTGCACGTTATCCCGGCCGGGAGCGACTGGCTCACGCTGGCGTTGCCTAGCGTGACCGAACCCTTGTTGGTCAGGACGAACGTGGCGTTGACCATCCCCAGCGCGACCGCTTGGGACGTGAGGTTCGCGCCCAGCTTGAACTCCATCAGGGGGAGCAGCACGCTCGTGTGCGACAGGACGACTGTCGAAGGGTTGGACATGAGGGTCCCGGTGGTCCCGTCCGGAGCCGTCCAACCCACTGCGAACACCTGTGTGAGGTTGCGGTTTGCGACTCTGGTCAACGGAAGGGACATGTTGACCTTCCAGGAGCCGCCAGGAGTCAGGGTCGGGTTAGTGAAGTTCAGGACCCTGAGATTGAGCGCTGGGTCGTTTCCGGTATTGGTGACCGTCACGACGTATTTTCCGGGCTTTCCAAACGATGACCCGGACAGGATGCTGCTGGCTGCTTGCACCGAGACCGCCGGACCCGCTGTGTTGGTCCGGACCTCGAGCTCGTTCGTCATGGTGCTGGCGACGACCGTGAGGTTCCCGACCTTGTACGAGTAAGACGCGGAGGTGGCGGGGACGACTAGGTCCTCGGCCGCCGAGGAGAGAACCTTCAGCACGTATGCCCTGGACGCGTTCTGGTTCGGCGCAAGCGTGGGGACAGTGAAGCTCGCGTTTCCCTCGGAGAGCGAGAAGAGAGACGGATAGGCGGTCCACCAGCTGTCGTTCACTGTGACGTTGCTGAGGGTGGCGTTGTTTGCGGAGTTCCAGAAGTTGAGGGTCATGGTGAGCAGCCCCCCCGAGGAAACCGTGCCGCTCGTCACCGACCGGGTCGCCGTCAGGACCGGCGGGTTGCTGACGATGGTCATGTTGGGCCTGAACCTTGCCCCCGGCTGCAGACTGATGGAGTACGTGGAGGTGAAGTTGTTCACATTGTTCGTGACCGTGGCGTTGTCCTTGCTCTTGATCAACCCGTCGAGAGCGTGCACGACAACCTGCGTCGACGTCGCGTTCGGTGAAGCCGTGAGGGAGTCGTGTGCCAAGTTCAGCGCGGCTTCCAGGAGGAGGCTCCCGTTTGTCCCTACGGCGCCCGGCTCGGTGGAACCGTACGACACGGTGTGGTTGAACGTGGGGCCGGAGCGCACGCCCGTGAGGATTGCCGTGGGGGTTGGCTCGGAGTTCCAGGCGGACGCGTTGTTTAGGGCGGCAAGGCCTCCGTTGCTGGCCGGCACGGAAGAGAAGATGGTCGCTCCCGGCGATGGTGAAGCTCGCCGAGCTGTAGAAGGTGTAGTTGCTCCCGCTCGAGCCTATCTGCTGAAAGCTGACCCCGAAGGTGGAGCCGAAGTCGGAAGCGGCCGATGTCGCGGCAGACTGGCTCGTGGCGGTCACGTTGAGGAAGACCCCCGAATAGGGCATGAAGGGCACCTTGACCACGCCGTATCCTCCGCCCGGCCAGAAGAGCTGCGACCCAACAATGGCGGTGGAACCTTCCACAGCCGTGAGCTCATACGCGTTGACCCCTTGGACGGACTCGGCGGCGACGATGCCCGGCCTCGTGATGTTGACCGGGCTAACGCTCGCGAGCCAAAAGTCGTTCGAGCCGGCCGTGTAGACGACCAGCTTCTCAAAGTACGGCGACTTTGGGGGTCGGTCGTGGAGGTCGAGGGACGATGAGGACGACTTGGAGGCGGCGAGAGCGAGCTGCATCCCCGGGAGCAACGCCAGCGAGATGATTAGAGCAAAAATCAGCAATGACCGTGACTTCATGAAGACTCTTCAGGCCGCCAACCTACGATATTAAACCGTTGCTTGCGCTTACCTTCTCTTCGAGCCGGAGCCCTCTTCGGGCGGGTCGTCGACCCCCTTCTCGTCCAGCATGAAGACGGCGTCCCTCTCAGGGTGGTAGGGGCTGTCGATCATCCTCGCGATGCGGTTCTTCCCTGCCTTGCGCAGGTAGATCCGGTAGGTGCTCGTGTGCGCCACGACGTGCCCTCCTGTCGCCCTCGTGGGGTCGCCGAAGAAGCTGTCCGGGGCCGACTGCACCTGGTTCGTGAGTATGATCGCGATGTTGTAGATCTCGGCGGTCCTGAGGAGCTGGTGCATGAACCGGTTCAGCCTCTGCTGCCTCTCTGCGAGGGTCCCCCTGCCCAGGAACTCCGCCCTGTAGTGCGCGACGGCGCTGTCCACGATGACGAGCTTGATCTTGTTCTTCTCGATTATCCTCCCGAGGTCCTTGGCTATCAGCTCCTGGTGCGCGCTGTTGTAGGCCCTCGCGACCATCACCTTCGAGAGGATCTCCTCCGGGTCCATCCCCCTCGCCTCGGCGATCTGCGCGAGCCTCTCGGGCCTGAAGGTCCCCTCGGTGTCGATGTAGACCGCCCCGCCGTCAAGGCCCCCCTGGTCGATGGGTAGCTGCACCATGGCAGCAGAGCGTGTGGCAGATCTGGGTCTTGCCCGAGCCGAACTCCCCGTAGAACTCGGTCATCGCCCAGGTCTCGATGCCGCCTGCCAGGAGCTCGTCCAGGTTCTGCGGAGCCCGTGGAGAGGCGGCTGATGTTCTTCCGCTTCGTCAGGAGGTCGGAGGCGCTGATGAAGTCCGGCTCCAGCCGCCCGAGCTCGACGAGCTTCTTCCTCGCCTTGTTGTTGAGGTCCACGGCCTTTGTGATGTCGACGTCGGTCGCGTCGGCGATGTCGGCGGGCCCCGCCGTCGCGAGGTCGAGTATCGTGAAGATCCCGGCGTCGTTCAGCTTCGTCTTCGTGGCCGGCCCCACCCCGGGGAGGCTCGTGACGTCCATCTCCTCGCTCACTTCTTCGACTTCCTCCGTCTCTGCTTCAACCAAGATGATTTCAAACGGCCTTCCGCGGCCTTAAAAGCGTTAGCGTAGGGGAGAGTGAAAGTATTCGTCCGGGCCCGTTCTAGTCGTTGTCCGCGGGAGGTGGGTAGCCGGCTAGAGCTCTTCAGCTCGGCAATTCAGCGCGTCGGCCTCTCCGCGAGTAGGTCAATACACCACGTGGACGACCAGGAAGCCGCAGTCGGGGACATACCCTTCGGAGAGCTTCTCCAAGTAGACGTGGTTCCTTAGCCTGCTTTGGAGGAACTCCACGCCGGACGCTCGCTCGGTCACCGTGGACCACGCTTCGCTCTTTTCCTCTTCGGTCAGGCCGTCGGAGTGGAATTCCAGGATGGCCTGCGGGTGCCGGTCCTCGATGAGGCGCTGCATCCCGCGGACTATCAAGGGTTCCGAGCCTTCGGCGTCGATCTTTATCCAGTCTGGGAGAGATGGCGCGCGTCTCGCAATATTCGTCGAGCGTCGTGGCGTCCACTTCGAGCTCTTTGTAGCCACCACCGTCGCCGTGCGGCCGGACGATCGATGAAAGCCCGCTCCCGAACCTCTCGGCCCTGAGAAGGACTTTCCCCGTCTTGTCGCTAACGCACATCTCCTCCAAAGTGACGTTCGAAATGCCGTTCATCCCGAGGTTCTTCTTGAGAGAGGCACGGGCGACAGGGTCGGGCTCGAACGCGACGACCCGTCCGGACGGTCCGACCAGCTCGGAGAAGAGCAAGGTCCACTCCCCTATGTGGGCGCCTACGTCGAAGACCGTGCTCCCCCTGCCGATCCGGTCTTGGGCAAACTTCAGGACGCCCGGCTCCCTGACGCCCTTCTCTGTCCACCTCCACACGGGATCGAACTCGACCACGAATCTCCGTCCAATCCCAGGGTAGGACATCGACTGGCGGGTGCGGAAGCCGAGCTCTCGGATGACTATTCGTGCGCCCTCCGTCGGCCCTGACCTTGCCACCAAGGTCAGGAATTGCTTGAACTCGTTCGTAAATGAAGCGGCGGTCAATTCCACGGCCCGGACGCTAGAGCATGCCAGCCACCGAGGCCCAAACCGCCCTGGGCATGGGACTCTGGGCCGCGAAGCTGCTGCTAGGCTCGGTCTAGCCGATCTGGCCAACTTGGCAGACGCTGATGGGTGCCCCAGGTCGTCCCGTGTACGGGTCGCAGGTCAGTTGTCCGCTGATTCCGCAGTCGATTGGGCAAGTCGCGCAGGACTCGTTGGGGTCGCACACGCCGTTCCCACAGGACGACTTGAACAACGCGCACTGCTGCGGGTTCATTCCTGAGGGACAGGGATACGTGGGCGCGTTGACGAAGTGCGGAGAGAGCGTGTATCCGGCCGGGATGTAACCCAGGTAGTCAGCCCAAGCGCCTTGTGGCTGGGTGCACTGCCCTTGCGCATTCCGCGTGCATGTGCCGCCGGCCGGACCTGCCTGGGAGGTTTGCGTAGAATTCGTTGCCGATTGTGAGGTGGTCGATGCGCTGCTCGATACGACGCTGGTCGTGGTGTTATTTACCGGCGCCAGGGTGTAAAAGTAGATCCCGACGGCCCCCGCGAGAATCAGTACCGCTAATACACCGACTGCTGTTACTTTGGCAAGCGCGCTTCTTTCATCAAACTCAAAACCTCGACTATATGCGAACTCTGAGTTATTTAAAGCCTTCACCGGTGCGAGGTAAAGAAACGGCGATAATAAGAGAACGACCAGAGTTATCGAAACAACGCGCGTATGTTCGCCAACCTTGTGTGGATTCGACGACCCCGGCGGGAGGCGCGCGCAACAACGATGCTCTCTGTGACTAGACCTTAATCTCTCCGCTTCCTACCCGCTTGCAACCGCACACAAAGGGATTGGATAAACTTAGGGCTTCAGCGGCAAGAGGCCTAGAGAAGCAGACCGCCACTCTTGTCGAAGATGTGCATCTTGCTCGATTCCCATTCGAGCCACAGGTGGTTGCCTGGCGCGACCGCTTGCTCTGGCGGCAGGACCAGCCTGAAGATCTTGTCGTCGACGAGCGAGCTGATGACTATGCTGGAGCCCAGAGGCTCGATGCTCTCGACCACGATTTCCAGGTCCGATTCAGACTGCTTTGACGTGAAGACCTTGATTTCTTCAGGACGTATCCCGACGAGGACCTCGACGCCATCGCCCACCTTGTCTCTAAGAGTCTTCGCTGTGGAAGCGTCGACGCGGATGGCGGCCTGGTCCACCTTGAGAATCCCGCCGCTCCCGTCGACCGAGAATCGTGCGTTGAGAATGTTCGTGGGAGGGTTCCCTACGAACCCGGCGACGAACGAGTTCTTGGGCTTCGAATAGACGTCAAGAGGCGGGCCGTACTGCATCAACTCCCCCTGGCTCATGACCGCGATCATTTCCGCCAGCCCCATCGCCTCGGCCTGATCGTGCGTCACGTAGATGGCCGTTATCTCCGTCTCCCTCCTTATCCTCTTTAGCTCGGTCCTCATCTGCGCACGGAGGGGTGCGTCGAGGCTCGTGAGAGGCTCGTCCATGAGCAGGGCGTTCGGCTGCCGGACTATGGCCCTCCCGAGGGCCGCCCTCTGCTGCTCTCCGCCGCTGAGCTGGTTCGGCTTCTTCTCGAGGAGGTGCTTGATGACCAAGAGGTCGGCGACCTCCTTCACCCTTGCGTCTATCTCGGCCTTGGGCGCGTTGCGGACCTTGAGCGGAAACCCGATGTTGTCGTGTATTGTCATGAGGGGGAAGAGCGCGTAGCTCTGGAAGACCATCGCAAGGTCCCTGTCCCTCGGGGGAAGTTCGGTCACGTCCGTCCCGTCGATGCTTATCGTGCCGGAGTCGGGCTTCTCGAAGCCCGCCACGCAGCGCAGGAGCGTGGTCTTGCCCGACCCCGACGGGCCGAGGATGACAGTGAAAGTCCCGCTTTCAACCTTCAGGGAGACCCCGTTGACCGCCTGGGTGCTGCCGTACTTCTTCGATACGTTGTTGATCTCTAGGTTGGCCATTGTAGGAGCATCAAGCCCTGAAAAGCGTCGTTCCACTCTTCGAGTGGAGCCTTGCGAGACTGCCGGAGTTCCTCGAGGATGTGCGGATAGTTCTTGCCCAAGACGAAGTCCTTGTTCGCTGCGGTGGTCTCGGTGTTTATTTATGCTTTGAGTGCCGTTACCGCTTAAGCGTTAAACCCGACGATGCAGGTTGTTCAGATGAGATCGGCAAATCGTTTTCGAAAGGCGAGCCGGCGGGGGGCGTCGATGTCGGCGGCCGCAAACGTCGAACACCGAAGGGAATAAATCGGCGACGTCATGGCTGAACGCCGTGTTATTTCGGGAGGAAAGGCGTGGAATAAGCCGGACCATCTTGATTATCGTGATAATAGTCATCCTGGTAGTTGTCGTCGTTGGCGAGTACGCCATTGGCCTGGGTTCCAACTCAGGCTCCGGAGGGGCGAAAGAAGTTGACATCCAGATAATCGAGGACAACCCCGTGCTGCAGATTGACCACTTCTACCCTGCCCACATCTACGTACCCATGGGAGAGAATGTGTCTCTAGCGGTTCTAACACGGACGACGAGACGAGGGTCTTCACGCTGCCTCAGTTCAATATCAATTTGACGATGGCCTCTGGAACGACGCAGAGGATTACGTTCCACGCCGACAAGTTGGGCAACTTCACATTCGTCTCTCCGGTCACTCCACCTAGCCCTGTCAGCCAGGGAAGGCCAGGCAAGTGTCTGCAAGGGTTCTTCAATGTCATTCAAAACGCGTCTCTTATAACCACCTCTAGTTCCTCGGGTTCAGGTGCCCCTGGCTCCACCTACTGTGCGAACCCCTTGGGAAATCCCTTAGGGTAGCTTAGTCTACCTCCCGCGCTAGGGCCGGGAACCCCGCGTGATTACGAGAGCGACCACGAAAGAGCCATATACCGAAGTAGGGCCAAGAGCGTGGATGGCTGCGGAGCCGCGGGGAGGCCTTCGGGTCAAAGAGTCCAAACGATGGTACCTGCTCTTCCTTCCACTCTTCGCCGTGATCGGGCTTGTGGCAGTCTACCCACTGGTCTTGAGCTTGTACCTAAGCCTGACCACGGCAAACGGCACGCCGACTCTAGCCAACTTCGCCAGCATGGTATCGACCCCGACGTTCTTCAACACCCTGAACATCTCTCTGCTATACTCCCTTAGCAGCACTATCCTTGCCGTCGGGCTAGGTCTCGGGCTCACTTTCATCCTGAGCCAGGAGCTTCGCGGGAAGGGAGTGCTCGAAGTAATCTACGTTCTTCCTCTGGCCGTCGCGCCAATAGTCGTCGGCGTCCTCTACGCGCCTTCTTCGGTCTGGGACGACGTTCAGCAGTTCCTGCATTATCAGCTGCACATGGCTTACTTCAACGAGCTCACTCCGTCATTCTACTTTCCTGTGATGTTCTTCTCCGAAGCTTGGGAATGGGCCCCGCTCATCATGCTGGTAGCCTTGAGCATAGTCAGCAGCATGCCGAAGGACGTCTACGAGGCGGCCGATCTTCATGGGGCGTCCGCGTATCAAAAGTTCAGACTCATAATTCTCCCTACGGTGTTCGGGTCACCGGTCATGCAGTTCATCGTCGTCCTCAGGTTCATAGATGCAATGAGGGCATTCGAGATACCCCTCGCTTGGTCAAACTGGCTCGGCTACACGTCGACCCTTGGGTCGCCGGTAGACACCATCAGCCTTTACCTCTTCAAACTGCTCTTCTCCTCCTCGCTCGGCTTCCCGATAGGGATGGTCTCCGCCATCGCGGTGACGCTCTTCGGGATAACCCTGCTTGGGGCGGCGGTGCTCCTCCGCTTGCTGAGGACTGTGGGTGGCTAGACGAGCTTGGACAAGGTGAAAGGCCCGGGCGGGATTGCGATAGCCTCTAGAGGCCGCCACAGGTGGAGAAGGATTCTCCTCTACGTCTTCGCGATTTTGGCCGCCTTCTATTCGTTCTGGCCAGTCATGGTCATGGCGCTCGAGGGGTACAACATCGACCTCGGAGTAATCCTCGCCGGATTCGCAGGAAAGTCCGCAGTCGTCATTGTAGGAGGCGTCCCGATCCGCATCAGCTCGATAATTCCAAGCGCGTACTACTACTTGCAAGCGCTCAGCATCGAGGCGTACCCGAGGCTGGTTGCGAACACCCTGATCGTGGCGGGGCTCACTATCGCTATCGCCCTCGCGGCGGGCATCCCCGTGGCCTACGTCCTCGCTCGCATCGACGTAAGAGGCAAGACCTTCATTGCCTATGTCCTCCTCGGTCTCAGGACTGTCTCGCAATACATGGTGATCATACCACTCTATATCGCCTACTCGAAGTTTGGTATCTATGACACCTACGAGGGTGTCGCGCTGGCGGAGCAGCTGCTCGTGCTGACGGTTGTCGTGTGGATGTTGAGAGGGTTCTTCTCGGACATCCCCCGGGACGTCTATGAGGCTGCCACCGTCTTCGGAAAGAACGAATGGCAGGTCTTCAGACGGGTCGTCCTCCCAATGGTCCTACCCGGCGTGGTAGTGACCACCATGTTCGCGCTGGTCCTGCTTTGGAACGAGTTCCTCATCGCCGACACCTTGACCGGGGTGGCGACCCGCACTGTCGCGGTCGGCGTGTGGGAAGGGATGTCCGTGAACCAGCTTTCATTCAACGCGCTAGCGTGGAACAGCCTCAACGCCGCCGGATTCCTGGCGTACGTCCCCGCGATTACAGTGATGCTCGCGATAAGGAGATACCTCGCGAAAGGATTCAGCCTAGGGATGGCCCGCTAAGTCCCGATTGGCCTGCGCACGCGGATTCTCACGCCGTCTTCGAGAGGCTGTAGGACGGGACCGTTCCTGGAGCGAACTCGATAGCCTTCACAAGCTGGAGGGGATATGTGCTGGTCGTCTCGTTCAAGGGGCCGGCAGCTACGATATAGTAGTGTCCGAGGGTGGAACCGTTTGCGCCAATGGTCAGGGTGTTTCCGAAGGCGTCTCCAATACTCGCCCGCTTCATGGTCGACATGAAGTCTGCCCTCGTCAGAGCGTGGCCGCCTGACATCACCTCTTGAACTGCGTTAATCATCATTTTCATCCCCAGATATGAGTAGTAGTAGAGGGGCCCACCTCCGTCGGGCAGACCCCGCAGTAGTCGGGCGAGTTCCGTTCGCCGTTCACGAATGGCTGAAGCTCGTTCGGCGAACGCGGAAGCGTTCGGATACCCCTGCGCCATGGCGCCGTCGAAAAGCGCGGCCCCCCTAATGCCGGCGGCGTTCACCCCGAGGTCGCTGATTTGGTTGGTCGCTGAGGCGACGAATATCTGACTCTGCCGGAACCCAGCAGACTGCAACGCCTCGACGACGTTGGACTCGGAGAAGCCCACGGTCGGAAGCCAAGATACGACGACCGCGTTCGCACCCGAAAGCTTGGCCGCCGCGGCCGCCGTTGCCCAAGGGAATTGCGCGTTCGCGTAGAGCTGGTCGAAGACGACGCTTTCGTTTTTGTAAGCGCTCGCGTACCACCTGACGCCCTGCTGCCATCTCCCTCTGCTGCTCGGCGTTCTGCGTCATCAATGCGATTTTCGCCCCCGGGACGGCCTCCGAGACGTACTTCGCCATAGCCGCGCCCCATTGCACCGCATCCGGCTGGACGCTTACCGTCCAGTTCGAGTCTGGCGCGCTGAGGGTCGCGGACGATATCGCGGAGACCACGAAGGGCACGCCGCTCGCGTCTGCGTACGCTTGAACGGCCTGAGCATCGGCCAGGTCTGTCGGGCCGGTAATTGCGAGCACTCCCTGCTGGTCGAGGGCAACGGCGCACTTCGTAGCCTGCTGCGGGTTGGTTCGAGAGTCGACTACGACCAGGTCGACGGGCTTGCCGTCAATCCCTCCAGAGGCGTTGGTCGCGTTCACCGCAAGCTCGGCCGCGATCCTCGCACCGTAGCCGTCGGAGACCGCTGACCCGCCGAGCTCGGTCACGAATCCGATTCTTATCGCGTCGGAGGCCGATGATGTGCTCCCAACTGTGTTGCAGGGGCTAGTGGCGACCGACCCGGATACGGACGTGGCATAGGCGATAAGGGCCGCCATCAGGACGATGACGAAGGCAAAGGCGACCGTGCTCGTCGAGAGAGCCCTCCTCTGGCGCCAGACAGTCCTCGTCTCCGGCATCGCGAAACCTCCGGCGAAGGCCTATTTATTCGGGCCTCGAGGAGCGGATCACTGCTAGGGCGCAATGACCGTCATGTTGCCGTTCGTCAGCTGCTCGCCTGTGCATCCGCCCTGTTGGGGAGTAAGCCCACCTGCATCGCAGGCGCCCGCCGGCTGGATCCAAGGGGAAGATGCCCGCTTGGTTCGCGACGAAGTTCACCCTCACCGTCTGGCCGCCCTGCACAATCCCTGTGTTAACACCGTAACCCGGAATCACCAACTGGTGGGGGCCGTCGTCTTCGTTTTCAAAAACCAGGGTCACGTGTTGCCCTTGTGTGTACGGTAAGATTGTTGGGGATGAACGCGTCTGGGATGCTGGGTGGCGTTTTCTCCGTAGAGGCCTGGTGTGGCTGCCTATGATTGTCACGGTCGTCGTGTTCGCCGAGTTCGTGTTGCTCACGTTGACGAAATAGTAGCCGCCGCTCACCGCGAGGACGACGACGACCACGACCGCCAATATCAGCTCTCTTTTGACCATCTTCTAGGCACCTCCTTCATTCGAATGGGATTCCATTCCGTCGAACCTCATCGCCTGATTGGGGCATAGCTCACCAATTTATACCGTTCGGGTGCAGTTGAAGGCATCAACGCGATTGGGGAGAGTCAGGTGTATGCAACCCTCTCACGCGACGCTTATCTAGTCCGACCGGAGCTTGTTGGGTCGTTGTCGTCGTCTCAGGACAGCAAGTTCGGCAAGCGAAAGACCGTTAACATGAGCGAGGAAGTAGCGCAAGAGCTCAACAGGCTGGCAAATCTCCAAGGAAAGACCCTTTACAGCCTGATAAACGAAATCGGGATACAGGCTCTGGAAGCAAACAGACAGGGTTTCGGACTCGACGAAGCCGTAAGAGCGAAGAAACTGGTACAGAGCGCCAAGAGGTCGAGGATGCTGCTCGTCAACCAAGACCTCTGGTACTTTTCCAGTTCGCAGGCCATGAAGGAATCCAAGAAATCGTGGCTCAAGCTTCTCCGAGACATCGCTCAGTGGGAAGCGAACGTCTACCTAACCAAGGACAAGCCAGGGAAATCGCCGAGCGAATTAGCCGCATCCGTGAGGAATCTGGTCAACGAATTCTTCTGGGACTGCAGCGAAATGAGCCTTGAGGAAAAGACGGGCGAAAACGAGAACATGGTGTTGAGGCTGGCCTTCGTTCCGGAGATGCCCATGGAGCACACGAGGACCCTTTTCAAATTCTTCGAAGGGATGTTCAACACCCATGGGTACGCGGCAGTCGACTCGACGGTCGAACCTGGATTCTTGAGTGATCTCATTCAAGAAAGTAGACCAGAAAGCCCCTGCCACGCATTAGCTCCAGGGGCCCGGGCTACCGCGCTGCCACTGTCGCCTCTTGCTCGGTCTCCCAAATCTCGTCGTGCGCGGGAATCGGCGTCTTCACTCGCGAGTTCTTGATGTAGACCACGTACATCTCCCTCAGGCCGAGCGCTATGAAGAGGCCCGCTAGGGAGGCCGGTGAATCGTTGAGGAGTGTTACAAATTGTAGGCTGAAACCGGCAGCCATCAACGGGTTTGTCAAGAGATCTAACACCCTGTCCAGTATCAGAAAGAACATCCCGATGACGATGTAGTAGGGCGCTCTGCCGCCCCTGAGAGCAACATACTCGAATCTGTCGGAAAGGCGGACTATCTTTATCGCATAGTAGATGGCTATCCCGACGACTACGACGCTTATGGAGTTCGTGATGTCATCCGCCTTCAGCTGATAGCCGAAGGTCGGAGTAATCCAGATGGTCGGAAGGTCCGTGCTAGAGCGACCTTCCTTGGTTGAAGCGTTTCAATCGACGCAGGGGCATTGTCAACCCAATCCTTTTGCGTCCTTTTGCCGCAATCCAATAGATAAACCTCGCGAGTTCATGTGTGGTCAAGACAGACTCCTTGGCGTCGAACGAGGTACGACTCGCCGTGATACGAGCGGTCGTCCTCATCGTCGTAAGAGTTCACCGTAAACGTCCCGCTCGCCCAGCGCTGAGTTTCAAGCCTACCAATTCACTTTATATGAGATTGCGCGACGCATGTAGGCGCTAGCCCGCGTTGGCAACAATAAGGGTTGAGGACGTGGAGAAGACCTACGGTGACTCGAAGGGCCTAAACCGCGTCTCCTTCACCGTCTCCGACGGCGAGTTCAGCGTCCTGCTGGGACCCTCCGGCTGCGGCAAGACTACCCTCCTCAGGTGCATAGCCGGCCTCGAGCGCCCCGACTCGGGTCACGTCTACATCGGGGAAGAGAGGGTCGACGCCTTCCCGCCCGGCCAGAGAGACATCGCGATGGTCTTTCAGACCGTCTCGCTCTTCCCCCACATGACCGTCGCCGAGAACATCTCCTTCCCTCTCAAGGTGAGGGGCTCCAGCGTACAGGCTATGGGGGACAAGGTCCGGGAGGTCGCGAAGCTCCTATCCATCGAAGGTCTCCTCGACAAGGCGCCGAGGGAGCTGAGCGGCGGGGAGCAGCAGCGGGTCGAAATTGGGAGGGCGATCGCGCGGGAACCGAAAGCCTTCCTCATGGACGAGCCCTTGAGCAGCCTCGACTCCCCTCTGAGGGCTCAACTCAGGGCCGAGCTGAAAAGAATCCAGCGCGAGGTCGGGGCGACGATCCTCTACGTCACCCACGATCAGGCGGAGGCCCTCGCTCTCGCGGACAGGATAGGCGTGATGAACAGGGGGACCCTGCTCCAATACGACAGGGCCAAAAACGTGTTTGAGAGGCCATCCAGCGTCTTCGTCGCGAGGTTCGTGGGCGACCCGCAGGCCAACATCATCGACGTCAGGGTCATCCGGGCGGATGGTCCCGCTGCCTTCCCGCAGCAATCGCAACCATACACCATCATTGGCGAAGGCTTCAGGTCATCGATACCCGGTACCACCGCGCGCGACATCTTGGAGAAAGTAAGAGCCCTCCAACAGGGGGGGCCTCAAGCCGATGGGGCGATTCAGGTCTCGATTAGACCGGAGGACATCCGAGTCGCGACTTCTCCGGGAGAATCCGGAGGCGAAATCAAGGGCAGGGTCGTTCTGGACGAGACGCTCACCCTCTATAGGTTGCTTACCGTCGAGCTCGACGGCGACCAGGGCCAGGCCTCGGGCGACTCGCCTGGCCGGACGAGCCTCAAGGTCCTATCCGAAAAGGAATCCAAGTTCGGCATTGGGGACGAGGTCTGGCTCCGGCCCGACCTGGGAAAAGCGCACTACTTCGAGAGGACCACGGGGGCCGCCATCCTTTGACAGCCGACCAGGCGCAAGTGAGACCCCACAGCTGCATTTGCCGGTGGGACCATGAGCGGGTCAGAGATGAGGGGGAGAATGGTGGAGGGGTATTGGTACCTGCTTCTCATCCCGATCTTCGTCGTGCTCTCTGTCGTCGAATTTTACCCGCTTCTGTATGGGGTCTACCTGAGCCTGACAGGACCCAACGGGAGCGCCACGCTGGCCAACTACTCGCAGATGGTCTCAGACGGCGACTTTTGGAACTCCGTCGTTGTGTCCTTGACAATTTCGGCCCTGAGCACCATCCTCGCGTTCTGCTTGGGGCTCGCCCTCACGTTCCTCGTCCTCCAGGCAACCAGGTGGAGGGGTCTCCTCGAGGCCGTCTTCTTGGCGCCCCTCGCGATGGCTCCCATCGCGGTCGGCATTGTGTGGGCCCCGTCCACCGTCTGGGACGACTTCCAGACCTTCACACACTTCATCATAAGGCTCCCCTACTTCAATGAGTTGTCGGTCTTGTTCTATATCCCGGTGATGTCTCTCTCCGAGGCGTGGGAATGGGCCCCGCTTGTGATGCTCGTCTGCATGAGCATCATAAACTTGACCTCGAAGGCGATTTACGACGCGGCTAGGCTCAACGGCGCCTCGGCCTGGCAAGTTTTCAGGGACATCACTATCCCTTCGATAGTGCGCTCTCCGGTGATGCAGTTTGTGATCGTCCTCCAGTTCATCGACGCGATGTGGGCATTCGAGATCCCGCTGGCATGGTCGAGTTGGCTCGGGTTCTCGACGTCGGTCGGGTCTCCCGCCGACACCTTGAGCCTGCTCCTCTACAAGCTCCTCTTCATCCCGAGCTTCGGCTACCCAATCCGGCTCGTGTCCGCTATAGCCGTCGCTTTGCTTGTCCTCACGCTGGTGGGGACCACAGTGATGGTACGCCTCCTCGCGAAAATGGGGAATTAGTGGAATCATGTCGACCAACGAAGCAGGACAACCTGAAAGGAAGACGCGTCCGGTGGCACGCATGAAGAGATGGGGCGGGAGGGCGCTTCTCTACTTCGCTTTCATGGTCGCGATACTCTATTCCCTATTTCCACCGATAGCCATGGCGGCCGACACGGTCGGGGCGAACATCGCTGCCCTGATCGCTATAATCGGCGGGGCCCACATTGCCCCGCATGCCTTCTACTTTACGCCGGTCTACTACCAGGACGCCCTCAGCCTGGCCGCCTTCCCGAGCCGCGCTTTGAACAGCCTCGCTATCGCAGCATTGAGCATAGGCGCCGCGCTCGCCGTAGGGATTCCGGTGTCTTACATCCTAGCTAGGGTCGACATCAAGGGGAAGGGGGCAATCTCCTTCGTCCTCCTTGCGCTCAGAACCATCTCACCATTCGCCGTGGTCCTCCCGCTCTACATCCTCTTCAGCAGAGTAGGCCTGTGGGACACCTACCAAGGCGTCGCCCTGGCCGAACTACTCCTCGTCCTGACGGTCGTGGTCTGGATGGTCAAGGGCTTCTTCGCGGACATACCTCGGCAGGTGTATGACGCCGCATCGGTCTTCACGACATCAGAGGGGCAGATATTCAGGCGGGTCGCCCTCCCGTTAGCCGCCGGAGGGGTTGCGGTCACCGCCATCTTCGGGATCGTCCTCATATGGAATGAATTCCTGATATCCACTATCCTCACCGGCCCTCATACAAAATCCGTGGCAGTCGGCATCTGGACGGGGCTAGGGCAGGGAAACAATACGCCGGCCTTCATAGTCCTCGAAGTAGCCGCCACCCTCGCTTACCTCCCCGCCCTTGCCGTCATGCTCGCGATAAGGAAGTATCTAGCGATGGGCTTCAGCCTCGCCACTGCACGGTAAGTGCCTTCTTCACACCTCGAGCACAGATTGGTTTGAAATGAACTAGGTTCCCATCCCTGTCAAGGCTTAATAATTCTGAAATCGCCATCTCCATCTGGAAAATGTGTGGGTGAAGCCTTGACGATGAAGACCCCTCGCCGAACCGAGAACTACGCGTACTGGTATCTCGCGTTCGTCCCCCTATTCGCCGTCTTGGCGTTGGTGGAGTTCTATCCCCTCGCCGATGGAATCAAACTAAGCTTGACCGACTCGAGCGGAGCGCTCTCTCTTTCGAACTACTCGCAGATGTTGACCGACAGGGCGTTTTGGTCGGCCGTCGGGGTGTCTCTGCTCTACACGGCGGGGAGCACGGTCCTGTGCGTCGCTATTGGCCTCGGCCTCACCTTCCTCGTCACCCAAAGGGTGCGCGGGAGAAGCTACTTCGAGGCGATCTACATCTTCCCGCTCGCGCTGTCGCCCATCGTGGCGGGCGTGATCTGGTCGCCCTCTTCCGTCTGGGACGACATCCAGACGTTCTCCCACTTCATACTCCATCAGCCGTACTTCAACGAGCTCTCGGTCTTCTTCTTCTTTCCGGTGATGATGCTCTCCGAGGCGTGGGAGTGGGCGCCGCTGATCATGCTCGTCGCCCTCAGCGTAGTCAATTCCCAGTCCTCGCAGGTGTTCGAGGCCGCGGAACTTCACGGCGCTTCGCCCTGGCAGCGGTTTAGGATGGTCGCCCTCCCTGGGATCCTCCGGTCTCCCGTCATGCAGTTCATCATCGTCCTGAGGATGATCGACGCGATGCGGGCATTTGAGGTGCCCCTGGCGTGGGCGAACTGGGTCGGGTACCAGCAGACCGTGGGAAGCCCCGTCGACACCCTCAGCCTGTTCCTCTACAAGCTCCTCTTCATCCCGTTCTATGGGTTCCCGATCGGCTTGATCTCGGCGATAGCCGTGGCGCTACTTTTGGTAACTCTCGTTGTGGCCCTCGGCCTGATTCAACTCTTGGGACGAGCCCTGTCGATCTCTGGAGGCAGATAGAAAGTGCAACGAAGCCGCGGCCTACCGATTGGAAGGGTGCTGACGTACGTCTTGCTCATTGTCGCCGCGTTCTACTCCTTCTGGCCCATAATGACGATGGCACTCGAAGGCTATGGAATCGACCTCTCCCCCTTGTTCTCCGGCAAGGCGGTTCGAAGCGTCGCCGGCGTCCCGTTCTACAGCAAGGGAATCTTCCCGACCCCCATATTCTACCTGGACGCGATCCGGCTGGGCCAGTTCCCGAAGCTCCTCGCCAGCACCACGCTGTTCGCGGCGGTCGCAATCTCGGTCGCGCTCGCGGCGGGGGTTGTCGCTGCTTACGCGCTGGCGCGTCCGCCGATTAGGGGGAAGGGTGCGATCTCCTACTTGCTCCTGGCTCTGCGGGCGGTCTCGCCTTTCGCCGTGGTGGTCCCCCTCTACGTGGTCTTCAACAGGAACGGGCTGTGGGACACCTACGTGGGCGTCGGCCTAGCCGAAGACATCGTGGTGCTCTCCGTGGTGGTATGGATGCTTCGAGGCTTCTTCACCGACATACCACGAGAGATCTACGACGCCGCGGCCGTCTTCGGGGCCACCGAAGGGCAGATCTTCCGGCGGGTGGCGCTACGGATGGTGATTCCCGGGATAGTGGTGACGGCCCTGTTCGCCTGGGTGCTGATCTGGAACGACTTTGTCATCTCGGACATCATGACCGGTCCGGTCACGAAGAGCGTCGCGGTCGGGGTGTGGAGCGGGCTGGGCGATTTCACCCTGAGGCAGGTCAGCTTCGACGACCTCAACGCCGGAGGATTCCTCGCTTGGGTCCCCGCAATTGCGGTCATGCTCGGGATCAGGAGATACCTGGCGAAGGGATACAGCCTAGGCGCGGCGAGCTCGAAGGCTTAGCCGAGTCGCGGTCCGGGGCTGAGCCCGAAAGCAGGGGCAATCTCAAATACAAGGCCCGTTCCGTCTTCTGCATGCACGAGAGACGCGGCAGCAGGGGAATCTCCAAGCTCGCAATCCCGATAGCGTTGGTGGTCATCGTCGCGGTCGCCGGCGCGTACGTCTTCCTCGCGCACGGGTCGTCCCCTTCGACCTCCACCCAAAGCTCTTCCTCTTCAAGCGCCCTGCCGACCGTGCCGGTACAGAGCGCGGTGAACCAGTTCATCCAGGACTTCAACTCTAGAAACGTTGATGGCATGTCGGCCTACTACACTCCGAGCGCGCTCCTCGTCTGGTCGGGCGATGTAGGCGGCCTAGCTGGGATGTACTCATCCGTAGGAAACATCAGGCTGCTCTACGCGACGACGGTCGGAAAGTCGGTAACGCTGGACGCGAACGTCAGCAACTACGCGGAGAAGACGATAAGCCCCACTATCACCAACGCGACCTTCGAGATCACGATGCTCGAGAACAGCACCGCGGCCGGGATAGTGCACGCCACGATCGGCGTCACCCAAGAGTGGAATTGGGGGAGTGCGGGTTGGCAGATCACCAAGGAGAACTGGAGATACATCACCTTCGATTCGTCCTACATCGACAAGGGGATTCCCGCTGCTACGACCTTCCCTCAGTGGGGCTATGAGCTGAAGGGTGGGAACCCGAACCTGGTGGAGGAGAAGAGCCTCGAGTGGCACGCGGGGCCATACGTCGCCGCGTCGGTCTACGCGTTCCTCTTCGGCATCGTCGCCTTCATGGCTCTGAGGACTGTTTCAAGGCGCAGGTCGTTCGGACCGGTCAGCTAGGCAAGAGGCGAGCCGCAGGCGTGGCCTGCTGAGGATGGCGAACCGAGCCTAGGCGCGTAGAAATTCAAACCTCGGGCCTGCGTCGCGACTGTCTCTTACCCGCTGGCGGCCTGCACAGTGAAGGTTTGGTTGGAGGTCGTCCCATCCAGGAAGGTCGCCACGACCGAAAGCGGGTAGCTCTGTCCCGCCACCGCATAACCTGGGCCTATCCCCGAGTCGTAGCCTGAGAACGTGGTGTTTGCAGGGAAGGAGCCTCCGGTCGCGGCTTGGTAGGTGTAGGATGTGCCGCCTGCGGGGTTACAGTTTCCGAACCCCATTGTACCGGTGCTGCCCCCCGTGCACATCACGGCTGGCACCTTAGGGGTCGAAAGGGTCGCGACAATCCCAACGACCTGCTTTCCTCCAACATTCTGGAGCTCAAGTTGGAAAAGCCCTCCCTGGTAACCGACCGTCAGCGTGTCGTAGGTGACTTTGAAGGGGCCTTCGGCGTTACTGTTTGACAGGGACGTTCCAGCCGAGCTGCTTGTGGTTGAGGACGCGGTGGAATGCGGCGTGGTGAGAAAGATTCCGGCCGCGGCCGCTCCGACTATGACTATCACTATGACAATCAAAACTAGGAGAGATGATTGTTTCGTGCTATCGCGCCGACCGACTGTCGAAATAAACCTTCTGTCGCCGTGGCTCCGCCTCGCACCCTTTAAATAAACGAGCGCTTCGAAACGAGGTAAGTTGTCCCTAGCCAGCCGACTCATAGGCGTCGCGTTGTGCCTGTCCGGAGGGTGGCTGATGGGGTCCGCTCAGGGCGAGATTACGATTTCCAACACCGTGGGCAACACGGTCTATACCGTCGCGGCGGGCATGCCCGGACGTGGGCGGATTGGTCGGAAAGTATCTCGAACTCATCATCACGGCGCAATTCGCTCCAAACTACGGCACTTTTTGGGTCTTCGGCGTGATTTTGGCCTGCCTCGGCCTCGGCCTAGTCTATAGGGGAGACCGCAAACCGCGGCCGCCCGAGGAGGCGCTGCCTTTGCTCACCGAGCCCCTCATGCGCAAGAGCGCGTGACCGAGACTCCCTGTTCGAGGACTTTGCATTCACTGCGATCATGAGATGCAGCGCCGGACCGAATTTTCTTAGAATGTCGTCTTGGCGAATAAGCCTAAAGTGCGCTGCTGAAGAATCATGAAAAACTAGGAGGCGGGCTTCCTGCCTCTTGGCAGGAGAGCCCGACGATTACCTTCTGTGGTGTGGTTGAGCTGTCTCCTAGAAAAAACTTAGGAGGCGGGCTTCCTGCCTCTCATGGCAAGATAGCCCGTTGCGATGATGAAGATCACGGCGACCGCCGCGACTCCATACAGTGCTGTTGAGTTGCTTCCTGAAGACGTTGTTGTAGTGACTGTTGCGTGCTGCTCCAGACATTGTCACTGTGGTTGCCGTCCTGTGATGGTCGTGGTGATTATTGCCCGTTGGCTCCGGTGACCGTTGTGGTGGTCACCTGCCCGGGTAGCGTGGTGGTGCTGACTGTAGTCGTTGTTGTCGTGCTGGTGGTGCGTGACGTTGCTGTCGCTGTCGATGGTCGGTGGGACGTTCTGCAGGGTCAAGGCCACGATGTCTCCTGGCGTTGTCCCAGGACACGTCGCTACGGCCTCGAGGCTGCACGTCCCGACTGGCACGAGGATGTACTCCTGCCCGCTGACCGCTGCTCCGATCGACACGCCCTGGTCCATTGGCGCGCCGATGTAGTAGTCTCTGAGTAGCTGTGCCTGTCGTGGCGTCGACCATCTTGATGTCGCCCGACGACAGTACTGTGTAGACGACGTTACCGCTGACCACGGTCTGGCCACGGTATCCCTGCAGTGGTGGCTGTTGGGTAGTGCCACACTAGCGCTCCGGTGTCGTAGTTGATTGCCCATGTGGTGGCGTTGTTGTAGAGGGTTCCGCAGTTGGGACACGGCACTCCTCCCTCGCCCGTGGACGAGAAGTAGGTGGACGCGTTCAGGCCGAAGTAGCCCGTGTAGCCAGGCACCATGTGCCCAGTCGCATAGATCATGTGCGTGGCTGGGTCGATCGCCTGCTCGGACTCGAAGCCAGCAAGTTCTGGTGGCCACATGAGGAACGGAGGTTGTGGGCCTCTCATGCAGGTGATTGTCCATGTGGGTGCGCAGTTGGTCAGTGCTGTTGGGAAGTCTACTCCCATCATTGCTCGCGTTATCTGGGTTGAATGGGAAGCAGAGCGGGCACCTGCTAGACCCTGGGGTCTCTATGCCCGACGGTGGGTCCAACGCCCAGATGAGGTTGCCCGTCACGGCGTTGATCTCGAAGAGGTAGCCGTCCTTGCACGTCTTCAGGAGTACCTCGGTGTTCACGCCCGCGATGGTCGCGTTTGCGAGGCCCTGCCACCAGGAGCAGTCATAGTCCCAGTTGTCGTGCGCGGTGGTCTGGAAGGCCCATATCCAAGCGCCCGTCGTCATGTTGAGGGCGATCACCGAGGCAGACCAGAGGTCTGGCCCTGGGGTGCACGGCCCTGCGAACGGGTCCTTGTTGTTGGTGCCGACGAAGACCATGCCAGCGCTCTGGCCGGAGCCGACTACCCACGCTCCGCCCCATGCGTGCGCCTGTGGAGCCCGTCGAGCCCCCGCCGTCGATTGCGAGGCACTGTGCGGTCTGGTGGGACTGGCCCCAGTCGTTGTAGAGGCTCGCGTTGAGCTGGGATGCCGACATGTGCTTCCAGTCGACGACGATGTTGTTGTTGACGTTCATCAGGACGCCTCCTGGACCTCGGTTGGAGTCGTGTAGCCGTTGGTGGTGCCGTTCTTGCCTGGGTAGAAGGTCCCTGCGTTCTGGGAGATGTTGGCGATGAGCTGCGCGTCGAAGTTGGGGTTCAGAGGCGACGTTGCTCCCTGGCTGTGGAGGGACGTCGTAGGTGATCCACTTCATGGTCACCGGGTTGGTGTTGAGGTTCCAGCCCGCGAAGAAGCCCCTGCCGTTGTCGGCGTCGATCTCCGCGTCATGGCCTGAGACCAGGATGCCCAGCTGCTGGTTGATGACGATGTTCGAGGCTCCGATGCCGTTGTAGATGCTCTGCGGGTTGTTGCCTGCCACCATGTTGAGGCCGGTGAAGTCGGTGAAGTTCAGCTCCTGCTTGCCGGTCAGGGCGTTGATGGCGTAGACGCGGTTGTTCTCGCCCTGGATACCACAGCGTCGGGCCGGAGACGCCGCTGCCGAAGGTCGCGGTCGTGAACCACTCGTTCCCGTCGTGGGAGTGGAGCGGGACCGGGCCTGTGGCCTGCCCTGCGGTCTGGTTGACCGCGAGGGGCGACAGGAAGGTCCAGAGGACGTTGCCGTTGGCGACGTTGAAGGCTATGGTCTCGTCGAACTGCGTGGTCGCGAAGGCCGTGCCGTTGACGATGATTATCGCCATGCCTATGCCGCCGCCGCTAAGAAGCCTTGACTAGCGAGCTCAGCGAGGTCGGCACGGTCGGGCAACGGGAATATCCAGCCAGGCCCAGGTATTGGACGTTGGAGCTGTTGATCTGGTTCTGGGGGTTGTAGTCCTGGTCGAACGCGTTGCCGTTCGGGTACTCCCAGTTGGCCTGCGCCTGCGTCAGCGGTGTCGCAGCTGCGACAGGAGCCGCTGCCGAGGGGGCAGCCGCGTTGGGAGCGGCGCTTGCCGGGTTTATGAGGACCGACGCGCCTATCCCTGAGAAGATGAAGAGGAGGCTGATTGCGATTGCTCGAATGGATGTGTTGCTTAATGTTTTCTTAATACTTTTCGTAAATTCCTTCGTTATATCCTTCGTTAATACCTTCGTCATGCACTAGCGATTCCGCCAACATCACTATTTAGGTCTTGCTCGCTAGGATGATTCCGCAAAATTCGTTGCCTGCCTAAGTCCTGAGTTCCGTCGCCGCTGGAGCGAATGCGGACAAGACAAGGGAAGACCCGGACTCTTGCACGCTTAAATAAGCACGCCAAACCCATTCACATCAAGTTTTGTCTCTGGTCACACGAATGATGGGCTTTGGGTTGTGCGTGGTCGGGACATTCGTGGCGGGGTACGCCGACTCGCTACATTCGACTGCCAGCATCGCCGACGGTTGGATAATCAAGTACGCCAGCGTCCTGGGTGTCGCACCCAACGGCTCCTACTTGACTCAGGTTTTGGCGCAAACCAACAGCTACGTCCAACAGAACGTCGCTACGGTCTGGGTTTACTATCTGGCGGTCGGGGTTGTAATGGCAATCGGCGGCGTCATCCTCGTCGCCGCCGGGGACGGCAAAGCGAAGAGTGCGGGACCGGGGGTGGCTAGGCAATCGCAACCATCCCGTTGAAGCGGCGCGAGTGAAACTTCCAGCCTCGCAAGACGCACAATCAGACTCCAGACGCCAGAGATGAGGGGAGGCCTTGCGAGTAATCCTTTGTCGCGTGATGCTGGACCTTGCGACCCCGCGTCGGCCAAAGAGCTGAGTGACCCGAAGAGAATCCCTCGCCGGCACTTTTTCAGGTCGCGTCTTGATGTCTGAACACCAAGTACCCAAGGATCGTCAAAAAGGACCAACCACGACAGGACTGAGAGGATGGTGACAGAAAGAAGGTCGCCGCCGAGGAAGCGTTTTGCGAGGAAATCGCTCTGCCCGAACGAAAGGGTTTCGTTCAAGTGGGCCGCCTCGACGCCCACGATGCGGCTCGTCTCGACGGGGTCGAGAAGGACAAGGGACACCGCGGCCGTGGCGCTCTCTCTCCAGTAGACGGCGTAGGTGAGGGTGTCTAGGCCGGAGACCGTAGTAAAGAGGAACCAGAAGAACATCGCGATGCCTATGGCAGTCGTCTTTCTCTTCGAGACCTCAGAGATTATCAGGGCGAGGGAGAGCATCACGGCGTTTAGGAGCGAGGCGGTCAGCGCCAAGATTGCTACCGCTGAGAACTCGGCGCTTCCAGACGCGAGGTAGAGTATCGCGGCCCCTCCGAACCCGATGAAGATCACCACGGTGGTCGCCAACAGGAGCCCCGCAATCCGTCCGAGGAAGAAGTCAGACTTTGTGATCGGGTTCGATAGTAGATACTGCATCGTGCCAGACTCCCTGTCGTCGACGATTGAAGTCGCGCCAACTAGCAGAGCCAGCAGCGGGACGAAGGGGAAGGCAATCAGCACCTGCTCGTTGAGTGTCAGCACGCCGTACCTTGGAGGGAGCACGTGGATGAATGAGGCAAGCATCCCGACGAGGTTTGTCGTGATGAGGAAGAAGGCCACCGCGAGCACCATCAGCCACTTCGTCCTGATTGCGTCCCTGAACGTGAAGGATAGCACCCCCCAGGCCCCCCGGACGTTCATCTCCCTCCCCCCAATCCGCGCCACCAGGATCAGCGTCGACGCGCCGAAGACTACGGCTGTTGCTGACACGAAGTAGAAGATTGCTGGGTCGACGCTTCCGGAGGACAGACCTAGCGACCCCGCAGTAACGAAAGAATTCGGCTCAGCAACCTTCGTCAACCGTTCCCGGAACGTGCTGACCTGGCAAGCTCTGACTCGGTTTTTTTGTGATGTCACCGTAATATAAGGACTAATGGAGCCGTGACCGGAGTCTTCTACTGACGCCGCTCTACGGCGGCTGGGTCGAGTTGCGGTGGAGGGGCGATCAGATTCCGGTCAGGTTTTTGGACCCGAATTTGTAAAACTGCTTAAATACGCGCGCCTCTCGCTTATCTTCTGGCCTGGCCGCGGCCAGCGTAGTCTGTTTACCTTGGATAGAAGAGAGTTCTTGCGTTACGGTATGGGTCTCGCCGGGGCAGGGCTGGTCTCGCTAGGGTTGGCCGACTTGGCGTCTCCGAAGCTGTTTCAGTCTGGGGCGACTGCAACCTCCTCGAGCTCCAGTTCCACCTCCATCCTTTCGACCGCGAGCACGTCCCAGTCGAGCACTCCGTACTCGACGATTCCCGACTATCAGGACTTCTTGACCTGGCTGCACTCAGTCTCGGCCCCCTACTCCGGCAAGACGCTGAAGATCAGCCTCGAGGCCGAGTTCGGCCCCTTCTCTACGCAGCTGATAGACGGCGATTTCTTGAACGCGGGCGGCATAAGGGACCAGTACGACATCAAGCCCTACGCACTCCAGCTCGACGCGGTCTCCCTCATGGCCAACACCCAGAGCAGCGCCTACGATTGCTACAGCCTGGACGTTGAGAACCTTGGAGTCTTTCCCACCCTGCCCATCTCTCCGTATGCGCTCGCGCAACAATACCCGGATCTGACCTACCCTGGGCTCAATCTCGATGACTTCCACCGGTTCTCCTGGGACCGCATCGCGACATACCCGCCAGACCTCTCGGGGGGAAACGGGGGGAACTCCGCGGCCAACGTCACCGTCCTTCCCTTCGACACTCCGACCCTTGTCCTCTTCTACAGGAAGGACATTTTCAACAAGCTCGGGCTCACGCCACCCGCCACATGGGACGACCACTTTGCAAACTGCCAGGCCATCCAAAAGTCAGGCCTGACCCCGTTCGGGTCTGTGAGCATGGCCAGCCCTACGGTCGCTGTGATCTATGAGTATCAGGCGCACCTCGCCAGCTTCGGGGGAAGCCTTTGGGCGGTGGACGGGAACACCATCACCCCGACGTTCACCACTGACGCCTGTGTAGCTGCCCTCGAGGACTACGTCCGTTTCGCGCCTCTCTCGGATCCCTCTTCCCTCATCAACACCTGGGACAACGTGTTCAGCTCCCTCGCGTACGAGTCCGCGGCTTGCGGACTGCTCTTCGACGGGTACGCGCAGTGGCTCGAAGACCCTGGAAGGTCGAACGTGGGCGGCCTGATTAGCTACGCGACGAACCCCGCAGGCCCGGAGGGGAGTTTCCACCCGTATGCCGGCTCAGGCGTGGGCGTGTCGAAATACTCGAAGAATCCCGAGATGGCATGGCTCTGGGTCCAGTGGGCCACTGCAAAGGGGACGCAGGAGGCCAAGCTCCTCGGCAAATACAACAACTTTCCCACCAGGACCTCCGTGACCCAGGCGCCGGAAATCGCGAGCGAGCTTCAGTCGGGCACCCTCGGAGTGGCCAGCCTCGTAAATCAGGTCTGGGAGGCGGGCAGCCTCACGACCCTCTTGGGGTTCCCCAAATGGCTACAAGCCGCGGTCATCATAGAGGGCGACCTCAGCGCGACCTTCAACGGGTCGTTGAAACCCGCCGCCGCGCTCGCGGACGCGCAGACGAGAGTGGAGAATTTGGGGACGCTGACCTTCACGTCATAGTGAGACAGCCACATGCAATCTAGCGAGAAGGACGGGCGCAGACGCGAAGGAGGGGGCGCGTGGTCCGCGCTCAAGAGGTGCTTGCCGATGCTCCCCATCCTGATCCTCCTGGGCACGTTCCAGAGCGCCGGGGCTGCCGTGCAAATCGTGTCGGGTCCACACAGCAGCTGGGCAACTCCATGGCTCACGGTTCTACGACTTACGTCGTTGACTACACGTACCCGTCGGCGGCTCAAGTCGGGACGAACCTCACCATCTCGCTCTCGTTGCACGTCGGCCAGTTCAGCGGGCTAATCGGGTACATCACCGCGTATCAACTCCAGGTAGCACTCGACGTGGGGGCACAGCAACTGCAAGTCACCCTCTACGGCCCTGGCGGCTTCAACGCTTCGAGCTTTCTGTATCCTGGAGGGATTTGGGGGCCGAACAACGCCACCTTCCCGCTGACGGAGGACAACACCGGCCTCGCGGTAGGGCAATCGGCCAACGCCACGTTCAGCGTCACACTGCTCGACTCAGTGGCAATCGGCTACCCGTACAACCAGTACGTGACCGAGCCCGCCATGCAAGGGCAGGGGGGGACCTTGCTGATTCAGAATGTGGTGACGTCAACCACGTCCAGCACGTCCAGCATCTCGACATCGGTGAGCACAGGCCAAGCCGTCCTTCCTTACGCGCTCCTGGCCTCCGGGGCCGTTCTCATCGCTGCGGCAATCTTCTTGCCGCGGGGTCCTCGGCAAGCACCGCCGAATCCGAAATGAGGGGGGCGCTTCGCGTCCACGCGGCGCAGTGGTCAAAAGCGCGTCTTGGGAACGGCCAAGCCCTCGACTATAGCCGAAGTATCGAGAATTTCCGGTTTGGTCACCTCTGCCTCAACCAATAAATACGGGCGAGGCGCACGGGCCGAGTCCAAGCACAGTTGCAACAACTCTCCCCACAACAACAAGAAGTCCCGATGGTGAGCATCGAAAACGTCGAGAAGAGATACGGAAAGTTTACCGCCCTCTATAAGCTGTCTCTCGAAATAAAGCCTGGCGCCCACATTTTGATTCTGGGGCCCAACGGCGCCGGAAAGACAACCCTAATCAAGTCCATGATGGGGATACTGAACTTCAAAGGAAGGATCAAGGATCGACGGGATCGACGTGAACAAAGACCCGAGAGGTGCGAAGAAGGTCATCGGGTACGTCCCCCAGAACTATGCGTTCTACGAATCGCTCACCCTCTACGACCACGCGGTGCTGACGACCCGGCTGAAGAACCTCGGAACAGCGCAGATTGAGGAGAAGCTCCGGCTGGTCAACCTTTGGGACGCGAGGACGAGAAGGGTGAGGGCCTGCTCCGACGGAATGAAGCAGAGGCTCGGAATCGCCTTGGCCTCTGATCGGTAACCCCAAGCTCCTGCTCCTCGACGAGCCCACCAGCAACGTCGACCTACGAGGGCAGCTCGAGTTCCAGAGGCTGCTGAGGGCGCTGCTCAAGCAGGGAAAGACCATGATCACGACCAGCCACCTGACCGGCCTGGGCGAGCTCGCCACCGAAGTCATGGTGCTCGACCGCGGAAGGGTGGTCGTCAGGGGCTCTCCTGAGGAGCTGATGTCGCGCCTGAGCGTCAACGACACGCTCTTCATGCGGGTCAAGGAACCAGACATTCCCGGGGTGACCAAGCTGGCGGAGAGCCTGGGCGCGTTCGATTTCGAGGCCGACGGAGAATGGATCAGGGCGACAGTCCCCAGCAAGATCAAGCTCGGCATGGTGAAGGGCCTGATGAACGGCCCGTACTCTCTCTCGGATATCCTCATAGAAAGAAGCGAGATAGAGTCCGAGTACGTCAAGTTGCTTCAGGCGGGCTCGGTGGGGTCCCGGGACGGAGGCACCTGATTTGGCCTCCGGGAGCGTCGACCTACTCTACGCGCTGATTGGGGTAGCCGTCGTCTTCGGCGCGGCGACTTTGGCCCTCGCGACTCGTGGCACAACGAGGCAGATGAACGCCCTAGGGGTATGGGGGATACTCACATTCACGTACAAGGAGGCGATTAGGACGAAGTGGGTCCTGACCTTCGGCATCATCTTCTTCCTCTTGGCCGTCGACATACCGGACCTTTACCTGTCGGCGGCAGGCAACCTTCCGCCGGAGTATCTTGCAGCGAACCTCTCGGACCTCCTCTCTGTTACCTTCCCGTTGATTCCTTTGCTCGCGCTGCCGATGGGAGCCGTGTCGATAGTCGACGAACGCGAGTCAGGGACCTTCCAGTACCTGCTCTCCAACCCGGTGACAAAGGGCGAGTTCTTCCTGGGACGGGCGGTGGGCTTGCTGTTGGCGACGACCACGGTGATAATCATCGGGTTCGGGGCGGCCTCAGCGGTGGTCTACACGACAGGCATCTCCAACTACTTTTCAGTGGTGATGATCATGGCCTTCGCGGCGATGCTCAACGCAGTGATGCTGGGCATAGCGCTGATAATCTCCGAATTCTCGAAGACGGAAGGCCACGGCCATGGGTATCGGAATAATGGTCTGGTTCCTGTTCGCGGTGGTCTCGAGCCTCGACCAGTTGGTCATCTCCGTCAACCTGAGGGCAGGG
The DNA here is from genome assembly GCA_963783755.1 of uncultured archaeon. Lineage (GTDB taxonomy): Archaea > Thermoproteota > Nitrososphaeria > Nitrososphaerales > Gagatemarchaeaceae > Gagatemarchaeum. The sequence continues at coordinate 27,793 of CAWAOY010000003.1, forward strand.
CCCATCGCAGCCCTTACCATCGTGCTCCTCGATCCCATCGAGACAGCCCGCGAGCTCACGGTATACGGGGCGGGCCTAGGCCAGGGCCAGTACAGCGTCGGCAACTTGGTGGCCCTTCATGTCTGGCAAGGCAACACGTACCCGTACACCTTCTTGTCCGTGATGGTCTGGATAATAGTCACCTTCGTCATAGGATACTTCGTCTTCAGGCACCAAGACGCCGCCTAGTCGATTCCGCGACCACGGAGACTTGTCGACACCGCGGGTGAGACCTCCCTTTGCTGGACTGAAAGGACGCCCAGCCTCGCGGGCCACTTGGACACAACGCACCCCCTTAATGTGGGATAAGCGGCTGGCGGCCGCGAATTACGCGTTTACGGCTTCGTCTGAGCTCTGCAGAAAGAGCAACGACCAGCCCGCCGAAGAGCGCGAAAAGACCCCCGCAAGCGCCCGCGACGGCGAGCCAGAGGAGAAGAGGCCGAGTCCCGCCCCTCGGGTCAAGAGGCGGACCGGGCATCCCCGCGAGCGGAAAGACAGTGATGGCCGAGAAGAACAGGAACCCAAGAGCAAAGAGCGCCGGGAGGACAATCTTCAGCCTCGAGATGGCCGCCTCCCGTCTTCTCGCAACCGTGTCAGACAACCGGCTCACGGCAAGACCCTCGCGCAATTCAAGCTTCTTCTCTTTTGGTGTCTACGTTTAATAACCAATCCCCGACCTCCGAAAAACGCTTCAGGCTGATGGCCCTCAAGAAATACGCTGAGAAAAAGGAGAGGCCCAAGAAACGTCGAGTCGGCCCGATTTTGGGCGCTGTCGCGCTGGTCGTCGTGATCGTAGGGACTCTCGCTTTCTACCACTCTCCCGGGGTCCCCTCGAACACAGTCTATTGTTTCGTCGGCCAGTATCTCGAAGTCGGCGCCACGACCGTGGTGCACGGCACGATGAGCAATGTCACAGAAACCATAACCACGGCGGTCTCGTACACGACCTCGACGAGCATCATGGGCAGCGTCGGGCACACCTACGGCAACTCGACGACCACCACTAACAAGGCTGGTCTTCAAGCTGGAGTGGAAACCATATGCAAATACATCTCCAACACCAGGTCCAATTCCTCGTCTTCTTCGTCCTCCTAGGCGCGATCCTCAGGCTTGACCACGCTCGGCGGCGGGTCCACCGGGCATCTAAGGGCGGCCTGCTGCTTGGCGAGTGGCTAGGCGGCAGTCCGGACGGGGCCTCTGAGGAGGCTGAACACCGATAGGATTGCCGTCATCGCGAAGACCAAAAGGAGGATGACACCCGGGAGAAACAGGACCCCCCAGAAGAAGGGGGACTTGGCCGACATGTAGATGAAGGCTGCGCCTACGAAAAGCGAGGATGTCGCGAGCATCAAGAGGAAGAGAGAATTCCTCAAGAGAGGCTGCCCCAATAGTCGTCGAGGCTCCTTTCTCGCCATCGCCTTAAAATTCCTTCGGCGCCGAGGCTGGCCCGGCGTTCGGCAAGAGGACGGGCTACGCGTCCGCGACCATCGTTGAGATGGAGGGCAGCGAGCAGACTGGGGCGGGCGAGGACATGCTCGCGCAGATCAATGAGATGTAAAAGTCGGCCGCCGCATACTCGTTCCAGCCGAAGGGAGTGTGCGGGTTCGCCAGCAACCCCAAGACCTGGTCGTGGGTGAGCGACGCCATCGGGAGGGAGGTCGTGGAGTTGGACGAGGCGTCGCCGAAGTTGCTCGCGTCCGCCCCTGGCACGCTGAACTTCCCCCATATCGTGTACGGAGTGCCGGCGTAGTTGTTCAGCTTGATGATGGTGCTCGCGGCGTTCTCGTAGGCTGGATTCATCGTAGAGGTCGCCTGCTGCTGGAAGTAGGTGAGAGGCCCCATCATGAATCCCTGCGTTATCGGCGAGGCGTAATCCATCGAGAGGAAGTTGATGTACTTGCTTGTGTAGAAGTTCCCGAAATCGACTGCCTGGGTGGCGTTGTACTCGGCGGGCGCCCAGTAGAATGTAGGGACGTTCCCATCGCCCAGCGAGCTGTACCCCTTGAAGAGGTGCTGGAAGCTGCCGAACTGGCTTAGGGCGAGCGCCATCGCCCAACGGTTCTCGCCGCAGTAGACGCAGGAGATGGCTCCCAGATATATCACCGAGGGCTTGCCGTTCACCACCTCGAGCGGCGCGGCCGAGACGGTGGCTCCGATGGGTATGGTGAGCGACTTGTTCAGGTACATCTGCGCGGCCGTCACAAAGTAAGACTGCGACGCGTTGTTGAAGACCGCGAGCTCGGTGGCGTTCAGAGGCTGGTTGATGTCTGTCAGCCTTGACCCGAAAGCCTGCTCCGCGGTTATGGGGGGCGCGTCAGAGAGGGAGAGCTGCGGGGTGATCAGGCTTCCCGAGACGCTGATCGATTGGTAGCTCGTGGTTGTCGTGGTCGTGGCCTGGCTTCCGTTCTGGTGATAGAAGGCGTTAAGCTGGCCCGCGAGCACGGCTACGAAGACCATGCTCGCCACTCCCACAACGAGGGACGCGTACGAGACGAACTTCAATCTCCCGATGTCTGGATTCTGGCCGGAAGTGCTGTAGCGCCTCAATCGAATTCAGAAAGTCAGAGGCCGCTTATAAGAGTAGGAGGCGCGGTCGATTCTCGACGCGTCCGCGAGCCAGGCGCGACAGGACGACCCAGTCGCGCGTCGCCGACGCTCACCTCCGCACCGTGATGAGCAGGTTGCAGATGTCGGGGAGCTCATGCCTGTCTTTGACCCTATACCGCCCCCTGGAAGCGTCGAGGACCTCGACGCTCCCCAGCGCCGAATACAGCGCGAACCTCTGCTTCAGGTTCGCGACGTCCAGGGTAGAGTCCTCTGGCCCACTCCAGGACGATCGCGGAGACCTTTCCGGACCTTATCAAGCCAGTAGCGCCCAAGAGGACGTCCATCTCGGAGCCCTCGACGTCAACCTTCATGACGACGTCTGTGACCGAGCGGGTCGACGACTTGGTCCAGGCTCACGGCGTCGACCACTATCGACCGGCCGTGCTCGAACCTCTTTACCGTCGAGTCGTGGCCCGGGGATATCTTGGATTCGAAGAGCCTCAGCTTGCCTCTATCCTTCGATGAGGCGAGTTCAAGCGCCCGGACGTTCCCGAGCCCGTTCAAGGCCACGTTCCTCGAGAGCCTCTCGAAGACGGCTGGCGCCGGCTCGAAAGCGTACACCTCCTTTGCCAGTCTGGATGAGAAGACCGTGAAGTAGCCGACGTTGGCGCCTGCGTCGATGAAAGTCGTCTCCCTTGTTATCAACTCGGACAGGACGGATTCGACTTCCTTTTCGTAGTAGCCGTATGTCAGCAGGTAGTCGTACATGAAGGCGTCCAGGTCGTTCGACAGGTCGAACTCGATCCGCAGCCCCTGAGGGAGGTCGTACCTTGTCACCCCCGTCCCGAACCTGCGCCTTATCTCGTTGAGTTGAATCCTCGTGAGCTTTAGCGTGCGCTGAGCCAACAAGAAATCGACGGACTTGGTCATGACCACGTCGTACACGAGGTCGTTCTTCAACAGCGGCTTGACCATGGCCATCAAAGAACCCGGGCTAAGCTCCGTCGCGATCACTCCGGTCGCGGTCACGGGGAGACCCTGGTCGTCGTGCGCGGGAAGAGGCTCGCCGACCTGATGTTCTTCAGCCCTGCAATCCAGCGGGTGACCCTCTCGACGCCCATCCCGAACCCGGAGTGGTAGGGCATCCCGAACTTGCGCAGGTCGAGGTACCAAGAGAAGGCCTCCGCCGGGAGGTCTTGGCTCTTTATCCTCTGGAGGAGCGGGTAGTACTCCGCTATCCGCTGGCCTCCGGTAGCGAGCTCGCCGAAGCCCTCGGGCGCGATAAGGTCGGCCGATTTTGTGACCTCGGGCCTGTCCTCGTAGGTCATGTGGTAGAAGGACCGCGCCGACAGCGGGAAGTCGGTCACGAAGAACGGGGCGCTCTTCGAGAGTGAGACCAGCCTCTCCGCCTCCGTCGGGATGTCCTCCCCCCACTCGAATGGGACGCCCTTGGCGTCCGCCGTCTTCCTCAAGTCGTCGTAGGAGATGCGCTCGAGGGGCGTCTCAGGCCTGATGAGCTTCCTGCCCAGCGTCGCGAGCTCGTCTTGCCTCCTCTCGAGGACCCGGTCGGCTATGAACGCGATGAGCTCCTCCTGCAGGCGCATGTTCGCCGCCTGGTCGGCGAAGGCGCGCTCCGCCTCTATCATCCAGAACTCGGTGAGGTGCTTCGCCGTCCTCGACTTCTCCGCCCTGAACGCGGGCTGGCAGATCCAGACCTTCTCCAAGCCCGCGAGGGCGGCCTCCTCGTAGAACTGGGCGCTCTGGCTCAGGTAGGCCTTCTTCCCGAAGTATCCCACCTCGAAGAGGGTCGAGCCCCCCTCGACCGCGGCCTGGACGAAGGTGGGGGCGCTTATGAGAGTGAAACCCCTCTCGCGGAAGTAGTCGAAGCAAGCACCCATGACCTCCGACCTGATCTTCATTGTCGCTATCGACTTCTTTCCTCTGATGCTCAGGTGGCGCATGTCGTAGAGGAAGGTGGCCGACTTCACCGCGGTCTTCGTTATCGGCCAGGGCTCCGCCTTCGAGACGACCTCGAAGCCTCCCGCGACCAGCTCCACTCCACCCGGAGCCCGTCTTGTCCTCCCTCGCGGCCCCCCTGACGGAGACGACCGATTCCCTCGGGACCTGCCGCATCCCCTCGACCACCCGCGGGTCGGCGACCCCCTTCTTGGCCGATACCTGGAGGTATCCTGTGCCGTCCCGGAGGATAACGAAGACGATGCCGCCGACCCCCGCCTTGCCGGCGACCCACCCGCGCACCCGCGCGCTCGGGACGGACCTCTGGGAGAGGATGTCCTTGACGGAAAGCCGAGGGCCGAGCTCGTCGGTACCCGCTCGCTCGGCGCGTTCCTCGGTCATTATCGCGACGTGACGCCGGCCGGGCTCTCTTTAAGACTTGGTCGCGGCCCCAGCGGCCTGAGCGTCAGCTCGCTGTTCCCCTTAAAAACCACGCACGGCGCTCGTCGGCTGTTGAAGGCCGTTGCGATGGTCGGCTGGAGCGGAGCGGGCGCGTTCGAGGACCTCGAGAGGACGGTCGTCCGGAAGCTCTCCGCGGGCAAGGGGGAGACGGACCGCGTGGGTGACGCTCTGCTGGTCGACCGCGGACGACCCGGTGGCCGCGGCGAGGAGCCTGCTCTTCCTCCCGGGAGTCGCGTGGATCGCGGTCGGGATACCGCTTCAGCGGGACCGAGGAGCTACCTGAAGAACCTCGAGCTCCTCGGGAAGCGGTACCTCTCGAAGGGGAGGACGTTCAAGATATCTGCCCAGGTCGTCGCCTCGAAGCAGACGTGCCGGTGACGCGGTGCTCGCGGGGAACTCCGAGCTGCTCGTCTTCCATCGCACGGGTCGCGGGTGGACGAGAGGAAGCCCCACGTGAGGTTCCGCGTGTGCGTCGAGGGGACGAAGGGCGCCTGCGGGGCCGAGATCCGGGCCGGGCCGGGCGGGCTCCCGACGAGCGAAGAATGGGTCTCATGCCTGGTCTCGGGGGGAGAGCGCAGCTCCGCTATGGCCTGGATGGCCGCGCTCTCAGGATTCTCCCTCAGGCTCGTCCACTCGAGGACGGACGAGGCGTCGCTGAGGCAGGTCGCGAGGCTCTACTCCGAGCTCTCGTTCCGGATGGACCCTCGCTGCCTGGAGCTGGTCGTCCTCGACGGGGGGAAGGACGCCTACGCGCGAATCGGAGGCTGGCTTCGCGATCACAAGGGGGCGGCGTTCGCCGGCCTGCGGCCCGGCAGCTCGGACGCCCTGACGGGGCTTGCCGAGAGCTTCCCGAACCTCCGCGCTGCCGCTCATCCTCGTCCAGGACGACGCAGATAGGAGCGAATCTACCGCTCGCTGGGGATAGGCCGCGCCTCGAAGGGGCCGGCGGCGGCGGGCTGACCCTGCAGGGCGCTCGAGGCTACGGAGCCCGTACTCCGAGCGAAAGTTCGGCGGGGTCGAGCGCTGACTCGAACGAGGTCATCGACACCCTGAAGAGGCGCGGCTAGCCCGTTCGCGACCACGTCGAGGATGGCGCCGAACGGCGTCGTAGCCCTCGGCGAGCTCTCTTCATCTCCTCGGCGCGCCTGCCGTAGCTCTCCTCGGACAGAGCGCTGAGCGCCTCGCCTACCTGGCGAGGGTCGAGCTCGCTCTCCTCGATGACTACAGCGAAACCCAGCCTCGCCGCCTTGTAGGCGTTCCCGATCTGCTCGGTCTGGGACTGGATGGGCACGAGCAGGCAGGGCTTCGCCCGGAGGATGTAGTCGGAGATGCTGACGTGGCCTGCCCGCGAGACCACCGCGTCGCACGAGTCCACGAACGCGCGCGACGCGTCGCACCACTGGTAGAGGTAGCCGCCAGGCACGGCGGTGGGCGCGGTCTCCCCTCCCGGGTTGCCCGCGGTAATCACGAAGAGGCACTCGTCCTGCAGGGCCTTCGCCGCCTCGAGCGCCTTCGCCAGGAAGGGGCCTCGTGTGGGCGGAGGACCTGAAATCTGCCAGAAGACCTTGCGCCTCCTCTTCTCAGCCTCGCCACTCGTCCAATGGCGCGTCGCCTTCCAGCGCCGGCGCCGCCCTTGGGCGTCAGGAAGCCGATGTACCGCGCCCTTGAGGAGGCGCTCCCGGCGTTCCAAAGGTTCCTCTCGCTAATGGTGTAGGGAGGAGGGAGGTCAGGGACTAAGATCTCGTCGCAGGTCTCCCAGATCGCGTTCACGAGCGTGATGCTCCCCCCGGCGAGAAGCTGGCCGACCGTCTTCGGCGTCCTCGGCGAGGAGATCAGCCTGAGCTGGTTCAGGATCGCGACCGACCTCACGCCAAGGAGCCTCGAGGCGACGACCGTCGAGACCATCGAGTCGCTCAGGACCACCTGAGGCGCGAACCTCCTGATGTTCCCTACCTCCCGCTGCACCTGCCTGCAGAGGCGCCCCATAAGCACGGGGGAGTACTTCAGCGTCTCCGTCGCGGAGAAGGCGCCGGCGTCGTTGAACACCACGTCGACGAGAGGCACGTCGTTGCACCGGAATCCCTTCGCCCTGAGCCAGCTCGTCACCTCTCCCGAGCTCGAGAACGCCACTTCGTTTCCCGCCGCCAGGAGCTCCTCCGCCAGTGCGGCCATCCTCGAGGCGTGACCCATCCCAGAACCGAAGGCGGCGAGATAGACTTTCAAGCGTCGCTCCTGCGATCTGGAAAGCGCGCGCGCGGCGTTCAGGTTAAATCCTTTGTATTGAGCGAATAGGAGAGCCGCCTCAGCCGCTCCCAGTGCTTTCCCCGCCAGTAGAACCTGGAGCACGACTTGCATACGATAGAAGAGGCGGTGCCTCGCGAGCGACCTTCGGAGGTATCCTGCCCGCGGCCGCTTCCCGTCCTTCCGATGAGCTCGAGCTCCCCGTTGCAGACCGCGCACCTGCTCGCCCGTCCCCCTCCCAGGCGCAGCGACATCCCCGGTCCGACTCTGTCTGCGCGATGGAGCGCAGCCTGGCCCTGTCGGTCTTCCCCTCGACCAGGATCGCCTGGAGCCCCCTTCCGGCCGAGTGCGCGAACAGGCGCCTGTCGGAGGTGAGGATCACCCGCCTCTCCCTTCTCGCGAGAGCCTCGAGCTCGGGGTCGCCGCCCTCCGCGAAGTAGGCGGTGTCGAACCCGAAGATCCTGAGCTTCCTGGCCAGGCTCCCCAGCATGGCATCAGCGACGAACCTGGGAGGGCGCTTCAATGCGATGCTCTGGAGCACGGGAAAGCCGCCCGCTCTTATCCTTCTGCCCGGAGCAGCAGCTAGTGATAGCCGCCGGGTCGCTCTTCAGCACGGATCAGGACGCCCGAGACGACCATCACGCCGAAGAGGGCGGTCGCGTTCGCAAGGTGGAGGGCGGTGACCGCGGCGTTAAGGTCGGAGTTGACCTCGATGTTCCCCAGCCCTATCTGCACGAGGAGCAGGACGAACGATAGGAGGAGAGCCCTGTATGCCCCGGATGGTCTTGGCTTCATCCTCGAGACCGCCACCAGCGTGGCGACGAGGATCACGCCCACGAGGACGCTCAGCGTCCTGTGGAAGTATTCTACGAACGCGCCGTAGCTGCCGGGAGAAAAGGGGTTCGGGATGGCGAGGGAGCCGTTGCAGTATGGCCAGTCGCTGCTTATCGCCGAGGAGCTGGCCGGGCCGCAGGCGCTGCCCCAGTCCCCCGCGGTCAGGTACGCGCCCCAGACGATCAGGACGAAGGTCGAGACGATGGTGGCGTAGACCAGGTACTTCCCGGCGCTCAAGAAGCTGGGACCGCGAAGGGTAACTTAGTTAAGACTTTCTGGGGATTCAGAGCAGGACGCTGACGCAGGCCAGTATGAAGATCACGGCGAGGAACGGGCTGGAGGCCTTGAACGCGAGGAGGGCGTTGCTCTTGTTGGGCGTGATGAGAAGCTTGATGTTGGTGGCGAGAAGGAGGACGTCGAAGAAGAGCGCCCCCACAAGGTAGACGACCTCCGCCGGTCCCCGCCAGGTAGAGGAAGAAGAGCAGGCTGATCGGTATCAGGAGCAGGGTGTTCGCGACGATGAACTTGGCGGCCTTCTTCTCGCCGACCACCGAAGGCAGCATCGGGATGCCTGCGGCGGAGTAGTCCTCCTCGGTGATCACGGCCAGGCTCCAAAAGTGGCTCGGGGTCCAGACGAAGACGAGGGCGGCGAGGACCCAGGCTATCAGCGGGTCGGCGGTCGTGACCGCGTACCAGCCGGCGAGGGCGCAGCAGCTCCCGGCGAACCCTCCGAGGACGATGTTCCAGCTGGTCCTGGGCTTCAGCCAGACGGTGTAGACCTGGACGTAGACCAGGGCGCCCAGGCCGATGAACAGGGTCGCGAGGGGGGTGAGCGTGAACCAGGAGATCGACGAGGCCCAGGGCGACCAGCGAGAGCCCGAACGCCAAGGCCCTCCTAGGCTGGACGATCCTCTCCGCCGGGAGCGGCCTGTTCCTGGTGCGCTTCATCTTCGCGTCGACGTCCATCTCCAGGTAGCTGTTCAGGGCGAGCGACCCCATCGAAGAGAGGGTCCCCGCGAGGAAGAGCCCCACGAGCGTGACTATGGGCGGGAGGGTGCGCGCGGCTATGACCGCAGACGCGAGCGCCACGAGCAGGAGGAGCCAGAGAATCTTCGGCTTCGTGAGGGCCACATAGTCTCTCATGCTCAAAGAAAATGACTCGTTTCGGCGCGCGTTTCTCTCGGCATTTAACGGTTTCCGGCTGTAAGCGGAGGGTCGTTCCCCGTTTCCACCCCGCGAGGCATCCCCGCCCCTGGAATCGGCGGCGCGGTCTTCCTGACGCGCGTCGCGAAGAAGAAGGGCATCAAGACGAGGAGCGGTATGCTAACGGCGATGAAGACCGCTTGGTAGGGGGCGAGGGCGACGGCGAGAGTGGTCGCCCCGATTCCCCCGACGGACTCGGCGAGGAAGAAGCCGGCGCAGGTGGGGCAGGCGGTGAACAGCCCGACGGCCGCTCCGCAGGCCACCATCCACCTCCCGGTCACCTTCGCGACGGTCCTCCTCACCGAGAAGAGGGCTATGGCGAGGTTGAGGCCCACCAGCGGAGGGACGATGAAGAGCAAGAGCACGCTAAGAGGGACGAGCTGCACCGCGAGGTGGACGGGGGCGAGGTAGAGCGCCGCCCATGGGAGCGTCCCGACGTCGCCGCAGCACGGAAGGGAGCCCCAGGACGCGACACCTGTCGTGCCATACGTCGTGGCGAAGTCCACGTTGGGCTGAAAGACGATTATGCTCGACGTCGAAGGCGTAGAGCAGCCCATAGAGGGCTGCGCCGACGGCGGCCGCACGGGCCAGCCTCCTATCGGAGATGGCGCTTCCGATCACCGCGAGCGACGAAGAGAATGGGGAATCGGACGACCTCATCCTGAGATACCGGTAGGCGAAGCGGAACCCGAGGAGGAGGAGGAATATCGAGATGGCCTGCGCGAGGTAGAACGAGAATATGGACGAAGGGGAGCCCCCGGCGCGGTCGAAATAGTGCTGGTACTGGGCCCAGTAGAACATGTTGAAGACCGCGACCGAGGTCCCAGAACCATCGAGCCCAGAGCGGCCGTTCCCGTGAAGGAGGGCCTGCGCATGTGCGGTTCTCCCCGGCGCGAGCCTTCTTGGCTTTATCTGTTGGTCTCGAGGTCTCCGCTCGAGGCGTTTTGCTGCGTGACGACGCTCCTCACGCCGGTCTGGGATCCAGAAGACGGCCGAGACCGCCACCAGCACCGCGTAGAAGACCCATAGGTTCACGCTCATCTCTGCGCAGAAGAGAGCCCAAGCCGTCTCGGCCACGGCTAGCGTCACGATTACAACGATCATCCTTTCCATGCTCGGACGCTCTCCACGATTTCACTTTCCGGCGACCTGCTATTAAGGGCCTCCTGCCGAGCGGTGGTCCGGTTGGAAGGGATTGATTGGGCTGGCGATAGATGGAGGTCCCGCGGGTCGGACTATCAGCGCTTTGGGCGCTTTTGAGCCGACGACACTCCGGTTTCTGTGGCCTGAACAGGCTGGACGAGTCGGCCAAGGCCGACCACTACAGCCGGAAGCTTATGGCTCCCTTTCGGGATCTGCCAGGCTGAGCTACCGCGGGACCGAGCGCGGAAACCGGCGTGGGGGATATAACCTCTTCTAGGACGAGAGGCCCGGTGCCGAGCTCGAGGCTTTTGCAAGGCCCCGCCGCGAAACGCTTAAGTCACATACGTTCGCGAAAGTGTGCTCGGGCAAGATTGGATTCAGAGTACGTCATCCTCGCCTTCGTGCTTACGTTGGTCGGCCTCTCCGGAGTCATCCTCTTCAACGGCGCGAAGACGCCAGCTGGAGACTCCTGCTACTGCATCATCCCGAGCCCGGAAAGCGGGGCCATGCAGGGCACGGCGGGGATTCTGCTCATATTCGGCGTGATGTTCATCCCGATAGGCATACTCAAGGGAGGGCTGCCAGGTCGGAGGCAAGGCCCACCGGTGGGAGAGACCTCGGGAGCGGGGAGGACGTTCAGCCCGGAGTGGCTGAACAGCGGGGGGCAGCTCGTCTTCGGGATCGCGCTCGTCGTGCTCGGCCTTGACGCGGTTGCTGTGCCAGGATATCTCGTATTCAAGAGCGTCGAGATAATCGGTGCCGGAGTCGTCTTGGCGGCGCTCGGCGTGATTCTAGCCGTTCGGGGAAGCATGGTCAGGAAGCAGTAGACATGAGCACCTCGGTCAAGAAGAAGGCAAAGCCCAAGGGGAAGAAGGCGACCACCCGGAAGGCCCCCGCGCCCAAAGTCTCCAAGGTCAAGAAGGCGGCAAAGGCGCCGGTACTGAGGAGAAGCCGAAGAAGGCAACCCCGAAGGCGAAGAAGGCGGTAGAGAAGAAGGAGGCCCCGGCAAAGGTGAGCGTGAGGGCGGAGCCGCTGGTATTGGGTCCTCTTCCGGAAGCGACGGTCGCATCCAGACACATCGACTCGATGCACGAGAGGCCAGCCAGAGGGTTCTCCGTTGGCGAGCTCGCATCCGCCGGTGTCCCGTTGAACGCGGCGAGGCGCGAAGGCCTCTCCTTGGACGTCAGGCGCAGGAGCGTCGTGGACGGGAACGTCGAGGCGCTGAAGGGCTGGTTCAATAGCGCTGGTAAGCCAGCCTCGGAAAGGACAGCCGAGGCAGTCGCTGTCGCGACACCGAGCAAGAAGAAGTAGCCCCTACTCCAGCTTGCTCTTGCGCGCGTCGTGGAAGAGGTACTGTTGCGCGTAACCTGCGTACTCCCCAAAGTAGTCTCTCATCGAAGAGGAGATCTTCTCGTACTGCCCTCCCGAGAGCCTGGTCATTCGTGAGACGTGCGAGTCCAGCCTTCGGGCAGTTTCCCTGTCGAAGAGCCTTGGGTAGTACCTGGAAAGGACCCGGGCCATCCAGACGTCGATGGGGAAGGAGGAGTCCTTTCCGCAGGAGAAGAGGAGGACGCAGTCAGCCGCCTTCCTCCCGATCCCGAGGAGAGTCTTCTCGCCCAGGATCCGCTCGGTCAACAGGTCCCTGGCGCGCTCATAGTCCAGGAGCCTCAGCTCCTCCAGGTCGACGCCGCCGGAGTTCACCTTCTGCGCGACCGACCTAACGAAGCGCGCGCGGTATCCGAGGCCACAGCCGGTCAGGTCGTCGACAGACGCCTCGGCAAGGGCCGGCGCGGCCGGAAACAGCGCGTATTGGTTGCCCTCGAAGCTCGCCTTCTCCCCGAACCTCTCGCACAGGTTCGAGATCATCAGCTTGATCCGAGGGATGTTGGTGTTGGTCGCGATGACGAATGAGACGAGGCACTCCCAGACGTCCTGTTTGATGAGCCTGAGTCCGTAGAATCGCTGGATCGCCTCTGTCACATGGTCGTCCTTCATTATCCTTGAGTAGATTCGCTCGAGGCTGTCGTCGAGCCGGAAGTACTCGTGCACCAGCTGCGGAGTTAGGTGCTCCGAGGCCGTCTCGCACACCAGCGAGGCCTCCTCCTGTCTGACCTTTATCGCGCTTCCGAGGACGACCCCATGCCACCACTCCCCCCTCAGGGCCCAGCGGAAGCTCTGGCCGCTGTCGAGCGTGTGACCCAGGTCGAAGGGGACGGTCGAGAGGTTCAGCTTGAATTCCAACGAGGCGTGTCCATCCGCGCCGGTCAGGGCGCGGCATAAGATAAAAGGGAAGGCGGTGCCCGCGACCGGCTGGGCTTCTCGGCTGACGGGGATCGGGCTCTCGGTTACTTTACGACCTTTGAGAGCCTGCCGTCTACGTCTGACCAGTTCACGACGTTCCACCACGCCTCCACGTACTTGGCCCTGTCGTTCCAGTACTGGAGGTAGTAGGCGTGCTCCCAGACGTCGAGGCCGAGGAGGATCGGCAGCTCCGCGAGCTCCATAAAGTTCTGCTTCTCCACCTGCGTCATGACCAGCGAGTCGATCTCGCCGTCGTAGCAAAGGAGCGCCCACCCGGAGCCCTCGACCGCCTTCGCCGCGTCGCTGAACTGCGCCTTGAACTTGTCAACCCCTCCGAAGTCCGCGGTCATCCTGTCGGCGAGCTTGCCCCCGGGGCTGCCTCCGCCCTTTCCGGGCGCGGCCATGTTCGGCCAGAATATCGAGTGGAGCTTGTGACCGTCGATGTTGAAGCTGAGGTCCCTCAGGGTCCCCTTCAGGTCGATCTGCATCGCTCCCGCCCGCGCCTTCTCGAGCTTGTCGAGCGCCGCGTTGGCGCCGTTGACGTACGCCTGGTGGTGCTTGTCATGGTGCAGCTTCATTATCTGCTCGGAGATGTGCGGCTCCAGAGCGTTGTATGCGTATGGTAACGGTGGAAGGGTGTAGGTCTTTGCCATGAGGAAAGCACTTCGGCGCCGGGTTAAAGCCTTTGCTCGGCGGCGGCGCCTCAGAGAGTGGGGACGCTCACTTTGAGCTCTGTATGTGCCGGGAGATTATGTCCTGGACCCTGATGACTGGGATGCCGAACTTTGAGCAGTACTCCGCGAGCTCGCTGTCCATCGTGATCAGCGTCATCAATCCCTTCTGGGACTCCAGGAACTTCACGATCTCGGGGTCTGATATCTTCATCCTCGAGTCTTCGTGGCCGAGCATCAGCTTGTGGACAGTCTGGCATTCCACCCCGACCGCTCGGAGCTCTTTCGCGAGGCCGCTCAACTGTGCGTCGGTCATGTAACGCATTTTATCTTCGACGTTTAGAACCCAGCCATGCAGAAAAACCTAGCGCTTCTTCGGCTTCTTTGCCGGGAGCTTGCTCGACCAATCCAGGGACCTCGTCACCCATGGCCTGATCTTCGCTGGGTCGCGCGTCCAAGACCGCGGGACCACCACGTACTCCTTCATCTGCCTACCTTTCATGGGCTCGAAGGTCGCCGAGCCTTCGACCTTGAGCAGCTCCGCGCGGTCGGATTCGGGTAGTCTGACCAAGAAGTCGTCTCCGAAGACGCCCATGAACATGTTTCCGCTGACGAAGGCTGATAGGTTGCCGAACATCGGTCGCAACGTGACGTCTTTGCTCTCGGGCATGAGCGACCGTAGAAGGGCCTCGGACTGCTTGCTGGCGCGAGGCATCTTGTCCATGAAGGAAAAGATGGAAGGCATGGAGATAAAGGTCGCGCAGAGGCGAGGGCGCGCCTCTACTTCGGCGGCTCCTTCTTCTCCTGCTTCCCCTCTTTCTCGAGGATCGAGTTTATGACCGTTACCGCCTTGCTTATCTCGCGCTGCATCGCCAGCGGGTCGTAGTTCTTCGGGGGAGAGTACTCTAGGAACCTGGCGTTGGGGTCGAGGTTGAGGAATCTTTTGCACGACTCGAAGATCGCAAGAAGGGACGGGCCGTCGAGCTTCTCGAGGTCAGACCTCCACGCGTGGTGGAACCCCTTGTCCGTGACGAAGGTCACCTTGACGTTCCCCTCCGCCTCCTGCTTGACGTTCCTCCAGAACGCGAGGTCGTCGTCGGCCGCAACCACTTCCCCGCCTCTTGAGCTTCTCCTCGTAGCGTGTCTTGTGCCTTCGGACGCTCGAAGGGGCGATCTCGAACCGCTCCGCGATCGCGTCGACGTCGAGGTCGAGCTTGGAGAGGTAGTAGGACCCTTCCTCGAGCACGCTGTCGTCGATCTCGTCCATGCTCCTCGGGCTCTTCGCCTTTGCACGAGCGCCGTCGGGGTCAGCCAAACATCCACGGCGAAGTACGCCACGGCATTTAGGCGTTCGGGTGGATGAACGACGCTGCGAACGCGTTCCTGTTCGCTCTGAGCACGTCGTCTTTCTTCAGGATCCCGTTTCGAAGAAGGAAGTCTATCTCGTTCCTCAGGTTGGTCAGCAGCATCTCCGGCCCGTCGGTGTTTATCGTGTACTTGACCTTGCATTCGTTCAGCTGCCGGAAGACCCGCTTCATGTCCCCAACCCCCTTCAGGACGCGGGTGTTGAGGTTCGACGAGGGGCAGAGCTCGAGGGTGACGCCCCGCTCGCGCAGCATCTCCAGGGTCTCCGCGTCCTCCGTCGCCCGGACCCCGTGGCCTATCCTCTGGGGCTCGAGGTGCTCGAGCACCTGCCGGACGGAGTTGTGCCCCTCGTCTTCGCCGGCGTGGACCGTCAGCCCGAGCCCTTCTTTGCGCGCCCTCCTATAGAGGCCCTTGCAATCGGAGTAGTGGAAGCCCTTCCTCGCCGAGCCCGCGATGTCTATCCCCACCACGCCCCTGTTCTTGTACTTCAGGGCCTTCTCGAGGAGAATCTCATTGAGGTGGCTGTCGAAGGTCCTGTCCAGGCAGATGATTATCCCCGACTTTACTGGATACTCCGCCGACGCCCTGTCGAGGCCCCTCCCCGCGGCCATCATGATCTGGTCGAGGTCCCTCTCCCCGCCCCTGTTCCTTTTCATCGGGTTGAACCTCAGCTCGATGAGCGTGATGTTGTTCTTGCGGTATGCCCCTGCTATCGTGTGGTATACGGAGTTCTCTATCGCGAGTGGGCTCGACTGGATGAGCTCGGTCCAGTGGAAGAGGTCAAGGTAGTCCTCGAACGACTTCACCTTCCGTGGGTTGACCGTTATCATGTCTACGAACCGCCAGTAGTCCTTCGTGGGTAGCCTGATCCCCTGCGCGTGGGCTATCTCCCACATCACCGCCGGGTCGACAGAGCTCCCAAGGTGGACGTGGAGCTCCGCGAGCTGTGTGTGCGGGCCTAGGAACTCGGGCAAGCTATCAACCAATCACTGGGGCTCTATCGTCGCGGGGGGCTTCGAAGAGATGGAGTATGCGACGCTGACGACCCCGTCGACCTCATTGGTTATCCGGCTCGAGATTCTTTCCATCACGGCGTGGGGCATGCGGTACCAGTCTGCGGTCATCGCGTCGACGGACTCGACCGCCCTGACCGTGACCTGCGCCCCGACCGTCCGCTCGTCTCCCAGCACGCCGGTGACCCGGTCGTCGCCGAGGTATGCGAAGGCCTGCCAGACCTTGTCGTAGAGCTTCTCCTCCTTCATCACCCTCTCGACGATCGCGTTCGCGCCTCTGCACATGCGGACCTTCTCGGGCGTGACCTCCCCGATGATCCTGACCGCGAGACCGGGGCCGGGGAAGGGGTGGCGCCTCAGGACCTCCGGCGGGAGGCCGAGCAGAGACCCCAGCGCCCTCACCTCGTCCTTGTAGAGCTCCCTGAGGGGCTCGATGAGCTCCAGCTTCAGGTCCTTGGAGAGGCCCCCGACGTTGTGGTGAGTCTTGATGACCGAGGCGGGCGCGCTCGTCTGTCCGCTCTCTATCACGTCCGGATAGAGCGTCCCCTGCGCGAGGTACCTGAAAGGCCCCTTCTTCCTTGCATACTCCTCGAACTCCTCCGCGAAGACCTTCCCGATGATCTTCCTCTTCTTCTCCGGGTCTGAGACGCCCTTCAGGGCGTCCAAGAACCTCTTCGAGGCGTCAATTGACTCGAGTGGGACACCTAGGTCTCCCTTGAGGAACTTGGAGACCTCTGCGCCCTCTCCCTCTCTGAGGAGACCGGTGTCGATGAAGACGCACTGCAGCCTCTCGTGCAGTGCCTTGTTTAACAGGACGGAGGTCACGGAGGAGTCCACCCCTCCCGAGACGGCGCACAGCACCCTTCCCTCAGGAGTTTCCCTGAGCTCGCCCATTGTCTCCTCGAGGAAGCCTTCCATGCTCCACCTCTTCTCGGCGCGGCAGACGCCGAAGACGAAGTTGGAAAGTACCTCGCCCCCGTGCTCGGTGTGGACCACCTCCGGGTGGAACTGGACGCCGAACTGGAGGCCGTCGGATGAGCGGATTGCCGCGAAGGGAGAGTTGTCGCTGGTGGCCATCGGGACGAGGTCGCGGGGAAGCTTCGTCGCAGAGTCTCCGTGGCTCATCCAGCAGGTGATGCTGCTGTCGTCGATCCCCCTGAAGATGCTCGTGCGGTCGGTGATCCTGAGGCTGGACTTGCCGTACTCCCGTCTCGACGCTCGCTTGACCTCGCCGCCGTGCGCCTGGACCAACAGCTGGTACCCATAGCAGATTCCTAGGACGGGGATGGCCCCCGAGAAGATTGCCTTGTCGGGGTGAGGCGCTCCAGCGCCATACACGCTCGATGGGCCACCTGACAGGACGACGCCCTTGACCCCCGTCTCTTTCAGCGCGGACATGGGCGTGTCGAACGGGAGGAGTGCAGAGTAGACCCCAAGCCCCCTTATCCGCCTGGCGATGAGATGAGAGTATTGCCCTCCAAAGTCGAGCACGGCTATCCCGCCGCGGAGAAGGTTGAGGTCCTTCCTTGCGCTCCGGCCCCTCGCCGGCTGTGACGCGCTCGCGGGGTTTCTTGTCGTCGTCTGGGTCATGCTGGACGCGCGCAAGCACTCTCACTTCAAGGTCAGAGAATGGACTCCGAGCTCGGTGGTGCCCTGCGGGGAGACGTATCCGAACGAGGCGACGCTCCAGAGGTCCTGGACGCTCCTCGCGCCCGAGTAGCCGAACGACGCCTTCAACCCGTTCTCCATCTTCGCGACCACGTCGGCGGCCTTGCCCGAGTAGGCTACGTACGCCTCCACGCCCTCCTCGAGCCCCTTGGCGGGGACGCTGTACCTGTCGAGCGCGAACCTGACGTTCCTCGCAGCCGCGCTGGCCATCCCTCTGTGGACCTTCATCTTCCTGCCGTCCTTGACGACCAGCTTCGAGGGAGACTCGTCGGCTCCCGCCAGCATCGAGCCCAGCATCACGGTGGACGCCCCCGCGGCGAGGGCGAGCGAGGCGTCCCCCGCGCCGCGTATCCCGCCGTCCGCGATTATCGGCACGTCTGAGTTGAGCTCGCTCACCGCGGTCGCCACCTCTGAGACCGCAAAGAGCGTCGGCGCCCCCACGCGCGTCACCTCGGAGGTGATGCAGACCGAGCCTGAGCCGATCCCCACCCTGAACCCGTCGACCCGGGGGAGTTCGCTGATAATGTCGCGCACCGCCCTCCTCGTCCCGATGTTGCCGGCGATGAAGTCCTTGCTGAGGTTGGGGAGGAGCCTGGCGGTGACCTTCAGCAGGTTCGAGTTGTGGAAGTGCGCGACGTCCGAGACCAGAAAGTCCGCGACCCTGTCCAATGCCTCGCACCGCTTCGTGTCGAGGGGCGAGACCGAGGCGCCCACGAGCGGCCTGCCCTTCGCATCAGCGGTCTTCGCCTCCACCTTCGCGGACTTGGCCTTCTTCACCTGCTCAACTTGCGTCTCAATGCTCATGTTTCGGTGTATCACCCCCACCGCGCCTATCCTCGCGAGCTCGGCCGCCATCCTCCACTCGGTCACCGTGTCCATGGGGGACGAGACCAGGGGCAGACTGAGCTTGATTTTCTTGGTCAGGTTGGAGGCGAGGTCGATGTCCTTCGGCTCCACCTCGCTCCGGCCAGGAAGGAGGATGAAGTCTCGAAAAGTGTAAGCTTGAGACGCGTTCTTGAGCTTCGTGACAAAACTTAGTGGCAAGGAATCAATCGACCCTTACCAAAGGGCGCACCCCGCAGTGATATAATAAGCGTTTCGAGTCGGAGACGGAACTAGACGTCTTTGAGGCCTGTCACGGCATCGGTCCCTGCCGCGCCTTCAGCTCGCTCTCCGCCTCCTGGATGTCCTTGACGGAGTCGACCAACGACCAGAAGCCCCTGTAGGGGTAGGCCATGACCTGGCCGGAGGCTGCGAGCCTGGGGAACGTCTCCCTCTCGATGTCTCCCTTTTCTGGGAGGTCTTTCAGAGAGCCTCCTTGCGTTCCCGACGTATATCCCCCCGTTTATCCAGACGTCAGGGAAGACCGGCTTCTCCTCGAAGGACTTTACAAAGCTCTTCGCTTGTCGATGTGGACGATGCCAAACCTCGACTTGTAGGGGACCAGGAGGAGCGTGATGGCGGGAGAAGGCTTCGCCGACCTCTGGGCTGCCACCATGTCCCCGAGCTTCAGGTCGGTGATGATGTCCCCGTTCAGCATGGCGACGTCTTCGTCGCCGATGCCCTTCTCCACGATGGCCTTCCGAAAGGCGCCGCCCGTGCCTAGGGGCGTGTCCTCGACGCTGTAGTCTACCTTGACCCCGTGGTAGTCGTCTCCGAAGTGCTCCTTGAGCCGCTCCCACTTCCAGCCGCAGAGGAAGACCACCTTCTCGAGGTCGACGTTGCCCGGAGCCAGTCTAGCTGCCACTCCGCGATGGGCTTCCCGGCCACCCCGACGAGAGGCTTCGGCTTGTCGTCCGTGAACGGCCTCAGCCTGAGGCCCTTGCCACCGGCGAGGATGAGAGCCTTCAAGGAGCCAAGAACCCCGTAGGCTCAGGAGTAGAGTCAGGCAAGGATAGCTTGGCTGAGGCGCCTTCGGACGATATTTAGCTCTTAGTCGAGGATGAACCGCGCGAGCTCGGGTTTGCCCCTGGTCGAGACGTAGACCCCGGGGAGGCCGCTCTCCCGCATCTTCTCCACCACCATCTTGGACTCCTTGATCAGCCTCGCCTCTCCCCCCTCCACGGCGAGCCTGTCCGCCACGTCCGGGATCTTCCAGCCGAAGCGCGCCCTGCACGCGTCGATGTCCTCCTTGTCCCGGAACGGGAAGACGTTGAGCAGGACGCTCGGCCTGAGCCCCTTGGCGTCGAGGAGTCGCAGGTGCTCCGGGAAGGAGACCGAGACGTCTGAGGTGGGCGGCTGCGCCAGGAGGCAGTCTGCCCCGCTCTCCAGGCGGGACGACGCTATCGAGGCCCCCTTCTTGGTTTCAAGGGCCGCGACGTTGACGGGGGCGAGTATCGTGGCGCTGACGTTCGCCCTGTCCGCGAGGGCCCTCATCTCTTTGATCGCCTCAGAGAGCGAGGGGTAGTCGTAGACGTTCGCGGAGCCCTCGCCGTCGTTGTATCGGTCCCCCCAGACCAGCATCACCGAGTCTAGGCCGTAGGAGAGGGCGGTCAGGAAGAGGGTCCTCACGCCCAGAGCGGTTGGTGTCCCTCACCGCGATGACGGGAATGACCTCCGTGTCGAGCTCCTGCTTCAGCATCGCCGCGGTGTAGATGCTCGATAGCTTCAGCCTCCCGAGGTCCTTCATGTCGGCCACGACGAAGCAGTCGACGAGGTTCTCCACCTTCTTGACCCTCGAGACGACGTCCTGGGTCTTCTGCCTCAGCCCGAGGAGCGGCTCCTTCGCGGTCTCAGCGCTGAAGTTGGGCGGGAAGATCTCCACGACGGTGGTGAAGATGCCCCTCTTCAGCCGCTCCGCTAGCCTCAATCACTCTATCACTTTCTGGCGGTAGGACTGGGTCCCGGACAGCGATCGACGCCTCCGCCCTTCCGAGCTCCAGCGTCAGGTAGGAGAGGTGCCTGCGGCTCAGTCCAAGCGAGTCCGCCTCGTCGTTCAGGGTCTGGAAGAGCCGCTCGGCGGACTTGGAGCGGTACCGCTTCTTCGCGACGTGGTCGTAGGTGTAGTAGGTGACGACGATCTCCTTGGTCTCCCTGCTGACCGAGACCAGGAAGTAGCCGCCGGGGTCGTACTCCTTCGCGGTGAGGTGGGAGGCCGAGGCCTCTTCCGGCCTCGCCGAAGCAGGCGTCGTCCCTGGCGAGGGCGAGCACGACGTTCTTCTCGTAGGCGACCTCGCGGTTGAGGTTCCTCTGCCCGCAGTGCGGGTGGACGAACTGGATCCTGTCCTTCCCGAGCCTGGCCTCCGCGAAGGCGATGAGGCGCTTCGTCTCGTCGACGGTCTCGACCCTCAGTGCTCTGGCTGTCGGTGCAGCCCGAGCCCTATCTTCTGGTCGTAGCTCTTCTTGCTCGCCTCCTCGAAGAGCTTCGGGTAGTGGTAGAAGTCGAGGGAGATGGTGTCGACCTTAGTCTTGGTGAGCAGCGAGGAGAAGATCCTCGACCGCGTCGCCGCAGGCATGGACGACGACCGGGAGCTTCGCGACGGACGCGATCTCCTCGTAGAGGCCCAGGATGTAGTCCGGGGTCGAACGACTCGGCCGCGAGGGTCGGCGAGTCGAGCTGGATCCACGAGACGCGCCTTCGAGTCCTGCAGGTCCTCGATCTCCGGTATGATCGATCTTCCTGTTGATCTCGCGGGCGAGCTCCCTCGTGTCGGCGTAGCTGCCGGTGTTGATCTTCGCGAACCGGGCGAGGGTGTACGCGTCGGTGATCGGCTCCTTCAGCTCGTAGTGCGACGGGGAGCACGCTCCTCGCGTGGAGGACGTCGGCCAGCCTGTATCGAGCCCGACCCTCGAATCTTCCCGTTGACGTAGGCGTCGGCTCCCTGCCACGTGATCCCCTTGACGAACTTCGGGTCGAGGAAGAGAGAGTAGAGGTCTCCTCTGCGACTGGCCGGTCGAGGGGACGTCGACGCCCGCGGAGGTGAAGTCCTTGAGCGCCTCCTCCATCGACCAGAGGTAGGGGTCGACGACCTCCTCCCCCAGGCCGTGCCGCGATATCGTGTAGTAGTACTCGACGTCCTCGGCTCGGGGAACGTCGGGTAGCTCCCGATGGTCGTGACCCGCGGGATCAACCGGACTTGCGCCTCGCGAGCTCGGCGCCCCCGACCACGAGGTCGAGCATCTTCTGCGCTATCTCGGGGCGCCTGGTGCGAAGGCCGCAGTCGGGGTTGACGTAGAGGTTCTCAGGCGGCGAGGTCGGTCACCTTCGCCGAGTACAGCATGCGGTCCCTGACCACCTCGACGCTGGGGAGCGTGTCGGTGTGGATGTGGATGACGCCCACCCCGAGCTCCTTCTTGTACCCGTACTCCTTGAAGAGCTTGAGGTCCTCGAACCCGACCCTCGACTTGGCGTCGAGGCCCCTCGTCGAAGGTGTCTCGGTTGCCGTACTCGAAGCGAGAAGCGCTCGCACTTCTTCATCTCCAGGAGGTGGGGGAAGAGGATCCCGTAGCCCAGGCTCGGGAGGGAAGCAGCTGTGGACGCTGAACGTGGCGTCGAGCCCCTTGGTGGTCTCGTTGAACGACTCCGCGACGAGCTTGATGTCGTCCTCGGACTGGTACTGGGTCGCGGCCGGGATGTCTATCTGGACCTCCTCGACGCCCTTCTCGATGAGCTCGCGGATGACCCTCCTGATTATCTTGGCGAGCTCCAGGGTGAACTCGCGCCTGGCGCTGAAGCTCCTCTTCGCCGGGGGGAGCCCCGCCTTCTTCGCCCACTTGCCGGTGTAGTAGTTGTTGTCGGACCACGCCATTATCGTGATGGCGTCGGTCACGGGGACCTTGACCTTCCGCTCGGCGTGCTTCTGGGTGAAGAGCAGCTCGTCGAGGTGGTAGTTCTCCTTGTACTTGGGGGCGGACCTGATCGAGGCCATCCTCCAGTACTTGTTGTCGAAGCTCCTCACCCTGCCCGACGAACTCGAAGCCTTCGATGTTGGAGACGGGGGTCTCGTACATCTCGGTCCTCGCCTGCTCGCCGCTCCAGACCAGGTCGAGCCCGGGCTCCTTCGCGACGCCCTGGCCGGCGGTCTCGCACATCCTTATCGCGTAGAGGAGGGAGAAGTCGACGATGGTCTTCTTCTCCTCGTCGCTGAAGGAGTAGCGCTTCGAGAGCAGCCTGTAGAGGTCTGTCCTCCCGTCCACCTGGAGCCGGTCGCCCCACTCCCTCGCGGCCTCGAGGTCGTCGTCGGTGAGCGCCATCAGCCTGAAAGGCTTGGTCCTCCAGCCGAACTTCGGGAGGCTGCCTATCTCCTGCGTGGGGAAGGCCTTCACTTCGCTCCCCTCCTCGAGGATGCCTTCGCCTTCTGCGGGGCGCCTCCTCTCCGCACCCTCGCTCTGAGCCTACCCAGGAGCTCGAGCTTCTCGTCGGCGCTGACCCGGGGGATGTACCTGAGGTCGGAAGAGGGCGCGAGAGTGAGCGTCTTGGTGCCCGTCCGGTCCACCACCGCCTCGACGCGGGCGGCGAGCGACTCCACGTCCTCGAGGTATGTCGTGCGCGAGTCGACCAGTCCGGCTATGACCCCCTTGTTGGTCGCCGAGAGCGAAGAGTCGTCGGTCTGCGTAAGGTCGACGCCCACGTCGTCGGTCGGGATCGCGTCGAAGAGCTCTGGGAGGTAGGGGAGGCGTCCCCGAAGAACGGGTAGAACCCGCTCCTCAAGCGAGACCCCTTTCAGCGCGCTCCTGACGGCCTCGCCGAGCTGGCCGAGCTCTGAGCGCGAGAACGGCTTCTGCTTGAGCCTGTAGACCAGGCTGGGGGCTGAGAACTGCACGTACTTTACACCCGAGGGACGAGAGGGTCCGCAGCTCCCCCGTATGGCGTCGGCGTAGGCGAACTGCAGCTTCTCCTTGCTCCCGTAGTGCCTGTCCTCCGCGAGCTCCGCGAACGTTAGCGGGTCGGGGAGGATTATCTTCAGCGAGGAGCCGTGATCGACGAACC
This sequence comes from uncultured archaeon, assembly GCA_963783755.1. Classification (GTDB taxonomy): domain Archaea; phylum Thermoproteota; class Nitrososphaeria; order Nitrososphaerales; family Gagatemarchaeaceae; genus Gagatemarchaeum. The sequence continues at coordinate 51,165 of CAWAOY010000003.1, forward strand.
TCCTCTCTATGACCTTCGAGAGGACCTTGCCGTCGCTCGAGATCGCCCCCTTCACGATGGGCGTGTAGAAGAAAGTGTTGGTGTTGAACCACCTCACCATCGGCCCGGGCTCGAGCCCCTCGAACCCCGAGCTTATCGGCCGGAAGAGGTCCTGCCAGGCGAGCGTGATCTGCCCGTCGGTGATGTATTCCGCCCCGACGTGCCTCTGGAGCTCGACGAGCGACTCGCAGTCCTTGTCGAAGGACTCCTTCAGCGTCACCTCGTTGATCCTGCTCCTCTCCCAATCCTGGGTGGCCTGGATGGTCCTCTCGTTCCTCGCGTGAAGACCGGTCAATGAAACCTGGTATTCTGTCAACTCCAGGCGCCTCCCAAAGTGCGGGGTAAAAGCTTCGCCAAGAGTCCGAGCGAATTATTCATATCTTATAAGTTGTTCTGACGCGGTTATTCCTTCGCTCATTATCTAAGGTGAGGCGAAGGAACGCGGGGCAAGGTAGTGGCTACTTGCGCTGCTTCGCGACTACCAGTTGCGGGACCGGCGGCGGGGCTTCCGCGCTCTGGGCGGCCGACATCTTGGAGATGGCAGACAGCATCACTTCAAAGTCCTCGAACTCGAGCTCTTCGCAATCGCACATGTCATCTTGAAAAGCGGCGCCCCGCGATATATACGGATTTCGTCCTTTAACCCTCGGCTCGTCAATTGCTCGATCGCGGTCAACAGGGCCTGCGTCCCGACGTCTCCGAGGCCCTCCTCCTCGAGCTGGGTGTAGAGCCCGTGGACTAGCGCCGTCGCCGGGAGAGGGCGCGTCGAGGTCGTTCGCCGTCTCGAGCACGTATCGGAGGTCCTTTTGCAGGAGCTTCACCTTGAAGCCCGGCGCGAAGTCCCGCCTCGCCATCCTCGGCCCGAGGTTGACCAGGCTCCATGACGAGGCCGCCCCGGCCGAGAGCGAGTCGATGACCTTCCCGACGTCCAGGCCGGCCTTCTTCGCGAAGTTGAGGCACTCGCAGACGCCGACCATGTTGCATGCGACGAGGATCTGGTTGGCGAGCTTGGTCAGCTGACCGGAGCCGGCCCGCCCATGTGCACGACCTTCTTTCCCAGCACCTGGAGGATGGGCAGGCACTCCTCGAAGACGGCGACGTCGCCTCCAACCATGATGGTGAGGGTGCCTTCTCGGGCGCCGGTGTCGCCGCCGCTCACGGGGGCGTCGAGCATCCTCACGCCCTTGGCCGCCAGCGACGCGGAGACGCTCCTCGTCACGCTAGGGGAGATGGTGCTCATGTCGATGAGGACTAGCCCGCCGTGCGCGCCCTCGATTACGCCTCCGGGTCCCAGGACCACCTCTTTGACCGCCTCGGAGTCGGTGACCATTGTGATCACGACGTCGCTGCGTTCCGCGACTGCCTTCGGGGATGCGGCGCGCGCGGCCCCCGACGAGACTAGGAGGTCGACGGCAGGCTTGTCCTGTTGTAGACCGTCACCTGGAATCCAGCCTTGAGGAGGTTCTGAGCCATGGGGCGGCCCATTATCCCGAGCCCGATGAAACCGATCCGGGGGTTCTTCATGTCGCCTGGCCAGCGCTGATGGCCGATATAATTTCGATGCCGCCGAACGCGCTTTTTATGACCGGGCGGGCGATGGTCGCCGTCCTCTCCTTGTCCGACAAGGTACTGGTCTCCAAGGAGTGCTCCATCGCGACCGAGCACCCTCTCGCCTCGCTGGCGGGGTCCGACGCGATGCGTGCGGGAGGGAACGCCTTCGACGCTGCCGTCGCGGCGAGCTTCGCGCTCTCGGTGGTGCTACCACACCTCAACGGCCTGGGCGGCGATTTTTTCGCCCTCTTCTACGAGGGTAAGACAGGGAAAGTCCGATGCCTGAACGCGCAGCGGTTGGGCGCCATCCGGCGCGACGGTCGAGTCGCTCCGCGCACAAGGGCGGGACGGAGATGCCCACGTTCGGCCCCAAGAGCGTCGTGGTCCCGGGGATGGTCGGCGGGGTCGAGGAGCTGCACCGCAGTTTCGGGAGGGCGGAGTTCGCCCCTCTTCTGGGGAAGGCGGTCGGACTCGCGGAGGGAGGGTTCCCGGTCTCGCGCTGGGCTCGCAAGGGCACTCGGCAGGACACCGGGGGAGCCTCACCGCGCGAAGCGCTCCTCGCCCTCGGGGTCGACGGCATGGGGCCAGAGCCTGGGGACGACCTTCGGCAGAGGAGCCTCGCAGAGACGTCTGAAGGAGATAGCCGTGGGCGGCTCGGAGGCGTTCTACGGAGGCGCGCCGCGGAAGAGATGCAGGCAGCGCTCGGAGCGGGGGGGTGGAGCGTTGAGGGGGACGACCTTGCGTTCAGTCCCCGAATGGGTGGAGCCGCTGGAGGTCGAGTATCGAGGACACCGCAGGTCTTCGAGATTCCCCCGAACAGCATGGGCGCCGCTGCCTTGATGATTCTCAAGGAGATCGAGGGCGGGGAGCCGCCCGCCCCCGACTCTCTAGAGAGGGTGACCCGGGTGACCGAGGCGACCAAGGTCGCATTGGGTGCGAAGGACGAGTTCATCGGCGACCCGAGGTTCGTCGGTTTCGACCTCCGAGCCTTCCTAGGCTCCAGGCTGGCGCCCCGCCGGTCTTCCGTGGCCGAAGGCGACACGACCTACTTCGCGGTGGCGGACGGCGACGGGAACCTGCTCTCGTGCATCCAGAGCCTCTTCCATCCGTTCGGCTCAAGGGTCTACCTCAAGGGCTCGGGCTTCTTCCTGAACAACAGGGCCTCGGCGTTCAAGCTCGAAGGGCCCAACAAGCTGGCCCCGAGGAAGAGGCCGGTGCACACTCTCTCCGCCCTCCTGCTCTCGAAGAGGCGAGGCGAACCCCCGTACCTCGCCATGGGGACGAGCGGGGGCGAGCTCCGCCCGCAGCTGCACGCGCTCTTCGTCTCCAACGTCGTCGACTACTCGATGGACGTAGAAGGAGCTCTGGGCTACCCCCGCTTCGTCTGGGACGGGGAGAGAGGACGTCGTCGAGAGAGGATACAGGCTGACGAGGGAAGCGCCGACCGATGTCCGTGTGGTTGAATATCCCGTCTCGCCATGGCGTCGCGCAGGGGATCGAGCTGACGCCGGCCAGGGAAGAAGGCGGTCTGCGACATCCGTGGAGACGGGGCGCCCGCGGGGTTCTAGGTGACGGAGAGTAGGATCAGGCGCTGTCTCGTTCTGCATGCACGCCACCTTCCTGTAAGAGCAGCAAGTGCAGCGAGAGCAGGAGACGGTGTTCAGGTGCTTGCAGACGTTGCAGATGCAATTGGCATGGCAGGACATCTCTCCTTTCTGAACCAATCTGCTCTCTGGCGCTCGGCGGCCTCAGACGCTCTTCGAAGGCCGTATCATGAGGATGACCCTTTTCTCATTCGGGTCCCGACCTCTTGTATTTCGGCTCTCCCCGTGTACTTCATGGAGAGCTTGTCGATGTGGTCGTCCGCGGCCTTGCCCGTCACCTTCTTCACGACCTTGCCGCTGATCGAGACGTAGTCGTATGGGTTGGAGAGGTCGAAGACTCCGACGGTCACCCTGGGATCCCTGGTCACGTTCTTGGCCTTCTGCCTCCCCAGCGCAGTATTGACGAGGACGTTCTCGCCGTCGGTGTCGACCCAGGTCGGGGTGAGCTGGGGCGTGCCGTCTTTGTTCACGGTCGCGACGAAGGCGAAGTTCTTGCCCTTCAAGAGCTTCTTCGCCTTCTCTGATAGCTCGGCCAAGGTCGAGAGCCTCGGCTCCGCGAGGGAGAGATAACCGTTTCCCTCCGAGAGGTGGCCGGTCGTCTGCGAACCCGCCAAGCCTTATCAGGGGGAAGGGGCCTCAATCGTCCGCTCTTGCCGGTCCCTAGGAAGGTCTCTCTGGGCGAGTCTCAGGTGACCATCGAGTGGAGCGACGGCCACAGGAGCGTCCACTCCAACATGAGGCTGCGAGAGGCGTGCCCCTGCGCCATGTGCCAGGGAGAGCCTCCCGCGATCGGCGTGAGCCGAGTCATCCCGCTCATGGTGGCCGCGCCCGAAGGGATCTGTCGCCGAGAGATACTCCATGGTCGGCCGGTACGCGATCTCGTTCGCCTGGTCGGACGGCCACAGCACGGGCATCTACCCGTACGATTACCTCCTGGAGATGTGCGAATGCGAGGCGTGCGCCGCCGAGGCCGCGACGAAGGTCGGGCAGGGCGGATTAATATCAAGAGGATGAGAGTGATGCATGGTGGTTCGCATGGAAGGGATTGAGGTCTTCGACTCGCTCGCCGACCCGGTGAAGGCCCTCCTCGAGGAGAGCGGGATCACGCTCGCCGACGCCTCCGCAGATGGAGGCGATCCCCTTGATCGCGAACGGCGCAGAACGTGCTCATAGTCGCGCCCACCGGGTCGGGGAAGACCGAGGCGGCGATCCTCCCGCTCCTGAGCAACCTGGTGCAGCCGCGGCCCCAGGCACGGGATATCGCTGCTCTACATCACGCCGCTCCGCGCCCTGAACAGGGACATGCTCAGGCGGCTCCAGTTCTGGTGCGGGAAGCTCTCGCTCACGCTCGACGTCCGGCACGGGGACACGCCGCAGGCGCAGAGGCAGCGCCAGTCGAGGAACCCCCCGGACGTGCTGGTCACCACACCCGAGACGCTCCAGGCCATGCTCCCGGGAGCAGGATGCGCGAGAGCCTCGCGGGCGTCAAGGCGGTGGTCGTGGACGAGCTGCACAACCTCGTCGAGAGCAAGAGGGGCGTCCAGCTCACGGTCGGGCTGCAGCGCCTCAGGAAGGTCGCCGGGGACTTCCAGGTCGTCGCCCTCTCCGCCACGATCGGGAGCCCCGGAGACCGCGGCGAGCTTCATCTTCGGCGGGCGACGCACACGCATAGTGCGGGCCCCGGCGCCGAAGCAGGTCGGCTACTTCGTGGAGTACCCGACGCCCAAGCCTGAGGACGGCGCGGTCTCGAGGGAGATCTTCACGACGATCGACCTCGCGGCCAGGCTCGCCAGGATGAGCGACCTGATCTCGTCGCACAAGTCGACGCTCGTCTTCGTGAACAGCAGGACGACCGCCGAGATGCTGGGCGAGAAGCTCAACAGGATGCGGGGCGACGTCGGGGTCCACCACGGCTCGCTACCCCGCGAGGAGCGGGAGAGGGTGGAGACCGCGTTCAGGACTGGAGAGATCAAGGCGCTGGTCTGCACCTCGACGCTGGAGCTGGGCATCGACATCGGGGCGGTCGACCTCGTGGTCCAGTACATGTCCCCGAGGCAGGTGACCTCCCTAATCCAGAGGGTCGGGAGGTCGGGGCACAGCCTCAGGCGGGTCTCGAAGGGCGTCCTCCTCACCGTTGGCGCCGACGACATACTGGAGTCCACCGCCGCCGTCTCAGAGGCGCTCCGAGGGGAGGATGGAGGAGACGCAGCCCTACGAGAAGAGCCTCGACGTCCTCGCGCACCAGATCGCCGGGTACCTCATGGACTACGAAGTCGTCGAGAGCTGCGACGCTCCTCCAGGAGTTCAGGTCGTGCCACCCGTACAGGGACCTCGACGCGGAGACGATGGAGAGGGTGGTCGTCATACCTCGGCGAGCTGCGGAAGCTCAGGAGGGACGGAGGGAAGCTCGTCAGGACGAGGGGGACGAGGGAGTACTACTACCAGAACCTCTCCACCATCCCCGACGAGACGCGGTACTTCGTCATCGACGTGGCGAACAACCAGACCGTCGGGATACTCGGGGAGGAGTTCGTGCATGCTCCAGGCCAAGGTGGGGCTGCACTTCATCCTGAAGGGGAGGATCTGGCAGATGGAGAAGATAGCCGAACGACAGGAAGATCTACGTCACTTCGGTCGAGGACCCGCTCGCCGCGGTCCCGGGGTGGGACGGCGAGATGCTGCCCGTCCCATACGGGCTCGCGCAGAGGAGCGGCGAGCTGAGGAGGAGGGTCGGGGCGCTGGTGTCCGGGTCGTCCCCAGAGGCGGCTGCCCGCGCGCTCAGCGAGGAGCTCCCCGTGACCGAGGCCGCGATGAAGCTGGTCGCGGACGACGATCGACGAGCACGTCAAGACGGGCGCCCCCCTCCCGTGCGACGACCTCATCCTCCTGGAGGGGTGGCAGAAGTACCTGGTCGTCCACTCGTGCTTCGGGGAGAAGGTCAACCGCCTCCTCGCCTACACCTTCGAGGAGGTGCTTTCGAGGAGGGGGCTCATCAGGCTCTGGTACATGGACGGATACAGGATACTGATCGAGCTGACCACGGACGCCGTCGGAGCTCGACCTGAAGGCAGCTCTCGAAGGACCTCTTCGGGATGACGCCGGAGGAGTTCGAGGAGACCTACGCGGTCGCCGCCCAGAGGAACTTCCCCTTCCCCACGCGGGTGAAGCAGGTCGCCGAGAGGTTCGGGGCGCTCCGCAGAGGCCAGTTCATCGCGCACCCCAACCTGTGCTCGCTGCCCACCAGGTTCGAGAACACCCCGATCTTCGAGGAGGCGGTCCAGGAGACCGGGAGGGACATGATAGACATGCCCAGGGCGAAGGAGCTCCTCGTCGAAGGTGGCGAGCGGGGAGGTCAGCGGTGGAGACCTTCCTCTCCGAGGAGAGGCCCACCCCGATAGCCTACAACATCCTCTACAAGTACCTCGAGGTGCCCGAGCTCGTCGCGCCGGACTCGCTGGCCAAGTCGACGGTCGAGAAGATGAGGCTCAGCATCTACGGCACGTCGGTGGAGCTGGTCTGCATGAAGTGCGGCGAGGGCCAGGGCCGCACGACGATAGGCGAGCTCGCCGAGGAGCCCGTCTGCAGACGGTGCGGCTCCGGGCTGCTGGCCCCCAGCTTCTGGACTCGGGCAAGGTCTCCGAGCTGGTGAGGAGGAAGCTCGCCCGGCGCGAGCGCCCCTGAGCGAGGACGAGAGGTCGGAGCTGGCAAAGGCGAGGAGGGCAGCGGACCTTGTCCTCTCATACGGGAGGAGGGCGGTCATCGCCCAGGCGGTCTACGGCATCGGGCCGCAGACCGCGGCGAGGATCCTCGCGCGGATGCACGAGGACGAGGAGAGGTTCTACAAGGAGCTGCTCGAAGCGAAGCTGAAGTTCATCGAGACCCGGCCGTTCTGGTAGCGGAGCCTACGGCCTCATCGCGTTCAGGAAGAACGACGTGATGACGTCGCCCTTCCTCTCGATGTCCAGCGACTTTGAGAAGTGGATCTTCTGGAAGAGGACGTGGTTGAGCATCCCGATGAGGCAGTCCGCGGCCTCCTCGGCCTCGACGTTGCGGAAGTCGCCCGACCTCATCCCCTTCTGGACGATCGACGTCGGCGATCGTCTGGACCTCGTCGAGCTGCCTGCTCACCACCTCCGGCGCTCCGGTTGTCGAGCTTGGCGGTCTCCCTCATGTAGAGGCCTGGGTCGAAGGCGGCTCTGCGGGAAGGCGGTGAGGTAGATCTTCGACGAAGGACGCCACCGCCTTCGGGACGTCCTTGGTCGCGGACGTCTCGCTCAGCCGGGAGATGAACTGCGCGCGAGGCTGAGCTTGTCGCTCACCGCCGCCCTGAAGAGGCCCTTCTTGTCCTTGAAGTAGTAGTAGATCATCGGGGCGCTGGTCTTGGCCTCCTTGCAGACGTCCCTTATCGAGACGTTCGAGTAGCCCCTCTCGGCGAAGAGCCGCGCGGCCACGGCGAGGATCTCGTTCGGCCCGGGCTTGCTCTTCTGCACCTGCATGCGCGCTCTCTCGAATCGAGACTCCAACGTTATTAACGGTTGTGCAGGAATTCCGGAGCAGAGACCGGGCCTCGGCCGGTCCGGCCCCGAAAGACTAGCGAGGAGCCAACCTAACGAGCGTTCGTTAACCCTTAAATCGCGTTCGCAGATGCCGCAATGCCGTTTGGCAGCCAGCACGAGGAGAATCGCCCTCGGCGGCCTCTTCGGCGTGATTGATCCTCGTGATGAATGGATTCATCCCGGCGCCGACGTCTGACTTCTTCATTGTCTTCCAGTCGCTCTTCCTCGCGCTGAGCTACCTCGTCGTCGGGAGGGGAGGCGCGACCTACGTGGGCGTCGTCAGCGGCGCTGCTCATCACCTTCCGTGAAGGTCGGGCTTCTTCCCCGTCGACCTCGTCTTCGCGACTCATGTTCGGAGTGCTGGTGGACGTCCTGGCGACGGCCTTGCGCGTCCAAGGAGGATGGGAGGGCGAGGACCTCGAGGCTGAGTGGTCTGCATGATGATCAGCACTGGCGTGGTGGGCTTGGCCGCGTTCTACGTGAGCGTGATACTCTTCCCGAGCGCCTTCACGGCTGTTCCCCACGACCCCATCACCGACTTGACCATCCTCGATCTTCGGGGTGGTCAGCGGCGCGATCGCCGGAGCCATCGCCGCGCGCCTCTGGAACCGCAACCTGATGGCCAGGTTCTATAACAGGTACTGAGCCGTCGAACAGCTTTAATGCGGTAGGGGCCCGGGCAGGGCAGCCCTTGAGAATCAGGCGGATGTTCGACGGCTTCGACGCATACGGCTGGGAGACCCCGAGCCACGAGATAGCCGAGAAGGTCGGATTGAGGACCGAGCAGATCGTCAGGCTCGACACGAACACCTCGCCGTTCGCGCCGCTCTCCGAGCTCAGGCTCCTCTCGAAGGTGGCGCAGACGCTGGAGGTCAACCAGTACCCCGACACGACCTACCTCGACCTCAGGGAGGGCCTCGCCGCATACTGCGGCGCTAGGGGTCGACCGCTTCGTGGTGACGAACGGCGCCGACGAAGGGCCTGGACATAATCGCAAAGACCCTCCTGGACAACGGGGACGAGGTCGTCGTCCCCGTCCCGACGTACTCCATGTTCAGGGTCGTCTCCGAGCTGATGGGGGCGCGCATGCGGTACGTGAAGAGGAGCCCAGACGACTACTCGATCGGAGCGGACGAGGTTCTCGGAGCGGTCACGCCCAAGACGAAGGTGATATTCCTCTGCAACCCCAACAGCCCGACGGGCAACCCGATGCCCCTCCCGGAGGTCGAGAGGGTGGCGAAGGAGGCCAGGGCAGCGGTCGCGGTCGACGAGGCGTACTACGAGTTCTGGGGGAAGACGGCGCTGGGGCTCACCGAGAGATACGACAACCTGGTGGTGTGCAGGACGTTCTCGAAGGCGTTCTCGATGGCGGGGGTGAGGGTGGGGTACCTTGTCGCCAAGCGCGAGACGGTCGACCAGCTCAACCTTGTCAGGCCTCCGAACAGCGTGAGCGTCATCTCGCTGTTTCTCGCCGAGGCGGCCCTCCGCAACCTCGGGGAGATGCGGGGCAACGTCAGGAAGGTGGTGGGCGAGAGGAGGAGGGTCTTCAAGGCGCTCAAGAAGATAGGCTCGGTCGAGCGCGTTCCCGAGCGAGACGAACTTCGTCCTGTTCAGGGTCGACGGCGGGGCCGACGAAGGCGAAGAGGCTGCACGAGGCGCTGATGAGGAAGCGGGTTTGTCCTTCGGAGCTACTCCAAGGCCAGCGGAGTGGGCGACTGCCTCCGCCTCACGATAGGGACGCGGGAGGTGAACGACCGCGTTCCTCTCCGCCCTCAGCGAAGCCGCAAGATAGAAGCGGCCATGCACAGCAACGTATATTCGCCCGAGGACGTGGGGAGAGAGCCTCACTCATGAAGCTGGAGCGCGGAGAGGTCGGGATCGTCGTCGTCCAGTTCGCCGCACTCGTCGCCGTGGTCCTGCTGCTCTCGAACTTCTCGCCTGGCCAGAGCGCGCAGTCCACCCCCGTCATCACTCGGTCTACTGGGGCACCTCCGAGCCAGGGGGTCGCTCTGGCCGCCGGTAAGCTCACGACGGTCGCCCAGAACGAGAGCGTCGTGACGGCGTATTTCACGGTCGCGTTCTCGACCCAGGTCTCCGCGGTCTCTGGCTCGCGTCTGTGCACCGGGCCGAATTCTAGCTTGGGCGAGTCGACGACATATACCATCATCCCGTTCACCTACGAGAAATCGAAGGGCTCAGGGACGATACCGCTTTCCCCCACCGGCCAGCCGGCAGGGTGGGTCTGCACATACACTATCAAGGTCACCGACAGCCTCTCACAGACCACCACGTGGCTAGGCTCGGTCGAACTCACCTGAAGCCCGGCCTCATCCTCCTCGCAGCTCGATCCTGCACTGCGGGCATGCCGGCTTCTTGAAGAGAAACCCTACCTTGTCCTTGGCGCACCTCTCGCAGTATAGGTGCTGACACGTCGAGCATCTCCAAGCGGGAGGTTTGAAGAGCCCGCCTATCTCCTTCCCGCACTTGAAACAGAACCCTCTCGTCAACCCCGCCGCTTCCCCGCTCGAATTGGGAGCCGAGATTTAAGCGGCAACGCGCCCAGGCGGATAGGATAAAGGGAGCTTCGCACGAAGAGAGCTCGTGACGCCCGAGAGCCTTCAAGAGAGATATGCGCCCCACAGCGTCTGCTTCGGTTGCGGCCCGGACAACGAGGAAGGCCTGAGGATTCGCAGCGTTGTGGAAGGAGAATCAGTCGTCGCAAGGTGGACGCCGAAGCCATACCATCACGCGTTCGGAGATTTCCTCAGCGGGGGCATCATCTCGACCGTCCTCGATTGTCACAGCAACTGGACCGGCGCGTACTCGCTGATGGTCGAGACGAGGGCAGAGGCCCCTCCGCCGACCGTGACGGCCTCTATCTTCGTGGAATTCCTAAAGCCGACTCCCATCGGACCGCTTCTCCTCGAGGCCAGGCCGAAGGAGGTCGCAGGCCGCAGGGTCGTCGTTGAGTCGACGCTCAAGGCGAGAGGAGTGGTCACTGCCACTCTGCGGGGGACCTTCGTCTCGGTGAGGGCGGGCCACCCGGCGGCGAGACGGTGGCAGGCGGGCCGGAGAACGACCGCGAGGGCGGACTTGAACGCGAGTCAGCCCTTAGGCTTGGCGCTCTTCGAGAACCTTCGGTAAGCGATAACGAAGAAGACCTCCGCGACGACCAGAACGACGAGCCCGAGGGCGCGCGAGAACGCTAGCGTGAGAACCCCGACAAAGGCAAGGGCCGCGAAGATGATTAGCATCCTTCTGACGCCCTTTTGGTCGACCGAAGGCGGGGAGGCGTTGCGGAGCCCATCTATCCTTTCGTCCCGGTCGTGCTCTGGTTGCGGTTATATCCGTTCCCATCCCGGCTCGGGGAAAAGTTTAGAAAAATGAGGCGGGAGCGATGAAAACGGCCATTGAATACTCCCCCGAAGCGGATTTACAACTCAGCCAGCGTCCCCCAAGAGGATTGCATCTTCTGCAAGATCGTGGGTGGGAAGCTTCCGTCCTACAGGGTCTACGAGGACGAGCGCCACGTCGCCTTTCTGGACATCAACCCCTTCTCCGCGGGGCACACGCTCGTCTGCCCCAGGCGGCACGGTGAGACCCTCTGGGACATGGACGAGAAGGAGATAGCGGAGGTCTTCAAGGTCGCTTCGAAGGTCTCGATGGGAGTGGTCGCAGCGACGAAAGCGGACGGCTTCAGGATCATGCAGAACAACGGCGAGGCGGCAAACCAAGCGGTCGCTCACATCCATGTCCACGTGATCCCGAACAAGCTCGAGGACAAGGGCAAGTTCAACAGGATGAAGCTGACCGACAGGGAGATGGCCGCGGTCGCCGAATCGATAAGGACAGAGATCGCAAAGCTCGCATGAATCGAGCATTGGCCGGAGGGTCGCGAGCGGCGCTCTGGCCTCCTCGAGCTCTGACGCCTATGCGTGAAGCAGTGTAAAGAAGAAGAAGTACAGCGGGAGCAGAAACAAGGGGATGAGCAGGACGAGGGTGAAGACGAGCTTCAACAGCCTCTTGATGAGGTCTTCCACGTTCGAGACCTTGAAGACCTTGAAGAGCGGCCTGAGGACGGGCGACAGCCTTTGCTCCATCATCGCAGCGGGAGACTTTCCAGGAGGCCTATTTTTGTTTTACCTAGAGAGTTCGACTCGGGCCGTGGCCGAACCCCAGCCCGGGGCGTCCCTGCAAACTCTCCCCACTTCACCTTTAAACGGGCCGGCTTGGGATGCCGAGGTGCAGGTTAATCTTGAGCTTCGGCGGCGGGACTGGAAGGACGCGCTCCGGGACGAAGGGATTCTCGAGCAAAGAGAAGAAGCAGAAGAGGAAGAAGCAGGACTATCACATTCACAAGAGGGCGCACTTCCAGGAGACGGAGCGCCCCGACCCGGAGGAGGTGAGGAAGAGGACGATCCTGGCACTCGAGAGGCTGGGCCATCAGGTCCTGTCGTCGGAGCCGGGAGGGTACGACCTAGAGGACTGGATGAGGAGCCTCAATTCGCTGCTCGAGGACTTTGAGGAGAAGGTCGGGGACGGGGTCGTGGGGGACGAGTTTCGCGCGCGGAGCCAGCAGGCCCTGGGCCGCCTGGTCCCCTCGTCCTCCGCGAAGGAAATCGACCAAGAGATAGAGAAGACCACTGAAGAGCAGGCGGCCGCGAGCGCGGCGGTAGACGAAGCGGAGAGGAGGGCGTCGGCCAGGCTCGCTTCGCTGAGGGAGGAGCGAGATGCCTGCGTAAAGGAGCTCAAGAAGGAGAAAGAGAAGCTCGCCGAGATCAAGGAGGCGAGGCAGTCCCGCCAGTTCTTCTCACGCATCCTCCGTGCGGGGCCTTCCACAGAGCAGGCCGAGGCGAGCGTCGCGGAGCTCGAATCGAAGCTGAAGAGGACTAGAGGACGAGATCGAACGCATGCGGAAGGCCCGCTCGGTTGCGGGAGGGGGCGTCTCCGGCCAGGGCGACCCCGCGTACGTCGAGGCCCAGCAGAGATTCGAGGCCGCCCGCAGAAGCTGCTCGAGCCTGCAATCCTCTAGGCAGAACATTCTGCAGCTCGCTCGTGAGCGCGAGGCGGCGACCCAGACGCTATCACAGATGATCTCGGCCTTGGAGCTGGGCAGGCCCGCCTCGAGCGATGCTGACTCGCCAGGATGGGTAGTGTTGGAAACGCGCGCCCGAATCGGCGTTTCGAGGGTCGCGCTGGCCGCCGCCTTGGTGGCGGTCGTCGCGTTAGCGGGAGTCGCGGCCTACGTTGCCATCGCGCCGTCGGGGCAAGCGACCTCGACGCGCACGTCGTCGACAACCTCCGACCACTTCCACCTCGCCGCCCCGCCGAGCGTCACCGTGACGGCGTTCCCCTTCGCCGCTGATATCTCCGGGGGAGACCCAGAACTACTCCTCGATCCGAGGTCTCGGCCGCGGATGCCAGGGCTCAACGGGACGCTGACGGTCAGGGCGTTCCCACCCAGCGGACTCTCGCTTGGCCTTGAACCAGACGTCGGTCCCGCTTGCTGAGGGTTGCCCAGTCGATACCGATCGTGCTGAAGGCCTCTGCCGGGCATCTCTCCCGGGAACTACACTGTGACCATCGAGACCAGCTCGAGCGCCGTTGCGGCCAGCGAACCAGACGTTCACGGTCCAGGTGGTGCCGATGCTGGTCATCATGCAGAACCTCGCGTTCCACCCGCGGCAACATCACGGTCGCAAGGGGGACGCCGGTCACTTGGCTGAACCTGGACTCGAACATCGGCTGCTGCGACCCGGGGTACCACACCGTCAGCTTCCTGTCGGGCGCGAACGCGACTTCGCCCGATACTGAAGAGGTTCGATTCGTGGAGCTACACCTTCGGCACCGACGGGCTGGTGGACTACTACTGCACCATCCACCCCTATCATGAAGGGGCAGGTCACGGTCAACGGCTGAAGGCGAGTCGCCTCCGGCAAGCTCTCGGTCGCTCAGTACTTCCAGGGAGCCTTTCCGCTGCGCAGCGAGTAGGCCGCGAGCAGGATCCCGACCACCGCGACGACCAGCGCGAGGTAGACCAGGTCTGCCATGCCAGTTGACGGTCGTTCTGCATGCTGGAGACGCTGCTGTCCGCCGTGCTCAAGCTCGCGCTGAGAGAACTGATGGTCTTGTTAGCCGTGGCGAGGTCGCTGTTCAAGGCATAAAGCTGGTTGTGAGTCACGAAGGACACGCTCGCCGTGGTGGCCATAAGGTCGGACTGGACGGCCGTCACGGTGAGGGTGTGCGTGCCGTCCGGCATCGAGGTCGTGTTGAGCGGATACGAGAGGGACTGGCCCGCGGAGGCGTTTCCCGGGACGGAGTGCAGCAAGGCTCCCGTCAAGGAAGAACGTGACGGCCGTGATTCCGGTGCCCTTCAAAGCCACTTGCGCGTTAACCTCCCCCGCGTAGCTCGCGTTCGCGGCGGGCGAGGAGATCGTCACGGACAGGCAGCGCCGGGGTGATGCTCTTGACGGACGAGGCATGGTCGATCGAGCCGGTGGCAGCCGTCCCGAACACGAGCGACGACAAGGCGCTGTGCTGGAGGTCCACGATGGCGTTTGGTCGCCACGACGTTGCCTCCCGTCACTCCGTTCAGGGTGGTCTGCCCGTTCTCGAGGTTCAGGGTCCCGTTCACCGTCGACGAGGCGATGGTCACGTCGGAGCCGGATACGGTGTCGTTCCCCACGAAGTAGTCGTCGGCCAGGGTGAGTGGGGACGAACCTGCACGGACGGTGACGTTCCAGAGCGCCAGCCGAGACGTCTGCTGCGGGTCCGTCACGACCTGGTTGGAGGTGTAGACGTATGGCTGGACGTAGAAGGGCTTCTGGGCGGAGAGGGTGGAGGCCGTCGGCACGCCCGTCGGCGGAGAGCCCCGAGACGTAGACGTCGTACGGGCCTCCGTAGTATTCGGCGTTCGCGTTTATGGACGAGACCAAGGAGGAGTCGTATGGCGATGGCATCGTCGCGCTTCCGGTCCACATGCCGGTCTTGGCGTCGAAGGTCAAGGGCACAAGGGCGAAGGCGGCATAGGCCGAGTGCATGACAGAAGAGTAGTCGTTCTGCGCGGTCTCCGGATAGATCAGGGCGGTGTAGATTCCGTTCGTCACTTCTTTTCCGTCGGGGGAGGTGATGCTGGCGGTGATCGAGGCGTTCTCGCCTTCGAAGAGGGTCGAAGGACCCACCGAGATCTTCGGCACGGAGAGGCCGGGGGAGACGTAGACCTGCCCGAAGTAGCTCCCGGTGTAGTTGTTGCCCGTCGTCTCGTCGTTGTATCCTCGCGTTCAGCACGACGGTGTAGAGCCCGGGGGAGGCGTTGGCCGGGATCGTCAGGTAGCCGTTTATGAGCGTAAGACCCGCCCCGCAGACCCTGAGAGCCTGCGCGCAGGCTTGGTCTACGAGCGGAGACGTTCTCGACGCTTGTGCCCTGAAGGGCTGACCAGGGTGGCGGTCACGTTCGCTCCCTCTGCCATGGTCGCCCCGAGCGGTGGTGCCGGTCGCGAGGGACTGGGTGAGGTAGATGTTCTCGGGGGCGGTCACTGTCGCCACGATCGTGAGCGACTGACCCGGAGCAACCGAGCCGGGCTCCGCCACCACCTCAGGGTAGATGTCGGAGCTCAGGAGGCTTATCCCGCTCACGAACGGGAGGTAACCCGCGACCGGCCCCTGAGTGACGAGGGCGCGTCGGGCCGCTTGGAGAGGCTCTCGTTGAGTGTGGCCTGGAAGAAGCTGTCGGCGGACGAATAGTAGAGCTCCGCCGAAGTCGTCGGCGTGTACGTGTTCGAGAGTATCGAGTAGTTCTCGAAGACCACCTGCGTCGAGTTGAACGGCGCGTTGTTCCCGAAGAGGTCGGTGATCGAAATCGCCGTCTGAAGCCCTGTGAGATAGGTCCATGGATACGGGGCGAGCGGCTCGACGAAGTTCGCGAGGTATCCCGACGAACGCCGTGGCGAACCCCTCTCCGCTTTGGCCTGCGTCGCTTCCAGCGACGTTGATGTCGGCCACTCCCGGACTCGCTTCCCACCGTGATTGCCCCCGCCCATCCGCCGGCGGTCGCGTTGTAGGTCAGGGGCACGGACTGCGTGCTGCCGCCGAGCGTCTGGAGGCTCGCGTTGAACGCTCCCGTGACCACCGGTGAGCCTCCCGGGGTGGTGACGGTCGCGACTACGTTCATGGTCTGGCCTGGAGTGAAGTCGGTGAAGTTAGTACTTCCGGGGTTGGCCACCTCCACGTTCACGCTCAGCGCGGAGGAAGAGCCCACTGAGCCGTAGAGCCCCGCGATCTCTCCGATGTTGGGGGCGCCCCAGCCCGTCGCGAGGTTGTAGCCGAAGCTCGACACCCACGGGATGGTGTATCCGAACGTTATCGGGGTGAAGGCCTTCTGGTAGGTGCCGGAGTTCCCGGCCATCTGGTACAGGGCCGGGTTGAGCAGGCCCAGGCTCCCCTTCTCGGCGCCCATCAACAGCGTCAGCAGCCCCGCGAAGAGCGGGCTGGCCTCGCTCGTCCCGCCGGTGGAGATGGGCGAGCCGTGGTAGGATGATGAGTATGCCGGGAGTGCCGCTCGCGTCAAGCGAGAGGTCGGGGACCATCCGCCCGTCGGGGAACGAAGCGGGCACCTTCAGGGACGACTGGTACCAGGGTGTGGGCTCCATCACGCTTACGCCGCCTCCGCTCCCGCCCTCGTTGACGAAGTAGGGGACGAACCCAATGTTCGACCACGCCGTCTGGTTGAAGCTCAGCGTCCCGCTCGCGGTCGTGGAGATGTAGGTGCTCGTCCCTCCTAGCGCGGTAACGAACGGAGAGGAGCTTGGGTACTCCGCCCCTCCCTCGGGTCCGGCGCTGAAGCCGCTCCCGCCTCCGTCTCCGGAGGAAGCGAGGAAGGTCATGCCCATGGCGGAGCCGAGCATGTAGTAGTCGTCGGCGAAGACCGAGTTGAACAGGTAGGAAGTCGCTCCTGACTCGTAGTACTCCCACTCGGGGAGCCCGAAGCTCTGGGAGACGACGTTCGCCTTCCCGTCCTGGACTACCGCCGCCACTGCCGCCGAGAGGGAGAGCGCGCCGTTCGCTGCGTAGAGGACTGATGTTCGCCCCGGGCGCCATCGCGTGGGAGGACTGGACGTCGAGGTCGATCTCGCCGTCCCACCCCAGGGCCGAGCCGAGGTTTGGGTTGTAGGGCCCGATGGGAGAGACCTTGAAGCTCGGGGGCGCCGGGTAGCCGTACGTAGAGTCGAATTGGGCAAGGTCTTGGGCTACGAGAGGGTAGCCGTAGAAGTCGAGCAATCCAACCGTGTATCCCGTCCCGTTGATACCCTTCGAGAGGAGGCCCGTGGAGTTGTAGACGGTCCGCAGGAGGCTGGAGGCCTGGCCGCCTTCCGTGAACGTCACGTTGGCGCTCGGTATGGCGCCGGACGCCGCGCCCCCCGACCTGATGAGGTCAGGGCGCATCAGGAGGCCGGTCGAGTTCGAGGCGAAGGAGTACGCCCCGGGAAGGGTGGACGGCCCGGTGGTCTGGTAGTAGGAGTACGTCCCGTTGGTGTAGAGGTCGACGCCCTGGCCGAGGGACTGGGTAACCTGGGCGGCCGTCCCGCGCACCGTAATCATCGAGTTGAGCGACGAGGACACCACCGTGAACCCCTTCAAGGTGAGGTAGTCGAGGACGGATTGATACTGCGCCTGCGTTGGGAGGAACATCTGGCTTACCTGGCCGTAGGTCAGGAAGTGCCGGAAGCCCGCCGAGCTCGGGTCGGACGACTCCTTGACGAGCGAGCTGAGCAGCGGTAGGTTCCTCAGAGGGATGGCGACGGAGACAAGGACAGACATGCTCGGGTCCGCGGCGCCCAGGCTCTTGTAGCTCGAGAGCGCGGTGGGCGTCGAAAGAGGCGGGAGCTGCGCAGAGGCGCTTTGAACCCGCGAGGGCGCGCCCACGAAGCCGTGAGGGCCGAGGACAGAGAACGACGGCAACAGCAGGAGGAGCGCGACGGCGCAAGCGATAGAAGGAGTTACCACTCTGCGGGCAAAAAAACGCAAGTATCCTACTCGAACTCCTTCTGGGGAATTAAAAGCTTGTTATGCGTCAAGGCATCCAAGCACCAATGTAGCCCTCGGCAGAGTCCGTCTTTCCCCTCTTCTCCTCATCGTTGACTCGTTCTGCGACCTAGGACGAGGCTCGCACACTTAATGGGTTATGGTGCAAGCATCTAATCTGGATTGTGTGGAGGTGTCCGTGGCGCCTCCCGTCCGCAGTCAGTACAAGAGGTTCTTCGGCTTCGCGAATTCACTTCCCCGCCGAGATATCGCCAAAGAGGCCGAGAGAGGCTCTAGCTTAATAAATCACGCAAAGTCGGCCTGAACGACAAGGATGCCAGAAGGGTTCTCGCTCTCGCACTGCACGTCATGCAACAGGCCTATTCTTCCGGGCACGAAAGCGGTGAGGTTCAACTGTCCGAACTGCCATCAGGTGCTGATCTGGCGTGACGAGCTCTGCAGAAAGTTCTCCCGCAGATACAAGTGCGTCAACTGCGGGTTCGAAGGCCCATAGCTGTTTCCTCGAGCCGGTGTCAGCCTTTCGCGGAGCCCGCGGGGTTCGGGGCGGAGGCGCTTGTGCCTCAGGCGAAACTTGTGTGCCTGACCTCGTTGGAGTTGATTATCTCGGTGATCTTGGAGTTGGCCCTGAAGCTGAGGACTGAGAAGGGAATCGAGACGGCGAGAAAGACCAGGTAGAGGTACGGGGAAGTGGTCTTGGGCGAGACGTAGGTGAGCAACAAGAGGGCGAGGGCCGGGGCGAGGGTCGCCATGCTGATGAAGGTCGATACGCCCATCCTTCTCTTCAGCGAAACATACTGCGCAAGCGTCGCCTTCTCCTTGAACTCAAGCCCGTCATAGACGAGCGCTGGAGAACTCGGCAAGTGTTTCGTCATTCCCGAAAGGGCCTGGGTAATACGTTTTCGCCTTAGCGCATGTCTTCCGCCTTGTGCTCGGAGTGAGGCGGACAACAGGTCCACAGCCCCGGCTGACCGGAGACAAAAATCGGAAGGGAATATGGGAGGCGGCAGTCTACTGCTTCGCGACTGCCTTCTCTACTTGGCCCTTAATCGTGACTTCACGAACGATTCCTGCGGCCACTGTCGAGCCCATGTCTCGCAGGGCGAACCTGCCGAGCTCAGGGAACTCCTTGAAAGTCTCGAGCACTAGCGGCCTGAGAGGCGTGATCTTCACGATCGCCGAGTCGCCGGTCTTGATCGTCTTGGGCTTCTCTTCCGTCGGCTGACCCGTCCTCGGGTCGATCTTCGCAACGATCTCGGTGATCGTCGCCGCGACCTGCGCCGTGTGCGCGTGCAGCACGGGCGTGTATCCCGCCGCGATCGCAGTTGGGTGGAAGACGACTATGATCTGCGCCAGGAACTCCTTGGCGATCGTCGGAGGGTTGGACGGGGGCCCGAGGACCGAGCCTCTGTGGAAGTCGGTCTTCGAGACGCCTCTGAGGTTGAACCCGATGTTGTCTCCCGCCAACGCCTCCTGCATCGGGGTGTGGTGGGTCTCGATGGACTTGATTTCAGCGGGGAGGCCCTCGGGCATGATGATGACCGGGTCGCCGACCTTCATCTTGCCGGTCTCTACCCTTCCCACCGGGACCGTGCCGACGCCCGTGATGGTGTAGACGTCCTGGATCGGGACGCGGAGCGGCTTCTCGATCGGCTTTGGAGGCTCGGTGAACTCGTCGAGCGCCTGGAGCAGAGTCGGGCCCTTGTACCAGGGCATGTTCGTGCTCGGCTTTGCGAGGTTCTCGCCCGTCCAGCCGGAGATCGGGATGAACCTGATCTTTGTCATGTTGTATCCGACGGTCTTCAGGAGGTTCGAGACGTCCTCCTTCGCCTCGTTGAACCTCGCCTCGGAGTACTTCACCGTCTGGTCGTCCATCTTGTTGATGCAGACGACGATCTGGTTGACTCCGAGAGTCTTTAGCAGGAAGGCGTGCTCCCTCGCCTGGCCTCCAGGGCCCAGCGCCGTGTCCTCCTCTCCCTTCTTCGCGGAGACGATGAGCGACTGCCGCGTCGGCCTCTGAGGCGCCGGTGATCATGTTCTTGATGAAGTCGCGGTGCCCGGGAGCGTCGATCAGCGTGTAGAAGTACTTCTGCGTCTCGAACTTTTGGAAGGCGAGGTCGATGGTGACTCCTCTCTCCCTCTCGTCCTTCAGCTGGTCGAGGACCCAGGCGTACTTGAAAGAGTCCCCAGCGCCGGTCTTCTCGCTCTCCTTCGCGTACTCCTCGATCGTCCTCTCGTCTACTGCTCCAAGGTCGAAGAGGAAGTGACCCATGCTGGTGCTCTTTCCGTGGTCTACGTGACCAGTAACAATCAGGTTCAGGTGTGGTTTGTCTGCCATTACGCATTAACTCGGTATACGAAAAGACCTCTTCGAGATATTATTTAAGGTTTAACCGTGGGAACCGAGTTAGAAAGCCCCAAGAGAGGACAAAGTCACCCTCAGACAGTCATTTACACCTGAAAACTTTCCTTTACGGGTCTTTAGAGGGCGTTTCCACCCCAATTTTCAAGGCTAGTCGGAGTGCTCCGAGCAGGCAGGGCGCCGAGAGAGCGACCCGGCGCGGGACCGCCGGAAGGCGATTCCGAGGCCTCCCGCCTTCGCGTCTCGCAGGATCTCGACGTCTTGTCCCTTTAGCTCAGGGGATTGGTCGACTGGGCTAAACTTATACCGAAGTGTCCGGGCGACCGCCAACAGGCGCGTAACCTTGCATCAGACTCTAGGCTGCGCTTCGAGACCTCGAGCGTTTGCCGTCACTCGAGGAAGGCCGACCTGCTAGGCGGGCTCGAAGAGCTTGACGACGATGCTCGAGACCCTGAAGATAATGGTCGGGAGGCGCTGGCGCCTCGCGACGGCGCTCTTCGTCGTCGAGATCGGCGCGATCATCGTCATCTCCAACATGCCCTTCTTCCCCGGAGAATTCTCATTCACACAGAATCAGTACAATAGCATCAAACCGATCATTAACCAGTCCGCCGTAGGCCAGCTTGCGGGCATCTTCGTCAACAACTTCATGGTGGTGCTGAGGGAGCTGGTCCCAGTCATCGGGCCGGCAGTCTTCGCCCTTTCAATCTACGAGACAGCGAGAATCGTCGAGGTGATCGCCATCGCCAATGGGGATGGGGTGGGGGCGGCTCTCGGGACCCTCTTCCTCCTGCCCCACACGTATCTGGAGCTCCCCGCTTACGCGATCGCAGTGACGGAGAGCGGGTACCTGGTTTACGCGGTCGCCGCCGGGTTCAGCAGAGGATGGGCGAGATTCGTGAGGGAGCTCCGGTTTCTCGTAGTGAGCGTGGTGCTCATCGCCGGCGTTCTCGTCGTCGCCGCAATCTTCGAGGTCACAGAGATACAGATCGAGGTCCTGACCCAAGCGCCCGCTCCCCCTATAGAAGGGGCTTTGGTGTTCCTGACTTGGATTCCGTTCGCCTTGGTGTTCGCCGGTGCGCTGTCCTTCTGGAGAAAGGCGAAAAGTGAAGCACCAGAGCTGGAAGCAAAGGAGGCCGAAGAAGCGAGACGGCAGGCGGACGCCTTGTTGGGCGTGGGTGCCCAGGCCCCGCCGCAGACGCAGGATGAAAAAGATGCGGCCGGTAGCCCGACTTCGGGAGAAGGCGGGGCTACTGCCTAGACATGAAGCTCCAGAGCATCACGCCGACCAGCATCACGATTGAGCTCGCGAGCCCCGTGATCAGCGCTCCTGCCACGTCCGCGCTGATCCCGAGGGTCATGACCCAATTGACGACCGGTGCCCTTACGAGCCAGGCGAAGAAGCCCAGAGCATAGCCGACCAACCAGAATCCGAACAGTACGATTTTTCGTCCCATTATTGGATTACCTGAACATGATGCGACGAGGCGTCGGTAAATGGGGCGAGAATAGTATTTCTCGACACAGAGGTCGAATTCCGTAGACGAAGCGCGGGCGTCTAGATCAGGTGGTACAGGCCCGCGAGGTAGAGGGTGAGCCCGCTCGCGGCCATGCCGGAGGCGAAGACGACCGCGGTCGAAAGGCGTCTCGCGGGACGCCTGTCTATGCTCGTCGCTCACGCAGCAGTTCATCAGCCAGCCGAAGAAACTCATCGGCTCCTGGGGCATGTTCTCGGCTTAAGTGAAGCACGACGGTATATTAACGGTGTGAAAGCTCCGATTTTTCACTGCGGCGAGCCCTGCGTTTTCGCAGTAGAAGCGGATAATACCCAGAGAAATTTGGAGGTGGAATGATGAGCGCGGAGAAGCGAGGGGCCGCACGAGCGGTCGAAGAGAAGACGGTGGACGTCGGCGAGTACAAGGTCAACGTGGCTTCGGCGGGGGCGGGGCCTGCGGTCGTGATGCTTCATGGTGAAGACAGGCAGCCGAGCTGGAAGGACTGGGAGGGCTTCCTAGGCCTCGCGGACGAGCTATCGGCTGATAATTCCAGACCTCGTAGGGTTCGGCAGGTCGTCCCGGCCCGGCGAGACTCCCGATTATCGCGCCCAGGCCAGGGTCGTGCACGAGCTGCTCGACGTCCTGAAGGTCGATAGGGCGACGCTGGCAGGCTATTCCTGGGGCGGGCAGGTGGCGCTCGAGGTGGCCATAGACTGGCCCGAGAGGGTGGAGAGCCTGATCCTCGTGGCGAGCACCTACGACAAGGGCCAGCTGCCGAAGCTCTCGAAGATGCGGCAGACCGAGCCTCGTGGTCTGGGCGGAGGACGACCTTGTCACCCAGCTGAAGGCCGGCTACCTCCTTAGGGACGCGATACGCACGTCGAGGCTCGAGGTGCTCGCCCCCGTGGCGAAGGACCCCAAGTACGATTTCACCATCGCCCACAGGCTGCTCGTCTCGAGGAGGGAGGAGCTCCTCAGGCTCTTCCGCGCGTTCCTCGCATCGCCGTCCTCTGCGACGGCCGAGCCGCCCGAGCTGGAGAAGGAGCTCAGGGGGATGGCGATGAAGCAGGACTCTGAGAAGCCCTAGAGAGCCGTCGAAGAAGGCCTTGGCCTACCTTGAGGCCATGGCGATTCTTTCTTGCTCGTTCTTCCGCTTGACGGCGAAGCTGTTCGAGTCGCCGCTCGACGCCGCGATTATCTCGTCGGCGAGCACCTCCTCCACCGATCGCGTCGATCTTGAAGGTCGCTTCCCTCACGCCCTCGGATATCGACCTCAGCGCAAGGTCCATCCTCCGCATCGGCGAGATGTCCACCGAGATGTGGTAGACCACTCCTCCGTAGCTCATGCGGGTGGTGTCCTCGTTCGGAGACGAGTTCTCGATCGCCTTCACTAGAAGCTGGACCGGATTTTGACCGGTCTTGATCTGGATTATCTCAAAAGCCGTCCGCACGATGGCCATCGCCTTTTGCTTCTTCCCTCCCATCCTCCCCGTGTTCTTGGCGTGCTTCTTGCCGAAGTGCATCAGCTGGTTGACCGAGCCTCTCGACCACGTTGACCTTGGTCTTCGAGAACTTCTGGTGCTCGTGCCTGCCTCCTGAGTGAGGGATCAGCATCGGCCTCAAGTCGATGACGCTCGCCAGCCCCTGGTCCTCGACCTTGACGTGGGTCATGTCCCACTTGTTCCAGAGGAGGAGGTTGGGATATTCCAGCTTGGTGCTCATGCCGTCTATCTCCTGGGTTTCTCCTTCCTTCCGTAGACCATCTCGTTGAGCGAAACGCCGTTCACCTTCGAGACCTGCCATCTGACTCCAGGGATGTCACCCATGGCGCGCCCCATCGAGCCCCCGATTCCCTCGAGGGTGACCTCGTCGTGCTCGTCGACGAAGTTGAGTGCGCCGTCGCCTGGGAGGAACGCCGTGACTTGCTTCCCGTTCTTGACAATCTGGACGCGGACGCACTTCCTGATCGCAGAGTTGGGCTGCTTCGACTCTATGCCCACCTTCTCCAAGACGATACCGCGCGCCTGCGGGGAGCCCTCGAACGGGTCGGCCTTTACGTCGAGGCCGAGGATCTTCCTCTTGTAGTACTTGTTGCTCCAGCGTAGCTTCTGCCTGTGCTGGCTAATCTGCCGAGCCGCGAACTCTCCGCTGGGCATTCTTCAACGTCGTGCCCGGCGTTGTGTATAAAAGGGTTGAGAGGGCGGGAGGGGTTCAGCTTCGCCGGATGCCGTTCATCTCTCAAATGCCGGCCTGGCCTCTCTTGCCCTTCTCGACACCAACGCGACCGTCGCCACGGCCACCAGCGCTATGAATGCGAGGGAAGCCGTCGGGAATTCCGGTACGGTGGAAGAAGTTGAGGAAACCGAAGCCGCGGAGATGACGGAGACGGTGTCGCCGCCGTTGTTGGCCGCGAACACCTCGCCTCTTCCCGCGTCGTAGTCGACGCCAGACGGGGCGCTACCGACGTTCACCGTCGCGACCACGGTGTTCGTGGCGTCTGAGATGACGGAGACGGTGTTGTTGGCGGCGTTGGTCACGAACACCTGGCCTGTCATGGAGTCGTATGCGACGTCCGTGGGATGAGTCCCCACCTTCACCGTCGCGACCACGGTGTTGGTGGCGTCTGAGATGACGGAGACGGTGCTCCCCAGATAGTTGGCCACGAACACTTCTCCCTTCGCCAGGTCGTAGGCGCTTCCAGTGGGGCCGCCGCCCACGCCGACCGTCGCGACCAGCGCGTTCGTGGCGTCGGAGATTACTGAAGTAGCGTTGTCGAGGGCGTCGGTCACGAATACCTCTCCCTTGGAGGGGTCGTAGATGGGGGCGTACGGATAATGCCCTACGGCCACGGTCGCGACGACGGAATTCGTCGAATCTGAGATTACGGAGACGGTGTCGCCCAGATAATTGGCCACGAAGACCTCTCCCTTAGCAGGGTCGACCGCAACTCCGGTGGGACCGCCTCCTACGTTCACCGTCGCCACGACCGCGTCGCTCGAGTCCGAGATCACCGACGTGGTGTTGTCGAGCGCGTTGGTCACGAACACCTCGCCTCTGGAAGGGTCGTACGCGTCGCCTGCGGGGTCGCTCCCGACTTTCACCGTCGCGACCACGGTGTTGGTTACGTCTGAGATTACCGAGACGGATTTGTTGAGCAGATCGGTCACAAAGACCTCACCCTTGGCTTGGTCGTAGGCGACCCCGGCTGGACCGTGCCCCACGCCCACCGTTGCGACCGCCTGCTGAGGCTGCACCTGCGCGCGTGCAGAGGGTGCGAGGGGCGCGGACGCGAGGACGACGGCGGCGAGAACGAAGGCCTGTGCCATGGCAAGACGGAGACGGTGGCGTTTGCGCACTCGTGACACCGTTCTGAACGCGCGGGCAGCTTACATCAACCTTCCTGAGGCGCCCGGTACGCCTGGAGCGAAAAGGAGTTCTTCTGCTAGAACGCTGTCGTTATCTGGACGTTGGCGATGTCGAAGTACTTCTTGGCGATCAGGCGCACCTTCTCGGCGTTCTTGCCTCCGCTCCCTAGGACCGCGCCCTTCCTTCTGGGGTCGACGATGACCGACATGCTCTTCGAGCCGTCGAGCCTGTCGGTGAGCCTGACCTCCTGGACGCACGCTGGGGTCGAGCGCGTTGCGGATCATCTCGGCGGGGTCGTCCGACCACTCGACCACCTCGATCGGCTTCTTCACCACCCTCTCGATGTTCTGGATGGTCGCCCCCTTCTTGCCGATGGCCAGGCCCATCTGCCCCTTGTTGACGATGAAGATCAGCCGGCCTCCCTTTTCGTCGACGATGCAGTCCCGCACCGTCGCGCCGCTCATGTTCTGGAAGATCGAGATGAGCCCGAGCTGGTCTGATGAGAGCTTGATCGCTGGCAAGCTTTCACGCTGATGCCTTGGCAGGTTGCGACGGCGAGCCCACGAGCTGCCTGAAGTCGCCCTCAGCCACGACTCGCAGGGCTATCGCCGAGACCCTGAACGGCCTTCCGAGCATCCTTCCTAGCTGGGCCGAGGACTTGTCGATCATGACGATGGGGACCTTGTTCTTCTCTGCCTCGCATCACGAGGCCTCCCTCTTCCGAGTCCCCGCCGGAGATTGTGCTCGCGGCGATGACCATCTTCGAGCTCTTCAGCTCGGAGATGACCTCCTTGGTGCCGATGG
Source organism: uncultured archaeon (assembly GCA_963783755.1). GTDB lineage: Archaea > Thermoproteota > Nitrososphaeria > Nitrososphaerales > Gagatemarchaeaceae > Gagatemarchaeum. Next base: position 76,981 of record CAWAOY010000003.1, read on the forward strand.
TGTACTTGCCGCCCTTCATCGCCTCCTTCAGGACCCGTGCGAGCACCTGCTGGTCTCCTAACGCGGTCGTTGGCTTTGTCTTTGTGACCATTTGTTGCAACTCTTGTGCTAGCCCATGTAGAGGTCGACGATCCCCGTGCCCACCGGTATCGGGAGGCCTACGATGACGTTCTCGGTGACCCCTTTGAGCTCCTCCGTCTCGCCGTAGATGGCGGCCTCTGCGAGGGTCGGGACCGTGATCTCGAACGCCGCCCTTGCCAGGACGGAGGTCTTCGTGCCCGCGATCCCGTGCCTGCCTATCTGCTGGAGGTAGCCCTTCGACGTCATCAGGTCGGCGACAAGGAAGATGTGCCTCACGTCGACCTCGAGGCCCTGCTCGTCGAGCGTGCTCATGACCTCCCTGATGAGGGTGGCGCGCGCTGCCTCGATGCCGAGGACCTGGGCGACCTCGTGGATGTTGTTGGTGGTAGATCCTCTTCGTGTCCACTCCGGGGACTGCGATGACCTTCGCGAGGTTCGAGCCCGCGGTCTGGATGACCCACTCGTCGTTCTCTTGGACGACCGTGACCCTGGTGATGCCTGGGATGCCCTTGAGCTTCATGTTCAGTCAGCTTGTTCCTCAGGGTGAACAGGGTGGAGAGGTCCGCGTTCTCGCACGTTGACCCGTGATGACCTTCCCGTCCCTTTTCGAGCTGGGCGTTCCTCTTGCCTGTCTCCATCGCCTCGGCGACGTCCTCGGCCTTCACGTCCCTCTCCGCCAGCATCGCCTCGTTGAGGTGGAGCTTGATGCCCTCCGTCGGGTCGACCTCGCTGTAGTCGACGACGTTCCCTACCTCGTGAAGAGGATGTCGTTGGCGACCTTCACCGCCTTCTCCTTGCGAGTTCTTGTATCCCTCGTCGAGGTAGACGTCCATCGAGGGCTTGGCGGGTATCTTCCTGCGCGTCGACGAGCTCCATGAGCCTCGGGAGGCCGAGGGTGACGTCGCGCTCCTTGACGCCTGCGAAGTGGAAGGTCCTGAGGGTCATCTGGGTCCCCGGCTCGCCTATGGACTGGGCGGCTACTATCCCGGAGGCCTCTCCGGGCTCGACCGTAGCGTAGTCGATCGACTCCATGACCTTGTCGATGACGTTCTTCACGCCCTCCTCGGTGAGGTTGGCGTCGGCCGAGCCTCTCGCTCAGCTCCTTGAAGAGGCGCTTGTTGAGCTTGCTCTGGTACTTTGCGAGGAGCTGCGGTCGCCTCCTTCTCCCCGAACTTGGCGCGCGCGTGGTCGGTCAGCTCGGCCGAGCCGATGACCCTGTCCAGGTTCACCGGCCTGCCGTGGTCGGACTTGGCCGGGTCGATGCCGTCCTCTCCGTAGAGGAACTGGATGACGTTGCCGTGTGGGGTCCCTGACGGTGAGGTCGTACTCCACGCGGAGGTGCTCCATCGCGTTGACGAGCCTCCTCTGCATGTAGCCGCTCTGCTGCGTCCTGACCGCCGTGTCGACGAGCCCTTCCCTGCCTCCCATCGCGTGGAAGAAGAACTCGGTCGGGGTCAGCCCGTCCCTGTAGTTTCTCTTGACGAAGCCCTTGGCCTCGGGGGCAGAGGTCGTCCAGGGGGAAGTGGCTGAGCGACCTCCCGCGGAGGCCCTTCTCGATCCTCTTCCCTCTGACCGATTGCTGCCCGAGGGCGGCGGTCATCTGCCCGAGGTTGAGGCTCGAGCCCCTCGCGCCGGTGCGGGCCATGATCACTCCCGAGTTCTCTGTGGAGAACGACCTGTCGGCTATCCTGCCCGCCCTGTCTCTTGCCTTTGACGAGCTCGTTCACGATGTAGAACTCGAGGGAGCCCTCAGGCGAGAGGCCTCTGGTGAGCGGGAGCGTGCCCGCTCTTGTACTTCTTGATGAGGTCGTTGCACGTTGTCGTATGCTTCCTTGAGCGTGTCGGCGATCTTGCCCATCGCGTCCTCGGAGAGCTTGAGCTCGTCGTATCCGTAGCTGAATCCCCGCCTGGTGATGTATGTCCTTGAGGACCGAGAGTATGGAGTTGAGGAAGCGCCTCGCCTCGTCGTTGCCGTAGTCCTTGGCGATCGCGGTGGAGCAGGCTGTCTGGCTCCTCTGCGCCGATGGCCGCCTTGTCGATGACTCCGGAGATGAGCTCGCCGTCCTTGATGACGACGTCGTTGGCCTGCCCGGTCTTGCGCCTTGCCCCACTTTGAGGTGAGCACGAAGTTCATGTCCTTCGGGAGGAAGAGCGAGAAGAGCTGCTTGCCCGTGTACATCGGGTTGGCGCCCTTGATCTTCGGCTCGGGGAGGTCGCCGTGCGTATCCGCCCTGCGAGGGCGAGGTTCGAGAACTGCTCGGGCGTGAGCATGGTCTCGTCTCGCGTGAGCAGGTAGGCGCCGGTGAGGAAGTCCCTGATCGCGCCGATGATGGGCCCGCCGTACCTGGGCGAGAGTATCTGGTCCTGGACGCGCATCAGCATGAGCGCCTCGGACCTCGACTCCTCGCTCTGAGGGACGTGGAGGTTCATCTCGTCGCCGTCGAAGTCCGCGTTGTAAGGAGGGCAGACGGACGGGTGGAGCCTGAAGGTCCTGTAGGGGAGCACCCTGACGGAGTGCGCCATGACCGACATTCTGTGGAGGGACGGCTGCCTGTTGAAGAGGACGATGTCCCCGTCCATCAGGTGCCTCTCGACGATGTACCCTGGAGCGAGCGAGTCGGCGAGCGCCTTCCTGTCGCTCGCGAAGTCGAGCCTGATCTTGACGCCGTCGGGGCGGATGACGTAGTTTGCGCCTGGGTGCTCGAACGGGCCCTTGATGACCAGCTTCTTGAGCGACTCGATGTTCCACGCGGAGACCTTCTCCGGGATGGTGAGCTTCTTGGCGACCTCGAACGGGATCCCGACCTCGCCGATGTCAAGGCTCGGGTCAGGGCTGATGACCGTCCTGCTGGAGAAGTCGACCCTCTTGCCCGAGAGCGAACCCCTGAACCTGCCCTCCTTCCCCTTGAGCCTCTGGCTGAGCGTCTTGAGCGGCCTCCCGGAGCGGTGGTGCGCCTGAGGGATGCCCGAGACCTCGTTGTCGAAGTAGGTCGTGACGTGGTAGTGGAGCAGGTCCACGAGGTCCTGGACGATGAGGTGCGGCGTGCCGGACTCCTTCGCTCTCCCTGACCCTCTGGTTGACCCTGAGGATGTCGACTATCTTGTGGGTGAGGTCGTCCTCGGACCTGATGCCCGACTCTAGCGTGATCGATGGCCTGACGGTGAGCGGCGGGACCGGGAGGACCTGGAGGACGAACCACTCGGGCCGCGCGACCTTGGGGTTGTAGCCGAGCAGCTCGAGGTCCTCGTTGGTGATCCTCTCGAGCCGCTCCCTGATCGCGCCCGGGAGGAGCCGCGTCGCTCCGCCTTCCTCCGTGATCTCGTGGAAGATGGTCGGCTTTGTGAGCTCGATCTGGTACTGCTGCTTGCCGCAGTGGGGGCAGAGCTTGACCTTCTTCGCCTTTGTGAGTATCTCCTTCGCGATCTCCTCCTTCATCGTGGGGGTGAACTCGGTGATGTTCTGGAGCCTGACGCCTGTAGGCGTCGAGCTCCTGCTGGGAGAGGAGGATCCTGCCGCAAGTCCTGCAGGTCGCCTGGATCATCTTGTTGATGTCGGAGACGAACGCCATGTGGAGGACGGGCTCGGCCAGCTCGACGTGCCCAAAGTGGCCAGGGCACCTCGACGCCGTGTTCCCGCACGTCCCGCACTTCTGTCCTGGCTCGAGGGTCCCGAGCCGCGAGTCCATCAGGCCGCCCTGGACGGGCATCCCGTCCTCGTCGTAGGTCTCGGGCTGGGTTATCTCCGCGACCGAGTACTTTCGTGATCTCGGTCGGCGAGAGCAGGGCGAAGTCGATCGCGCGTATCGTTCTTAGAGCTTCTTCCATGGCCATCTTATTTCACCAACCCCCTACACCGCGTCCTTCAGCCTGAGCCGTGGGCGCGATGTTCAGGCTCATCATCTCCTGGAGCAGGAGCTTGAACGCGTAGGCCACGACGACCGTGGATATCTTCGCCTGGTCTCCGTCGATCTTGCAGGCGTACTTGCGCTGCTTGGCGTCGTAGTAGGCGATGAGCCCGCACTTTTCGCAGACGTTGATCTCGGTCTTGTCGGCCTCGTCGAGGAGCCTGTCCTTCAGGACCATCGAGGCGCCGTAGGCGATGAGGCAGTCCCTCTCCATCTCTCCGAACCTGAGGCCTCCTCCCCGCGCCCTGCCCTCGGTGGGCTGCTTCGTGAGCATCTGGACCTGGCCCCTCGCCCTGGCGTGGATCTTGTCCGCGACCATGTGGTGGAGCTTCTGGTAGTAGACGACGCCGATGAAGACGTCGACCGCGAACTTCTTCCCGGTCTTTCCGTCGTAGAGGACCTCCCTTCCGGTCGGCTCGAAGCCCGCTCTCTGCGAGGATCTTGCTCATCTCCTCGGGCGTCTCGCCCGCGAAGCCCGGTGCCGTCGGCCGAGAAGCCTCTCAGCGAGGCGGCCTTGCCCGCGATCGACTCGATGAACTGGCCGACGGTCATCCTCGAAGGGAACGCGTGCGGGTTGATTATGACGTCGGGGACGACGCCGTCCGCGGTGTAGGGCATGTCCTCCTGGGGGACGACCAGTCCGACCACTCCCTTCTGCCCGTGGCGTGACGCGAACTTGTCCCCTATCTCGGGGGTCCTCATGTCGCTGCACCCTGACCTTGTACATCTTGCCGCCTTCGACGTTCTCGGTCATGAAGACGGAGTCGACGACGCCCGTCTCGGTGGGCCTGACCGCGACCGACGTGTCGCGCCTGTACGGGCCCTTGATCTCGAACTCCTTGTACTCCTCCATGAACCTCGGAGGGCTCGTCCTGCCGATGACCGACGTCTCCGCCGGTGACCTGTGGCCTCGTGCATGACGACGCCGTCGCCTTCGAGGAGGCGGTAGAACTTCTCTCCGCTGTAGCCCCTGATGTTGGACTCGGCCGAGGGGACCTCGAAGGTGTCCCGCATCCCGCCCAGGTACTGCTTCGACTCGGCCTCGTAGAGCCTGTAGAAGAAGGAGCGAGCGAACCCGCGCTCGATGCTGGACTTGTTCATGATGATGGCGTCCTCGATGTTGTAGCCCTCGAACGAGAGGACTGCGACCACGGCGTTGGTGCCGAACGGCCTCTCGTCGATGTTGAGCAGCTCGGTGCGTCTTGGTCTTGACCATCGGGGACTGCGGGTTGACCAGCAGGTGCTGCCTCACGAATGTCGAGAGCGGGAACGTGGGGGTGGAGAAGCCGAGGCTCTGCTTCGCCATCGCGGACTCGTAGGTGTTCCTCGGCGACTGGTTGTGCTCAGGATAGGGGATGATCGATGCGGCGATCCCGAACATGGCTCCCGGGTAGAGCTCGAGGTGGGTGTGCTTGCGTGGTGGCCTCCTCTGGCGACATCGCGACGAGGCAGTTCTCCTCCTCGTTGGCGTCGATGCAGCTCGACGATGCCCCTCTCGACGAGGTCCCTCCAGGTGAGCTCGTCCGGCGGCGACCTTCGTCGATCATCTCCTGGGTGAGGAGGGGCTTGCCGTTCTCGACGACGATGAGCGGCCGCATGACCCTGCCCGCGCTCAGGCTGATGTAGAGCCGCGAGTAGCCCTTCTTGTTCGTCGGCGCGTAGTAGCAGGACGCTCGCGCTCGGGTTGATCTGGCCCTCCCTGCGGAGCTTCCTGAATGCCTTGGCGAGCCGTTCCCCGTCGTCCACGTAACCGATGAACCTCCCGTCCATGAATATCTTGCAGCCCTCGAGCGCGAGCTTCTCAGGGATGTCGCGGATCGGCTTGGCGCCGAGCTCCCAGAGTCTCTCCTCGACCTCCGCGGGCGGGACGCTGACCGAGATGGTCGCGGAGAGGGCCAGGTTCTTGACGAGCCCGCAGTTGACGCCCTCAGGCGTCTCCGAGGGGCAGATCCTCCCGAAGTGGGTCGCGTGGAGGTCTCTCGCCTCGAAGTTCGGCTGCGACCTGCTCAGCGGCGACTGGATCCTCCTGAGGTGGCTGAGGGTGCTGCAGGTAGTTGGTCCTGTCCAGGAGCTGGGTGACTCCGACCTTGCCCCTTCCCCAGTTGCCCGTCGCGATGGCGTTGTTGAGCTTGTCGGTGATGATGCCCGTCCTGATGGCGGCGCCGACCACGTTGCCGCCCCTCTTCTGGCCTGCCCTCTCGAGCTGGTACTTCATGTCCCGGACGAGGTTCCTGAACGAGGTGCGGAAGAGGTCGGCGAGCATCTGGCCTGCGAACTTGATTACCTTGTTGCCGTAGTGGTCCTTGTCGTCCGGCTCGATCCAGCCCAGCCTCAGCTCGAGGAGCTTGCAGACGGCCTCGCCGAGGAACATCGCCTTGTCGTACCTCTTGTCGTCGGACTTGCCGAGGTGCGGGAGGAAGCCCCAGTCGAGCATCGACTGGGCGCGCTTGATCCTGAACTCCTCGAGCATGCCGTGGGCGACCCTGTTGCCGATGTAGACGAGCGCGTCCTTCTCCGTGGGCGCCTCGTTCGCCTTGTCGAAGGAGACCTCGAGCAGGTCCTGGATCTCCGGCTTTGGAGAGACCGCGTTGGCGATGTCCTTGTCGGACTTGAAGCCGAGCGCCCGCATGATTATCACGAACGGGAGGTCGACCGGGCAGCTCGGGCATCTTGACGTTGATCGAGCCGTCCTGCTTCAGCGTCGCCTCGAGCTTCGACCTGTAGCCGACCACCGAGGAGTAGACTCTTGCCTTGTAGGTGGCGACGCCGCCGGCCTTCTCCATGTCGACGAGGATCTTGTTCGGGGAGAGGTCCTCCAGCCCGACGATGACCCTCTCCGAACCGTTGATGATGAAGTAGCCTCCTGGGTCGTTCGGGTCCTCGCTGGACATCGACCAGCTGCTCCTTGGTCATCTTGGAGAGCTGGCAGAGGTCGGACTTTACCATGACGGGCAGGTCGCCGATGTGCTGCCGCGTCGCCTCCCGCGACATGCCCTCCTCCTCGATGGTCATGTCCAGGTAGATCGGCGAAGAGTAGGAGAGGTTCCTGAGGCGGGCCTCCATCGGGAAGATGTTGCTGACGGAGCCGTCGATCTCGACGATCCTCGGCCTGCCGAGCTCGACCCTTCCGAACTTGACCTTGTACGGAGTGCTGACCGTCTCGATCTCCGTCTCGCTGATCTCGTCTATGATCGACTGCAGCCCCTTCGCTATGAACTCGTTGTAGCTGTTGAGGTGCTGCCTGGCGACTCCCTCCCTCTGGAGGATGTCCTGCAGGACTGCCCAGGAGTCAAGCTGCTTTGTTGTTATCGCCATTACTCTCTATGCCTCCACCACGTACCTGTAGTAGACGGTCTCGCCTGCGGTCTCGCTCGCTCTCGTGACCTTCAGGAAATCCCCAGGCTTCGCCCCGATCGACTTGGCGGCCGGGTCGGTGGAGAGGACGAACGGGAACTCGTGCGGAGACGAGTTGTACTTCTTGAGGATGGCCGCCGCCTCTTCAGGGGGCATCAGCTCGTGCTTCGGCACAAGAAGATGGTCTGTTATCTTGAAGGGAAGTTCCTCTTCCTTCTTCTTTGCCCTCGTAGTCTTTGCTTTCGTTGGCACTAGAAAGCCACGTCTCCATTCATATTTGACCCTAAGATAGGTCTAGAATACACTCTAAAGGACCCAAAAAAAGCATGATTGCCGGAGTTATTTAAGAATTTTGACCGTGGCTCCGAAGGAAAACGACCTCCACCGAGCGCGAAGGGCTTCGCCGGGCGGGTCATCCGGAAAGCCGGTTCAGCACGTAGGAAAGGACGCCTCCGCTCTCGAAGTAGCCCATTTCGGCCGTGTTGTCGATCCTAGCCTTTAGCTTGAACTTGACCTCCCTCCCTGCCGACCTCGCCGTCGCGTCGAGGGTCGCGCCCGGCTTGAGTCCCTTCATCCCGGTGATCTCGAAGACCTCGTCTCCCTTCAGGCCCAGCGCCTTCGCCCCCTCCCCTGGCGCGAATTCTAGGGGAAGGACGCCCATGGCGACGAGGTTGCTCCTGTGGATCCTCTCGAAGCTCTCGGCGATCACCGCCTTCACCCCGAGGAGCTTAGGCGCCTTCGCGGCCCAGTCGCGGGAACTCCCTCCGCCATACTGCTTCCCCGCGATGACCACGAGTGGGACTCCTTTCTCCTGGTACCTCACAGAGGCATCGTAGATGGAGACTATCTCGCCGCTGGGGAAGTGCTTGGTGTAGCCGCCGACCTTCCCGTCCGCGAGTAGGTTCTTGAGGCGCACGTTGCTGAAGCCGCCCCTCACCATGACCTCGTGGTTCCCCCTCCTGCTCCCATAGGTGCTGAAGTGGACGTAGTCGACGCCGTGCTCTTGCAGGTACCTTGCCGCAGGGCTGTCGACCTGTATCGCGCCGGCCGGCGAGATGTGGTCCGTGGTTATCTTGTCTTCGAGGAGCGCGAGAACGCGCGCGTCCACGATGTCGTCGTGCGCAAGCTTCTTGGGGTCCCTCTCCTTGGACGTGAACCATGGTGGGTTCCTGACGTACGTCGACGAGTCGTCCCATGGGAAGGTCGCGCTCGACCTCGCCGAGAGCATTCCCCACTTCTCGTCGCCGACCAGCGCCTCGGCGTACCTCTTCTTGTAGAGGTCGCGGCTCAGGGACTTCTCCGCCACCTCCTTGATCTCCTTGAGGCTAGGCCAGAGGTCCTTCAGGTACACCGGCTTGCCATCGTCCCTTCCCGTGCCGAGCGGCTGCTTGAAGAAGTCAAAGTCGATGTTCCCGGCGAGGGCGTAGGCCACGACGAGCATCGGGGACATCAGGAAGGCTCCCTTGGCGAGAGGGTTGATGCGCCCGTCGAAGTTCCTGTTGCCGCTCAGCGCGGCAACGACGTAGAGCTCGTTGTCCGTGATCGCCGTCTCGACGGCAGGCGAGAGCGGGCCACTGTTGCCGATGCAGGTCGTGCACCCGTACCCGACGAGGTAGAAGCCGAGCTGGTCGAGGTAGGTCAGGAGCCCCGACCCATCGAGGTAGTCCTTCACGACCGTGGAGCCGGGGGCGAGGCTGCACTTGACGAACGGCTTGGGCGCGAGGCCTTTCCGGACCGCGTTGCGCGCCAGCAGGGCGGCCCCGATCATCACCGTGGGGTTCGAGGTGTTGGTGCAGCTCGTGATAGCGGCTATGATCACCGAGCCGTCGGAGAGCCCTTCGGCGCTCTGCCTGGGCACCTCCTGGTGAAGCATTAGCTGGCCTTCGAGCTGTGCCGCCCCGCCGCCTCCGGGGGGCCGAGCCGCGCCGGGATTGGTCGCCGCCCTCCGCGCCTTCGCCTGTTCAGCGGCCAGAGACCTCGCCAAGGAGGGGACGTCCCTCAGGGCACGCCTCTCCTCTGGATTCCTCGGGCCTGCGACCGAAGGCTCGATCTTGGCCATGTCCACCTCCAGGACCTCCGAGTAGCGGGGGTCGAGCGACTCGGGAGTGAGGAAGAGGCCCTGCAGCCTGCAGTACTCTTCAACCATCTTGACGAGCGCCTCCTCCCTGCCCGTGTCGAAGAGGTAGCGCATGGTGGCCTTGTCCACCGGCGAGAACCCGACGGTGGCGCCGTACTCGGGGGACATGTTCCCCAGAGTCGCCCGGTCTGGGACAGAGAGCCGCAAGTACCCCTCTCCGAAATACTCGACGAAGGCGTCGACCACGTTCTTGCTCCTCAGGAGCTCCGTGACAGCGAGGACGAGGTCGGTGGTGGTCGCCCCCTCCTGGAGCTCCCCCTTGAGCCTCACCCCTACGACCCGGGGGATTGGGATGTGACAAGGCTCGCCCAGCATGGCAGCCTCGGCCTCCATCCCACCGACCCCCCAGCCCAGGACTCCCAGGCCGTTGACCATCGGCGTGTGGGAGTCTGTCCCGACGACCGTGTCGGGACAGGCGAAGCGCCTCCCGTCCCTCTCGCCCACGGCCACGACCGTCGAGAGGTACTCGAGGTTTACCTGATGGCAGATCCCCTTGCCCGGAGGGAAGACCCGCATGTTCTTGAAAGAATCCTGAGCCCACTTTAACAGGGCATACCTCTCGGAGTTCCTCTCGTATTCCTTCTCGATGTTGTACTCGAAGGCAGCGGCGCTCCCCCACCCGTCCACCTGGACGGAGTGGTCGATGACCAGGTCGAGCGGCGCGATTGAGTTGATCCTGCCAGGGTCCTTGCCCCTCCTCGAAATCTCGTCCCTCATGGCGGCGAGGTCCACTATCAGGGGGACGCCCGTGTAGTCTTGGAGGAGGACCCTGTAAGGGACGAATGGGAACTCCGAGCCTACGCTCCTCGGCCACTCGAGGAGCCGGTTGGCAGCCTCGCTCGCGCCCTCCACGGTCTTCGAGTGCCGGATGGCGTTCTCGAGGAGTATCTTTATCGAGTATGGGAGGCGGCTAATGTCGTGCCCCCTCTCGGAGACCTTCCTCAGGTTGTAAAAGTCCGCCCTGCCCTTGTAGGTCTCGAGCCTGTCAACGGCAAAATCGAAGGACCTCTCGCCGCCCGTCATGAAAATCCCGGGCCGACCGGGAGTATTTAACGCGTGAGCCGAGCGCGTCGACCCTTTCCGTGCCTCCTGTGTCTAATCCTTTTATTTCCTCGAAAAGGCGCAGAGGGCCATGGCCGGCGGAGACTGGGAAGTCAGGGGGCTCTTCGGAAACGAGTATGCGCTTGAGCGCGCGGTGGACGAGATCAAGAAGATGGACAAGGCGCCTGAGTTCGCGGTCCTCGACCGGAGGAACCTCAAGGTCGTCCTTTCCAAGAACGATTCCGAGACGAAGATGCTCGTAAGGAACATCATCACGATAGCACATGGCTTCGTGGAGAGCGACGCCCCCCTCGGCGCGTTCGACAAGATGAAGGCCGAGCAGAAGGCCAAGAAGCTCAAGGCCGCGGAAGAGAAGAGGAAGAGGGAAAGGGCGAACGCCCAGCACTAGGCCGTATAGTTCGCGTAGACCGCGGGGAACTGCCCTATCAGGACTAGGTTCACCTTCTGGGCGTTCACGTACGGGCTGCCGAACACCCACCAAACCCCCTCGACGTTTTGGTTGACGATCCCCTGAAGCGTCGAGGCCGGTATCCCCGTGGCGTTGCTTATTCCTGGGATCTGGGATAGGGCGTCCTGAAGCGTGATGTCGGGGTCGAACCCGGAGGCCGAGTCGTTCCTGAGGTGGAAGAAGACGGGCTGCGTGTAGTCGGTCGAGTTGACCGCGATCACCGAGCCCACCGTGTGTCCGTTGAGGGAGGCGAGCTCGCCGTTGGCCTGGTAGGGGAAGGCGAGCTGAGCCACTCCCGTCACCACGAGCGGGAAGAGTAGTGCCGCAGAGCAAGAGCGAGACCACGGCGACGGCGACTATCGGCCTCAGGTGGCTTGACTTCTTGTTCTGGTTCTTGTTCGATTCTGCCATTCTTTTTCACCTATAGGGCCGAGATCAGCAGGTCGATGAGCTTGATTCCCGCGAACGGGACGACGACGCCCCCTATGCCGTAGATCATGACGTTCCTCAGGAAGATGGTCATGGTGTCCGCGGGCTTGAAGGCGACGCCCCTCATCGCGAGCGGGATCAGGAGCGGTATGATGATGGCGTTGAATATCAGCGCCGAGAGGACAGCCGTGTGCAGCCCCAGCCCGAGGATGTTCAGGGCCTCGAGCTGCGGGATGGTCGAGGCGAAGAGCACGGGCATGATCGCGAAGTACTTCGCGACGTCGTTGGCGATGCTGAAGGCGGTGACCGCGCCGCGCGTCATGAGGAGCTGCTTCCCCAGCATGACGACGTCGATTATCTTCGCGGGGTTCGACTCCAGGTCCACCATGTTCGCGGCCTCCTTCGCAGCCTCCGTCCCCGAGTTCATGGCCAGTCCCACGTCGGCCACGGCTAGCGCCGGGGCGTCGTTAGTCCCGTCCCCTATCATGGCGACGATCCTCGACTGGGCCTGCTCCTTCTTCACGATCTCGAACTTGTCCTCTGGCTTCGCGCGTGGGACGTACTCCGTCGATCCCGACCTCCGCCGCGATCGATCTTTGCAGTCAGTGGCTGGTCGCCGGTTATCATCACCGGCCGGATGCCCAAGGTCTTCACGGCCTGAATCTTCTCCTTGATCCCCTCCTTCATCACGTCCTTCAGCCTGATTATCCCGATCGCCTCGCCGTTGCGGGCAATCGCCATCGGGCGTCTCTCCGGCTGACGCGATGGTGTTCACCGTCGGGTCGAAGTCGGCGGGGACCGACGCCTACCGAGCCCTTTATCGCGTCGGGGGCGCCCTTGGTGATGTCGAGCTCGCCCCGGAGCCGTTCTCCTCGCTCCCGCTCGCGTACTTCCGGCTGAACCTCATCCTCGCCTCTCCCGACTTGTCGGCCTTTGCGGGGACGAAGCCCATCCCTCGCATAATCTTCACTCCGCTCGTCCGGGTGCTCGCAGAGAACTCCTGGAACTCGGAGAGCGCGAGCGTGTTGAGCTCTCGGGGCACGAAGCCCCGCTCGTAGGCCAGGCTGATGATGCTCCGGCCCTCAGGAGTGTCGTCGTTCCACGAGGAGAGGAATGCCGCCTCGCCCACCTCCCTCTCGGTGTGCCCTGCTAACGGGAGGAACTCGATCGCCCGCCTGTTCCCCACTGTGATGGTGCCCGTCTTGTCGAGGAGGATGACGTCGGCGTCCCCAGCGGTCTCGATCGCCTTGCCCGACTTTGCGACGATCTTCCGTGCAGGTAGAGCCTGGATATCCCCGAGAGGCCGATGGCGGGAAGGAGGGCGCCGATCGTGGTCGGGAGGAGGCAGACATAGAGCGCGATCAGGACGGAGAGGTCTGCGCCCAGGTCGAGCGTGATTGAGAGGCCGAGGAGTGACCCGATGATGATGGTGAAGATCGCGGTCAGCCCGATGAGGACCATCGTCACTGCCTGCTCGTTCGGCGTCTTCGGCCTCTTCGAGGACTCGACCATCCTGATCATCTGGTCGACATAGGTCTCGCCCGGGTTGGCCGTGACCCTCGCCGTCAGGGTGTCGCTCACCACCCGCGAACCGCCGATCAGAGCGTCGCCCGGAGCCTTCTTGACCGGGGCGGACTCGCCGGTCAGGAGCGACTCGTCGACCATCGCGATGCCCTCCAGCACCTCGGCGTCCATCGGGACGAGGTCGTCCTTCTCCAGCAGGATGAGGTCGCCCTTCCGGAGGTCCTTCGAGGACGTCTGCGATTATCGTCCTGAGTCCATCCTGTCCCTTACCACCTTCTTGCTGGGGACTTCGGTCTCGAGCTTCCTGAGGCTGCTCGCGGTGTTCTTCGCCTGCTGCTCGGCGAGCGAGTCGGAGAGGGTGCTGAACCAGACCGTGATGAGGAGTATGATGGCGATCTCGACGTAGAAGAGCCTCTCGCTCGGCGCTGGCGACGGAGACGAAGCCTTGCGGGTAGACGGCCATCGCAGCGACGATGAAGAAGGTGATCTCGACGATCAGCATCACAGGGTTCGAGACCAGCCGGGATCGGGCTGAGCCTGACCACGGAGTCAGCAAGGACCTTGCCCCGAGACGATGGACATTTGACGGCGGCGGCTGACTACCTCTGGCGCCCCGCCGCCCTTCGCGCTCTCGCTACCCAAGGCCATTCACGTTCCCCTGGAAGTACGAGAGTATCGGCCCGAGCGCCAAGAACGGGAGGAAGGTCAGCACGACGAGGATGAGGATGCTCCCGACGAGCACCAGCGAGAAGGTGAGGCTGTCGGTCTTCAGGCCTCCGGCCTCGTTGCTCCTCTTCCTGCCTATCACCGAGCCTGCGAGCGCGAGCATCAGCCCTATGGGGGCGTATCGCCCGATGAATATGACCGCGGCCGTCGAGACGTTGAAGAACAGGGTGTTCCCCGACGCGCCGAGGAAGTCCGAGCCGTTGTTCGCGGCGGCGGTGGTGAACTCGTAGAGCACTTGCGTGAACCCGATGGAATTGCCGGACAGCCCGATGGCCGCTGCGGCTCCCGAGGCGTATGCAAGGATCGTCGGGACGAGTATTATGATCGGATGAATCAGGAACGCCACAAGGACGATCTTCACATCGCGCGAGTTGATCTTGATGCCCAGATACTCGGGGGTTCTGCCGGACATCAGCCCGACTATGAAGACGGTGATGACGATGTACATGATCATGTAGGCAAGACCGACCCCCTTTCCTCCGGGGGTCGACTGGATCAGCATCCCCATGAACCCCCCGAGGATCACCAGGGGGTGCATCCCGGAGAGCGCGGAGTTGACCGACCCGGTCGTGACAGCCGTCGTCACCACCGTCCAGAAGGCGGACATGAAGCCGCCGAATCCTGGTCTCCATGCCCGGGCCCACTTGGGGCATCTGGGGATGAACGCAATCGCTAGGTCGATGATGAAGAGCAGGTAGGCGCCGATGAGCACGGGCCTCGACTCGCGCTTCTTGCCCGAGCAGCTGGCCGAAGACGAAGACGAGGGCCGTCGGAAGGAGGAGCATCAGGCAGATCTCGAGGATGTCCGACTGCGGGCTGGGGTTCATGAAGGGATGGCGGAGTTCGCCCCGTAGTATCCGCCTCCGTTCGTCCCCAGCTGCATGATCGAGACGAGCGAGGCCACAGGCCCCACGAGGACCGAGCCGGTGCCGCCCCTTCGACGGTCTTGATCGGGACATACCCGCCGATGGTCTGGGGGACCCCCATCCAGACGAGGATCAGCGCGGCCACGAAGCAGAAGGGGATCAGGAGCCTAGTGAGCGACCTGACGAAGTCGACGTAGAAGTTCCCCATGTCCTTCGCCCCGATCGACAGCCCGCGCACCATCGCGACCCCCATGCAGATGCCCGTCGCGGCGGAGGTGAACTGGAGGAACTGGATCGCGCCCATCTGGCTGAGGTACGAGAGGGTCGTCTCGCCGTTGTAGTGCTGTAGGTTGGTGTTGGTCGCGAACGAGACCACCGTGTTGAGCGCGAGGTCCCAGTCAGCCCCCCGAAGCCCATCGGGTTCAGGGGGAGCGCTCCTTGGAGGGTGAGGATGGCGAAGGCGATCGCCATCTGGACGATGTTGACGAGCAGGGCGCGCGAAGAAGTACTCCTTCCAGCCCATCCCGTGGGCGGGGTCGGTCCCCGTCAGCCTGTAGATCCCGTTCTCGATCGGGTTCGAGGAACCGGTCCAGGCGGCTCGGGGCCTTCGTGTAGATGCCGGTGATGAAGGGCGAGATGAGCCACGCTACGGCCATGGTGCCTCCGAGAATAAGGAATACAGTGACTAGTTGTGGTATGTCTATCATTTTCTTTCACATTGTCATCCCATGCAGGCGAGACCGCCTGCGGTCCCGCCTACTGACGCGATGGCTTGGCTTTCTGCGGCTCGCTGACCTTGTCCTGCTCGTCGAGGCACCGGGGACCCTTGTAGGCCTTCAGGACGACGGAGCTCACGGTGCTCTTGACGCCCTTGATCTTCATGATCTTGTTCTTCAGGACGTCCCTGAACTCTTCGATGTCCTTGGCGGAGAGGAGGGTCACGATGTCGAACTCGCCCGTCACCTCGTAGAGCTCCTCGAGGTTCTCGAGCTTGATCAGAGACTGCACTACGTCGTCCATCAGGGACGACTCCACGAAGATGTCCACGAACGCTAGAAATCGGGCCAACTTATTGCACGGTGATTTTCCAGCCCTTCGACGATTGTCTTATAAGGATTGCTGAGGAGCATACGACGATTGTCTAAGGTCGTGCAGGGAAAGAATCGACTCTTGCAGTAAGCACGCCGCGTCTCGTCCCGGGAGTCGCCAATCCGGCGCTCTCCTGCGATTCGCCGCAGGCTCTCGGCCTGTCGGGGTCAGGAAGGCCTAGGCAGCGCCGCCCTGAGCGCGCCCTTCACGTCGTCCACCAGGTCCGTCGTGTCCTCCACGCCCACTGAGAGGCGGATGAGGTCGTCGGTGATACCCAAGCTTCCTCCTTTCCTCCGGTGGAAGCGACGCGTGGGTCATCCTGGCGGGGTGCTCTGCGAGCGACTCGACGCCCTCCGAGGCTCTCGCCGAGGGTGAAGACCTTCAAGGCCTCGAGGAACTTCGAGGCGGCCCTGTACCCTCCCTTGATCCTGAACGCCATCATCCCTCCCCCCGCGGACATCTGCCTCCTCGCCAACTTGTAGGAGGGCGACTGCCTGAGGAAGGGGTAGTAGACCTCCTTGACCCGTCCCGCAGTCGTTGGAGAGCGCCTCTGCCACGGCCGCGGCGTTCTTCGAGTGCCTCTGCATCCTGAGGTGGAGGGTCCTGAGCCCCCTGAGGGCCAGGTAGCAGTCGAAAGGGCCCGGGACGGAGCCCGTCGCGTTCTGGAGGAACTTCAGCTTCTCGTAGAGCGCCTCGCTGGACGTGACGACCGCGCCTCCCACAAGGTCGCTGTGGCCGCCGATGTACTTGGTCGTGCTGTGGACCACGATGGTGGCTCCGAGCTTCAGCGGGTTCTGGAGGCAGGGCGAGGCGAAGGTGTTGTCGACGGTCAGGGTCAGGCCGTGGCCCTTTCGCGACCTTGGCTATCTCCCTGATGTCGAGGACGAGCATCAGGGGGTTGGTCGGGGACTCCATCCAGACCATCTTCGTGTTGGGCTTGATCGCCCCCTCGAGGTTGCCCGGGTCCGTGGCGTCGACCCTGTCGAAGGAGACCCCGAAGTTCCGGAAGACCTGGTTGAAGAGCCTGAACGTCCCGCCGTAGACGTCGTTGCATATGATCACGTGGTCTCCGCTGCGAAGGAGCCCGGCGACGGCAGTCTCGCCGCGAGCCCCGAGGCGAAGGCGAGGCCGAACTTGCCTCCTTCCAGGTCGGCGACCGCCCTCTCGAGCCTCTGCCTGGTCGGGTTCCCGCTCCGGGAGTATTCGTAGCCCTTGGTCTTCCCGATCTCCGTCTGGGCGAAGGTGGACGAGGTGTAGATTGGAGGGGTCACAGCGCCCGTGAGCTCGTCGGGTTCGTTGCCTACGTGGACGGCCCTCGTGTCGAAACGCATGGGGTGGCGCGCCGGAATGCGTGACTTTAATCTTGCTGCGAGCCCGTTCGCCTTGAGCCAGCTCGGGTTGTATATCTTGCTCAGGTAGCTCCTGCCCGAGTCTGGGATGATGACCACGATCAGCCTGAGGCGCGGCTTGCGCCTGGCGAGCTCCAGCGCCCCTGCGACCGCGCTCCCCGACGAGCCCCCGGCCAGGATGCCTTCCTCGACCGCCAGCCGGCGGGTCATCGCGATGCTCTCGGCGTCGCTCACCCTGATTATGTCGTCGACCACGCTCGTGGTCGTAGGTGTCGGGGACGAAGTCCTCGCCGATTCCCTCGACGAGGTAGGGGTGGAGCGGGTCCTTCGTCCCGTGCTTCAGGTTGCCGTAGATGGAGCCCTCAGGCTCCACGCCGACAACGAGCAGGGACTTCCTCTTCATCTTCAGGAACTTCCCGGCGCCCGAGATGGTCCCCCCCGTGCCGACACCAGCGACGAGCGCGTCCACTCTGCCTCTCGTCTGGCGCCATATCTCCGGGCCGGTCGTGGCGAAGTGCGCCTTCGGGTTGGCCCTGTTCTGGTACTGGTTCGGCATGAAGGAGTCGGGGGTCTCCCTCGCGAGCCTCTTCGCCACGTTGACGTAGTGCTCCGGCGAGCTCGGGAGCGAGGTCGGTGGGGGCGATCACGACCTTCGCGCCATAGGCCCGGAGCAGCGCCCTCTTCTCCTCGCTGACCTTGTCGGGCATGGTGAAGACCGCCTTGTATCCGCGGACGGCCGCGAGCATGGCCAGGCCGATGCCCGTGTTCCCCGAGGTCGGCTCGATGATGGTCCCTCCCTTCTTCAGGAGGTGCCTCCGCTCCGCGTCGGCGACGAGGTACGCGGCTATCCTGTCCTTGACCGACCCGCCCGGGTTCATGAACTCGAGCTTGGCGTAGATCTTGGGTTTCAGGCCGAGAGTGACCCTCTTCAGCCGCACCAGCGGCGTGTTACCAATCGCGTCCAGGACGCTCTCGCTTAAGCTCACTTCGACGCCTCCCCTAGGTCCGATTTGTTATAATCCCTTCGAGGGCTGCGGCGAGACGCCGCTCGGGCGCGAAGAGTGGGCCGGCGCAAAACTGTTAAGCGGAACTCAGGGCGGTTGGGGCGCAGGTGCGCGGGGGTCGCCAAGCCTGGTCAACGGCGTGGGGCTTAGGACCCCATCCCTTAGGGGTTCGTGGGTTCGAATCCCACCCCCCGCACACATTTTGGGCGGAAATCCCTGATCATTCAGAATTTCGAGTCCATCTTGCAAAGGTTGTTCAACGTGCTATTCTTCTCGATTGAACAGTTGTATCCTTTAGCACGATGTCCATCGATGAACTAGCATCAAGAGCAACCCCCTCCTATCGTGAATTCAGAAGATTGACCGCACATTGTCCTAAATATGGTGGAGGCATGATTCTCAAAATTGCCTCAAATCCAGCGAGACATGGTGGAAGAAAATTGAGCATAATACTGAGTTGTAGCGAGAACTGCGATAGACAAATTTGGAATTCCGATGCAGACGAAACGGAGCTTACCCATTGGTGGCTCGATGGCTCAAGGAACCTTGTACGCCCGTGAAGTCTATCAATACGACAGACCGCCTTCCGACCACCTAAGCGTCGTGCCCAGAGGGGAGGTCAATCATATCTCCAGCACCGACCTTCCACTTTGGTCCATCATCCATCACCCCAGCCATTTGACCCGAGAGCACATACCCGACGTGATGGGCTTGGCAACTTTCTGTTTTGGCAATCGGCTTAACACATTCAGACCACTCCAGCCAGCATAGTAAGTGCCCCGTCCAATCGTGAAGTACACCGACCTTAACGATTTCGAGCTTACCGTTGGGGAACTTTCTCGTCTCATCTGGAGTCTTTGCATTCTTCTTGCTTACGGCCAATTTCTAACCTCCACTTTCCTTCTGCGATTCATATAAGCGTTATTTCACGAGAGATTCTGACCCAGCATTGGGAACACAAGCGATAAAAGATTGACTTGTTGAGCAAACGTCATGCCAAGATACATCGATGTGCACAAGAACGTAAAAGGGGTCAAACTGAACGACGTGGCCGAGGCGCACGCCAAAGACCTCAAGGTGCAAGGAAAGTATGGGGTCAAATTCCAGAAATACTGGCTTGACGAAAAAGAGGGAACCATATTCTGCCTCTCTGACGCACCAAACAAAGAAGCGATATCAAAGGCACACAAGGAAGCCCACGGTCTGCTGCCTCAAGAAACTTTTGAGGTTCAAGAAGGCAGCTAGACGCCCCACACTTTCTTTTCTCAGACCGAACCACCAAGCATTTCCACCCAACATGCTTGGTCATCGTCCCACCCCCCCGCACACCTTTTGACCTCTCAGCCGACCGAACGCAACAGGATGTGGCGGACCGTGTACTCGTTGATTCTTGAAGGAGAGCCTTGAGTACTCGTCTCTTGCACCATGTGTTCGTCGAGGGTGGCTTTTCTGACCCCGAGAGTGACCAAATCGACGTAGATGTCTCCCTTGTATTGGTCAACACCCTCCGTGACGCTCTCCTTACCGCTGGAATCTGGGATGACCATCTTGACCTTGCTGTCGCCAGCGTCGTATCCGACCAGCGCGCAGGGAGCTCCATCGACAACACTGACTCCCTTCAATTCAAGGCTTACCTCGCCATTCTGAAAGGTAGATCCGGGCTTGATCTCATCGACGAACTTGACCGAAGCCTCGATGAAAGACGCGGGATGGACAATCCTTTGACCTATCTCCTTGAGGTCCTGGATTCCTTTTCCAAACTTCATCGGTCGTGTGAAAATGTCGTTGAAGCTATGGAAGTCAAGGAAATTGACGTAAGAAGCGTAGCGGATGCTGAAGGGTAACGCCTTCTCCTGATCGTCTGTTAGGTTAACGAATTTCTCTTGCGAGATGCCCCAGAGAGGCCCGCGTTCGTCTCCGGACAGTGTCGGGTTGAACGTGTAGGTCCAGTTTCTGAGTTGAGGGATGGTAACGGGCGAACTGTCATTGGTTTGTAACTGAAGTTCCGAGACCGCATATCGGTCAAAGTTTCCCGCCGGCGATGTCTTCGGGTCATAATGGAGGTTTAGGGTATAGGATTCTGTCCCGACTCTCCTTCCGTTCAACTGGAAATGGACATACCTTGTCTGCATACGGAAATCTTGGGCAATCCGCTTTCTGTCGAAGGAAAAGTCAAACGGACCTCTGAGATCTACGGGTGCCCAGTCCACTGTAGTCGTCATTATCTCGTGGACAATTCATTCGTCGATTTCCCTTAATAAGAGAGGACGACAATTCTCATTCTTGAGAAAGGCGGGCATCTCGGCTCTTCGCACACACCCGCCAGCTTAAGGAAGAACGGCAATCAAGGTTACTATCAGGTGGGATTTGAACTTAAAGTTCAGGTCGCACCCCCCGCACACCTTTCACATGAGATGGTCCGGAAATCGCGCAACCCGTTGGGATTTGAACTCAAGGTGCGGTTGCCCAACTCCGCCACTCAAATCACCCCGGCTTCGTGCGTGATGTGCTACCGAGAAGACAGGCGCGACCCGCTCGGCAGTGAACGAGCCACCACGCACCGAACTGGCAACGGCTGGGACAGTCCTTCGGGAGAGCGATAGCTGAGTTCGTTTCGCTTGCTATCGCGCCCGCGTCGGGGGGATTCTCCGAACCACGACCCACCGACGCATCGCAATCTTGCGCACCTTCCGGAACCCCGTCTTCTCGAACATCCTCAAGGTCCCGCTGCACAGGAAGGAAGAGGAGGTCCTCTCCTCCGTGTAGTCCTCCGGATAAGCCTCGACCGTTCCGCCGCCGAGTTGGGCGATATATCGAAGCGCTTCGCGGAGGGCGAGGGTAGCAATACCTTCTCCCCGGCGTTCCCGGTCGATGAAGAAGCAGGTGATGCGCCAGTCTGGAAGTTTGAGCAGTCCCTCCTCGTAGGTCTTCTTGCTCCGTATGTTGGGGAGTTCCGCGGTAAGGCCGAACTGGCACCACCCGACCGCGTTCTGGCCGTCGAAGACGAGAGCGGCACGCGCCCGCCCTTCCCGCACTAACTCCTCTTTCATCGCTCGGTATGCCGCCGCACCATGTCTCGTTTCCCCGGGCTCGAGATGAAATGAGATGCACCAACACCCGCCGAAGATGCCGTTGTGCTTCTCCACCAGCCGAGCGAACGCCGGCCAGGTCTCAGGCGTAAGCTGCTTCGATGTGAGAGGCACGGGCCGCGAGGCGCATCGGTTATACATAAGTTGTGAGCGCCCACTCGACGCTCCGTCTTCATCATCGTCGGTGCCACACGATTCAAGCAGAGATTTATGTAGGGAATACATATGAAAATCGTCATGGTCAGATTCGTGCTGATTCCAGGCGCGTGGTTGGGGGCGTGGACCTGGAAGGATGTGACCCCGAGCCTCGAGAAGAAGGGCCATTCTGTCTATCCGGTTACATTGACTGGGATGGGCGAAAGGGTTCACCTTGCCTCGAACGATGTCGGCATGGAGACGGCCACACAGGATGTCTTGAATGTGATAAAGTACAATGAACTCAACGATTTCGTGCTGGTGGGGCACAGCTTCGCGGGTAAAGTGGCGGCCGCCGTGGCGGACCGCACACACGAAAAGGTGGAGAAGATCATTTACGTTGATGCGTTCCGGCCAGAGATTGTGAGGGACCCTCAAGGCGGATTCGACCCGACTCGCGAGTTCGGGCCACCACCTGGGGGCGGTAATGCGATTCCCCTCACCGAGGAAATTATCCACCGAATCGGTCGGGATGTCAAAGGCCGCAACCGGAAATGGATGATGTCCATGGCGACGCCCTGGCCAATCAAACTTGCGAAAGACCCGATCACTCTGTCGAAGAACTATGACGCTATGAAGGAAAGGTATGTCTTTTGCAGTCTCAGCGGTGACTCGGTCGACGAGATCATCGCCGGGAAGTGGGGAAAGCTCAACGGTCCCTACAAGGTCATAGAGACCGGCCACTGGCCGATGATTACTAAACCTGAAGAGCTGGCCAAGGATTTACTATCCCTGGCCAAATGACATCCAGCAGAAATCAGCAAGCGTCTTTCAGCACAGTTTATTGTGCTGAAGTCGAGCCCCTTCTTGGCTTCATTGGCAAGAGGGGCCAGGAGGATGAATCGTGAGTTCGAATCCCATCCTGCACATCTTTTGCATGAGCGAGGCGGAGAGTCACAGAATTCGGTGGGATTTGAACTCAAAGTTCGAGTTGCAACCCCCCCCGCATACCCTTCACATGAGACGGTCAGAAAGTTGCAGAATCCAGGGACTTGAGCATGAATCTCAGTGCTAGACAAAATACGAAACAAGGCAGCCCACAAATCATTGGTTCTCGCAATCTTTCTCTTTTGTCCCTATCGTTATGATTAATAGCCGGGGGCTTTCGAAAGAGTCGGCAATCCCCAAATGAAGCCATCCGACATTGCCCCTGATCCGTTCAAGCCCCCGGCCGACCTAATAGTCGTGACGACGCCGTTCGTATCAGGGTATCATGTGACTCGGGTCGATTGGTGCGACGTTTGGACTAATCGTTAAGATCTCGGGGGCTTAGGGCAGAACATCTTCGCGTACTTCCGAGCTTGGGGTGGCGGAGAGATCAAGAGTATACACGAATCTCCTGGAGCAAGTGCGCCGCCAAGCCATCCAGCGGCTCGCCGAACATGCAAGAGGCCTTAGGAGCGAACGCTGTCGTCTCTGTCGGTTTTGACACGTCGGAGATGGGCGGGTCGATGACTGAGGTTCTCGCATATGGCACTGCAGTGGTAGTGGAGCCCGATACTTCACCTGCACAGCCTGTCGCGCTCCACTGATATCTTGGCTTGCAATCTGAACTTAAAGTTAAGGTTGCAAACCCCCCCCCCGCACTAATTTCGTGGCCAAGGCTAACTCCCCACGCGGGTCGCTCCGCGAATCCCCGTTGGGAACCCCCAGCGTGGGACATGGTTTTGAATTCCATAGCTCATTATATACCGCGGATGCTGTTTGGGGCACCGTCTCATGAGTCGTCCCGCCGACGGCCCCCGAGGAGCAATCGGAACGGGGTGCAGGATGTCGTGACCGGTGTCGAACCGCTTGAAAGCATTCGGCTAGGCAATCGGCGGGTCGAGGGGAGGCGCTGACTTGAGATTCCAGAGCAAATCCGTGTCCTCGCTCATCCTTGCGAGCGCAATGTGCTCGGCGCTGCTACTTTCCGCGAACTCTTCGCATGCGGCGGCGTCGATTGTCCTCAGTCCGACTGACCCCGCCGTCGGCACGGCCTGTGCGAGCTTGGGGGGAGCATGGGACGGCTCGACCAAGTGTACTTTGGGCCGCGACCTGACTCTGAACCCGGGCGATTCTCTGGTTGTCGACCCCAACGCCAACCTCGCCGTGCCCGCGGGAATAACCCTCACCAACGGCGGGGCGATACAGGACTATGGCACTATCGAGACCGGGACTGGGGGATTCCTCACCAACTCCGGCAACATCACCGCCTTCATCGCAAACGGGACCCTCATCAACCAGGGGACGATGACTAACGAGCCCAAAGAATCCGTCAACGTCGAGCACTCTGGGCAGACATCGGTCGAGGTCGGGGAATTCAACTTCACCAACACCGGGACCTCGACAACCTTGGGACGTTCGTCGATTATGGGAATTTCACGAACGGCGCCAAAGCCACCATCACGAACTCGGGCAGTTTCAGCTTCTCGTCCGCCACGATAAACGTCGGGAACTTCAGCGCGCCTCTCGCGACCAACGCCGGGACCTTCACAAATCTGCCGACGGGCACTTTCACCGTCGACGGGGCGACCTTCAACAACACCGGGACCTCACAAACCCTGGGGCAATCATAGAGACGCAGAACGTCTTCAGCCTCATGGAGAACTTCGGGACGATAACGAGCAATGGGACTATAGCAGACACTAGCTTCATCCGCAACAACGGCACGGTGACCAATGCAGGCACGATTGCCACCACCGTAGGCTGCGCTGTCGCCGCGTGCGGATCGCTCGTGAACAACGCCGCCCTCATCAACACTGTCGGAGGCACGATCGAGAACGGGGGCAACTTCGGAAACAACGTCAACGCGACCTTCACCAACTATGGCAACTTCACCAACGCGCGCGTGTTCATCAACAACCCTAACGCGACCGTCATCAACTCAGGCACGTTCGTAAGCACGGGCACGCTTACGAACCGCGCTTCGATTTACAACAACGCTTCGATCGCCATCTCGGGCATCGTCCTGAACTCGGGATACATCGGCAACAACCCCAACGGGACAATCACCAACTCGCGGACCATCACGAACACCGGGAGCATCGACAACCTGGGCGTCCTCACAAACGGTTGCGGAGGCGTGATAGAAGGTCCAGGGACCATCTCAGGAAACCCGGTCACGAGTACGACTTCGTGCACGACCGCGACGACCAGCACGCCGGTGCCAGAGTTCCCGACCGAGATGCTCGTTCCCTTGATGCTTTCGATGTTGATCCTTGTCACATTCCTTACGAGGAAGGGTCTTGGCGGCTCGGCCTAGCACTTGGGCGCCTTCGCGCTAAAGGGCTTCAGCGTGCAGAATAAAATGGAGAGAGGGACCTAGGCGTCCTGCGCCTTCAGGTCCCTCATCATCTGGTCGAACTGGTCCTTGCTTATCTCTCCCTTCGCGTACCTCTGCCTCAGGATCTCAGTGGCGTCCTCGTAGTAGCGCCCGTAGCCGCGCCAGTACCCGCGCGAGTAGCCCCCCGCCAGCCCCAACCCCATCCCATCCCCCAGAAGAGCCACCGGACGACGAAGAAGATGACGAAGAAGAAGATCAGGAAGCCGAAGGGAAAGAAGAAGAACGGGAAGGGATAGTAGCGCGTATGGCCTCGCCGGGAAGCCGAAGAGGAAGCGGGGACCACGAAGAGGCCCGCGAGCGAGTAGGATGACCAGTCCGCCGAGCAGCCAGCCCACAAACCCGCGCCCATGGCGCGTCTGATCGGAGGCCGTGCGTCGACGACGTTGCGTTTGTTGTTGGCTGTAGTTGTTCATGCCGCGTTTTCGCCGTCATCAGGCTGGAAGGCGCGGGTTATTGAATATATCGGAAAACCGATATCGGAATAACCGATTCATTTATTAGCGACCCTGCGGCCATGCTGGTAGATGTGGCCGTTTCGATGGATGATGCACAGGAAGCGCGGGCTCCGGATGGCGATAGTCACCATGCTCGCGTCATCCCCAAAGAACGGGGTAGAGTTGATGGACGAGATTGAGAGGATGACGCAGGGGTGGTGGAGGCCCTCTCCGGGCTCGGTCTACCCCGTGCTGGAGCAGCTCACGAACGACGGCATGGTGAAGAAGAGGGAGGACGGGAGATACGAGCTCACCGAGAAGGCCAGCGACGAGCTGGAGGGCTCGTTCGGGCACGCCTTCGGGAGGAGGGAGCGCTCGGTGGACGAGATGTTCGACGAGGTCAGCGGGATGGTCTCATACATGGAGGAACTGGTAAAGTCCGACCCCGCCAAACTGAAGGAGCACCGGGAGCAGCTTCAAGCCCTCTCGGACAGGCTCTCGAGCATGCTCAAGGAGTAGGTCTTCACCGGGAACCCGGGGCGTTTTTCGATCCTGAGTTCAAAGTTATTACTTGCCAGCAAAGAGAAGGCCCGTGGAAGGGCGTCTCATCAACGTCCGAAAGCTCGTCGCCTTGGATATCACGCTCCACGGTCCACGATTCATCATGGTCGAGTTCGGTGTCGGGACCCCGGCGATATTGGCGGTCGGGGGCTACTTGGCGGCGACAGGTCAGCTAGTCCTGGGAGTCTACCTTCTCCTCACTGGGATCAACTACATCCCGCTCCTGATCTACGCTGTGCTGATTGTGCGAGGGGGCACGGCGGCCGAGGAGGTCGCCGGTGGGTTGTCGCAAGACAGGCACTACGTAAGGAAGTACAGCACGCAGCAGCTCCTGATCTTCGTCCCCTTCGCTGTCATTCTGCTGACCGTGTTTCAAGAACTGACCGAACCGAGGCGGGCATGACCCTGACGCCCGAAGCTCGTTTCGCTCATGCTGAGACTTGCTTAATCAGGAACTCGACCGCCGCCGAGTAGCCCGCGATCCTGTTCTTCAGCTTGATCGAGCCCGTGGCCCTCGTCCTCGAACTTCATGAGGTGCGACCTCCCGCCCGTGCCTCTTGAGCGTCTCCGCGATCTGCTCCGCCTCGCCGATCGGGACGCGCGGGTCGTTAGTCCCGTGGATGATGAAGAGCGGGCGACTTGATGAGGTGGGCGTTGTTGTTGGGGGATATGCCCTCGAGGAACTCCTTGTCCGCCTCCGGGTCTCCGTACTCCGCTATCCTGAGCTTCCGCCTCCATGGGCCGGTGTTCTTGAGGAAGGTGACGAAGTTCGAGATCCCGACGATGTCCACCCCCGCCGCCCACATGCCCGGGTTCGAGTAGAGGCACGCAAGGACCATGAAGCCCCCGTAGCTCCCTCCCCACGCGGCGACCTTCCTCCTGTCGACGGGATACCTCTTCCAGGACGTGCCGGAGCGCGAACTCGGCGTCCTTGACCGTGTCCATCCTCCCCCTGACGTCGTCGAGGTGGGTGTACCGCCTCCCGTACCCGGTGCTCCCCCTGAAGTTGGTCGCGAGGACCCCGAAGCCGAGCTTCAGGAAGAACTGGATGAGCGGGCTGAAACCCGGGCCTGAACTGCGGACTCTGGCCCGCCGTGCAGGAGGACGATGAGGGGGAAACGCGCGGCCGCCGTCTTTGGGAGGTAGAGGTACGAGGGGACCTCGAGTTCGTCGAAGGAGCGCGTCTTGACCAGATCGGGCTCGACGAAGCTCGACGCCGGGATCCCGCAGGTCGAAGAGGTCGTGACCCTCGAGAGGCTGCCGCGTGAGCGACCTCTTGTCATCGAACTCGAACACCCAGACGTCGGAGTTGGCCGACGAAGAGGAGAGCGAGAACGCGAGCTTCCTTCCGTCGTTCTGACCAGTCGAGCCCCCCGACCAGCCCCTTCGGCAGCGGCAGCTCCTTCTGGACGCTTGTTCGGAAGGTCCCAGACCATCAGCCGGGACGCGCCCCCTTCGTTCACGGTGAACGCGAGGGTCTCCTTGTCCTTCGTCGCGCGACAGGCCCTCGACGTCCCAGTCCTCGGCGTAGACGTACTCGAGCTCGTGGGACGCGACGTCTATCCTCGCGATCGCCGCGAACTCTCGGTCCTTGTCCGTGGCGCAATACACGAACCTCCCGGTGGCGTCGAAGGTGGGCGAGTAGAAAGCGGCGTCCCCGGCGTGCGGGGTGAGCAGGTCGGCGCTCTTGTCGTCAAGCTCAAGCAGGAAGAGGTCGTGGTTGAAGGGCGCGTGGGTCACCTCGAAGAGGATCTTGGAGCCGTCAGGGCTCCAGGTCACCGGATAGGCGTTCCCGTCGTAGCGGTAGACCAGTTCCGTGGACCGGTCGTCCAAGTCCTGGACGTAGATGTCGAAGTACTCCTGGCTCCTGGCGTTGGAGGAGAAGGTGATGGCGTTCTCGTCGGGAGACCAGTCTCCCCAGTTGTGGATCACGTTCGGCTCGTCGGTGAGCTTGACGACGGAGTCGCCTCCTCCCTCCAGCATGTGGATTTGGAATCGCTCGCTGCCGCCGCGGTCGATCCCGAAGGCTATCCTGTCGCTCTTTGGCGCGAAGCTGAGGAACCCGACCCTCTCGTCCTCCAGGGTGATCTGCTGAGGGCGCGTGGAAAGGCCGGTCATCCAGTCTGGGGACCCCGTGAGGTCGGAGAGGTAGGCGAGCCTCTTGCCGTCCGGGAGAATTCGGGCGAGTAGGCGACTTTATCGAGAGGTAGCGCTTGAGGCTGTACGCCAGTCCTCGGGGCTGGGATGGCTCCAAGGGCCGGTTGCCATTGGGGTGCTTAAAGCTCGACGGTGCGTTGCCGCTACATCAGGGGGCGGTCGCGACGACGCGCATTCGCATCTCCATCCCTGGGAGATAGACTATCGAGACGCTTTCGTAGACAGACGGGTTTCATCACGAAGAATGTCCGTTTCCGGTGTCGCTTGAACTCGCTGAGTGTCGTTGACCTGCGATCGGCACCGTCGCCATCTGGCCGCTGTTCTGGGCGCCTCGACGATGTAGTCGCCCATCAGCTGACTCCAGTCCGTCGCGTGCAGGTCACGCGTAGTCCCGTTCCCAGGCGCGACGATGAGCCAGCCGCTGCCGAACATCTGCCGTGCTGGACGAAGGCGATCGCCGGAGTCGCGTCTCGTTCATGCGCAGACGTCGTTGAGGCTCATGGTTCCATGTCGTGGTCGGTCTCCATCGTCGACCTCGTGCCTAGAGGACGAAACCGCTGCCGCACGCCAGAGGACCACGACCGTGACTCCGAAGACCGCCGTTGTGACCGCCCGGCGTTCACGAGTTTGATAGGAGCATCGGCGTTGTGGCGGCCAGAAAAATTCATTTATCGGTTTTTCAACCTTGCTTGCAGATTCGTTACAAATCTCGATTGAGGTCGAACTTGAGCTTCTGGCAGAGGTCGTCGAAATATCTCGATGTGCGCCTCCATCCAAGGAGTCAGGAAGTAGGTAAGCCCGTAGTGCTCCCCCGTCGAGTCGACGAGCGAGTTCTTCTTCAGCACCTCGATGTGGTGCTGGATGGTCCTGTACTCCACGCCGAGGCGCTTGGCGAGCTGGTTCATGTTGCCGGGTTGGGTGCGGAGCGCCTGGATCAGGCGCGCCCTCATCTCGCCACCCCTGGTCGCTCCCAGGAGATACCACAGGAGGCGGCGCAGGTCCTGGTTGTCCGGCACGAGGGCCGAAATCCGCGACTCTATTTATCCGTGAGTGAGGGGAAATTGAAATATCCTTAATACTCCGGAAGAGCAGTCGCCCTGCGAGACTCGAGAAGAATGGATCCGATGATGGATGTGGCGATCGTCTTCTCCGCGCTCAACGCTGCGCTCCTTGTCGTCCTGCTCTACGTGTTCGCGGGAATCGCGATCAGGAGCCGCGCATCGCACTCCGTCGGCCTGATGTTCTTCGCCTTGCTTCTTCTCGCGAACAGCCTTCTCACCGCATACTCCTATGCGACCATGGCGCCATTCTTCGGGAGAGAGGCCCTCCCCTATCTTTCGACGATGTCCGTCCTCGAGTTCGTCGGGTTGGCGGTGCTCCTCAAGATCACGTTGTGAGCGGTCAGCTGGACGTGACGCCCACGTCGACGATGTGCGTAGCCCGTCGCCCCGCCCGGGAACGGGGCGGCCATGACCGCGGTCTGCACTGCCCCCGTCCCGTCGGTGGCCTCGGACCGCGATGGAGTAGTTGCCCGTGGCGGGCGGGTTCCAGTCTGCCGTCCAGAGCACCCACGTGTAGCCTGAGAGCGGGTCTTGCACGCTGGCCGTGGTCCAGGTGTTTCCCCCGTCGGTGCTCACCTCCACCTTCTCGATTCCCCTGTCCCCCGCGAAGGCCACCCCCGCGATGGGGGTCATTCCCATGCGGCACGCTCGGGGCTCCCGCGATCCCGAAGCGGTCGGCCACCTGGGCCGCTCCCGGGGTCACTATCGAAAGAGCCCGTCTCGTACTGCGCCTCGTTGACCCACCCGCGGACCTGCCAGTACCCCTGGTAGGTCTCGGCGACCAGCTCGATGCTCGTCACCCACTTGCAGTTCATCATGCCGTAGTATCCCGGGACTATCATGCGGGCCGGGAAGCCGTGCTCCGCAGGGAGGGGCTCGCCGTTCATCTGGTAGGCGAGGATGGTGCCGTGGGTCCATCGCCTTGGCCATCGGTATCCCCACGCTGTAGCCGTCGGTGGCCTTGAAGACCACGTAGGTGGCCTCCGGCTTCACTCCCGCCTGGCCGAGGATGTCGCTGAACTTCACGCCGGTGCACTTGCCGGTGCTGATCAGGTCTCCGTCGATGTCGTTGCTGACGCACTCGAGGGTGTTGTATTGCTCCTGCGACTCCATCGCGAGAAGCTGGCTGTAGTTCAGGGTAAGCGGGTTCGAGACGAGGCCTGTCACCGGGAGCGTCCAGCCGCTCGAGCTGACGTTTGGAGGGAAGATGTTGACGTCGACGCGATAGAAGTTGGCGGTGGGCGTCACCTCCTGCTGCTGGATCGCGCTGACTGCGTCCACCCTGCTGATTCCCGGGCTTCGGGAAGAGCAGGCCCACGCCGTAGTAGAGGAGGACGCCGGCGACGGCGGTCGCGACGCCCGCCTGGATGACCAACCGCCTCTTCCTGTCGAACTTCTTCTTCTTCCTTCCCTCCGGAGCCTTGGCGACCGATGGGCTTCAGGGGCTCGCAGATCACGCCGGTCTGCGCCGGGGCGTACCTCTCGCCGGCGACCAGGACAATGCCGTACGCCAGCTGTGGGGGGAGGAGGGTGAGGACGACCGTGGGGAGGGGCTGCGGGGAGCTGAGGACCTGGGTGAACGCGAGGGCGATCACCGTGAGGATGAAGAGAACGCCGTAGGCGGCGAAGGTGTAGATGGAGACGCGGTCGCCGTACTCCTTCCTCCCGCTGACTCCTGAGAGGAGGGAGGCGAGCGCGCCGTAGAGGAGGAGGTTGATGACGATCGCGCCCGTGAGGGCGGAGTACTTCGCGAGGTACTGGAGGTTGGTGACCAGGACCGACTCGACGGAGCCGGGGGTGTTCGTCACGAGCGCGCCGACGGCTATCTCAGGGAGGAAGATGCCGCCGAAGTAGAGGCGGATGACGAGGGAGATTGACATGGCGACGGCACCTGCACCCATGCCTAGGAGGAACCTCCTGAGTCTTGGCCTCATCTTTTTTCACTTGCTGCCGGCAAGCGCAAGCATCCCTGCGCTTGGCGGCTGAGGAACGACGGGAGGAACTGAATATTAACAGTTTTTCAACATCCTCGTCAGATCTGAGAAGAAAACCCTTATGAGACTCAAGAGCTATTGCCGTCGATGACCGGCCTCCAGCGAGGAGAGGCCGGCACCAGGAAAAGAGAGCGATCTGAACATGCAGAAAAGCGAAGAGATCGGCGAGAGTCGAAGAAGCGGTCAGGCCGCCGAGCACCGGCTCTACACGTTCACGGTCGGGATATGCGCGACCGGCCAGCCCCCCACCCTTCAGCCCCTGCTCGAGACCGTCCTGTCGGGCGAGATGCCCGGGTTCGCTGCTGAACAAGGTCGTGCTGGTGGCGAGCGAATGCACGGAGGAGACTCTCCGCATCGCAAGAACGATTGCAGCCGCGGCGACCAGAGGCTAAGGCTCATCGAGCACGAGAGGAGGACGGGGAAGGCGGACGCGATCAACGAGATATTCAGGCACACGGAAGGGGACTTCCTTGTCTACGTGAACGCTGACGCCCTGATCGGCGCCGACTCGATCCCGATCCTGCTGAAGAGCATCGAGGAGGACGACGGGATAGGCTTCGTGTCGGGCAGGCCTGTCTTCGCCAGGCCCAGAGGCGTCATCTCGGACGTCCTGGACGTCATGTGGACTTCGTTCAACCTTCTATCCTCCGACCCCAATCAGAGCAGGCAGACCAATCACGGGACCGACGAGCTCATGGTGATTAGGAGCGACCTCCTCTCCGAGCTGCCCCCGGGTGTCGTCAACGACGGCGCGTACATCGCGGGGAGGATACGGGAGAGGGGCTTTCGCGTCGCCTTCCAGCCCGAGGCGGTGGTGCAGATAGACGTGCCGACGAAGGATGGTCGACCTCATCCGCCAGAGGCGGAGGATACTCTTCGGGCACATCCAGGTGAAGAGGCTCCTCGGGAAGGCCCCCCGCACGGTCGAGACCATGATGTTCTTCAGTCCCTCGCAGAGCCTCGAGATAGTCGTCCGGATGCTGGCATACAAGCCCAAGCGCCTCCTCGTCATTCCAGTCGCCGCGGTAGGGGAGCTGATCGCGGTGGCCGGCGCCCTCTGGGACACCTTCGTCTCCAAGCCGGACCACGCGATATGGAAGAGGTACGAGCAGGGCGGCCCCGGGCGGCATGAATAAAAGATACTATCGCGATAGTAGAGCCCCAGGAAGCGAGCGACCGTTTCGACCAGAGACCCCGCGATGATAGCATGAGCGTCGCCCTAACAGAGAGACAGGAGCGAGAGATAGAGGCCTTCTGCCAGATTGCGAGAGAGAACGGGGCAGCGATATCCCTTCGCGAGCTCATCGAGCTCGCCGCGATCGACGCCAACGAGCACGAACTCGCGATGGCCTTCCATTCAGACTCGAAGCTGAGGTCGAAGTTCCTGCTCGAGTCAGGGTACGTCCTCGAGAGGCTCTCTGCCGTCGAGGGGAGCTGGCAGCGGATGGTGGAGGAGGAGGAGAGGAGGAGAGAGCGCGGGCGGGAGAACCTGAAGAGGGCGAGCAGGTTCGGGCAGGTCCTCCTGAATGGGACGGTCCTGGTCTCGGTAAGCGGGGCGAACGCTTACCTCTCCGCGAGGGAGGACGAAGACATCGACTTCTTCTGCGTCACAAAGACCAACGGCATGTGGACCTTTCATGCTAAAGGCGCTCATCCTCGCCAGGATACACCGAATGGCGAACAGGGAGGTGCCTGAGCTCTGCTTCAGCTGCGTCATGGACGAGAAGTGGGCGACGCAGGAGTTCAGGAAGAGGCAACCGCCCATCTTCGCGCGGGACGCGCTCACGGCCAAGGTGATAGGCGGTAGCTCAGCCTACCACGCGCTGCTCGAGGAGGCGCCCTGGATGGGGGAGTACTTCCCCGCCTTCTACAGCATGAGGCTCGGCGAGACCGAATCGCGGGGCCGGCAGCCGCATCGGCGCCAGGCCGGGGAGAAGCGGGGCTCGGCCTTGCTGAACTCCTTCCTCTATCACACCCTCGGCGTGTTCCTTCGGATGAAGTCCTGGACGCTAAACAGGAGGCTCACGAAGGCAGGGTGGTATTCCGCCGTCTTCGTGACGAGGCTCGGCCCGGGGCACTACATCTACGAGTCCAACAGGTACAGGAAGCTCAGGAAGATGTACGGCGAGATAGAGAAAGGCAAGTAAGGCGAGTGGGGCGACTGCTAGATTCTCTCGCAGACAAGTAAGAAGTGGTCGCCCAGCCGGTTCCAGGGGTAGTGCGCCTCGAGGCTCATGTCCAACCGCTTGAGCATCCCCGCCAGCGGCCTCGGGGGGAGATAATGGACGAGGTTCGACGGAGGAAGGAAGATCTCCACTCCGCGCACCTCCTTCACCTCGAAGAATCCCTTCATGAGCGACCTGATCGCCCCGACGTCGTACGCGTTTGAGGCGATGCAGAAGCGCGACTTGCCCACAGGCACAGGGTTTCTCATCCTTGCCGCGACCAAGCTGGGTTTCATGCGAAGCGTATAGCCGAGGATCTCAGACAGACAGTACTTGTTCCACACCCCAAGTATGAGGACGCCCTTCGGCCTGATTATCGAAGCCAGGTCACTGAAGAGCTGCGGCAAGAGCGGGTCCGTATTTATCGCGCCGTAAGTGGAATACGCTCCGTCTATCTCGGCGACACCCGCCAATTTCAACTTCTCCCTGAGCTCGTATGGCCTTGCGTGCAGCGTCTTGACCCGACCCTCCAGCCTCAACCTGGAAGCCTTTCTTGAAAGAACCCGAAGCATCTTTGAAGAGATGTCGGACGCTATCACCGAGACGCCATACTCGGCAAGCGACAAGGTCTCGGTGCCCGTCCCACACCCGATCTCAAGGACTGTCTCGCCCGGCCTAAAAGACTGCTTCAACAGATTCACCGAACGATTTCTCAGCCAAAGGTTCATCTCGTTGTCCATTATGTGATGGTCGTAGTTCTCAGCCACCCCGTCAAACGCCGCCTCTAGCTCGGCGTAGACTAGCTGAATGTAGTCGAGGGAATTGGAACTGGACGTTATTTCGATCTCAGCGTATCTATGCTGACCCCAGTAGCGCTTCCGTACGTCCCTTTCACCGTATTTCCTGGTGAAGGCCGAAAGCAGCGGATCCTTCAGGCCTGTTATCTCCTTAATCTTCGCCGTCCCCTGGACTGTGAAGTTGGCGCTGAAGAGCTCAGTCTTTGGGTTATTCTGTAGGTTTGCCACCCAGTCCTGTCGACCGGCATTCTGTGGAAAGATGATTATCTTTCCACCCATTGTCAGGAAGCGGACTATGACGTCGTGGGGGTTCCCCGTTTTTCTGCCGATTGTCCGGAGCCTGAGGTACTCGCCGCTCTGCAATGGACGTAGAGAGCACAGAAGCGAAGGCCGAAGTTAAGGGTTTGTCCATGCAGTTGAAGCGGCTGCCCATAAGGAAGCGCCCGGATTCGTTCCGAACGTGCAGTCATCCGCGCTTGGGGGCGAGGAAGACCCCCCTGTGGATTCCTGCGGTCAGGGCGGACTTCGATTGGCCTTATGAGGGACGGCGACCCCACTATTTCGTAAACATCATACCATGAGAAGAGGTCGTCCAAGAGGCTCGTGTCGTCGCTCCACCTCGGCGATCCAAAACGGGTAACTACCATCGGTCTTGACTCGCGCAAGACTCTCCTCGAGCCGCGGAGAACGATGGGCTCGTCTCCGAACACATGAACCTTGAGGAGGATCCAGTCGACCCGCTCCTTCTGCACTCCAGAAGTCGTCCAGTGACGTTGCTGGCACATCGAGAGAGCCCACGCCTCTATCCTGCGTGAGGGTATGCGCATTGGGCTCCGATGAGGGTGCCAGATAGAGCTTCCCGTTCCCTGGCTTGTCAGACAAGGCCATCTGGATCGGCTCGACGTTGTGGAGGCTGCTGGCGTGTATCGACTTTGTCATCAGCAGAAAATTGCGCGGCTCGGGCTCGAAACCCCATACTCGACCAGCGTTCCCGACGGCCTTCGCGGCAAGCAGGGTATAGTATCCCAGGTTGGCTCCTGCGTCGACCACATTCATGCCGGGTTTTAGTATTTTCAAGAAAAGGCATGTGACCGAGAGATTGAGCCACCCGGTTGTTGCGATTAGGGCAGAGGTCTGCGACATGTCGTCCGGATTAAGAAAAATCTTGAAACCGAGAGTATCCTTCGGCTCGACGAGGTATTCCTGCCTCGTACGCAGCCATTCCCTCATCCGCCTATTGTAGATGACTTCTCCCGGGTTGCCGCCGCTCAGTAGCGACAGAAGGGCGCTGGGGTTTCGGATTGCTGATTCGGCTGCGCGCTTCGGGTAACCCCAGCTGAACATCGACGATGGAGGGGATCGGCATACGCTATTAGGATTAACACCCTCGAAGAACCAGATTGCAACCCAAGGGGCCTGACAAACGCCCTCGTCTTGAGCAATTGGGAAGGGGAAGGCCGAGGGTGGGTGAAAGGCCACATCCGACGAGATGGCCTCATCCTGGCTACGAAGTCGGCTGGACGACTTGCCCCAAGCGATAAGTAGGTTGACATTATGCAAGAGGTAAGAGGAGGAAAGGAGCCATCAAGATACGAGTCCTTCTTCTGGCGGGACTCATAATTCGAGAGGCATTCAGCTTCTGGACAGGGCACCCCTTCGACTTTGAAATCTGGGTGAGGGCAGGGTTCTGGGTCGCGAGGGGATACAATCCCTACAGCAGCCTTCCGTTCGCGCCCGGAGTGAGCTTCGCGAACGACTTTGGCGGCCTAGGCTCAAACTTTTCCGCCGCGATTGGCTATCTGCCTTTCTGGCCCGTCCTCCTCGCGGGATTGTATGACTTCTACGCGCTAATCGGTTCGCCCAGCCCGTTCGTCTACTACTTCTTGCTTAAGCAGCCCGTCATCATCTGCGACGTCCTCGTCGCGTACTTCCTGTACAAGTACGTCGGCAGGAGGGGGTCGGACAAGGCCTCGTTCGTCCTCAAGGTCTGGCTGTTCTCGCCGTATACCATAGTGTTATCAGGAATCTGGGGGATGTTCGACGCAATCCCAGTGCTCTTCGTCGTGCTCGCGCTGACGGCGCGGCCGGGGGCACATAGGGGGATGTGGGCCGGGTTGGCCACCTTCGCAAAGTCCATCCCGCTAATCTACACGATCCCTCTCGTTAGGGGGCCCAAGCCAGTCAGGAACCTCGCCCTCGCCCTCGGGATTCCGGTGGTGGCGAGCCTCGCGATAGTCTGGATCGCAGGATGGCCCGTCTCGGTCGTCGGGACCACGTTGCAAAGCACTGTGACGAAGGGCGGATCGTCCTTGTCCATCTGGGAGACTCTCTTCTACTTGAACACACTCGGCCTGATATCAAACGTCACTCTGGGCCTTTTCGCGTTCGCGGGATACGTCTGGCTGGTGGCAGTGCCTGTCGCGACATTCCTCGCATACAGGTGGTTCGGCTTCGACACCGAGCGCGGGGTAATCCAGTCCATGCTCCTCATCACGCTCACATTCGTGTTGCTGAAAGGTGTTGTCAACGAGCAGTACGCGGTGTATCTGTTCGCTCTGGCCCTAATCGACGTCGCCCTGTGGAGCCCTCAGCGAAAGAGACTGCTTCTAGCGGGTATCGCTGCGGTCGTGCTGTTCAACTTCACGAACGTCCTTCTCTTCATCAGGTACGTTGCACCGGTCGTCCCGCAGGCCCTCACGATCGAGGCGAACATCGTCTCAACCATCGGCCCGGAGAGGAACGTCCTGCTCTTCCTAGAGGCGGTGGTCTTATGGGTGGTCGAGATCTACTACTTCTACTCACTCGTCAAGGAGAGACACGTCAGGACGGAGGACGCGCTCCTCGGCGCGTGAGCTACGCGCCCTTTGTGACACCTCCGCGTCTCGCCTGGGCGCTCGCAGCGTCGTCGCTGCCGCGCTGGGCAAGCGATAAGTAGGGAAGCGGCTGGTAAGGGAAGCCATAGGAGCGACAGGGAATAACCAAGATACGCCTCCTTCTTCTGGCTGGTCTTCTGATCAGGGAGGCCTTCAGCTTCTGGACGGGCCATCCCTTCGACTTCGAGATATGGGTGAGGACTGGATACTGGGTCGGGCATGGCGTGAGCCCGTACAGCGACATGGGCCTTGCCCCCGGGGTGAGCTTCGCCAACGACTTCGGCTATAGCTTCGGGGCGGCGTTAGGCTACCTCCCCTTCTGGCCGCTCGTCGTCGGTGGCGCTGTACAAGTTCTACGTGCTCATCGGTTCGCCCAGCAGGTTCGTCTACTACTTCTTGCTCAAGCAGCCGTCATAATCTCCGACGTCCTGCGTTGGCTACCTCCTCTACCGCTATCTGGAGCGGAGGGGCTCGGACAAGGCCTCGTTCGTCATGAAGGTCTGGCTCTTCTCGCCCTTCAACATCATAGTCTCAGCGTTCTGGGGGATGTTCGACTCGATCGCGGTTCTCTTCGTGCTGTTAGCCCTCAGCGTCCGACCGGGGGCCTACAGAGGGTTCTGGGCGGGAGTTGCGACGTTCGCAAAGTCTATCCCGGTCATCTATGCGATCCCCCTCTCGAGAGGGCCCAATCCGTTGAGGAACCTCGCGCTCGCCGTCGGGGTTCCTGTCGTGGCTACCCTCGGGATAGTTTGGCTGATGGGCTGGCCGTTCTCAGCGTTCGGGACGACCATGCAGAGCACGCTTGCAACGGGAAGACAGTCGCTCTCCGCATGGGAGGTCATGTTCTACCTGAACTCTCTAGGCTGGATTCCCAACTCCGCCATCGACTTCTACTACCAGTGGGGAGGCTACATCTGGATAGCTGCTGTGGCGTTAGCGACGGTGCTCTCCTACAAGTGGTTCGGCTTCGACACCGAGCGCGGGCTGATCCAGTCCATGCTCCTCATAACGGTGACCTTCTTGCTGCTCAGAGGGCAGGTCAACGAGCAGTATGCGCTCTACCTCTTCGCCCTTGCCCTGATCGACGTTGCGATGTGGAGCCCGCAGAGGAGAAAGCTCGTCTTCGCGTCAATCGCCGCGGTCTTGATCTACCACGTCACCAACGACCTGCTCCTCATCAGGTATCGTGGCCCCAGTCTATCCACACGTCGCTCACGATAGAGGCGAACCTGATCAGCGCGATCAACCCCGAGAGGAACTTCCTGCTCTTCCTCGCGGCCATGGTCTTCTGGGCTGCTCAACATCTACTGCTTCTATCTCTCTCTACAGGGAGAGGCACGTCAGGACTGCGGACGTGCTTCTGGCTTCGTGACCGAAGTCAGGACGCCTTCGTGGCAACGACGCCTCGCGCGCTCCTCAAGACGCCGAAGAGGACGAGGGCCTTGGCCAGGTCGGGGACGATGTCGTAGTCCTTCAGCTCGCCGAGCTTGACCCACCTGAACTCGGAGTGCTCCGAAGGCACGACTCTCCTTCTTCGGGTCGGGCCTGAGGATGAAGGGGACTGCGACTGCCCTCCCGTAGACGTCCAGATATTCTATCAGCGGACCGACCTTGACTATCTTCATGCTCTGCCCGCTCTCCTCCCTCGCCTCTCTCAGCATGCACTCCTCCGCTGACTCGCCCTCCTCAAAGTGCCCGCCGACGCAGTCCCAGACTCCAGGATACGAGTCGTCGTCGTCCTTCCGCTTCAGGATGAGCAGCCTGCCCCGCGCTGAGCGACGACGCCCGGTGGTGAAAACCCTGGTCTTCATCGGTTTGCTAGCCCAGCTGGGAGGATATCTCCTTCTCGTCAGCTCCCTCCCGCAGTACTTGCAGCGATATCTCAGGGGCGACCTGCCGGAGAGGAAGAAGATCGAGGGCGCGGAGTCCTTCTCGCGGACCGAGACGCAGGTCGGGGCGGTGCAGCTCAGGATCCCGCGGAGAGTGCGGGGAGGGACGGCGTTCCTCTTCGCCACGACCCGGTATGAGCGGACTATGTTCACGCTCGCGCGCGGGGCGATCAGGGCCAGCCGCTGGACCTGCTCCTGGGAGACCTCCATCCCCTCCACCTTGACGATGTCCTTCCGCCCATCTTCGAGCTGCTCACGTTCATCACCAGCGCGATGGTGAAGCCGTTCTCCTGCGGGTTCCCCAGGAGCCTGAGGACCGAGAGCGCCTTGCCCGCCGCGATGTGGTCGATGACGCTGCCGTCGGGTATCTTCCTGACGAGCATCGTCGTCTGGTCGTCGTTCGGAGGCCGGCCTCCCTCCGCGCGACACCGTCGTGACCCCCATCAGGCCCTGCCTCCGCCCATTATCTTGAGCAGCAGGGCCATCCTGAGCGGGACTCCGAGGTGCGCCTGCGTCATGTAGGCCGCAGACTTTGAGGAGTCGACGTCGTAGGGCAGCTCGGTCGACCGCGGGCAGCGGATGGAGGACTATGATCCCGCCCTTTCCCCTTCGCGAGGACGTCCTTCGTGAGCTTGTAGCTCCCCTTCACCTTCTCGTACTCGTTGGGGTCGGGGAACCTCTCCTTC
Source organism: uncultured archaeon (assembly GCA_963783755.1). Lineage (GTDB taxonomy): Archaea > Thermoproteota > Nitrososphaeria > Nitrososphaerales > Gagatemarchaeaceae > Gagatemarchaeum. The sequence goes on from CAWAOY010000003.1 coordinate 116,181, forward strand.
TGGATCCTGGTGAGGTAGAGCACATCGGTGCTTCCCTATGACCTGCTCGAGGTCGGAGCGGTGCTCGAAGCGGAGCCCGAGCCCCTTCAGCTGCTTGGTCATCTCGTCCCGCGGGCGGAGCGTCTCCGGGGAGACCACGTAGACCATCTTGGGCTTGAACTTCGTCAGGCCGTAGAGGAAGGAGGTCGCGCTCCTGGCATACCTGTTGTCTCCGAGGACGGTGTACGTCAGCCCGTCTATCCTCCCCTTTAGCCTCTGGACCGTGAAGAGGTCGAGCATCGCCTGTGATGGGTGGTGCTGCGAGCCGTCTCCCCCGTTGACCACGGGGACAGAGCTCAGCTCCGCGGCGAGCAGTGCGGCCCCCTCCGAAGGATGCCTCATGACTATGAGGTCGGAGTACCCTTCGAGCATCATGGTCGTGTCGTGGAGGCTCTCGCCCTTCAGGATGGAGGAGACGTCGGGGGAGAGGTCGATCACCTTGGCGCCGAGCCTCAGCGCCGCGGTGGTGAAGCTCAGCCTCGTCCTCGTGCTGGGCTCGAAGAAAGCCGTCGCGACGATGTAGTCGGCGAGGTCCTTGCGGGGCTTCGGCGGCCCTACGAACTCGTTGGCGGCGCGAAGAGCGACTCGAGCTCAGAGCGCGAAAAATCCAAGATGCTGATGACGTCCCTGCCTTTCCAGGCGTCCCTGCTCACCAGCATCAGCACCCAGAGGCTCCTTTCTCCGACGCATATTAATAATGCGGATGGGCGGTCGGCGAACCGAAGGATTTTCGGGGCGCGATGAGTCGTCTTGGTCGCGAGCTGGGTCGGCACAACTCGGGGTTTTCGCGCCGCTGGCGGGCGCGAAGGCGAAGGCGGCCGGCGCCCCGTACATCGCCTACTTCGCGATCCTGGTGCTCTTCGCCTTCCTCGCCGACCCCTACAGCTTCACGCGCTCCTGGAACCAAGGAAGGTCGGCGATGCTCGCGATCGTCCCGCTGGTCTTCCTGGAGGCGGGGAGGAGGTCTTTAGCGCCGCTGGGGAGCGGGAGGAAGGCGCTCATGGCGTGGCTGACCCTCGGGGCGGCCGCGGTGTACTACTTCGCGTTCGCCCAGCCCTCCGTCTTCAACTCGGTCGTCTCGCGGGGACGAGCCTGGGCGTCAGCCCGACCATCGTGCAGTTCAGCTGGGTCTGGGGCATCGACTACGCGGTCACGTCGGTGTTCCTCGTCTCGCTGCTCCTCCTCGACCGAGGGTCCAAGACGATAACGCCGCTGATCTACACTGTCGGGATGGCGTCATTCCTCTTCATCGACGTGCTACTTCCCGAGAACACGCTAGGGCCGTTCGGGTATGTGGTCCCTCCGGTGCTCCGACTCGTCGCGGGGACGCTCGACCTCTTCGTCCCCGGCGCCGCCCACTCGCAGGGGAACATCCTGATGCTCCAGAACCACGCCGGGGACATCATGAACCTGCAGGTCTTCTGGCCGTCCGCCGGCCTGGACGGGATCGTGATCGGTCTGCTGGTCGTCTTCGCGATCTGCGTGAAGGCCGGGACGGGCTGGGCGAGGGGCGCGGTCTACCTCCTGCTCGGCGTCGTGGGCTCCTTCCTGGTCAACGTGCTCCGGCTCGCGCTCCTCGCTGCCTACGCGATGAGCAACATCACGAACCCGCAGGCCTTCCAGGCCTTCCACTCCGTCATCGGCGAGCTCATCTTCATCCCCTGGATCATCGCCTTCGTGGTACTGATACTTCGGCGCGAAAGCAGGGTCTCGGCGCAGCGCGCGCCCGCTCCCGAGCGCGGCAATCTAGCTCTAGGCGCCCGGTCCACGCCTAGGCCTAGGCGCTCAGCTTCCCAGCTGCTTCGAGACGGACTGCGAGAGCGTCAGGAAGAGCACGAGCAGGTATCCCGCGACGTAGATTGCGAGGATCGGGAGTATCCCGAAGTTGTGCTCTAGGCCGTCGCGTAGATGAGGGCCACGACGCCCACCAAGGTGGCGATTGCCTCGAAGACGGTCACCCTGTTGAGGGCGAGTTGGTACTTCTTCTCCTTCCACGTCCCTGCCTTGCTGGTGATGGCGTACTTGGGCGTCCTGAGGAAGACCCCGGTCTGGCTGGAGAGGAGGCCGGAGAGCGCGCTCACAGAGTTGCTGAGGCTAATCCCATAACCGATTATCACGAGGAGGAGGATCTGCCTGACGTTCTGGAAGAGCCCGAGGTGTTGCGTCCTTACGGCCTCAATGCAGTAGTAGAGCACCGCGAGGGTGGAGAGCACGATCATCAGGGCGAAGACCGCCCAAGGCACGATCTCCAACGTCATCAGCGCCGAAGCGCCGAACAAGGCCCCCGGGTTGGGGACGGTGACGTGGACGCCGTAGTTGATGACGTTCACGTTCAGGAACGTGGCGAGCAGCGCGAGCACGAACGACGCGACCATCAAGGGATGGACCATGTAGTAGGTGAGGTGGACGAAGGCCTCGAACTTCTGCCTGATAGAGAGCTTCTTTGAAGCGAAGATGGTCGGCCAGACCTTCCGCGCAGTCTGGATCGAGCCCCTCGCCCACCTTCCCTGCTGCCTCTTCAGACTCGTTATCGTCGGCGGCAGCTCTGCGGGGACTTTGACGTCCTTGAGGTAGACGGGCTTGTAGCCCGAGAGCTGCATGCGGTAGCTCAGGTCGAGGTCCTCGGCGAGGGTGTCGGAGTTCCAGCCGCCCGCGTTCACTATCGCGGCTGTCCGAAGGAGGCCGGCGCTGCCGTTGAAGTTCATCATGTAGCCGCTGGTCCAGCGCCCAGGCTGCTCGAGGAGGAAGTGCGCGTCTATCCCTATCGCGAGGGTCTCGGTGATCATGTTGAACGTCCTGTCGAAGTGGGTCCACCTGCACTGGACGAACCCGACCGTCTCGTCTTGGAGCATGAACGGGACCGTCCGGTCAAGGAAGTCCTCGCTGGGCGCAAAGTCTGCGTCGAAGACCGCGACGAACGGCTCGGTCGTCCTCTGCAGGGCCGCCTGGAGGGCCCCGGCCTTGAAGCCCGCCCTCGTCCCCCTGCGAAGTATCTCTACGTTGTAGCCCTGCTCGTTGTAGCTCTTCTCGAGCGCGTCAAGCTTCTCTCGGGTCTCGTCGTCCGAGTCGTCGATGACGCACACCCTCACCAGGTCCTTTCCGTAGTGGTCGGCCATCTTGGCGCATGCGTTCAGAAGCCTGTCCGCGACGTAGAACTCGTTGTAGACCGGAAGGTGCACGGCGACGGCGGGCCTTGAGGACATCCCGTTCTGGCTCGGCTGGCTGTATCCCCGCGCCCTCCTCGTGAGATGAAGGGTGTTGATCCCGTAGATGAAGAACGAGAAGCTGAGAAGGACGGAGAGTCCGAGAATTATGTCAGCGACTGGGGAGAAAACAACCGAGACAACCATTCTACCAATACCACCTTAACCGTGAGGCTTTTTCGCTACTCCGGGCTCCACTATTTAATATGTTAGCAACGGATTTCTGGAACTTTTCGCGGTCATCGCGGTTCCCAAAGACCCGAAGGCAGGCTCGAAGAGGCATTCGCGCTTGCACTCTGTTAGCCTCCGGACGGACGTGGTCTCTTCGGGGCAACGCATAAATATCGATTCCCGAGCGGTTTTGGTCGAGAAAAGATGAGGCTTCAACGAGGCGGTTCAGTTTATCTGTGTCTCTCCTATCAGAAGCCCATCTTCGGTTTTCGCTACTAGCTCGCGCTCTAGTTTCCTACGCGAAAATCAGCTGGAGCGTCTTGCACCATGAGCACAACTAAGATGTTAGAGACAGTCGTAGTCAAGTTCGGCGGGTCAGTCCTAGAGAACGAGAAGGCCATCGACCAAGTGGCCTCCCTGATCAAGGAGACCAAGGCCAAAGGGCTGGGGGTGGTCGTCGTGGTCTCCGCGATGAAGGGGGTGACAGACCAGATCATGGCCCTCTCGAAGAAGGAGCACCCGGAGATCGAGCCCCACCTGCTCGACGAGCTCCTATCTTCAGGGGAGAAGACCAGCGCGCGCCTTGTTGCTGCCGCGCTCGCGTCGTTCGGCCTGCAGTCGGTGATAGTGGACCCGGACACCCCCTACTGGCCGGTGATCACGGACGAGAGGCACCTCGACGCGAACCCCCTCGTGGAGGAGAGCAGGGCCAAGACCCAGCAGCTCGATCCTCCCTCTGCTCGCTGCGGGGAAGGTCCCAGTCGTGTGCGGCTTTCTTGGGAAGACCGTGGGCGGGAAGACGACAACGCTCGGGAGGGGCGGCAGCGACACCACCGCGGTGCTGCTGGGCAACTGCCTGGACGCCAAGGAGGTGATCCTCGTGAAGGACGTCGAGGGGGTCTACTCCAGCGACCCCGACAAGGTCACGAACCCTCAGTTCATCGAGAGCCTCAACGGGGAGGAGGCCGAGATGCTCGCGGCGGGAGGGGCGAAGTTCCTCCACGTCAAGGCGCTCCGGTACCAGTCCTCCGGCCTGAGGATAAGGGTGACCAACCTGGACAAGCTCGACTCCGGGACGGTCATCAAGGGGGAGCTCTCTCCCGTGCAGGTGGAGATGCTCGGCGAGGGCGTGTCGATGATAACGTTCGTCGGGCTGAATCCCGAGAAGACGGAGTCGATCATCCGCGCCGCAAAGGCGGTCAGGGAGGCGCACGGGGACCTGCTCGCGCTCTCTCTCGAGGCCAACGCGGCGATCTTCTACGTGGGCGGAGGGGAGAACGTGCTCGACGGCGTCCACCAGGTCCTGGTCGAGGACAAGATCGGGAAGGCCGTCTCCGAGTTTCCGCGCCTTTCGATGATAACCGTCAAGGGAGCCGCGCTCGAGACGGAGCGGGGCGTCGTCCAGAGGATAACCGGCCCTCTGGCACAGGCTTCCATCAACGTCTACGGCATCGTGACGATACTGTCCTCGGTGAGGGTGTTCGTCTCAGCGGACCACTCGGAGAGGGCTTACGGCCTCGTGAAGGAGGCGATGATGGGGCCTGCGGAAAACAGGGGAGAGTTCCTGTCAAAATGAACAAACGCAGAGAGGTGAAGGCCGCCCTCCTCGGCGCGACGGGCGCGGTGGGGCAGCGCTACATCAACATGCTCCCCAAGCACCCATACCTGCACCTGGAGGTCCTTATGGGAGGCGAGTCGGCCGGGAAGAAGTACGGCCAGGCAGTGCACTGGCTCTTCCCAGACGCGATGGACGCCGGCGATGGCCGAGAAGGTGGTCAAGCAGGCCAGACCAGAGTCCGCGAAGGGATGTGACATCGTCTTCTCCGCGCTCCCTTCGGAGGTGGCGGCGCAGGTCGAGTCGAAGTTCGCCGAGGCGGGGTTCACCGTCGTAAGCGAGGCGAGCGCCCACCGCATGGACGCGGACGTCCCGCTGATGATCCCGGAGATCAACGCGGAGCACCTCAGGCTCCTCGAGACCCAGAAGAAGAAGAGGGGCTGGAAGGGGTCGATAGCCACCACCCCGAACTGCACCGGGACGGGGCTCTCGATGGTGCTGAAGCCGCTCATCGACGAATATCGGGGCGAGGAAGGCGATAGTGACGACCATGCAGGCGCTCTCGGGAGCCGGGTTCCCCGGCGTGCCCTCCCTCTCGATCCAGGAGAACGTCATCCCCTACATCAAGAACGAGGAGGAGAAGGTCGCGGCCGAGGCGAAGAAGATCCTCGGGACGTTCAAGGACGGGGCCATCAAGGTCAGTCCGCTCTCGATGGGGATATCCTGCAACCGCGTCGCAGTGATCGACGGGCACATGGAGACGCTCTACGCGGAGTTCGCCCGAGATATCTCCCCAGAGGACGCCGAGAGGACTCTCGAGTCGGTTCAGAGGGCGAGCCACAGACGCTCAAGCTCCCCACCGCGCCCGACCAGCCGATAATAGTCAGGAAGGAGAACGACAGGCCCCAGCCGCGCCTCGACAGGATGGCAGGGAGCGTCCCAGGCATGAGCGTCGTGGTCGGGAGGGTCAGGAACGGGATAGACGCCAGGTCGCTGCAGCTCACCCTGCTGTCGCACAACACCATCAGGGGAGCCGCCGGCACGGCGATCCTCACGGCCGAGCTGATGGAGAGGGAAGGATACCTGGAGTAGGTAGAGCGCATTGGTCTTTGGAAAGCAGGTCAGGCTGAGCAGGATAACCAAGAACGGAAGGATGCTCTGCATCCCGATGGACCACTCCTTCACGATCGGGCCGGTCGCCGGGCTCGAGAACCCCGAGGAGATGATCGTCAAGGTTGCGAAGGGAGGGGCGACCGCTTTCCTGGTGCACAAGGGGATAATCAAGTCCCTCAAGAAGCCGGTCCCGATCGGGATGATCATGCACGTCTCGGCGAGCACGAACCTGAGCCTGGCTCCCAACCGGAAGATGCTGAACTCCTCGGTCCTCGAGGGCGCTGAGGCTGGGCGCGGACGCGATCTCCATCCACGTCAACATGGGCTCCAAGGAGGAGCCGGAGATGCTCGAGCAGCTCGGGATGGTGGCCGACAAGTGCGACGAGTACCAGGTGCCGTTCATCGCCATGATGTACCCCCGAGGGGAGAACATCAAGGACCCGTCAGACCCCGACGTCGTCGCGCACGTCGCGCGGGTGGGCGCCGAGAGCGGCGCGGACATCGTCAAGACGGTCTACACGGGCGACACTGAGAGCTTCAGGGAGGTCGTGAGGAAGTGCCCGGTCCCCGTGGTGCTCGCGGGCGGGGCGAAGGTCGAGACGGACGCCGAGATTCTCAAGCTCGCGGACGACGTCATGGAGGCGGGGGCGATGGGCGTGACCTTCGGCAGGAACGTCTTCCAGCACCGCGACCCGACTCTGATCGTGAGGGCGATAAGGCGGATAGTGATAGAGAGGAGCAGCGTGGAGGAGGCGATGGAGGTCATGAGCGCTGCCAACGCCTGAGAAAGAGATAGTCCTCGACGTCACCGACATCCCGGACGTCCCAAAGGCCCTGAAGGAGGCGAAGGCCGTCGGGATAGCCACCGTGCTCACCCGCGGCCAGTCGAAGCGGCTCGAGGGCGGCGAAGGGTTCCAGGAATACAGTGAGAAGGACGGCGACTTCGCCTGGGTCGAGGTCAGGGGCGCCAAGGACCTCGACATAGCGGTGGAATCGGCGCTGCGGAAGGACCACAAGTTCGTCGTCGTGGACTGCACCAACTGGAAGATCATCCCGCTGGAGAACCTCATCGGCGAGTTCCGGCGCAAGCACCGGAAGATCTACGCCTTCATGAAGTCCGAGGGCGACATCAAGCTCGCGTTCTCGATCCTGGAGAAGGGCGTCGACGGGGTCGTCATCCCCTACTCCTCGCTCAAGGCCTCGAAGGAGCTCATCGCGAGCGTGACCTCGGCCGCGGACGAGCAGGCGCCGTCAGGTCCCGCTCGTGAAGGCGAAGATCAAGCGCATAGTGGACGTGGGCGACGGGGAGAGGGTCTGCATCGACACGGCGTCCCAGCTCGAGCTAGGGGAAGGGATGCTCATCGGGAGCATGGCGAGCTTCTTCTTCCTGGTGCACAGCGAGACCGTCCCGACGGAGTACATCCCGACGCGGCCGTTCAGGGTCAACGCGGGGGCGCTCCACAGCTACATCCTCGGGGTCGACGGGAAGACGAGATACCTCTCCGAGCTCCAGGAGCGGCGACAAGGTCCAGCTCGTGGACAAGTCCGGGGCCAGGCGCGACGCCATCGTGGGGAGGATAAAGATGGAGAGGCGGCCGCTGGTGATGATAGAGGCGGAGTTCGACGGCCAGGAGGGGACGGCGATGCTCCAGAACGCCGAGACCATCCGGCTCGTGCGCCCCGACGGGACCCCGCTCGCCATCACGGAGGCGAAGGCGGGCGACGAGGTCCTGGTGCACGTCGCGGGCGAGGCCAAGGGCGAGGCACTTCGGCGGTGAGGTCGACGAGTTCATTGTCGAGCGCTGAACCCGCGGGGCCAGCGCGGGCGGCCCAGTGACCCGTGGTTGGCGAAGAAGAAGGTCGAGACCCAGCTCTGCACGTCCGTCAGCGCGGACTCCCTCGCAGAGCTCGCGAGCAAGGCGGAGCTTGCGTTCTCCCTCGGGTCCGACCTGGTGGAGTTCAGGGTGGACAGGCTGACCAAGGCGGCTTCGCCGCGCGAGCTCGAAGAGGAGCTCTCCGTCTTCGCGAGGAGGGCGATATTCACCGTGAGGTCGAGCAGAGAGGGCGGCGGCTTCAACGAGGGCGAGAGGAAGCGCCTCGACCTGATATCGCGCCTGGCGGAAATGGGGCCGGCCTACGTCGACATCGAGCTCGCCACGGCGAAGGAGAACCGCAGAAGTGGGCCAAGTCCCTCCCCGAGGATGTGAGGAGGGTGGTATCGTGGCACGACTTCCAGGGCACTCCGGCGCTCCAGGCGCTCAGGCCGATATGCGAGCGAGGAGCTCGGACTAGGCTCGCTGGCCAAGGTGGTCACCACGGCCACCAGCGTCGAAGACAACATAACCACCCTGACGCTCTGCGGCGACCGGCCCGGCAAGATAGTCTCGTTCTGCATGGGGGAGCTGGGGACGGTGTCGCGGGTGGCCTCCATGCGGCTTGGCGCCCCCCTCGCCTACGCGTCCATCCCCGACGAGGCGGTGGCTCCAGGCCAGCTCTCGATCCGACGATGAGGACGCTGAGGAGCATGGTCGCCTGAGACGATGAAGGACAGGTACTGCGTGATAGGGAGGGACGTCTCCCGCTCTCCGTCCCCGGCGATGATGAACGCGGCCTTCCGCGCCCTGCGCATCGATGCGGAGTACACCGCGGTCAGCGTCCCTGAGGCCAGGTTCGTACGCGAGCTCGGACGCCTCATGGCCTCCCGGATCAAGGGGCATGAACGTCACGATCCCCTTCAAGACCGCCGTGATCCCGTGGCTGGGAGGCCTCGACTCGGTCGCGACGAGGATCCAGGCCGTCAACACGGTGAAGCTGGAGGACGACGGGCGATACATCGGGCACAACACCGACCCCGACGGGATCGTGGGGCCGCTGCAGGCGGTCGCGGCGTCCCTCGAGGTGAGGAACGCCATGCTCATCGGTGCTGGAGGGGCGGCGCGCGCGTTCTGCGAGGCGATGAACAGGATCGGCTGCCTCGACGTCGCCGTGGCGGTCCGGGACGTGGAGCGCTCGCGCAGGTTCGTCCTCGAGATGGAGAAGGCGTTCCCGCGCATCAACCTCACGCTGGCCTCCATGGAGGACCTGCACCACCTCAACCACGAGCTGGTCTTCAACGCCTCGCCCATGGGGGCGGGCGGAGAGCCGCTCCCCAAGGAGCTGAAGCGCGTCCTGCCCGGGAGCAAGGTCGTGTTCGACGCCGTCTACCGCCCGAGGGAGACCAGGCTGCTTGTGGAGGCGAAGCGCAACGGCTCAGAAGTCATCCACGGAGAGGAGATGCTCCTCCACCAGGGGATGGCCGCTTTTAGGCTCTGGACTGGCAGGGACGCCCCGGAGAAGGTGATGAGGAAGGCGCTGGCGGGCTCGCCCAATGGAGCCAGTGAGAAAGGAGGGCAGGAAGGGATGACCTCGCTCAAGGCAAGGGCGGCGACGTTCGGAGCAGTCAGCATAGTCAACGCGATAGCCAGCGGGAGGGGTGCGACCGCCAGCGTGAGGCTCACGACGGAGGCCGAGGTCGAGATGGAAGCCTCGAAGGGAGACTGGGAGGTGTTCGTCAACGGGGAAAGGTCCGGGTCGAGGCTAGCGGTCGAGACGGTGAGGCTCGCGATCAAGGGCGCGGGCAAGGAGCCCGGACTCGTTCTCCGGAAGGGTGCGGACCACCTCCAGCGTGCCGATCGGCGTGGGGCTCAAGACTTCATCCGCGTCCTCCACCGCCGATAGCGATCGCGGTCTTCGCCGCCCTCGGCCAAAAGGCCTTCGACCCGAAGAAGGTGCTCGACTGCAGCGTGGAGGCCTCGCTCGCGAGCGGCGCGAGCGTCACAGGAGCGCTCGACGACGCGGCCGGCTGCCTCCTGGGCGGGGTGAACATGACGAACAACCTCGCGAGGAAGGTCGTCAGCTCCAAGCTCTTCGACAAGAAGCTCAAGGTGGTCATCAGGGTGCCGAAGACCAGGAGCAGGAGGGGAGCTGTGGACCCAGGGTTCATCAGGAGGTTCGGAGGGCTCACAGACCTCTTCTTCGAGATGAGCCTCAAGGGCGACTACTGGAGGGCGATGGTCCTGAACGGGATGGTCTACTCGTCCATCCTAAAATACGACCCGTTCCCAGCGCTCCGTGCGGTGGAACTAGGCGCTTTGGGAGCGGGGCTCTCGGGGACCGGGCCGGCGGTGGCCGCGGTCTTCGAACCCTCGAAGCGGGCCGAGATTGACGCTTTGGCGAAGGACTGGGCCGCGGACGGGAGCAGCGTCATCGAGACCGAGACGAACAACGAGCACGGGAGGCTGCTGACGGTTGGCTAGGAGCGCGAGCGTCCACGGCGCGACGCGAGTGACGGCTGCGGGCCCGCTCAGCGGGAGCGTCTCCGTCCCTCCGAGCAAGAGCTACACCCACCGGGCCGTGCTAATGGCGAGCCTAGCTACGGCCGACGGGCGCGGGAGGGGTTCGAACGATCCGCAACCCGCTCCTCTCCCGCGACACCAACGCGACGGTGGACGCATGCGCGGCGATGGGGGCCAAGATGGAGAGGCACGAGGGAGCGCTCACGATAAAGGGGACCCGCCCCAAGGTGCCCGACGACGTCGTCAACGTCGAGAACTCCGGGACGACGCTGAGGTTCATGACGTCCGCGTTCTCGCTCGCCCCGGAGGGATACGTGGTGCTGACCGGGGACTCCAGCATCAGGAGGAGGCCCATGCAGCCGCTCCTCGACACGCTGGGGCAGCTCGGCGTGCAGGCGTGGAGCTCGAGGGGGAACGGGTGCGCCCCCGTCGTGGTCAAGGCGGGCGGGATGCGCGGAGGGAAGGCCTCGATAAGGGGGGACGTCTCCTCCCAGTTCGTCTCGTCCCTGCTCATCTCGAGCCCCGATGGCCGAGATAGACACCACGCTCCACGTCGCCGACGCGGTCTCGAGGCCATACATCGAGATGACCCTCAGGCTGGCAGAGCACTTCGGCGTGAAGGTCGGAAAGAGACGGGTACTCCGAGTTCGAGGTCTCTTCGGGGCAGGAGTACCGGGCGGCGGACTTCTCCGTTCCCGCGGACTTCAGCTCTGCTTCGTTCATCGTCGCCGCGGTCGCCATGGTAGGAGGGAGGGTCAGGATCGACAACCTCGACGCGAGCCTCCCGCAGGGGGACGCGCACATCGCGGAGATAGCCAGGCGCATGGGGGCGAAGGTGGACGAGGAGAAGGGCGCGCTGGTCGTCGACTCGGACGGGGAGAAGCTCCAGCGGAGGGACGTTCGACCTCGGGGACACCCCCGACCTGCTCCCCGTGGTGGCGGCGCTCGCGCTGAGGTGCGACTCGCCGGTGGAGATCGTCGGGACCGCCCACGCCCGGTTCAAGGAGACCGACAGGATAGCCATACGTCGCCAGGGAGCTCTCGAAGCTCGGGGTGAACGTCAAGGAGAGGGAGGACGGCCTGAAGATACTACCGCAGAAGGGGAAGCTGCAGGCGGCCCCGATGGACGCCCACGACGACCACAGGATGTTCATGGCCTTCTCGCTCGCCTCGATGCTGATCCCGGGAGGGGTCCCGTCGTCGGGGCGGAGAGCCTGGACGTCTCGTACCCGAGCTTCCTCGAAGACATCAAGAGGCTCGGGGCGAAGGTAAGAGCGAGTAGAGCGCCATGCCAGGCAACATCTACGGCGAGAGGTTCGTGGTCGTGAGCTTCGGCGAGAGCCACGGAAAGGGGGTCGGGGCGGTCGTCGACGGCGTCCCGGCAGGGCTGGCGCTCTCGGAGGGGGACATCCAGCCGGACCTCGACCTCAGGAAGCCGGGGCAGTCCATCGTCACGACCCAGAGGAAGGAGGGGGACGTCGTCGAGATAATGTCCGGGGTCTTCAACGGGCGACACCACCGGGGCGCCCGATGATGATGATGATACGCAACCTGGACGTCGACTCCCGGTCGTACGAGGCGATGGTCAACACGCCCGAGGCCCAGCCACGCCGACCTGACGCACAGGACCAAGTACGGGGGCTTCAACGACTATCGTGGGAGCGGGAGGGTCTCGGCGAGGGTCACGGCGGGCTTCGTGATGGCTGGGGCCGTGGCCAAGAAGCTCCTGAGGGAGACGCTGGGGATCGAGATAATCGCTTACACCCTCGAGCTGGGCGGGCTCCGGGCGGAGGGGTTCACCCTCGACGACGCCCGGAAGAACAGGTACTCCAACGACGTGAGGACCCCAGACCTCGAGCTCGCCGAGAGGATGAAGAAGATGGTGATCAAGAGCAGGGGCGAGGGGGACAGCCTCGGGGGGATCGTCGAGTGCGTCGCGCTCAACCTCCCCGTCGGGCTCGGCGAGCCGGTCTTCAACTCGCTCGACTCCGACCTGGCGCAGATGGCCCTCTCCATCCCGGCCGTGAAGGGCGTGGAGTTCGGGTCAGGGTTCGCTTCTGCGAGGCTCAAGGGGAGCGAGAACAACGACCAGTACTACGTCGACAAGAAGGGGAGGATAGCCACGGAGACCAACAACTCCGGAGGGATAATCGGCGGGGTCTCCAGCGGGATGCCCCTCGTGTACAGGCTCGCCTTCAAGCCGCCCGCCTCCATCGCCAAGAAGCAGAAGACCGTCGACCTGTCGAAGAAGAAGCAGGTCGAGCTGGTCGTCCCCGGGAGGCACGACCCTGTGGTGGTGCCCCGCGCCGTCCCGATCGTCGAGTGCTGCACCGCGATAGTCCTGGCCGACCACGCCCTGAGGGCCGGGTTTATCTCCCCAGTCCTTGGAAGGGTGGAGCAGCCATGACCAGCAGCGACGTGGAGCAGGCCGAGTCGGAGCTCCAGGAACTGCGAGACGAGGTCGCCGAGACCACCAAGGAGATAATCAGGCTGGTCGCGAGGAGGGTCGAGCTGGCGAAGAGGATAGGGCAGGTCAAGAGCAGGGAGTCGCTGCCCATCGACAACGAGAGGGTCGAGGACGCCCTGCTCGAGGACGTCCTCAGGGAGTGCAAGAGGCTCGGGCCTCGACCAGCAGCTCGGGACGAAGATCCTCAGCACGCTCCTCAAGGAGTCCAAGAAGGCCCAGCGCGCCCACGTGGGCGGCAAGCCACAGCCCCTCATCACGCCGATGGTGATGATGGCCAAGGCCACCGAGATCGAGAAGAGCGGGAGGAAGCTCATCAGGCTCGACGTCGGGGAGCCCGACTTCCGCCCGCCGAAGGCGGTGCTCGACGCCGTCTCGAACGCGCTCTACGTCTTACAAGACGTACTACACGGTGGGGCGGGGGATACCCGGAGCTGGTCACCGCCGCTCAGGCGCTACCTCGCGAGTGCAGATACAACTACAGAGAGGCGGCCGAGAACCAGCTCGATGGTCACTCCTGGAGGAAGGTTCGCCGTCTACTCCGCCCTCGCCACGGTCGCCTCGGAGGGCGACAGCGTGGTGGTGATCGAGCCCAACTGGCCCGCCTACAAGGAGGGGCTCGAGTTCATCGGCGCGCGGCCGATCACCATACGCACGACCATGGAGGAGGGGTGGGAGCCGTCCCTCGAGAGGGTACAAGGCGGCCATCAGGCCCAACACCAAGGCGATCGTCCTGAGCTACCCCGCCAACCCGACCGGGAAGATCATGGACACGGCGAAGTTCAAGGAGATAGTCGAGATCGCGGACGACCACGGGCTCACCGTGATCAGCGACGAGATCTACAACGACTACGCCTACAAGCCGTGCCCCACCATCCTCGAGAAGCTCCCCAAGAGGTACATCCTCACGTCCTCGTTCTCCAAGGCCTGGAGCATGACTGGGTTCAGGGTGGGCTACTCGCTCGCCCCCGCGGAGACGAGCTCGAGGATGCTCAAGATACTGGGCCTGATGATAACGTGCGTCCCCGAGTTCATCCAGCGCGGGGCGGTGAAGGCGCTCGAGTGCGACGACGAGGTCTCGCGCAACTCGAGGGTGATGAAGGAGCGCATCGACGCGACCAGCCGCGGAGCTGGAGAAGATAGACGCGCTCGAGCTCGTCAAGCCGGAGGGGGCGATCTACGTCTTCCCGCAGGCCAAGGACGCGGACTTCGACTCGGCGGCGTTCGCGATGGAGCTCCTCGAGAAGAAGGGCGTGACCATCAGCCCGGGGACCGGGTTCGGCGACTATCCCAGATGCTTCAGGATCTCGCTCGGCCAGCCTCAGGAGACGCTCTCGGCCGGCGTGCGGAAGATAGGCGAACTGCTGAGTTGAGGGTCGCCGTCCTCGGCGCCTCCGGGCGGGATGGGCTCCTTCTTCGTGCGCTACTTCCTCGAGAAGGGGCGACGCGGTGAGGGGGGCCGACTCCGGCAGGGCCAAGGAAAAGACGCCGCCGGAGGCGAGGACCGGTTCGCGTCGTTCCCCACCAACGCGGAGGCCGTGAAGGGATGCGACGTCACGGTGATCGCAGTCCCGATGGACAGCACCCTCAAGGTCGCCAAGGAGGTCGCGGGGAAGCTGAAGCCCGGCTCCACCCTGGTAGAGATATCGTCGGTCAAGGGCGAGACCCTCCCCGCGCTGAGGAAGCTCGTCGGCGAGAGGCGTCACGCTGCTCTCGATCCACCCGCTCTTCGGCCCCGCCCTGGAATCGACGAAGGGGATGAAGATCGCAGTGATCGCCAGGAAGAAAGGAAGGTCGCGAAGGCCCGGAGGCCAAGCTCGCGAAGAGGCTCTTCCCCGGCTCGCGGATAATCCCGATGAGCCGCAAGGAGCACGACAGGACAATGGCCGTCGTCCTCTCCCTGACGCACCTGCTGAACGTCGTCTACGCGGGGACGGTGTCGCAGTTCCTCTCCCCGGAGGAGTTCATGAGGGTCTCGACGCCGAACTCGTCGATGCAGCTCACCCTCGCGGAGGCGATACTCGCGCAGGACGCGAGGCTCTCCTACGGCATACAGGCCGGGAACGCCTACACGGGGAAGGTCGCGCGCGAGGCTTCGCGCGAGCTCAAGCGCGTCCTCGAGATGATCGAGAGCTCAGACTGGAAGGCCTTCGAGGAGCACTTCTCCAGCGCTCTCCAAGAGGTACAGGAGCGACAAGAGGGCGGGCTCCGTGATAAGGGAGATCTACAGCGCGGCGGAGAAGGCCGCCTAGGCGCCCTTCGTGGCGTCCTTCAAGGACCTTACGTAGCTCTCGACGTTCGCGAGCATCCTCATCGGGCCTTCCTTCTGGTAGCTGGCGACCCTGTCCACTATCGCGCTCCCCACGACCACCGCGTCCGCCCCCGCGGCGAGGACGGCCCGGACGTGCTCGGGGGTCGAGATGCCGAAACCCACCCCGACGGGGACCTTGCCGGCGTACCTCTTGGCGGACTGGATCAGCCCGACCGTGCTCTGCTGCACGTCCGACCTCGCGCCCGTGACCCCGGTGAGCGAGACGAGGTAGAGGAAGCCCGAGGTGTGCTTGGCTATCGCCTTCATCCGCTCGGGGGTGGTCGTCGGCGCGGCGAGGAGGACGGCGTCGAGCCCGTGGCGCTTGGCCAGCGGGGCGTACTCCTGGATCTCGTCGAAGGGGAGGTCGGGGACGATGAGCCCGTCGACCCCGTGGGCCTTCGCCGCCGCGAGGAACTTGTCGAGGCCGTTCGAGTACAGGATGTTGTAGTAGGTCATGGCGATGATCGGGCACGGCGGGGTGCCTGGCCTTGGCCCGGGCGATCAGCTCGAGGACCTGGTCGGGCGTGGTGCCCGCGGCGAGCGAGCGGACGTCGGCCGCCTGGATCGACTTGCCGTCGGCGATCGGGTCGGAGAACGGGATGCCCACCTCGACGATGTCCGCGCCTCCCCTCACCACGGCGTCGATCACCGAGGCGGAGGTGGCCAGGTCGGGTCGCCGCCCATCACGTAGGCGACGAGCGCCCCCTCGCCTCTGAGCCTCTGGAAGACCGCGGAGATGGGGCTCAAAGCTCGAACCCGGCCCTCTTCGCGATGGTGTGGACGTCCTTGTCGCCCCTTCCGGAGAGGGTCACGACGATCGACTGGGTCTTCTTCATCTCCTTCGCGAGCTTGACCGCGTACGCGACCGCGTGGGCGGACTCGAGCGCAGGGATTATCCCCTCCTTCTCCGAGACGAGGTGGAAGGCCTCCACGGCCTCGTCGTCGGAGACGGTGACGTAGGTCGCCCGTCCCGCTGTCCTTCAGGAAGGAGTGCTCGGGACCGACCCCGGGATAGTCGAGGCCCGCCGAGATGCTCTCGGTGCTCCTCACCTGCCCGTTCTCGTCCTGGAGGACGTAGGTGAGCATCCCGTGGAGGACCCCCTTCCTCCCTTCGATGAGGGGGGCGGCGTTCTTGCCCGCGCCCGGTCCCGCCCGCCTCGACCCCGACCAGCTTGACGCCCCTGTCGCGGACGAAGGCGTGGAAGCTCCCCATCGAGTTGCTCCCCCCGCCGACGCAGGCGACTATCGCGTCGGGGAGGCGGCCCTCTCTTCTTGAAATCCGCCCTGACCTCTCGGCCTATCACGCTCTGGAAGTCCCTGACCATGACGGGATACGGGTGGGGCCCGACCACCGAGCCGAGGAGGTAGTAGGTCGTCCTCGACGTTCGTCACCCAGTCCCTCAGCGCCTCGTTTATCGCGTCCTTGAGGGTGCGGGAGCCGCTGTCGACGGGGTGGACCTGCGCGCCCAGGAGCTTCATCCTGAAGACGTTGAGCTTCTGCCTCTCGATGTCCTCCGTCCCCATGTAGACCTCGGCCTTCAGGCCCAGGGCCGCGCAGGCCATCGCGGTCGCGACCCCGTGCTGCCCCGCGCCCGTCTCTGCGATTATCCGCCTCTTCCCCATCCTCTTCGCGAGGAGCGCCTGCCCGATGGTGTTGTTGATCTTGTGCGCCCCTCCGTGGAGGAGGTCCTCCCTCTTCAGGAAGATCTTGGCGCCGCCCGCGTGGGCGGTGAGGTTCGCCGCGAGGTAGACCGGGGTCGGCCTCCCCGCGAAGTCGTGGAGGAGCCGGTCGCAGCTCCGCGGTGAACGCCTTGTCCTTGCGCGCGGAGAGGTAGGCCTTCTCCAGCTCCTGCACGGCGGGGACGAGGGTCTCTGGGACGAACTGCCCGCCGAAGACCCCGAACCGCCCGCCGCTGGGATAGTCCCCCGCGCCTGAGCCGCGCCTCTTGACGCCATCTAGCGCGCCACCTGCCTCTCTCCGGATGAGCTGGCCTTGCTCACGAACGCCCTGACCTTGCGGGTCCTTGACGCCCGGGGCGGACTCGACCCCTGAGGAGACGTCGACGCAGTACGGGCGCCACCGTGGCTATCGCCAGCTCGACGTTCTCCGGTCTCAGGCCTCCCGAGAGTATCATCGGGGTCGGCGCGATCGTCTTCCTGATGGCCTCGCAGCGCTCCAGTCGGAGGTCAGGCCGGTCCCGCCCTCGACGCCCTTCTGGTAGGTGTCGGTCAGGAGCGCGTCGTAGCCCCTGGCGGCCTCCTTGGCCTTCGCCAGGACGTCCGCTCCGCCCTCGTCGCCCTCCTGCCGGCTCACTGGGAACGGCCTCAGGAGGTAGGCGTGGAAGGTGCTCCTCAGCGTCTCGGGAGAGAACAGGCTGTCGTAGAGCTGGATGGCCTTGGGGGCGATGCGCTTGACCGCGTCCGAGTTCTCGACAAGGGCCTGGCCGCTCGTGACGAGGACGGGCGTCACGAAGGGCGGGACCCTGGAGATCAGGGACGCGGCGCGGGAGATCGAGAGGTTCCTCGGCGAGCTCGGGAATGCCCGAGATGAACCCCACCGCGTCTGCCCCGGCGTCCACGACGGCGTCGACGTCCTCCTCCCTGGTCAGCCCGCAGATCTTTACGCGTGTCATCTCGATGCCCCCGTCAGCGACCGCACCTTCGCCTCCAGGTCGGCCGACTTCATGAAGGCGGAGCCGATGAGGAACCCGTCCGCGCCCAGCTCGCCGGAGCTCGTCGATCTCCCGTCTCGTGCTTGATGCCGCTCTCCGATATCACGGGCTTGTCCTTCCCGATCTTCTTGAGTCGCTCCCTCGTCTCCCTGCCCGCGGCCAGCAGCCTCTTCGAGGTCGAGAGGGAGACCTCCAGGGTGTCCAGGTTCCTGTTGTTTATCCCGACCACGTCGGCTTCGGACTCGAGGGCGAGCGATATACTCCTCCTCGGTGTGCGCCTCGAAGAGCACCTCGAGACCCCCGTCGTGCGCCCGCGCGAACATCTCCTCGAGGCTCGCCCTGGCGAGCCCGTTCGCGAATATCGCCGCGATGAAGAGGACGGCGTCGGCGCCCATCTTCGCGCCCGCGTCTATCTGGACGGGGTCGATGATGATGTCCTTCATGAGGACCGGGACCTTGACGGCCTTCTTGACCAGCGGGAGGTAGCGGATGTCGCCGTCGAAGTGCTTGGGCTCGGTGAGGACCGATATCCCCGAGACGCCGCCGCGCTCGTAGGCCTTCGCTATCTTCTTGACGTCTCCCGCGGGCCTCAGCTTGCCCTCGGCGGGAGACGTGAACTTGATCTCCGCGATGAGCGGCGTCCGCTTCGAGCTGCATGGATCGAGCTCCTTGAGGCTCCTGTGCTCGAGCCCGGCATCGGGCGCCTTCGCAGGTCGCGGTAGTATCCCTCGGCGATGCTCTGGCGCGGCGGAGCGCGCCAGGGTGAAGACGAAGTTCGACTCATTTCTTCCGCTTTGCATATCTCTCCCTCGCTCCCTCCAGGCTCCCGCCGCTGAACTTCACCATCTCCTCGAGCTTCCCCATCGCCCTCCCGCTCTTTATCGAGGAGGTGGCCAGCTCGACGCCCTCGGCGAAGGTGGCCGCCCTCTGGGCGAGGACGAGGCACGCGGCGCTGTTCACGAGGACCATGAGCGTCCCGCACTCCCGCTCCTTCGTGTCGCCGCTCAAGACCGAGAGCGCGAGCATCGCCCCTCCTCGGCGTCCGCGGGGCTGGTCGGCGGCGTGAGCGGCCCCTCGCGGACCCCGAACTCCCTCGGGAGGTACTCCCGGGTGTCTACCTTGCCGTCCTTCAGGTGCGAGACGAGGGTCTTCCCGGTGACCGAGATCTCGTCCACCCCCTCGACGGCCGTGGACCACCATGGCTTCCTGGAGGCCGAGCCTCCCGAGGACGGCGGCGACCTGCGGGACGAGCGTCTGGGTAGTAGAGCCCGAGGAGCTGGGCGTCGACGCGGGCGGGGTTGATGAGCGGCCCCATCAGGTTGAAGATCGTCCTTACCCGAGCTCCTTCCTGACCGGCGCGACCTGCTTCATGGCCGGATGGAACGCGGGGGCGAACATGAAGCCGATCCCTATCTGCTCGATAGAGTCCTTGACGCGCGAGGGCTCCATGGCGAGGTTGAACCCCAGCCTCTCGAGGACGTCGGCGCTGCCGCACTTGCTCGTCACGGACCGCCCGCCGTGCTTCGCCACGATGGCGCCCGCCCCTGCCGCGACGAAGGAGGACGATCGTGCTGACGTTGGGGGTCTTGACGGTGTCCCCGCCCGTCCCGCACGTGTCGACCATCCTGCCCTTCACGCTCGGGCGGTCCTTCATCGAGCCGTAGCCCCTGAGGGTCGAGGCGAAGGCGGCGATCTCTTCCGCGGTCTCACCCTTCTTCCTAGCGCGACCAGGAATCCGGCGATCTGGACGGGGTCGCCTGTCCCGTCGACTATCTCCTGCAGGCACCCCGAAATGGTCTCGCTCGGGAGGTCTCTCCCATCGCAGGATGAGCTGGATGGCGCCTGTTGGATCGTCATCGACGCGTCCCCGGAGGAAGTTCGCGGATTATCTTCTTGCCCTCGCCGGTCATGATCGACTCCGGGTGGAACTGGACGCCCTCGATCGGGTACTTCCGTGCCGCACCCCCATTATCTCGGCGTCGTCCATCGAGAGCGCGGTGACCTGCAGCTCAGTCTGGGATGTCGTCCTTCTGCGATCGCGAGGGAGTGGTACCGGGTGGCCTCGAAGGGGTTCTTCGACGCCCTTGAGGAGCCCTGGCCGTCGTGGACTATCCTGCTCGTCTTGCCGTGCATGAGCCGCGAGGCGCCGCTCACCTTCGCCCCGAAGGAGGTGCCGATGCCCTGGTGGCCCAGGCAGACCCCGAGCGTCGGGACGTTCGGGCTCACCTCCTGGAGGACCGTCTCGCAGACGCCGAAGTAGTGCTCGTCGGCGGGGTGGCCCGGGGCCCGGGCGAGATGATGATCCGGTCGGGTGCCATGTCGCGCGCCTGTTGCCAGTGGTGAGCTTGTCGTTCCTGAAGACCTCGCGGCTCCCCGCCCATCTCGCCCACATACTGGGCGAGGTTGTAGACGAACGAGTCGTAGTTGTCGATGATGAGGACCTTCATCTCTTCCCCTCCCCGATCAGCGCCTGCCCGTGGCCTCTCCACGGCCTTCATCAGCCCCGCCGCCTTGTGACTCGGTCTCATCCCACTCCTTCTCCGGGTCGGAGTCGGCGACGATGCCCGCGCCCGCCTGGATGCTGCACTTCTGCCGTTCGCGACGAGCGTCCTGATGGTGATCGCGAAGTCGGCGTTGCCGTTGAAGGAGAAGTAGCCGAGCGCGCCCGCGTAGGGGCCGCGCCTCACCGGCTCGAGCTCCTCGATTATCTCCATGGCCCGGGGCTTGGGCGCGCCGGAGAGCGTCCCGGCGGGGAAGATGGCGCGCATCGCGTCGAAGGAGTCGAACTCGTCCCTCAGGTCGCCCACCACCCGCGAGACGATGTGCTGGACATGGCTGAACTGCTGGACGGTGAGGAGCTCGGGGACCTTGACGCTCCCGTACTTCGCGACCCTGCCGACGTCGTTCCTCGCGAGGTCGACGAGCATGTGTGCTCTGCCCTCTCCTTGGGGTCGGCGAGCAGCTCCTTGGTCAGCTGGCGTTCTCCTTCTGGTCCTGGAGGTGAGGGCGGGTCCCGGCGATGGGGAAGGTCTCAACCTGCCGGTCCTCGACCCTGAGCAGCATCTCCGGGCTGGAGCCGACTATCCTCCTGTCTCCGAACTTCAGGAAGTACATGTATGGGGAGGGGTTGATTCGGCTGAGCGCCTCGTAGAAGATCGGAGAGGTCGCCGTCGAGCTCGAAAGTCGTAGCCGCTTCGACAGGACGACCTGGAAGATGTCGCCGGCGGTGATGTACTTCTTTGCGATCTCGACCATCTCCTGGAACCTCTCCTTGTCCACGGTCGGCTTTGCGCCGGTGGGCGCGGTCAGCTCTCCCCGCTCGCTCCGAGGGCCTCTACGCAAGAGGGACTCTACTTGCTTGAGCCTGTCCTCCCGGCCGAGGGAGCAGTAGTGGATGGCCTTCTTGATGTGGTCGAAGACTATGCCGTCGGTGTAGATCCCGAACTCCATGTCCGGGAGAGAGAGGTCGTCCTTCGCCTTGGTCGGGAGGCGCTCCCAATAGCGGACGGAGTCGTAGGAGATGTAGCCTACCGCGCCCCCGATGAACCTGAAGGGGCTGCGCGCCGGAAGTCCGGAGGATGCCGGGGCGGTCACGAGCTTCCTCAAGTCCCTGAGCGGGTCTTCGGTCTTCAGCCTGTCCTTCGCTCCGTCCAGGGAGGTCATCTCTAGGCTGCCTTCCTTCACCCTCACGATGGTCTCGGGCTCGAAGCCGATGAAGGAGTACTCCGCGAGCCGCTTCGCGCCTATCGCGGACTCGAGCAGGTACGCGTTTTCGAATTCCTCGTGGACCTTGACGAAGAGCGAGCGAGGAGAGTCCTTGGTCTCTAGCCGTTCAGCCTTCAGAGTAAGCGGAGCAAGTTTCTGCTCGGTACCAAAAGCGGTCACCCATTTTGCACTCGGAGACGGTCACGGAATGCTGCGATTTAAGCACGACTAGCCATGGTTGTACATTGTCTCGGGGGATTCCAGGTTCGTGGCAAGAAGTCAATGCCCCGGCCGGGCTTGCGACTCTATCGGACCGAGTCGGCGCACCCGCTCGTCCCCCTAAATCTTCAGGCTGCAGCGCGGACGGATTGGATGATGCTGAACGACTAAGGGACATGGAAATTTCATGCGCGACGAACAAAGTATCCAAAGCTTCAAAAGGTTCGGCAGACCCAATGCGGCGAAAGGTTGAACGTTAGGACAGCGCTGCTGGGCCTCTTCGTGGCGCTCACGATGGTATTTGCATCGACCACCCTCTACGAATCGGGCATCAGGACCACACCCACCTTGACAAGCACATCCACCAGCACATCGACCTTCACGGCGATCAGTGTGTCAACGAGCGTGTCAACGATTACCATAAGCCCGGCAGTGAACTCCACCGAGGCACTAAACGACGCTTACCTTTCGCACATCAGCGCTATCGAGACCGAAAACGTGTTGGTCTTGGCGGCTCAATATGAGACCGACGCCACCCTAGTGTACGCCTATTCAATGTCCGGCCTAGCAAACGGTACTGATGTCGGCATCCCGAACATCACAAGATTCTACGAGGTAGGTGGCCCGCTTGAAGGTGACCCCTTGACGGCACCCTTTGCTGTCGCGAACGTTACCTACTCAGCAACCATGTCGCACAACGGCAACGAAGGGAACGTCACGTCCCGTCTAATTTTCTACGGCCACGACACACAATGTCCGGCGGTGGCGATCTCTTTCCAATGTCCTAACGGGACAGCGTTCTACTCTGTCATGCGGTTCGACATCTCATATTTCCTACAAGGTGACCGTTGGCTGATTTCGACGGAGAATGTGACAATCATCAACGACGAACAATGCGTGCCAGTATCCTTATCCCCTGATGGCAGCGTTTTGACCTGCCCGACCTTTCAGGAACCGTCGTAGCCGCGTCGAAGAATCCTAGCCAGTCCAGACGAAGACACCCTTGAGAGAACTACAGATTCCCGGGGGCCGCGATGGATTCTGGCGGAGAAGGGTCTTCTGAGAAGAGGGCAAGAAGTATCTGCCTATTGATCTCGCGCCCAGGTAGTCGTATCCCCTGATGGAAGCGTTTACGCCTGCCTGAACCGTGGTTCTGCACCCTAATCTTCGATTGGAAGCCAAGTCCGAATTCAGGCCACCAACCGACTTTAGACAGCAGATTCCGAGCGGGCAATGCAGATAAGTTCTATCCACTCGTTTGTTCCGTCAAGTCCCACTCCAGCCGCCCGAGCGGGAAGTCTGACCGTCAAGAGCGACATGGGGCTCTACGAAGTTGCATTGGATTCTGTGACCTTCCGCGAGTTGCAAGTCCTGCGATTCCGAGCGAGTTACCCCGCCGACGATTGGTTTCCCTCAGGGAAAGCGTATATTGATAGAGCGGGCGCAAAGCCTCATGAAACGAGCTCTGAAGCTCGTTCTTGGGTTAGCAGTGTTAGCATTGGTAACAGTGGCTGCGTTGGCTCTTTTCCTTATGCCGGTCATTCCGATTAGAGGTCCGGCTTGTTTCGACGGCGCGTCCTGTGAATCTGTGCACTCCTCGGCTCGGCGCCTCGGTGACGTTTGCCTATTTTGGGATTGGAGAAGTGCATGTCACGGTCAGTTCTGGCGGAAACACGACAAATACCGATTGCTGGATGGCGGCGAGAAGTCAGAGACTCCGTGTGCGGCATGCTTACGATGTAAAGGTCATGAAGGCGATGCTTGTTGGAAGTTGCCGCCGACGACTTCTCAAAACGGAGTGATCATCGCTAGTGGCATGTCGTTTGGAATTCAGTTATGGTAACATCAGTCCTGCCGGATGGAATGTAAAGGCTAGCGCATGTGACCGAGACCGGCGCGAGACCGGCCGTAAAATTGTAGGTCTGGCCAGAATAGCTGACCACTAGGAAGTATCCCGCCTCATTCTGGCTTGGAAGTGAATACCATTCAGTGTTGCTGGCCGTCGTGAAATTTAGAATGGATGGGTTGGAGCATTGGTATCCATTAACTGAGGCAGGGCGGGTCGTGGCTTCGACGCGAGCGCCGGCGACCGGAGTCTGATTGGAATCCCAGACCACTCTTAGAAAGAAAGGACCGGGCTGACCAGTAATGGTGCATTCAACGGAGGTTGTCGTGGAGTTTGTTACTTCGGTGGTTGTCGTGGTTGAGGAACAACCCATCGCTGTGATGAACGCGTCTACTTGGACCACGACGTTGCTTCCGTCGACTGTCACGTTTCCTGATTGCTCGTCCCCCCAGAAATTGTTCGGGAGTATTGTGTAAGGGTAGGTTCCGTCAGGAAGAGAGAGCCAGATCGCCGAGTAGGTGCTGTTGTTAGTTATGTGACTTGCGTCGTATGATTGATTTAATGGCAGAGTTGTATTCGATGGCTGGACGACCGTCTGGTGATTCACCACGACGGCCCAAGGGGCGCGCCAGACCCCGTAGGGACAATTTGACTCTTGCAGAAACTCCACCCGATAAAGCTGAGACGACTGGACTGCGAAGTGCAATATCACAAAGTTGCCCCATCCGTCGCCCGCCACCACCGTGTATGTCCCCGGAGCGAACGGGTGATATGTGGAGTCGTTGGAGGGGTCGGTCCAATAGCCGACATAAGTCCCTGAGATGACGCTCTGGTTACTGAGTGGCATGAAGGTATAGTAACTGTTCTCGGGCTCTTCCATCCCGCATTGCATCCCGAAATGCTCAGGTTGAAGCCACAAAGCGGCCCCGTTCGTGAAGTTGTTCAAGCCGTAGTTCCCTTGAAGTATCTCGTACCCAACCATACCGCCTGCCTCACAATTGTTTTCGACGTATTGGAAAAAAGACGAATTCAGACCAGCCCCGTAGCTTACATTGTTCACTCGGTCGAGCGTATTGAATTCGTAGGTCGTGACGATCAACCACCCGTTGGAGTTGGTGGAGAGGTTGAGGTTCAGCCTTAGGCCGGTGAGCGAATCTAGGGTCGAAGCTGACGATAAAGGCACTGCTAAGCCTGTCACCGTTGACGTCGTTGATTGCAGTAGCTCTGAAGATGACGAAGTCCCAATGCTCGACAACTGTGACGACGATGACGCTAATGTTGATGTCCTTGATGACTCCGTGTTTGTGGAAGGTTTGGTCATCGAAGGGTTTAGGGCTAGAGCAAGCCCGATTAGGAGAACGACGCTGAGCAGTGCGGCCAATACTACCGAGCGATCGTGGTTCAAATCGTGAAGAAGAGGGTCACGGTGATATTTTAGGGGCTCGCATCATTGTTCTGTTAGACTGGGCGCTTCCACGCGAAGCGTTTCAGCGAGCGAGATACGCCGCCGACGAGAACTGTTAACTCTCGTCTGTCGATTCAGGGTGTCAAGAACGTCAGGGTCACCGTCGATGAAATCGCAACGCCACTCGGTTCGACGACGAAGAAGATTGCTTGATACATTCCAGACGCCAGACCGAATTGTATCAGATAGGCGGTCCCGTTGGCACCCGCCGCGAGCTGAAGGGTCGCGGTCGAGATTTCAATCGTCTGATTCATGGGATAATTATGGATGACCATGAACACGACTCCGGTGACCGTAGAGTTAGACGTGTTGAGATACGGAATCCCAAGGGCCGAATAGCCGCCGAGCTGATACCCATGGCCAGCGCCTGTCTCCCAACAATCGGTTGTATCACAAGCACTGTTCGAGGCCGCCATCGTGCTTTGAAAGGGCGCGGCGAGGAGAAGTGCGGGAAGAAGTGCAACAATAAGGACTCTGGACACTCCCTTCGAGGTCAATTGACCTTCCGCTGAATCCAGAGCCGTTGGATACTTAAACTCAGTCAGGGGGCGCACGAAGATTCAGCGGGGCTGGAAGAAAGACGACACCCTGCTCTGAGACGGACAACGGCTCTACTACAACTTCATCAGGGAGAATCTGGGCCGTGGTGTCTGTGGGCCTTCAATCCTCTCTGAACCTTCCGATTCACTTGAATCACCCAGTCGAGTTTCCTTCCGCGGTGAACCTGAAGTAGAAGTCTCCGCTGTCCAAGTCGTACGGAATACCCGGAACCGTCCAAGGACTTCGGCTTGTTGTTGACACTATGCAGTGTATGTCCTCTCCGCTGTAGTTCGGCATGCCGTTTCCCGCAGTGACTCCTCCGTAGTCTCCGCAAATCTCCGGCGTCCCACTACCTAAAAGAAAGGTGTCGTGTCCGCCCTGAACCTAGGAAAGTAGGTTTAGCTGGTAGGTCCCGCTTGCCCCTTGCTTTGCCGTGATCGCGAACCCAACTACGACCCCCTCATTCTCGTTCGTCGGTCCGCCTAGGACGAGCTGGTCTTGACTAGCGATAATTGTGAAATTCGAGTCCCCGCTGAATGACCTTACAGTCCCAGGGCCGTATTGGACGGCGTAGATTGACAAGAAGGCGGTAAGGTTCAATGTGAGAGTGGCGGAAGGGTTGTAGTAGAAGAGCTGAAGACAGATGATGGCGGGGGAGCTCGTCCCAACGGAAATGCTTCCGAACGTGGAGGCATGTAAGACGTTGGAGCACTCTGCCGGCGCCGCCTGAATAACCTGTGAGGACTGCGAAAGAGTCGTGCTGTTTGACGTTGCAACGTTTGAGTTTGTGGTCGTACACCCCGTGGGTTCCCCGTCAACCTGAACTGTCACATTGGAGCCACTGACTTTGACCACGCCAGAGGTTGGATCATTGTTGTAGCCGGTCGTTGGAAAGGCCTTCCATTGGTAGGAGCCATTGGGAACAGAAAACACGATCTCTGCAAGTGACGCGTCACTGGTTCCGTAATAATACTGTGGAGGGATTGTCGCGCCATGCGGTTGAATCTGCGTCCAGCTGTTCAGTGTCACTGCCCAAGGAAGCATCCAAAAAACGGGGGAGCATGCGCCTCTTTGTTGGAATGTCACATCATACAATCGCACTCCGGGGGGAAAACTCGGCGGGTTCGACTCCTTGGTGGTGACGTTCGAGTAGGGAGTGGTCACGGCAGGAACGGCCGCACGATAGTATTCGAGCGCGGCGATCGAACCAAGTACCACAATGACGCCGACGAAGATTACGAGTAGCTGGCGCCTAGCAGCCATCGTTCCTCGCACCGTGAACTTGCATTAAGGGATTTGTCCGAACGGCCCTTCGATGATTCCCCGCGTGCCGCTATGCAGGGCCTCCAGGTCAGAATCCCACTGGTTCCTCTGCCGCTGGCCGCAGCCTATCGATTCTTGACCTCCGTTACGCTACCTGTAGGCCTCGGAAGATAAGGTTCTAAACTCCCACTATCGCCGCCTTCCCGTGCCAGGCTTCAAGATCCGGCGCGCCACTTCCAAGGACCTCGAGTTGCTCGTCCAGCACAGGCACATGATGTTCGAGGAAATGACCCGCCCGACCGGAAGAAGAGCTCCGAGTCCAGGACGAGTCCTACCGCGCATGGGCGAAGGAGATGATGAAGCGGAGGCTCCTTCACGGCTACGTCGTGACGACCAGCGGCGGGAGGCCGGCCGCCAGCGGATGCGTCTGGCTCAGGGAGATGCAGCCGTCGCCAGGACACCCGCACGGGATGGTGCCCTACGTCCTCTCCGTGTACACCCGTCCGGAGTTCAGGAGGAAAGGCCTCGCGTCGATGATAGTCGAGGAGGCGATGGAGTGGGCGAGAAAGCACGGCTACTACAAGGTCGTGCTCCACGCGTCGAAGACAGGGAGGAAGGTCTACTCCCAGCTGGGCTGGAAGCGCACCTGGGAGATGGAGTTCCGATACGACAGCTCGGCGAAGCCCCGCGCGGCTCACGCGGGGGAAGCCCCGTCGGCCTGCCAAGCCTTCAAGACCTGCCAGCTGACGCCGGCCAGCACCGCGACCGCTATCAATGCGAGGCTGAGGCCCGAGAACTCCATCGGGATGTTCCTGCCTGCGCCGAAGGTGTGCACGACCATCAGGAAGATCGCCCCGATGGAGAGGAGCCCGTGGTAGAACATCGAGTTTCGGACGCCCTGGAAGTAGATCCCGCCGGTGATCCACACGAAGAGCGCCGCTCCCGGTGGCGCCGTATCCCAGGAGGACCGGGAGCGAGAGCGGGAAGGCGAGGAAGAGGACGACGTGGAGCCCGAGGAAGAGCCCGCCCGCCCCAGCGATTACGATGTGCAGGCGCCAGAGCCTCTCTGGGCTCCCCATCCACGCGTTGAGGCGTCCCTTGAAGAGCATCAGCACGCCCGTCGCTGCTATGAGCGCGAGAGCGAGGAACCCGAAGAGGTCGGCCAGGGAGCCGATCCCGAAGAAGTATGGTCGCCGGGCGAACGGGAGCAGGAGAAGGACGGCCAGCGAAAATAGGGCGACGAGGACGAGGGTGATGGTCGAGAACCGCCCTACCTTCATCGCAATGCCTCCCGCACAGCGTTTTCCCGCGACCCTGGGATATAGGCGTGAGGACGCCCGCCATACTGCTTTTGCCGAAATACAATATTGTGTCTATAGAGGCTTATTGAGAATCCACACAAGATTAAATACCAACTTATCATGGAACGAGGGTGATGGTTTCCGAGCCTGCGATGGCGCACCTGAAAAAACCAAAAGACATCAACGCGAAAGTTGCAGAGTTCGTGAAGCTCGTAGCTGAGGTCGGGCCCGACATCCCCGCGATCGCCAAGAAGATGGGGGAGCACAAGGAGTCTGTCCGCTACTGGTTCAAGAAGCTCCTCAAGCAGGGAATCGTGATTCAGCCTTCCGTGAACTTCGAGAAGCTCGGACTGGCGAGGGTGGTAGTCGTGGCAGACTTTGCGAAGGAATTCGAGAGCCAGGCTGAGCCGATACTCATCGCCATGAGCCAGCTCTGCTACGTCCAGAGCTTCGTCAGGACCCTTCCAGAAGGGCATTACATAATCAAAGCGTACGCCACCCGTCGAGTCCGTGAACTCCTGGATCGAGATGATGCAGCCGCCTGGTTGAAGCAGGGCTATTCACCTCGCTAGAGTTCTCCACCTACGATTCGGCCAGGAACGCCCCCATGAAGTCGGACCTCTATGACTTTGAGGAGGAGCGGTGGGAGTTCGAGTGGTCGATACCGGCGAAGGTGTACCCGGAGGTATTGGAAGGGCCTTCCCCGAGGGCGCAGGTGGACAAGATCGACCTGGAGATCATCAGAGTGGCTGCAGCGAGACGAGACCAAGCCTCTCTCAGAGATCCAGAAGGAGACGGGGATAAACTACAAGACGCTGAGCTTCCATCACAGAAAGCACGTGCTGGGCAAGCAGATGCTCAAGGGGCACAAGGTGAACTGGCTGGGCACGGGCTACAACCCTGAGAACGACAGGGGCAAGCACAGGAGGCACACCTACCAGCCAATCGATATCATCCTCAGGGACATCACCCCCGGCGAGAGGGCCACGGTGATGGGACTGACGAACGCGCTCCCCTTCCTTTGGTTTGAGGCGTCGGGGAGGAGCAGCTACTACGCGCAGCTGGTCTTCCCTACCGAGACCATCTCGGAGGCCATGGAGTTCCTGGCGCGCGCGCTTCTGCCGGTGAAGGACAGGGCGCGGTGGTTCATGGTCGACCAGAAGCACTCGCTGTCGTTCAGCCTCGAGCCTAGGCTCTACGACAACGAGTCGAGGAGTGGACGTTCAACCAGTCCGAACTCCTTGCGAAGTTCGAGGGCTTCTGATGCAGATCAAAAGCGGGCCCTGACTTTGGGCCGGCCAGCTCCCGACTGGTCTAGTCGCCGTAACCATGCGGTGACCAGCAGAGGAGAGACGTGCACGCCCAGCGTCGCGAAGACGACGGACGCCCCGGTCAGAGCCATCATGCCGTACCTTACCTTTTCATCTAGGGTCATGGTCTCGCTTAGCGCCCTTCTTCAGATTTAAGGGTATACGCGCGTAAGTGGCATCTCCGCGCATATTTTATGCGAATTCCTATCAGAACATAAGCATATTTTATGTTCATCACATTCTCATCAAGACCCCGCGCGGGGGCGAATTTGACGCTCGACCAAGCCTTTTTGAAGGCTATCGTCATCACAACGACGCTTGGAAGTGGACTAGTTGCCCGACGCCCTCCAAGTCCTCCTGAGCGGCGTGGCCCTGGGTTTCTCGATCGCCGCTCCCCCAGGCCCCGTCACGGCCCTCTCGGCGCAGTTGGTCGTCTCGCGTTCGTGGCTTTCGGGATGGCTCGTCATGCTAGGCGCGACCGTCGCCGACGGGGTCTTCTTCGTCTTGACATACTACGGGGTGGCTAGGCTTGTCACTCCGGGGGAGAGAGGCGTGCTTTTCGTCCTCGGCGGATTGCTGATGCTCTATCTCGCGTTCTCTACCGTCAGAACGGCGGGGCGCCGCGATGGCGGCTCGCTCCCTCGGAGGTCGAACAGGTGGTCGTCTGCGGCGACGAGAAGGTCGCCGTTTTTGCTGGGGCTCTCGATGGGCCTGACCAACCCGTACCAGCTCGGGTGGTGGGTCGCGGTGGGGGCGGGCATGGTCGCCGACTTCGGGGCGAGCGTGGCTGTCGGCTTCTTCGTCGGGATTCTGGCGTGGACGGTGATAGTCACCACGCTAGTCCACGAGGGCGTGAGGAGGTACCAGCGCCTCGCCCCGGTCATCGCCTATGCCTCGGCGGCGATCATGGTGGGGTTCGGGTCGTGGTTTCTCGTCGTGGGGCTCTTGACGACCATCCGCTGAGCGCCTCGGCCTCGAACTCGAGGACGTTCCTCTCTTGAGGGCGCTCGACAGAGCCGCCGCGCATTGAGCGCAGCTCGTCGATGGCTTGACGAGCCGTCTTCCCCTCGTAGGCCATCATGTAGGCCGCAAGGACGCAGCCGGTCCTTCCCTTGCCCGCGAGGCAGTGGACCAGGACGACCTTTCCCTCAGATAGGGCAGAGGCGATGAAGTCCGCCCCGAGCTTCATCTGGGATGCGCTCAAGGCGGCGTGGTCGCTCAGGGAGATGTGGTGATTCTCGATCCCCTTCGTCCATTCGCCCGGGAGAGGCTCCTCTGTGAGGGTGAGTATCGCGGTCACGCCGTTGTCCTTCAGCCAGTCGACTTGGGCTTTTGAGTAAGGCCGCCCCGAGGCGGCGAGCTTGGCGTCCCTGACCCAGGTGAAGAAACTGGGTTTGTCGGTGAAGTTGGCCCGAACCTTGCGATAGACCCTGCCCGTCCGCCCCATTACCCAGAACCTAATTTCGCAGTGATAAAAACCAATGTGAGGCGCTCAGTGTCTAATCAGGCGTTCATGAATGAGTCAGGTAGCTGTAGGCGTTAGCCAAGATTAGGGGATCCTCCTGCGCGTTTCCCAGGAGCAGATTGCAAGGCCTGCAAAGCAACCCTCGCACAAGTCCGGTGGATTCGTCATGGTCGACATCAAAGGCCCGGCCGTTGAAGATGCCGAACTGGTTTTGCACCTTGGTCGTCGTGAACTCAGACTCGCATATCTTGCAAGAGACTCGTTGGTCTTCGAGGAGCCGCTCAATGGCTTGGAGATAATCGATGTAATATCGAGCGTTACTACCGTGAGCATTGGGCTTGTAGACTATATCGGTCGTGACTCCTTTGAGATAGGCAATTGCTTCCAACAATATGCTCGGCCTCGAGCAGACCTTCCCGGTCAGAAGAAGATTGCACCTGTGGTGGAGGATGCCCCGAAGAACCCTCTTCTCTCCCGCCAATGAATGATTATGATCAAGAACAGGGCGCATGACGGACTTCTTGTCGTCAATGAATAGTGGGCGTCCGCACAGCGGACATAATCCATGTTGCAAGAGAATCCTCTTCTGGTAATCCTCCGGAGTGAGCCCATACGACTCTAGACGTCGCTTTGTCTGGCTGCGGCGCTGTATTTCCGCCGCAAGCCCAGGATTCAGTTGTTGCCATCGTGCCACCGTTGCAATAACACGATCCCGATTGCGCTGGTAGTACGCCTTGTTGCGTTCGCGCAAACAGGAACGGCAAATGTAATCCTTCCTCCTAGCTTTGCTACGGTTCCAATTGAAATCGATGCTCAGTTCGACCTTGCAGCGAATGCAACGCTTCGGGGGAAGGAGTGGAGTTCACCTCTGACTTTCGGATTTCAGTTTTAGAGTACTTCCAGCTTCCCGTACCGGCCTATATTCAACTGGACCTCGCCGCGGAAATTGTTAGTATATCCGTTGCTGACCTTCACGCGGGCTCCTTTCGTGACCAGGTCAATCTGGTTGTCCCAGAGCGAAAGTTTGATGGTCCCCGTCTCGTCCTTCAGGGTGGCGTCCGCCACCCTCGCCTGCCCGCCGGTGCGCAGTGATACTTCCCTCGGACTCGATATTTCGATTACTTCTCCTTCTGCCTCTACGGTCCTCATTCCGTCCCTGAGATCTTTGATGTTCATCTGGAACTAGTCGCGTCCTACCCGTATGCGGGAGTTATTTATTCTTGATACTGGGCTATGATTCCCAACGCGCTCTCCTTTGGCCGGGGTTGGTGAGGAGGGGGCAGGCCGGTCGGCGTGGGTCCGACCGCATCGAAGGTTTTAAGGTTCGCGCGGGGGAGCCGCGACCGCGTTGTTTCCTTCTGCGGGCGATGTCGTCCCACTGGCCCTTGCGCTGGCCATCCCCGCGGCGGCCGTCTACCTCGTGATGCCCCGTTACATCGAGCTCCTGCGCTCGAAGGGCAGGACGACAAACGACGCACACAAGGGGAAGGAGGTGAGGGTCCCCACGCCGGCGGGCCCTCTCCTCATAGGCGCTCTCGTCGTCGGAGAGGTCGTGGCCTGGGCGTTCTACGGCTCGGTTGTGCCCCTCGTCCTGATCGTGGTGGTCCTCTCGTGCGGGCTCATCGGGCTCTACGACGACCTGCGCGGCCTAGGCGGAGTCGTGAAACCCGCTGCTCCTCGCCCTGGTCGGGGTCTTCGTGGTCGCGGCCGAGCGCTACTATCCGAGCGTCTACGAGCCCACCGTCTACTTTCCGCTCCTAACCAAGACCGGCACTCACTTCATAATCTTCGGCCTCATAGTCGTGGCGTCGATCCCGGTCGCCTCGAACGCATTCAACATGCTCGACGCGTTCAACGGAGAGATCTCGGGGTTCACAGCGATAGTATCTGGCGCACTGGTCGTAGCGGTCCTTCTCAGGTCCGTACGCCATAGGGGCGACCAGCGCGGGAACCCTCGCGGTCGCCCTCCCACTGCTCGGGGTCTCTCTCGCGTTCTACTACTTCAACAGGTATCCGTCGAAGATCTTCGACGGCGACAGCGGGAGCCTGACCTTCGGGGCGATGTTCGTCATCCTGTCCATCGTTTGCGGGGTGGAGATAGCCGCTCTAGTCGCCCTCATACCAGCGGTGCTGAACTCGTATTACATCCTGTCCAGCGTGCGAGGCCTCGTGGAGAGGAAGCAGATGGCCGCGAGACCGACCTACCTCGGGGAGGACGGTCGGCTCTACGCATCGACCGAGGCGCGGGCGCCGACGACCCTTGCGAGGATGGTGCTCCTGAGCGGGCCGTTGAGCGAGAAGTCGCTGGTCGGCGCGATACTCACGATTTCAGCATACGCCGCGATTCTCTCGGTCATAACCTCTATCATCACGTGGTTGCTGTGAAAGTCTTTCAGAGGGCGCCGGATTCCCACTGGAGCTTTTTGGCGTCGTATTCCTTCCTGGTGTAGATGACCCTGGCCGGGACGCCCAAGACGACGACTCCAGGCGGCACGTCCTTGGTGACGACTGCCCCCATCGCAACGACGCTGTTCTTCCCTATCGTGACGCCCGCCTTGATCACCGAGCCCCCGCCGATGACCGCGCCATCCTCTATCGTCACCCCCACCATCTTCTTGCTCATGGGGTAGGGGTCGTTGGTGATTACGGCCGCGGGCCCGATGAAGACGTTCTTGCCGATCCGGGTCATAGGAGGGATGTAGACCGAGCCCTCTATCCTGGTGTTGTCGCCAATCGCCACGTTGTAGTCGACGTGGGCAAGGGACCCTATCGAGACGTTGTCGCCGACGCGAGTCTTCGAGCCCACATACGCAAAATGCCAAACCTTGACGTTCTTCCCCAACTCGGCGTCCTCAGCGATGAAGTTCACAGGCTTGGTGACGGTCATGCGAAGAGCTCTTGGACGAGGACGGCTGATAAACTGATTGCCGCCGGCAACCGTCAAACGGGACCTCGTGACCTGCCCGCTCTGCTCGAGCCTACGAAGGCAAATCATTCGCCTTATATTCAGGTTGGAATCCGAACAGGCGAAACATGCAGGAACCCAGCAAGGCTAGCGCTGGATCCGTCGACACGGGACCTCCTCCGCGCGTTCGAGAGGGAGATACTGAGCAGGGTCCCTCATGTGGAGGGCGGGAGGATTGCAAACCCGACGCCGCTCCTCGACCTCACACAGGCGATGAAGGACTGCGCGAGCGAGGAATACGGCTTGGAGTTCTCGGGAAGGGACTTCCATGTCTTTGGGAAGCTGGAGGCCCCCTTACTCGGGAGGCTCGGTCAAGAGCAGGGCCGCCGCTCAGATAGTGCATGAGGCGATAAGGACGGGCAGGCTCAGGAAGGGGATGGTCGTCTTCGAGGCCACCTCGGGCAACTTCGGCATCGCCCTGGGGCTCCTCGGGAACCTCGGGGTCAAGGTCGTCGTCCTCGTGTCGAGGAAGCTCCAGGACGGGGTGCTCGAGGAGCTCGACAGGAGCAACGTCAAGACCGTAGACCTCGACGTGGACGTCTGCCCCGCGCCGGGGATGCAGATGGACCCGAACATGCTCCTCGCGAAGGTCGTGGCCACCAACATGCGGGAAAGGTTCTCAGACATAGGACTCGACGTGGCGGTCTTCGACGCCTCTCGGCCGAGGGTGGAGGAGCTCCTCGCTAGGCAGGACGTCATCAACCTGGCCAAGCTCTTCGCCGAGGTCTACGGAGGGTTCTGCCCCGAGCAATACGACAACGAGCAGAACGTGAACGCGCACGCGAGCGTCACCGGGCCTGAGATCGACCAGCAGCTCCACGAGCTCGGACATTCCCTGGAGGACTTCCGCATCGTCTGCACCTTCGGGACGGGCGGCACCTCGGGCGGGCTGAGCAGATACGTCGAAGGCAGGTACGGGAGCAAGAAGCTGGTCCACGTGGTCTTTCCCCCTGAGGGACGCGACGTCGCAGGGATTCGCACGAAGGGCAAGGCCACGGGGCTGAAGTTCTACGAGCCGGCGAGGTACGCCGGCGAGCACGAGGTCGACTTTGAGCAGGCGAAGAGGCTCTTCGCCTTCATGGTGAGGAGAGGGTTCGACATCGGCGAGAGCAGCGCGCTCGCCCTCTACGCGGTCTTGCAGATGGTCAACTTCGGGATGGACGGCAAGTTCGTCGTCATCCTGGCGGACGGCGCGAAGAAGTACCGGCGCACGGTCGAGTCCGTGCTGAACCAGGAGGAGCAAGAGGAGGGGCTGGAGGTGACCCTCGAGAGCGCGAAGGCGAGGCCGGGGAGGTTCGACGAGGTAGTATGGACCCACATGGGCTACGTGCCGAGCGAAGAGGGGGCCAAGCTGATCGCCAGCTCGCTGGGGCGCCCCGAAGGCTCCGTGAAGGTGGCGCAGCCGGGCGACGTCGTGAAGCTGATCACCGGCCAGGAGCTGCCGCAGGGGCTGATGGCGGTCCTCGACGGCGGGAAGCCGTCGAGCGGAGGAGAAAGGAGGGTGCTGCTCGTTTGTATGTCGGGGAACACGTCGCTGCGGGCGGCGCAGGCCCTGGAGTCGAAGGGGATCAAGAGCCAGAGCCTCGCCGGGGGCATCACCAAGCTCGCCCAGGCGAGCCACAAGCCCCTCCCGAACCTCGTCAAGCCCGCGAGGTGAGAGAACCACCTCGCGTGGCTGGAGGGTCAGCCGGGGATGTAGGTGGCGAAGAGATACTCCCCTATGGCAAATAGCATGATGAAGAAGAGGACCCCCGTCGCGATGGCGATCCGGGCTGCGGTCACGTCCTTGTTTCTGAGATATGCGTAGACTCCCACCCCGCTCGCTAGCGAGGCGAAGCTGAAGAGCCCCGCGACCGCGTAGCTCGCCTCGAAGAGGCCGGCGTTGGCGAGGGAGGCCATCTGAGCGACCGCCAGCACCAGGACCACCGTCGGCGCGTACTCCAGCTTGAGTATCTTCAACTATTCTTGTGCCGACCCTTGCCGGCAGAGATAAAGATTGGCGAGCGCGCCGACCTCACCCGTCCACGTATTCCCTGACCGCGCTCAGGTACTCCGGGTTCTTCCGCAGGAACTCCACCAGCCTCTCTATCTTGCGGAAGGTGACCGGCTGGATGTGGTGCTCTATCCCTTCGGTGTCCTGGTAGGCCACCCTCCGCCCCACCCCTATCATGGCGAGGAACTCCGAGATGACTTGGTGCCTCGAGACGACCGACTTCGCGAGCTTCTCGCCGCTCTCGGTCAGCCTCATCCCCCTGTAGGGCTCGTGGATGAGATACCCCTTCTTCGCGAGCTTCTGCACCATGCTGGTCACCGTGGGCGGCCTCACCTGCAGGCGGTCAGAGATGTCGACGGTGCTCGCGTAGCCCTTCTCCTCGAAGAGGGAGTAGATCGCCTCCAGGTAGTCCTCTAGCCTGGGGGTCTCATTCTTCAGGGGAACGGCTCTCGCCACGGACTTCGACGAACGGCATGATTGCCATCCGATAAAAAGCTTGGGAGACCGCAACCCGCGGCGACTGGTCTCAGCTGCCCATGATTTTAGACCACTAGAAACAAATGTGGCGATGGTGACAAAATTCGAAGAATCAAAAAATATTAGACGCGTCTAAGTTTATATAGAGGCGCGTTAGCTGAACAAAGCTACACATGAGTCGCGCCCCGGCCAGAAGCCTCAAACCGCCGGAACAGACACAGAAACCAGAGGTGGCGGAGCACCAAAAGAACAACCCTCACATCTCCCTCCGCGACTTCTTCACATATCTGGGCCCGACCCTGATAGTGAGCCTGGCGTACATCGATCCCGGGAACTTCGGGACGGACATAGCGGGGGGAGCGTCATTCAACTACGACTTGATCTGGGCGGTCTGGATGGCCAGCGCCTTCGCCATGGTGCTCCAGTACATGTCGGGGAAGCTCGGGATTGCGACCGGGAACAGCCTTGCGCAGCTGCATCCGAGGTTCGCTGAAGACCAGAACGCGCATCATTCCGTACTGGCTCGCGGCTGAAATTGCCATAGCGGCGACGGATCTGGCCGAGTATCTCGGGACCGTCATCGCGCTGAATATTCTCTTCGGGATTCCCCTTCTCTACGCGAGCATCTTCGGAGCTCTGGATGTCATCATCCTCCTCGCGCTGACAAGCAATCGCTTCCGCATCATAGAGTACTTCTTCATGGTCTTCGTTTCGGTGATAGCCATAGGTTTCCTCTACGAGCTCCTGATCGTCGGGCCGAATCTTTCAGCAGATTGCTATTCACTCGATCTCGCCATCAATATCCAGCGGCACTGTCCTCGTTGTCGTGGGGATAGTCGGCGCCACGGTCATGCCTCACGTCCTCTGGCTTCACTCCTCATTGACCTCGGCCAAGCTGGGCAGGTGGGGAATCAAGGAGGGCGAACACACCCCAGAAGAAGAAGCTACTCGGGCTTCACCTGCGGGAGAACATCGTCATCTTGGCGATCGCCGGTTGCGTGAACGTGGCGATTCTCGTCATGGCCGCCGCTGCTTTCTTTGGCCACGGATACACCAACATCCAGCAGATAAGCAGGCATACGACATACTGAAGCCTCTTTTCGGTCCTCTCGCGGCAATGATCTTCGCGATAACCCTTCTTGCTTCCGGAATCGCCTCATCGGTCGTCGGGACCTTGGCGGGGCAGGAAGTCATGACCAGCATGCTTGGAGTCAAGGTGAACCCGTACCTGAGGCGGATCATCACCCGGGGCATCAACGTTTTTCCCACCACCGTCTGCATCCTCATAGGGATCAGCCCACTGGCGCTGCTCTTCTACAGCCAGGTTTTCCTGAGCATACTGATTCCTCTCCCGATGATTCCGTTAATCTGGTACACCAGCAAGAAGAAAATAATGGGCCCGTTTGTGAACCGGAGAATCAACGACCATCATGGCGCTGGCCGTCGGAGGTGCCATAATAGCGCTGAACATTGCTCTGATTTACACTAGCATATGACAAGTCATTATTGCCACAGTAGCACTCGATGGCGATCATCAACGATACCATCCCTCCCGCTAGGTCGCCTAGATGCAGTCAAGTAACGTAACCCTCCGGGCTGCGGAAATGGAATCTATCCCAGCACTTCCATGACTTCGTCGTACCGACAGAGAGCCGCCACGCCTACCTGGGTGATCGCGTATGCGTTCTCGGAGGCCTTCGCGAGGGCGCCAGTCCTGACGAGACGATCGAGCGACCTCATCACGTAGTACCAGTTTGTGTTCACCTTTAGCATGATTCGCGTGGGCACCAGCGGCCCGTTTGTCAGCAGGGCCCGAAGTATCTCGACCCGAATCTCGGACTCGTTCCTCCTGCTCTCCCGTTCCAGCAGCATCCGACTCTTAGCGGCCATGTTGACCATACAACCTGACATAGGGTGCTCTGAGCAAAGATTTAATTATTCTTGTTATTTTAGCGCATGCAAGTCCAAGAAGATGATATCCATTGACAATCCATGGACGAAAAGTCCCCAGTTTGAGCCTGACAACCTCGACCTGGAGATCCTGACGCTGCTGTCCGCAGACGGCAGCGTCGGGTACACGGAGCTCGCGAAGAAGATAGGCGTAGACAAGAGGACTGTCGCGAAGCATGCCGAGGCCATGAAGAAGAAAGGCGTCCTGAAGATAGCGGCGGAGATAGACTGGGCCATGCTGGGGATAAGGGCGCACGCCTTCGTCGGCACCCAGACGGAGGTGGGCGAGGCCAAGGATAGGCTCTACGAGTTCATCAGGCGGGAGCCTCGGGTGGTCGAGGCCTACTCGACCGTCGGGTCGGACGAATACTTCTTCGTTGTCCTGGAGGAGGACATCCAGGGACTCCGGGAAGACGTCCTGAGGAGCCTGGAGCCGCTCACGGCCGACCTGACCACGGCGATAGTCTCGACCCGAATCAAGGAGAGGAATTATGGGGGCTTCATCGAGTTCATCAGGAATCGGCGGAAGACATCGAAGGTCGGAACCCGAAGCAGATGAGCCATCCGCGGATTCTGCGACGAGAGCTTATATGGAATCGGCCGCGCTGAGGCCCGAGGATGTTGCTCCTCTCACCGCTCCAATTTGACGTCGGAGCCATCGCCACGGACACCTCTATACTCAGCTCTGTGGCGATCATCCTCGGAGCCATATTCGTAGTATACCAGATAAGGCAGGACGACAAGATGCTGCAGGCGCAGGTCAGAGCCGCAGACGCCAACGCCGAGCAGGCAAGGCTGACGATGAAGCAGTTCCTCCAGAACAACGAGCTCGCCACCATGGACCTCGTGATGAGGATCTACGAGTTCGCCGACAGCATGGAGGTCCAAAGGTCCTACTTCACGGTCCTCCAGTCCAAGATCACCTCGCTGGAAGACTATGAGGCGCTCCCTGATGAGAAAAAACTTGCATTCCTCCAAGTGGCGTCCCTCTTCGAGTCGCTCGGGTTCCTCGTCGAGAAGGGGTTCGTGAAGGCGGAGATCGTCGACGACATGTTCGCCACCAAGACCGCGTGGGAGATGACGAGGCCGTTTATCCTCGGCATGAGGCAGAGGTACGCCGCCGAGGACTACTACTTCTTCTTCGAGAGGCTATTCAACAGGCTCTCCAAGAACGATACGGGCTCGATCACGGGGGAGTACCTGGCCGGAAAGGCCGACGGAAAGCCTGCCGGTTGAAGCGCGCTGGGAGCAAGCCGACGCATCGAGACAGCAGTGAACTCGCTTCTCGCGCTCTCCAAAGGGAGCCTAGCGCGTCCGTAAGGCGGCTCACTTGTTTCGGTGCGGCCAGAAGTCCTGTTCTGCGAAGGGAACCGCCACCTTGCTTTAGGGAAGCTGGCTCGGAGCTTCGCATGTGCGATGCGAGAAGGAGATAGATTATCGTAAAGCTCATGACGATGGCCACAACCGTGCCGACCAGCGACCCGGTCGCTGTGAAACCAGGCAGCAACGATTCAACCTCGGCAACGCTTTCGGAAAGCGAGCTATAGGCGATAGTCACGGCGTTAATGGCAATGAGGAACCCCCCTAACCACGACGCGTCGCTCATCAATGTGAGGAAGGCTGCGAAGAGGCCGACCAACCCGATTGTCAGGTGGATTAGCCCGAGGGCAGTGCCGAAAGAGTTGACCGCAAGGAAGGCGAAGGAAGCCCCGCCGAAGGTCACAAGCCCGCCGACCAAGAACTGAAGGACTTTGATGGCGCCATGATTGCTGCCGCCCCATCCCGGCCTTCCACCCGGGTTGGATTGGACCAGTTTCGCGCTCTGCTGTAGGGAACTCTCCGCCTGCCCCGATGGTGCCAAGTTGACCTACGACCCTTGTGCCTTTTCCTCAGGAGCCTTCGTCGCTCTCGTCACTTGTTCCCACCGCATCGCCATGAACGCTCCTGAAATCATGGCTCCGAAGATTGCCATGGCATTCACGAAGTGCAAGAATGCGATCGCCTGACTGCCGTTATTCAGCGTTGCCTCGCCGAGGACAATCTGTAGAAGGATTAGGACGACTATGACCGCGGTCACTACCTTCATCGGTCTGAAAGAGGGCTTGGAGGCGAGCCACGCAGCCATGGTCGCGACGGAGAGGATGAAGAGTGCGAAGCCCACCGCGATGTGCGCCTCAGACGAGATGAAGCCGAACGTGAGAAGGCCTCCGAGGAGCAGCTGGAGGCCGAGCACCGCGCTGGTCACCTGTAGGAGCAATGGGACCGGCTCTCAACGCGAACCCTCCCCAGACTCTACGAGCAGCAGACCTCCGAAGCCTATCAGCCAAATGAGGAGCGGATAGACGATGACCCTCTCCCATCCGCCGGGACCGAGGGTCTGTTGAAAGAAGGCGGTCTCATACGCCCCAAACTCCATGACAGCGCCAAAGAGGCTGAGAGACCCCAGGGACAAGGCGAAGTACCTGTAGTGAGACTTGATCATTGTGTAGGACAGAATTGCCGCAATCGGCCCCGGGATGAAAGCAATTACGGCCCCCAACGAGTGTATCGCGATGTTCACGTTTTCAGGGGAGAGGACCGCCAGCAGGAGGCCGGTACCTGGGAGCAAGTTCAAGGCCATCAGCCTCCTCCTCCCGCTCTTCCTGAACAGGTAGTAGGCTCCGCCTATCCAGGACACCGCCGCGATGAAGGCCAACGGCTCGCCAATAAGAGACGTCCTCGTGCCTATCGCCAAGAGGTCGCTGATAGTGTTCGTGTGGACGCTGTAGTTTGGATAGATTGATTCCAAGACGGTGATCAGCATCAGGAATCCAAGCCCCGCGAATGTGAGGAGCGCTCCTGCCAGCTTGGAGTCGCCCGCGGCACTCCCGTAATTCGGCGGCCAGTTGAGGTTGCCGCTCAAGAGGCGCGCCTTCCCTCCATTCGTTGGAGGGACGCGTTCAGCCTCATTCTTGAACTTCTTTAGAGCGTCCTCTGTCGCCTTTGATATCTGTCCTTTCACAATTCCCTGAACGAACCCTGGGACGTTCTTGACCTCCAACTTCCAAGAGACTTCAACCCTAGTGCCGTTCTTTCCCATCGGGAGCGAGGGTGATCTTGACGCTCGCCCGTCCATCCCCTCGCCGGTCAT
Organism: uncultured archaeon; assembly: GCA_963783755.1. Lineage (GTDB taxonomy): Archaea > Thermoproteota > Nitrososphaeria > Nitrososphaerales > Gagatemarchaeaceae > Gagatemarchaeum. The sequence continues at coordinate 157,672 of CAWAOY010000003.1, forward strand.
CGTCAGCCCGATGGACCTCTTCGGGTCAAAGACGAGAGTCTGCTTGCTCTTATGGGCGAAGGCGCGCGGTCCGACTACCGCCTCTCGCTCCACGGTATTTCCGTCCCTCTTGAGGACTTTGATGTCCCGTATCGCGCCCCAGTACTCTCTGATCCTTGTCGGTGTCGGAGATCACTTCCCAGACTCGGTCGACGCTTGCGAGCATCTCGCAGCTCTTTTCTATCGTTACCATTTTCAGTTACCTGTCCTCTAGTTGGGACGGCTTGGTCTCATATCCGTGGTGTTACCCCCCAGGTAACATCTCCTTCCGCTCATCCTGACTCGTAAGGAGGGCGCGAGAGCCTGCGTCCTTCCCAGGGACTGGTTCGAGACTCGGAGGCAATCGGGGGAGCTTCAAGTCAAGGAGTCTCGGCATTATCTTTCGCCGCCGTCTTAGGCGGCCGCCACTCTGGTTCCTCTCCGCTACGACAGGTCCTTCCTCATCTGCTCGAACTGCTCCTTTGTCAGCTCGCCGCGCGCGAACCTCTCCCTGAGGACCTGCATCGCCGAGTCCCCGCCGTAGGACCACCCGCGCCCGCCCCACCACCCCCACCAGAAGAACCTGAGCAGGAAGAAACCCACGAAGATCAGGGGGATGAAGAAGAACCACCCGAACGGGGCCCACGGCCACCACCCGTAGTGCTGGGGAGGGGCCGCGCCGTGAGTAGGCCGACGCCGCGACGGCTATCGCAGCCACCGCCACCACGAAGAGCACCGGGACCAGCCAGCCATCTGAGCTGCCTCCGACCGTCAAGAGAAGAGTTCATCTTCCGGTATCACCGAGAAGGATGAGCGAGAGAAAAGTAATATCGATGTTGTTACCCGAGCGGTAACATAGAGAGACTTGAGCTCGACAGAGCACCTTGTCCGCCTGGGGCTGAACGTCAACGAAGCAAAGGCCCTGGACGCCCTTATGGCCCTGGGCCCCTCCGGCGCCGCGGACGTCCACAGACACTCGGGGATGCCCCGGAACAAGGCCTACGAGTCGCTGGAGAGGCTAGCGAGCCGCGGCGTGATTGAGGTCCAGCATGGCAGGCCTGTGCTCTACCGGGCAAGCGAGGCGAAGAGCGTCATCGAGAACCTCACCGAGAGCTACGGGCGCGAAGCGAAGGAGGCCCTAGGGCCCTCGAGGAGAGGCAGGAGGCGGGCAGAGGAGAATCCCTCGAGCCGCAGGGCGAGACCACGTACGCGTGGATGGTGAAGGGCGAGCAGGCGGTGAAGAGGCGGCTGGCGGAGCTGATCTACGAAGCGAAGGAGGACGTCTTCGGGATAGGCGGCTACCCACCGAAGTACCTCCTCTCGGCGAAGACAGCGCTGAAGGCCGCGTCGAAGAGAGGCGTGACTGTGAGGCCCATCTCGATGATAAGGCCCGACGCAGGACGTCGCCGAGATCTCAAACGAGGACAAGTCGGTCATCGAGTTCAGGACTGTCAAGTCGTCTCCCACCCTCAGGGTAAGGATACAGCCCTACGACGAACAGATAATCAACGGGTTTGTGGGCACACAGGGGTCCGGCTCGATGGTGATAATCGACCAGACGCTCGCCTTCGACATCATCGACGACGGGAGCGACCCGAAGAAGGTCTCGGGCGTCCTCCTGAAGGTCCCGGGCATCCCCCGCATCCAGAAGGCCACGGTCGAGAGGATCCTGGCGCTCTACACTAGAAGGCTCTGAGCCTCGGCGCAGCCGACGAGGAACGTCTACCAGCAATCCATCGGGGATAAATAGCAGACGTAGCCTCAATTCCTCAAGGAATCGGTAAACCGGCTTGAGTCCTTCCATCGTGGGCGTCGTTCGTTGAATCAGGCGAAGGAGGCGCTCGTCGGGAGGAAAGAGATCGTGACGATGCTCTACAAGCACGACCACAGGCTATTCCAACTTGCCTTCAAGGCGCAGCTCGCCGACAGCCCATTGGGGAGGCTGTGGGAGGTCCTGAACCCGCTGGGCATCCGCATTCTCAACGCGACCGTCTCATCCCACGAGGGGCTCACCGGAACCTGGAACGTCTTCCTAGACTCCGAGAACTACGCGATAACCAAGGAAGCCCTCAGGCCCAGACTCGACGCGATGAAGATCATCCGGGACCTCAGGATTGCCGGCGGGGAGGAGTTCGTGGTCGATGAGCTCTACTACCCGATCGTGATGTCGACCACAGGGGCGAGGGTCATGCTGATGACGAAGGAATCGTTCCAAAGCATGCTCAGCGCGATGGACCAGATGTTCGGTACTGGGGCGAGCGTGATAGCGTTCAAGGAGGGCGCGGCACAGGGCTCGAGGTACGCGCTGGGCCTTCGGTCCATAATTCGGGGAGACATCCGCAGGTTCATCGGCGAGCTCGCGAAGCTCTACGCAGCGACTGGGGTGGGCGTCGCCGAGTTCGTGGTGATGAACTTGGACGACTTTCACTTCGTCGTCCGAATCGCAGACAGCATAGAGTGCCAGGGAAAGGAGACCGAGAAGCACAACAGCCAGTGGATAAGGGGTCACCTCTCGGGTGCGGCTTCTAGCGCACTGGACGTCCAGATGGAGTGCGTGGAGACAAGGTGCGTCGCCGTGGGCGACCCGTACTGCGAGTTCGAACTGACCAAGAGCTAGGTAACTCCGAACCAGCGGCACGAGATTTCCCGATTGGTGGGACGGCGAAGACGTGTGGTTTGGGCGGGATTCTGACGCACCCTATATAGGCAGGGCGGAGGTCGCTCGCTCTCCGGGCGAGCTTTCGCGAGGGGTATGAGATGCAGAGACATAGACCCGATCTACTTCCTGACGCCCGTCGTCGTGGTCGCTTTCAGCCTCGGCCTCGTCGCCTATTGGCGCGTGCGAAGGAGGCTCACAATGTTTGTCGTCCTCTTCTCCCTCGTGGCCTACTTCGGCGCGATCTGCGCGAAAGGCGTCTTCCAGTTTCTCACCTACAGGGCGCCCTTCTTTCCGGCCTCTGGCGGGAATGCCTTCGAGCTAGGCGCCTACTTCGGGCTCCAGACGGTCTTCTTCGAGGTGGGCGGCGCCTACCTGGTCGCAAGGTATGCGGTCTCTCAAGGGATGCTGAAGGCGAACGACGCGGAGGGATATGGGATCAGCCTCGCCATGTGGGAGAACGGCGTGCTGATAGGCGGGTCGCTGCTCGTCAGCTATGCCATCTATTACGCGACCCTCTCCGCCGGCGGGGGTGCGGCCGCAGAGCAGATGTACACGACCCTCATCCGGTCGGCGCCGTCGCTCTTCGACGCGCCGTCGAGCGCGCTGCCGCTGATAGGCTACGCGATACTCGAAAGGGTCTCGTCGCTATTGATACACTTCTCCTGGGGATACCTATGCGTGTTGGCGGCCGTCTTCAAGAGGCGGACCTTCCTCCTCTTCGCGCTCCCCATGGGGCTGGTGGACTTCCTGACCCCGTTCTCGGGGTCGCTCGCCACGGGAGCCTTCGAGGGGCTGCTCCTCGCGATAGGCCTGCTGTGCGTGGCGGTGACGCTGACGGTTACCCGCGGAAAGTACAGGCGACAGAGCATGCTCTTTACCAGCCCGTCGGCAGAGGCAGGTGCCTTGAACCTGGGGTCGCTCTTCTACACCAACTTCAGGAGGGCGCTCAACTTCGGGAGGATCTACGTGGTCATCGGGATGTTCCTGCCGCTGCTTTTCGCGGTCCAGGTCTCGGCCGCGGGAGGGAAGGCGGGCTCGTCAATCCTCGGACAGATCTACCCCCTCCTCTTGCCCGTGTTCGTTGTGCTCGGGTCGCTCGGTGCGCTGATGATCTTCTCGAGCGACAAGGACAAGGGCGTCTACGAGTACCTCATAGCCTACGGCGTCGACGCCTCCACCATCTTCTGGTCGATAATAGTCGCGACCATGGGCATCGTCACGCTCGTCCTCACGGTCTCCATCGGGGTCACGATAGCGGCGCTCGTGGCCACGGGCGGCACCCCCTCGGTCGGATTCGGAGAGCTGATTCTGTTCTACACGATCCCCCTGAGCTATGCCGCCACGATGTTCATGAGCATGGCTGGGATGATCTGGTCTCAGCTGACGACCCGGGTCGCTGGCGTGAACAGCCCGGCCGGGATCGCGCCGCTGCTAGGCATCGCGCCAGTCCTCGCGGTGTTCTTCGCCGCGACCCAGGTCGGCTCGGGATATCTCCTGTACCTTGTCGGAGGGGTCTCGATAGCCATGATATGGGCGGTCGTCGTGATGGCCTCCGTAGCAAACAGCAGGATGCAAAGGGAGAGGTTCCTGTCGAATGCGTGACCCGACGCTCGGGAGGCGGGCATGACGACCCCGACCCCGTCCATACTCGCGGAGGGCGTCGTCTCGGGCTACTACGGAAAGAAGGTCCTCGACGGCGTCTCGTTCTCGGTGACAGAGCCCGGCGTGTACGTGGTCCTCGGTCCCAACGGCGCGGGAAAGACTACCCTCCTCAGGACGCTCGCCGGGATACTCAAGCCCTTCGCGGGGAGGGTCGAGATAAACGGCATATCGAGCCAGGCGAAGGAGGCCAGGAGGCAGATCGACTACATCACCCACCTGGACGGCATCCCCGAGGGGATGAAGGTCGAAGACGCGCTGAGGTTCTACGCGAACGTCGAGGGCGGGACAGAGGAGGACGTGAAGAGGGTGGTCGGTCTCCTCGACCTGACGGAGCTCGCGAGGATGCGCTTCCCCCAGCTCAGCCAGGGCCAGAAGAAGCGTGTCTCCGTTGCGAGGATCTTCCTTCGCGAGAAGAGCGTCTACCTCCTCGACGAGCCCACCAGCAACCTCGACCCGAAGGTGGCGAGGGAGATCAGGGAGCTGGTCCTCCAGCTGAGCAGGGACAAGGTAGTGCTCTACTCGTCCCACAACCTCTTCGAGGCCAGGGAGATCGGGAGCCGAGTCATCGCCGTGAAGGGCGGGAAGCTCGCCCTGTTCGGGAAGATAGACGAGATCAGGACGCAGACCTACACGGTCGGCGTCCGCACCCTGGGACCCGAGGCGTCCCTCGAGTCTGCGACGAAGGAGGGGGACTACTACCTCTTCGAGCTCAAGGGCCCGGAGGAAGTCCCCGGCCTGATAAGCGACCTGACGGGTAAGGGCGTGAAGATCCGCGAGGTCAGGGAGATGCAGAACCCTCTCGAGGAGCTCTTCAAGTAGGCGCCTTCGCAGCGGCGGGCGGCTTCTGGTAGTCTCTCCGTGAACGGCTCTCGCCGCACTTTGGGCACTTGACCTTCCCCATGTAGGGGAGTGTCCATCCCATGCCGGACCTCTTCGTGTCTATCGCGGGAGCGGCGAAGACCGTGCCGCAGTCCGGGCACTTTAGCATCTTCCCCCTTCCTGCGAGGGCAACCGCCGCGATCGCGACCACGATGACCCCGCCCGCGGCAAGGCCCTCGACGGAGGCCCCGAGCGCCATGGACGTGACGTGAAGAGCGCGGGGTATTACGGATTTCTCCATAAGGCCCGCTTTCGCGCGAGGGGTGTATCTCACGCGAGCCCACGTGGCCGCGGAGCCGGGGGATGGGCTACGGTCTCTCTCTCCTCGCGGTTGCGGGCGTCGGCAAGGCGGTCGCAGGGCTGAACCCGGCGGAGGTCAACTTCACACTCCGCACCCCAGTGAGGGTTGGCATCCCCATCGGTGATGTCGGGCTGGCCTTGGTCGGCTTGGCCTTTCGAAAGAAGGTCGGATGGATAGCTGGCTGGCGGTTTCTCTCGAACCAGCACGTTCCGCGTGTCATGCTTTAATTGGGGAAGCGTCATCTTGGGATTGTTGCGGTGCGCCAACTGTGGGGAATCCTACGAGGAGCGAGCGAAGTTCTGTCCTAACTGCGGGGTCGCGCTGAAGCCCGCCCAAGGGCAGGAGTATCCTTCATCGGCGCCGGCCGCAAGGAGGCCTGTAGTGTCCATCCTCCTGTCCTTGGTCGCCGTGGTCGGCCTTATCGCGGTCGCCCTCTCGATGTCCTTCTTCGATGATGCCCCCGGCGACGTGGGCTCTCCTGTCGCGGGCCTTTTCCACGCCGTCGGGGCAGTCCAGCTACTCCTCGGGCTCGGAGTCCTCGTGTCCGCGATGTTCCTGGCGATGAGGGCGTTCGACGTGAAGACCTGGGGCAATGCGATCGTCGGCCTCGGGGCGGCCTCCATCGCGTCGCTAGTGGTAATCGTGGCCGAGGTAGTTTGCGGTAGTCTTCCTCGCGGTTCCCGGGTTGCTGGCCGTGATTGCCGGCTTACTTGCCAGGCGCACAGCTGCGAAGCGGCCCTGACCTGCAAGGTTGCAAGAGTCCCATAGCCCATGCCAGCTCGGCCAAGCCGACGTAGGCGAGCGAAATCACGGCAGGTCGTGGCGGCGGCCATGATTCCACGAAACGACGCGACCGATAGACCGTCGTAGGACGGTATAATTCCCATACGAAATCCCGCTCCGGTCCTTCAATGATTGACGATGGAGGAATCCCCGAGCCGCGGCTGCCCATTTGCGGTCTGGAGGTAACTGACTAGAGACACTCATTCAAAATTTTCCCTTCCTCTAATCTTGAAACCTAACTTGCCTTGTGGATCCGGAATACCTGATAATCTGCCTATTTTGGGCCAAAAATCGTCTGGTTTGGGATTGGTAGCCCGGCCAGGATTCGAACCTGGGTCGCCGGCTGTCTTCTCGAGACTTTCGGTCTCGTCCAAAGGCCAGCATGCTTGACCACTACAATCGGCGGATTAATCCTCCACCGGGCTGCTTCCGAGCTAATCCCGCTTTCGGTGGCGGGGTTAAAAACCTGCTCAACTTTCTTCTTCTCTTTCCCATCAGGCCAACCTTGTGAAGTAACCTGCCGCATTCTTCGCGGCCATACAGGTACACTCCAAACATTGTGTTACCGTCTTTCGGATAGCGATACGAATGGGGATGAAAGTCGAGTTTCTTGAGTTCCTCGACTATTGACCGTATGAGCGTGGGCTCAAGCATCTCCATCGCTAACCTCGGATAGCGTCGGTCCTTCACGGACCCTTCGACCGAGAGCAAGCCACAGATGAGGCCAAGAAGCGTCGCGGTGTAGCGTCTCGCGACACATGGAATCCTCAGGAGGCCGGTCTTCTTCCCGTTGGGATGCTCTCCGACGGAGGTAAGAAATTCATACGCAATCCTGCTGCTGTAATAGGCCTCATACCAAGTCCCACGATTCCTTATCTTGGGAGCTATGTTGAAAAGTTGTCTTGTCAAGCGGCTGTATCTTCTTACAAGCGCCAAGTCGCCCTCGCAGAATTCGACCCTCCACCTTCCAGTACGAACCCCCGTGCTTCTCTTGATTAGATTGCCGTCACCGTAAATCATCCCGATCAGAACGCCGAGTCTATAATCGTCATACTTCGGCCAAAGGACAGTGTGTGAAGATCCTTTTACTCCGAACCCTTTCCCCCGCGGCCTCATTTTGGCCCTGGCGACGACATTGAAGAATATCCTCTCGAGACGCGAGCGTCGCACGGTAAGAAATGTGCCGCTCTATTTAGACGCCAATTGCGGGAGCGACAAACCGGGCTAGCGTTTCTTGCCGCCCATTCCAATGTTAAAAAGGATAGTCAGGCGATTCGCGTCGGCCCCGCGCTCTACTTCGCCGAGACGGGTATGAGGTGCCCCTGGCCCCTGTTCTTCGTGACAAAGTCCTCCAGCCTCGCGTGCCTCTTCGCGATCTCCTCCCTGACGAGGGAGCGTGTGCTCGTCAGCCTGACCCTGCTCCGGAGATAGTCGATCACGAGGTCGTGGTCGCGTATCGCGCCGAGGTCGTCCTGGATGGACCTCAGCCTTCCCAGCAGGGGAGGCGCCTCTCCTCTCTCGGTGAGCTCCAAGAGATGCCGCAGGCGCTTCGAGTCCTTCCTTAGCGCGTGCATCACCTCGACCTCCTGGGTCGAGAGGAACTCCTCGAACTCCTTGTCGACCCTCCTCGCGAGGCGCTTCTCGACCTTGGCGACGCGCCCGCCGTCGTCGTATTCGTCGAAACCTCTGAGGTCCAAGAGCGGGGATTTCGTCTTCCTCAGCTTCTTGGCCTTTAGCATCGCCGTCCGGAGGTTGGAGCCCCTGAGCCTCCCCAGGTCCGAGATGAAGGACCGCTGGTCTTTCCCTTCGGGAAGCTGCATCGTCCAGGCCGCTATCGTGTCGATGTCTCGCACCTTCCCCACCGCCCTCGAGAGCTTCTTCGAGGACGAGACGTATCGCTTGGTGCGCGGCTCCTGTCTCTCCTTCTTCGGAAGCACCGAGTACGTGGTCCTCAGCCTCGCTATGGACTTCCTCAGCGCCGCGGTCGTCGGCGAGTCCCCCGACTTGAGGAAGTCCTGCGAGACGCGTGTCGACGGTCGCGACGTTCCGGTTGAAGGCCTTTGCAAGCTCTTCGGGGGAGATCCGCGTGGCCGTCATCTCTGGCGGTTGAGGAACCCGTCGATGCGCGCCTGGAGGTCTGCGTCGACCTGCTCGATTGCCCGGTTCCCGTCGATGAACTGGAGGCCGAAGAGCTTCTTCATCTTCTCGAACTCCTTCGCCATCTTCCCCTGGTATATGAGGAATGACTTGTACATGTCGTCCGAGAGCCCTATGTCCATCCCCGACTCGTAGTAGTCCAGGATAGAGTTCTTCTGGAAGACGCGGTGGACGAGCTCCTCGGGCTTGACGTCGAGATAGAAGATGAGGTCCGGGACCGGCGTGAAGCCGAAGAGGCTCCTGGACCACCTCCTCTCGATTCCTCTCACGTTGTTCCTGGCCATGAGCGTGTAGATGTATCGGTCTGCGAGGACGACGTAACCCGCCTCGAGCGCTGGGATTATCTTGTTCTCGAGCTGGTCGGCGAAGTCCGCGGCATAGAAGAGCGAGAGCGTCCGCTTCCCGACGCCCAGGTTTCCCTTCGCCTCGATTATGCCCTCGCTGATCAGCTCGGAGCGCTTGAGCCCCGTCCCCAGCACCGCGTGACCGTCCGCCTCGAGCTTGGCCTGGATGGTCGTGGTGTGGGTGCTCCTCCCCGAGGCGTCGGGCCCCTCTATCACGATGAGGTGCCCCTTCACCTCGAGGTCCTTCAGGTAGGGCATCCCGTGCCCGTAGAACCTAAGCTTCCTCTTTCCCCCTTCCTTGCCCAGCGAAGCGGGCGTGACGGAGAGGCATGGAGTATGGTCTGCGCACCGCCTCCTGGTCGTCGTCCTCGAGCTCGGGGTTATCGCTGGCCATACCCTCTCAACGCTCCAGTCGCCATCTGGCCCGTCCCCCCTTCGCCGAACAGCTTCGTGACCCGCGCGCGCACCTCTACCTGCTGCTCCTCGATCCCGCGGTTCGCGTCGATCGCGACGAGCCCTTCGCTCTCCACCATCGACTCGTATTGCTCGACGATCCTGCCCTGGAAGATCCTGTAGCTCTCGTATGGGTCGTTCGAGAGGTTCATGTCCATCCCGGCCTCGTAGTACTTTAGCTTCGGCCTCCCCGCGAGTATCCTCGAGACCGCGACGTCCACGGGGACCCTGAAGTAGAGCGTGAGGTCGGGCTTGGCGGCGTAGCTGTATATCTTCCTGACCCAGCCGGGGTGGCAGCCGCGGACGATGTCCCTCGCGTAGGCGGTGAAGATGTACCTGTCGGCCAGGACGAAATACCCGGCCTCGAGGAGCGGCAGGATGTTCCGCTCGTACCTGTCGGCGAAGTCCGTCGCGTGGAGGAGGCTGAACGTGGTGGGCGTGAGCAGGCCCTTCTTCTTCCCCCGAGAGGTTATCTCCTTGACGGTCTCCGAGGAGTTCCACTCCGTCTTGAACACCTTGAGGTTCTGGTGGCGGAGCCACTGCTCGAGGAGGTGGAGCTGGGTCGACTTGCCTGACCCGTCGACGCCCTCGACGGCGATGAGCCTTCCCGCGGCCGGGTCCCACGCGCTCTCGGTCCGCCTCTTCCTGGTGCTGGTCCTGGGCGCTGCGCTCGGTCTGGCGACGCCTCGCCCCGCCGTTTCCTGCGCGCTTTGTCTGGTCCATCATGATGAGATCATCTCTGCAGCTCCATGCGGGGCTAGCTTCCTCTCCTTGATAACCGAGTAGTCCATGTCCATCTTGAGGTCTTCTCTGACCGTGGAGACGGCGCGCGCCAGGAGCTCCTCCGCGTAGATGCCGCGGACGGATATCTCCATCTTGAGCGGCCTCCCGGAGCTCTCGGAGCCCTTGATCGAGAGGTGCGCCTTCATCATCTCGAGCAGCTCGAGGAGGCGGTAGGCCGCCGGAGAGCCTCTTGATGGTCTCCTTGTCCCTCCGCCTGAGGGGAGGGGTGAACTCCTCGGCCAGGACGTTCGCGTAGCTCCCGCTCGCCGCGACGATGATCGCAATCGCGACCTTCAGCTGGTCGACGTGGCTCAGCGGCGAGTCGACCCCCATGAGCTCGTGGAACCGGCCTTGAGGTCGGCGGCCTGCGGGGCGTTCTTCACGATCTGGAACGACTCCAAGAGCAGGGAGTACTCGTACTCGCTTATCATCCGCGCGGAGAATAACTCGCCGACGTGCCGCCCCCACGTCGTCCTCCAAGCCCTTCCGGCCGAGGCCAGCTGGCGGTCGATGGTCGCCGGCTCGAAGCTCCGGGCGGTGAACCACCGATGGTCGTGGAGGAAGAGCGAGAGCGTGCCCTCGCGGAGGCCGTGGGTGCTAGCCACGAGCTCGGAGACCCCCAGGTTCTTCATCAGGAGCCTGACGACGCAGGAGCCGGCGGCCATCGTCTCAGCCCTGGCCTGGCCCATCGACCGGAGCGACTTCATCTGGCGCCTCTTCATCCTGAAGAACTGCGACGTGGTCCAGGCCACCTCATCGTAGTCCATCACGTAGTTGTGGAGCTTCTCGAAGGGATACTTCGACCTGTCGGCGTGGTAGCTGGCCAGGGCCCTGACCGTCCCCCCGACCCCGATCAGCCTCGTCTTCTTCGCGAGGCGGAGCTCCTTCCTGTTCGGGAGGAGCTCGAGGATGTGGTCCTTCATCCTCTCGTAGTCCTTCCGGACGAAGAGGCCGCCCTTCTTCGGGCTGCCGTAGAGGTAGGAGAGCCTCCTCGCCCCCAGCGGGAGGCACAGGACCTTCTTGACCTTGAAGTCCTCGGCGTAGACTATCGCGAGCGTCCCGCCGCCGAGGTCGAAGAACACCCCCGTGGGGATCCGGAGGGCGAGGACGGCTCCGAAGTATGAGAGGAGCGCCTCCTCCTGCTCGGAGAGCACCCTGAACTTGAACTTCGACGTCTCCTCGGCGAGGTGGAGGAACTCGCTCCTGTTGGCAGCTTCCCTCACTGCGCTGGTCGCGACCGGGAGGACGTATCGCGGAGACTCGAAGTCGACTATCTCCCTGAACATCTTCAGGACCCTGAGCGTCCTCTCCATCGGGGGAGACCGCGAGGAAGCCCGTCTCGTCAAGCTCCTCTCCGAGCTTGACCTTCGCGTCTTCCTGGGAGACGATCCTGTAGCTGGTCCTGCCGTTGACGTGGTAGGTGGCGAGCTTGGCGGAGTTGAACCCGAGGTCGAGGACGGAGGCGGTGAACCCGGTCGAGGGGCCGAAGCCCTCTGGACCGTAGCCTACGACATCCGCTTCAGGAGCCTTGGTGTCAACAGCCATCTTAGTTCTCCTTCCACCTTCGGACTGAAGCGCCTTGATGGAGACCCGCGCCAGGCCGCACTTTCTGAGGACGATCCTCGGCGGCCCCTGGTGGCCCATCAGCGTCGTTGATCGCCTGCGAGAGGTATGGCTCGTGCCCGATGCACAGAACGCTCGTCTCTGGCTTCAGCTTCGAGAGCCTCGTGAAGAGTTCCTGCTTGCTCCCCTCGGGCTTCAGCTCGTCCCAGATCTCGACCTTGTCGCGCTCCTTCAGGGCCTTCGCCACTATGCTCGCGGTCTCGCGCGAGCGCTTCAGCGGGCTCGATGATGATGTGGTCGGGCTTTATCTTCATCCTCGAGAGCGCGCGGGCGACGTCCTCGAGCTGCTCCTTCCCTTCGGCCGTCAGAGAGCGCTCGGCGTCCCTCGCCTGAGCCGGCAGCCTCTTCCCGGCCTCAGCGTGTCTGAGCATGAACAAGTCCATCATCTAGCACGACGCTCGATTTGCCCTGGCCGCCAGGAGGGAAGTCCGCGCCGGGAGCATCGGTTCTCGTCTCGCCTCGCGTCGCGATATAAATCATCTGGGAGGTGCGGACGCGATTTCTTGCGGACGCTTCAGCCGGATACGAAGACAAACAAGACAACGGGTCATTCGTCCTCGGATCGTGTTACCGGCTACTCGGGGAGTTCGTAGATCGAGCCCAGGACCTTCATGTATTCTCCCCAGCCCTTCAAGGTCAGGGTGAACCTCTCGCTTCGCTTCCCGCCCACGAGTGGTCTGGGCGACGCCTCGACCTCCTTCTTGGAGACCATCTCCCTCAGGATGTCGTGGACGTCGAGCTCGCTCGCGTCGACCCTGCTGTAGAGCGTCTCCACGTCGCACTCATGAAGCCTCGCGAGAGTCCTCATGATCGGGAACTTCCTGGCGTCGAGGACGTCGGACTCTTCCGTCGGCTCTGCTCACTACTGTGTTTTCCATTATTCTTTTCACTCGATTCTGTTGCGTGGCGATTCTCGATTTATTGGTTATCGATGGGATATATTGAGCAGCCTTGCGAAATATAGAGCCACAATAGTCGGCCGCGAGTCGCGGCCTATTTCGAGCCGGGAGCGAGCGTCTTGAGGTACTCGACGACTTTCTCTGCGGGGTCCTCCATCCAGTCGAGGAGGGCGCGCGCCCTCCGCTGGTAGCTCTCGCTGTAGCGGCGGGTCAAGCGACGCCCTGACGCACTTCGAGACCTCCGTCGACGCTCCTCGCCTTCAGGAGGAGCCCCTTCGAGAGGAGATACTTCTCGGTGTAGAGCTCGGCGCCTTGGAAGGCCGAGACCGCCGGGACGCCGATGAGGGCGGCCTCGGTGGTCATCGTCCCGCCCATCCCTACGAAGACGTCGGAGCTGCTCGATCATCCCCGCGCCGTCGACGACCTCTTCCGGGACGGTGTACGACGGAGCCGAACTTCTTCTTGACGCTCGCCAGCTGGTCCTGGTATCTGCAGAGGGCGACGAGTTCGTGGCCCTTGAAGTCGTCGGCGAGCCTCTGGAGGACCTTCTCGGTCCACGACTCGTCGCTCCCGGCCAGGTAGGGGGCGTAGGACTCCTCCAGCCTCACGAGGATGGTCGGCCTTTCCCGCCCTTCGGTCTCCGCGCCGGCTGGCTCGCTCCTCGGCCTCCTCTTGAGCCAGGCGGCGGGGTCCAGGGCCCTGTACTTGGTGATCTGCCCCCTGGAGGCCGAAGACCGACCACGCCGAGTACGGGATGATCCACGGGGTCATGCAGGTGGTGGGAGAGCGGGAGCGAGAGCTTCCCCGCGACCAGCGAGTGCGGGGAGTCGTTCACGGCGACGTGCTTGACCCTCAGCCCGAAGGAGATCCTGGCGCAGTCGGCCGACGCCACCGAGACGGAGACGTCCGGGGAGAATCCCACGACCATCGGGAGGAGCGGCTCCATCCGCTCGAGGCTGAGCTCGAACTGCTCGAGCGGGTCCTTCCCGCCCCTGGCGCCTACGAAGGTGAGGTCGAGCCCCAGCAGGGAAGCGAGCTGCTCGACCTCCCTGTAGTTCCTCGAGGTGGCCAGGACCTCGTGGCCTTCCCTCTGCAGGCCCTCGATGACGGGTCGGAAGAAGAGGAGCTGCTTCGGCGTCAGGATGTCGAACCAGTACCTCATCGCGAAGACGCTTGCCAGACAGCGACATCATAAAAAGACAACCGCGACGAGCGACATATCGAAAGTCTATAATCTCACGCGGCAAGATGCGGCGCAGAGCTCTCCCCATTTTGCCAAAGCCGAAGGTTGCGGTCTACGGTCTGACCAGCGAAGGATACTCCGTGGCCTCCCGTCTCATCGAGAAGGCCTCTGTCACCATAGTCGACGAGACCCTCCAGATGGCAATGGACCTGGAGCCGGCGATGGTCAGGGCCACAGGACGCTCCAGGAGCTCGTGGGCGACGAGATGCTCATGGGCCTCAAGCCGGTCTCGCAGGTCCTCTCGGAGGCGGGGGTCGTCATCTTCACGCCCAAGCTGAGGAAGATCGGGGACGAGTCGGTCATCGAGGCCAACACGAAGCTCAGGGAGGTCGCCAAGAACACCTCGAGCGGCTCACGGTCGTCAACCTCCTCCCGACGGGCGTGGGCGGGAACGCCGACAACATCGCCCTGCTCGAGAAGCAGACCGGGTTGAAGGTCGGGGAGAGGCTCAACTACGCCTATCTCCCGACGGGCCCGCTCCAATGGCCGGGCTCCGACGGCCGCGGTCGCGGTCCTTGGCTCCAAGGCGGCCTCGAAGGAGTCGCGCCCCTGGAGGACCTCGGGCTGCAGGTGACCTATGGAGGCATAGCCGGCCTGGAGCTCGAGTACATCTCGCGCGTGCTCGCCTCTGCACCTCGATGGCGGCGGAGGTCGAGCTGATGCGGAAGGCCCGCGAGCTGAAGGTGGCTCGCGGGGCGGAGCCCGAGAGGTACATCGACCAGCTCGCCTCGCTGATCTACGACCTGACGGCGATCCAGTCGAGCGAGGACGTGGGGGAGCCCATCACGTATCTGGCGGGGGCGGCGGTCAAGAGCATCGAGAACTACGGCAGGTACATGGTCGAGGAGACGCGAGACCTGCTGAGGGAGCTGCAGCTCAAGGCGAGCAGGACGCGGGTCCTCGTGGCGTGGTCGGCGGACAGGTACGAGATGCGCGCGGACAGGCTCGCGACGGCGCAGTCGCTGACGGAGAAGCTCAGGGACTACGTCACCGACGTGCGGCAGGTCGACTCGAGGTCCCGGCCGGACGACATCATCGACGGGTACAAGCACAGCGTGGCGATAGTCTGCACCCCCGCGGACTTCGAGTGGTTCAAGGGCCTCAAGAAGAGCTTCAGGAGCTCCGAGATCACGATCCTCAGGGCCACCAGCGCGATAAGCAGGGCCTGACCGCCGAGCTCCACAAACCGTTAAAACCGGCACGAGACGGCGCCGAACGCGACAACCTCATGGTCAGGATCGCCGTCATCGGCACAGGCGGCTGGGGGAAGAACCACGTCAGGGTGCTCAGCGAGCTGGGCAGCCTGGTCGCCGTCTGCGACCTGGACGCGTCGAGGGCGGCCGCGTACGCCGAGAAGTTCCGCGTGAAGGGCTACTCGAGCGTCGACGAGCTGCTGAGAAGGAGAAGCCCGACGGCGTCACCATCTGCACCCCCGCCTCGACGCACTTCGCCGTGGCGAGCAAGACCCTGAAGGCCGGGGTGAACACCTTCGTGGAGAAGCCGATGACGAGCACGGTGAAGGAGGCGAGGACCTGATCGAGGTCGCCGAGAAGGCGAAGAAGATCCTGACCGTCGGCTTCATCGAGAGGTTCAACCCGGCGATCACCGAGCTCAAGAAGATGATAACGAAGGGGACGCTGGGGAGGCCGATCCTCTTCGAGTACCATCGCGAGAACAGGAGGGGCGAGAACATCGTCGACGTGGGGGTGGTGAAGGACGCCTCGGTCCACGACATCGACACCGCAAGGTGGCTCTTCGGCGAGGAGCCGAAGACGGTCTACGCCCGGGTGGGGAGCGTCATGGGCAAGAACGAGGACTTCGCCACGATACTGCTCGGGTTCGGCGACGAGAGGACGGCGTTCATCACCACGAACTGGGTGACTCCCAGCAGGGTGAGGCAGCTGAGCGCGGTCTTCGAGAAGGCGGTGGTCACGCTCGACTTCATCTCCCAGGAGATACAGGTGCACGAGGAGTCAGGGACGAGGGTCCCCCAGCACACGGTCCAGGAGCCCCTGATGCTCGAGCTGAAGGAGTATCGTCGGCCGCCATCGCGGAGGGGAGGCAGCCCCTCGTGACCGGGAAGGACGGCCTGATGGTCACGAGGATCGCCGAGGCCGTGCTGGCGTCGAGCAGGACGAGCAGCCCGATATTCGTGAGCGGCTGAGGGCTTCAGCGTGCCGCAGGCACGTGACCGTGAAGCAGGGCGTCCCGGTCGAGCTCCGCCGCTAGCATCATCAAGCGCTCTATCCTCAGCTTGACGTTGGGTGGTCTTACGATCTTGCCGCTCCCTAGAATTGAAAACCCTCCGACCTTGACCGGCGGCGCTCTCCCTCCGGCCTGCGCCGAGCTGATCTTGAGAAGCGCCGAGGCGAGCAAGAGTGGCTTCTTGGTCGCGCGAGCGGAGAGCTCGTCAGCGGAGAATTCCTTTTCGCTGTAGATCGCTCTTTCGAGGACCCTGACGAATGGGTCGAAGAACAGGATCCTTCTGTGGACCGCGATGATGGTGTTGAGCGCGGTGTCGTGGTTCTTTAGATGCGCGAACTCGTGGGCCAGCACCGTCTCGACTTCGTCTTCGTCGAGATTCGTGACAAGACCTTTGGAGACGACCACAACGCTCTCTGCGCCCCCGACCGAGTACGCGAACGGGACCCCGCTCGGAGATTGGAGGAGCCGTGGGAAGGTGAGTCCGAGTCCCGTTGCCGTCCTCAACCCTGCCTGGGTCACAGCGCGCTCCGGTGGGGGGAGGCCTTGCATCAGACTTCTAGCCACCGCGCCAGGCACTTTGAAGGTCACGAAGGCGGATAGAGGCAGCGCGATGACGAGACTTACCAGGATGGAGAGGCCGAAGACCGTCTCTACCCCCGCCAAGTCTCCGCCTGTCTGATAGAGGCTAAGGAAAGCGCGGCATAGGATTAGGCTGGAGGCGATGAAGCTCCACGTCAGCACATCCATTGCGAAGGAGACGAAGAGGATACGGAGTCTCATCTGGGGCCGATGCTTCTCGAACCTAAAGAGGGCGGAGAGAAGCGCCACCGAAGAGAAGAGCAAGCCGAGGGTGAGTAGAATCGGCTGGCTTGTGAAGTAGGTGACCGCGAAATCAACGAAGCTCAAGAAGTGCGTTCGCCTCTCCCGCGCTTCATCTTTCCGTCGATGGCTGCCTTGAGCTTCGCCGCCTCGTCGGGCGAGACCTCGCTCAATCTGTCGTATATCGTCGAGGCGACCGAAGGGCCGAACGCGCTGACGAGCTTGTCCACCATCCGGTTGACCACCTGCTTCTCCAATCCGGGGTTCTCCGGGAAGGAATAGACATACTTCTGACCCGTCCTCCCGGAGACGGACCTCCTGGAGACCATGCCCTTCTTGTAGAGCCGGTCCAATGTTGTGCTCACGGTGGTGTAAGCGAGGACCCTGCCCGGCTTCAGCTCCTCCATCATTTGGCCCGCGGAGGCGCTCCCCAGCCGTTTCAGGGATTTGAGGACGTCCGCCTCCAGGTCGCCTATCTCGGGGTCTTTGGTCGAAAAGGTCGTTCTGCTCAGCCGCTCTACTATCGCGATAGTATCTTTTATATATGCTGGCGGGAGATACTACGTCGATAGTAGTATGGCCGATTTCGACGGTCGAGAGATGCCATGAAGGCAGAACCGGCGGCTTCGAAGAAGAGTCCAATGCGGATCATCATAGCTGCAGTCGTGGTCATCTTGGTCATCGCGGCGGTGGCGACGCTAGGTTTGGGAGTCGGCGGCTCAAAGACATCATCCAGCTCGGCTACGACCTCCTCCGGCACGTCGGCTTCGAGTGCCGCTTCGTCTGCCGTGTCGGGAGGCCCGTTCAATACTCCGGGGAACTTGCTGATCACGGACCAGTTCAACAACCGCGTCATAGAGGTGAATCCTCTGACAAACAAGATAGTCTGGAGCTTCGGCTCTGGGAACGGGTCACTTTGCAACCCAGGCCCTGGCTCGATAATAGGGCCTAACGACGCGGAGCGACTCGCGGGCGGCCTGACTTTGATGGCCGGGACGGGCAATCCTTCGGGTTTCCCCCCTGTGGCCGCTTGCGTTGACAACCGGGTGATAATAGTGAACCAGGCGGGACAAATCACGTGGCAGTACGGACAGGCAGGGGTCAACGGCTCAGGTCCTAACCAGCTCGACGTCCCCGTATTTGCCCTCCAGCTTCCGAACGGCGACATAATGATAGTCGACCAAGGGAACAACCGCGTGATCCAAGTGAATTCGACGAAGCAGATCGTCTGGTCCTACGGGCCAGCTTCGGGGCCGGGAAAGCTCAGCAACCCCAACGCGGCCCAGCTGCTGACCAACGGAGACGTTCTCATCGCCGACCAGAACAACAACCGGGTGATCGTCGTCGACCACGAGGGCAAGATCGTCTGGCAATACGGTCAAGGGCTCCAGACCGCGGCGTTCGCGAGCCGTCTCCCGAACAACGATACCCTCATCGCGGACGCCGGCCATTCCCGGATAGTCGAAGTGAACCCGCAAGGGCAGGTGGTGTGGCAATATTACACCAACAAGTCCCAGGGAAGCGTCGCCGCCCCCTATCCATCCAACGCGGTCCGGCTCGCCGACGGGGACACTAGCATAGCGGACACGCTCAATGAGCGCGTCCTAATTGTGAACAGCGCGAACCAGACCATCTACCAATACGGAATGACCAATTCTTCGGGGAACGGGCCTAACCAGCTCAACTGGCCGTACTCGAGTTACATGATCGGGGACTACACTGGCCAGACGCTCCCTCAGGGGGTGCAGGACGCGTCCACCGGAGCCTCGGTCGTGAACATCTCCATACCGAGCGGCACGGGCGCGAGCCAAAGTCTGAACTTCAACCCGAATGCTGTCACTTTGGTTGTCGGGGTCAACAACACAGTGGTATGGACGAACGACGACAATACCCTTCATACGGTGACGTCCACCAGCGTGCCAACCGGGGGTCAACCGTTCAACGACGGTAGCCTGAACCCGGGCCAGACTTTCATAGTGACGTTCACCACCCCCGGCACCTACGAGTACCATTGCGCAATCCATTCATGGATGCGGGGGACCATCGTCGTAAAGCCGTAGAATCGAAAGTCGGACTCTGTCAGCGAGAATCTATCTCATCGAGCAGAGGCTTAGCCAGACTGCACGCCTGAGCCGACTAGCTTCCTCTACCTCTCTTCGGTCTTCATCTCGTGGAGCAAATCTGAGAGGTGGTTGATTGCAGAGTCAACCCTCTTCCGGTAGTTGGGCTGAAGCCTCTTGAACGTCTCCTCGTTCATCCTGTTCCCGTGGTACTGCATGTACAGGTTGAGCAGGTCTCTGAACGCCCTGTCCTCCTCCTTCTCTGCCTCGGCGACCCGCGTGAGCGCGTCGTATTGCCTCCCGGAGCCTAGGACGTTCTTCATCTCGTTGAGCCTTTGGATGGCCCTAGACCTGAGCTCGCTCACCTCGTTTCTCATGCGGTCGAACTCGGTCCTGCTTATCGAGCCCTTCGGCGCGGAGGCGAACTGCTGCATGTACTGCGTCTCGAGCCCCGTCTTCTCGTCGAACGCCCTCAACACTTCTGATGTCTTGCGGGTGTCCTTCTCTCCCTCCTCGCCGGAGGACGGACGCTGGATCGCGAACATGGCGAAAGCCACCGCGAAGACGAGGATCCCCGCGGGGACGGCCTGGTCCGCCGCCCAGCCGACGCTCACGGTGTAGGTGAACTGGACGCTCCCTGTGGTGAGGGGGGTCACCGCTTGGTTCACGACCGTCGGTCCTGAAGGAGTGATGCCCTTCGCGGGCGCGAGGGTGATGCTGTAGTTGCTCACCGGTGCGCCGATGAGGGGCTTATAGGGAATGGTGATCTTGACCGAGTTGCCGCTGACGGATATCAGCGACGAGGGGAGCGGATATTCGAAGGTTAGCGTGACATTGCTGTTGGGCAGCAGGGGGGCGCCGATGTTCGAGTTCTGGAAGAGCACGTTCCCAGAGCTGAGGGTGACCACCAGCGGGTTCACGAGGGGGACCGAGGTGCTCGGGACCTCTGTCACCTGCTCGATTCCGGTGTTGAGAAGGTTGAGGTGGACCTGGGCGATGCTGTAGCTCGCGAGGCTGTGGACAGAGAACTGGTCCTCCACCATGGGAGAGCCGTTGGCGCTGGGGACAATCGTCCTGACGAGGTGGTAGAGCGTGATCGGCGTGAACGTCGTCTGGGTGGCGTTGAAGGACAGGTAGCCTTCGGATGCTGACGGCCGCACCGCGGTCTGCTTCAAGGTGAGCACGTCGCCGTTTGTAGGAAAGCGTGTAGGTGGGTTTGGACGTGAGGAACTGTCCGCCCGAGGGGATGACGATATTGGAGCTCAAGGTGGTGACATTCACGTTCAGCGACGGAGTATACATGACGAGCAGCGGGGCGGTGCTGGTGAAGCCGGGCTTCGTGTAGTTCAGGACGTTGTTCAGGACCCCCTCCAAGGCCACCGTGACGTTCGCCCCGGCGTTCAGGGTTGGTTGGTCGGGGGTGATGGTCACGGAGGTGTTGCCGTTGCTCTGCGACTGGGAGAGCGCGAATTGGCTGCTTGGGCTGAGCACGAGCCCGAACGCCCTCGCGGAGACCTTGGCGGGCAGCCCCACTTGGAGAGTCGGGATCTGCACAGGAGAAGTCCCGTTGTTCGAGAACGTGAAGCTGTCGTTGATGACCCCGTACCCGTAAACGTCCAAAATGTACTCGTGGTTGAGCGACACCCTTGCCACACCAGAGGTGGACGAGGCCTGGGAGAACGCGGGGGCGAATCCTAGCGCCAGGCCCGCCAGTATTGCTGCTACGACCAAGACTCTCCAGTTCAAAGGATTTGCATAGCCAGACCAGAAGCGTATTTTAACCGTTCGCGGGGGTGGATGCGTCGCTCCAAGAAATGGTAGAAGCGCATCCCTTCCTGCCGAACCTCGAGGACGAAACGATCGAGAGGATGCTGAAGCAGGTGAAGGCGAGCTCAGTCGCCGACCTCTTCTCGGACATCCCGGAAGGGCTCCGCCTCAAGAGGAAGCTGGCCATCCCTGACGGGCAGGGGGAGGCGATGGTCAGGAGGGAGCTCCACGCGAGGCTCGGCAAGAACAAGACCCCGCCCGACCAGCTATGCTTCCTGGGCGGCGGCGTCTACCCCCACTACATCCCCGCCGCGGTCGACTCGATACTCTCGAGGCAGGAGTTCTATACAGCTTACACCCCGTATCAGCCGGAGATCAGCCAGGGGATGCTCCAGGCCCTCTTCGAGTACCAGAGCATGATGTGCGACCTGCTCGGGATGCAGGTCTGCAACAGCTCGATGTACGACTGGGCGTCCGCGGCGGGCGAGGCCGTGAGGATGGCGGCCAGGGTGAAGGGCAGGGGCACGGTCCTGGTCGCGAAGAGCATCGGCGAGGGCAGGCTGGAGGTCATCAAGACCTACGCCGAACCGATGGGCGTCAAGCTCCAGCCGGTCGAGTTCGACCCGAAGACCGGAGGGATCGACCTCGTCTCGTTGAAGTCGAAGCTGGCGGCAGCCGGCGGGGACGTCGCCGCCCTATACCTCGAGAACCCGAACGTCTTCGGCGTCATCGAGGAGCAGGTCGACGGAGGCCGTCGAGATGGTCCACGCGGCGGGAGGCCTGGCGATAGTGGGCGTGAACCCGATTTCGCTCTCGGTCTTGCGAGACCCCGGAAGCTACGGCGCGGACGTCGCAGTGGGGGAGGGGCAGCCCCTGGGCGTCCCGATGAACTTCGGGGGGCCACACATGGGGATTTTCGCTGTCAAGGACATCGGCCTCGCGAGGAGCATGCCCGGGAGGCTCATCGGGATGACCACGACGAAGGACGGGAGCGAGAAGGCGTTCTGCATGGTGCTCCAGACGAGAGAGCAGCACATCAGGAGGGAGGCGGCGACCTCGAACATCTGCACGAACCAGGCGCTTCTCGCGCTCGCGGCCGCGACCTACATGTCGCTCCTGGGGAAGAACGGGTTCAAGAGGCTCGGGGAGGTCAATCTCGCCAACTCTCACTACGCGGCGGAGAGGATCGGGGAGCTGCACGGGGTGAGGGCACCCCTGTTCACCGGACCCTTCTTCGGGGAGTTCACGGTTGGCTACGAGAGGCGCAAGGCCCCCTGGGTCTTCGCGGAGCTGGCGAAGAGGGGCGTCATGGGCGGATACCCCTTGACCCAGCACTTCACACAGATAGGCGAGGCCGGCTCGTTCTGCGTCACCGAGGTCCACTCGAGCGCCGACATCGGTCGGCTGGTGGACGCCCTGGGAGAGGTGGTCTAGGAGATGGACGACGCGCCATCCCAGAAGCCGAGGCGTAGGTTCCGGCAGGCGTTCTGGGACGAGCCGCTGCTCTCCGAGATCGGGAGGAAGGGCAGGCTTGGGTTCATCGTGCCCGAGGACCCCAAGATCAAGGAGTGGGCGAAGGCGAAGGGGGGCCAGCCTCTGGTGCCCCAAGCTCTGAGGAGGAGCGGGGACACTCCCTTGCCGGAGCTCTCCGAGCTCCAAGTGCTCAGGCACTTCAACAGGCTCTCCCAGATGAACTTCTCAGTCGAGACCGGGATGTACCCGCTCGGGAGCTGCACGATGAAGTACAACCCGAAGGTCTCCGAGGCGATCGCGTCGTCCCCGAAGATGAGGGAGGCGCACCCCCTCCAGCACGACTCGACCGTCCAGGGCCTCCTTCAGGTCTTCTACGAGCTCTCCGGGATGCTCTGCGAGATCACCGGGATGAAGAGGTTCGCCCTGAGCACGGCCGCCGGGGCGCAGGGGGAGTTCGCCGGCGTCCTCATGATCAGGAAGTACCTGCGCGACCATGGCAGGGGAGACAGGAAGGAGATACTCGTCGCCGACTCGGCCCACGGGACCAACCCCGCGAGCGCGGCGATGGCGGGGTTCGAGGTCGTGAAGGTCCCGTCCGACGAGAGCGGCCTGGTCACGATAGAGGCGGTGAAGGCGAAGCTCACCCCGAGGACCGCGGGGATGATGCTCACCGTCCCCAACACGCTCGGGCTCTTCGAGCCTGACGTCGAGTGAGATCTCAAAGGCAGTCCACGACGCGGGAGGGATGATGTACTACGACGGGGCGAACATGAACGCCCTCCTCGGGAAGGCGAGGCCGGGCGACATGGGGTTCGACGTGGTGCACCTCAACCTCCACAAGACGTTCGCGACCCCCCACGGCGGAGGAGGGCCGGGAGCGGGGCCTGTAGGCGCCTCTGGGGAGCTCGAGGACTACCTGCCGGTGCCGATGGTGGAGAAGAGTGGAGAGGAGTATCGGCTCGACTACGCACGCCCGAAGAGCATCGGTAGGCTCAAGGGCTTCTACGCGAACTCGGCGATCCTCCTCAGGGCGTACTGCTACATCAGGCTGCTCGGGGCGGACGGGCTGGACAACGTCTCGAGCCTCGCGGTGCTCGGGGCGAACTACCTGCTCTCGAAGCTGAACACCCAGGGGTACTCCATCCCGGTCGGGGGAGGGATAAGGAGGAAGCACGAGGCCATCGTCTCCGTGAGGGGAGGGCACGGCGGGGCGCGGGAAGATCGCGAAGGCCCTGCTGGACTACGGCGTCCACTCGCCCACGGTGTACTTCCCCCTGACCGTGGAGGAGGCGCTCATGATCGAGCCGACCGAGACCGAGACCATCGAGTCCCTCGACGACTACGCGGAGGTCCTGAACTCGCTCTTCGAGAAGCTGAAGGCGGGAGAGCTCGAGGACGAGCCGAAGAACACGAGCGTGGGGAGGATAGACGAGGTCAAGGCCTCGCACCCGCTGACCCTCAAGGTAAAGTGGTGAACGGCCGCCTCCGGGGCCTCGAAGGCGCGGACCCAGGCATCCTACCAGGGATTCGTAGGGAGATTTGTTACAGGTGAACATTCCTGAACCAATGGTCCACTTTTTTGATGCGTGGGTTCATTAATCCAAACCGGCAATGGACCTTGTAAAAGTCAATGTCTGGCTCCATCTCCTCGTCAGAAGTCGTCGCAATCGGAATAGGCAGTGCAGGAATTAGGATCGTGTCGGCCCTTAGCAGGGAGACAACGCTCGTGAACAGGTTCGCGTACGTGACATGTGACGCGGCCGACCTCGAGACGGCGGGAGAGGGGGACCAGATGGTGATAGAGTCCCCCATGGCCCAAAAGCCGAGCCCCTCGATGGTCAGAGGCTTCGCGCTGCCGCATCACGGCGAGATGAAGAGGCTGGTGAGGGACGCGAAGGTCGTCTTCGTGGTCGCCGGCCTGGGACGCGCCACGGGCTCCGGGCTGGCCCCGGTGGTGGCCGGGCTCGCAAGGGAGGCGGGAGCCGACGCGGTCAGCATCGCCGTCATGCCCTTCGACTTTGAGGAGAGGCTCAGGTTCTACGCGGGACTCGCCCTCAAGAAGCTCAGGGCTGTCTCGAACGGCGTCGTGGTGGTCGACAACGGCTCGCTCTTCAACGTCGGGAGCGAAGCGACCCTCAAGGAGCTCTACGAGGTGGCGAACAAGGAGGCCGTGAAGGCCCTCGGCTCGCTTCTTGCGAGGCAATCTCAGGATTCGATCCCGGTTGGGCTCAACAAGGTGCTCGGGACGGTCGCCCAGGGCGGTTACTCGTTCCTCACCAGCGCTTCGTCGGGGTCGGTCGACAAGGCGGAGGAGGCGCTCTCGCGCGCCATCATTGGCATCGGCAAGAAGGCCCAGATGAAGGACGCGAGCCACGCGGTGGTCGTGCTGACGGGGGACGCGAGCATCTCGGCGAGCGAGACCGCGACCGCGGTGAGGCGGCTCGGCTCGATGTTTGGGAACCCATCGCTGGATGTCGAGTACGCCGTAAGCTACCGCAGCGGCGCCGGCTCCCAGCTCCAGGTGAGCGTGCTGGCGTCAGGGTTTAAGCAGACAAAGTACGACACCTACGACCCGATAGACTCCATACTCGGGGCGAAGAACAACATAGACGACTCGCTAGAGTGCGCCCTCGTCGGTGGGCTGGAGCGGGTCGCTTCGTGCGACCAGTGAGCCGGCAGTCAGCTCCTGAAGAACTCCGATGCGTCGGAGCTCTTGGTGACGATTGATTTCAGTCGCGCGACCTCCTTGTCGTCGATCTTCTTGAAGAGGATCTCGGGCTTCGCCGGCATCGTGACCGTCTCCAGCGAGAAGCGGAGCTCCCCCTCCCAGGAGAGGCCCGCCAAGCCGAGGATGTCGGCGATCTTCTTGGAGGACCCGGGGAGGAAAGGCGCCATTGTCACAGCCAGCACCTTGCAGATGTTAACGCAGCAGTAGATGACGCGCCTGCAGGCCTCCGGGTCGTCCTTGATGAGGACCCAGGGCTGGTTCTTCTGGAAGTACTCGTTCCCGATTATCGCGATCTGCAGGACGTTCCTCAGGGCGTCCTTCAGCCTGGCCTCCTGAAGGGCATCGTCCGCCTGGGCGACCTGCTCGAGGACCCTCGCCTCCACCTGCCTCTCCTCTTCCCCAAGCTCCTTCCTCTCGACGACCCCGCCGAGGAAGTTCGAGGCGAAGGTGAGCGTCCTGTGGACGAAGTTCCCTATCGCGGCGACCAGCTCGTTGTTGATGCGCGTCTGGAAGTCGTCCCACTTGAACTCGGAGTCCTTCGTCTCAGGGATGAGGTACGAGAGGTAGTAGCGCCAGATGTCAGGGTCCGAGTCCCGACTGGACGACCTTCTCGCAGAAGATCCCCCAGTTCCTGGACTTTGATATCTTGTCGCCCTCGTAGTTGCAGTACTGGAGGCCGACCACATCGTAGGGGAGGTTCACGCCGCCGCTCGCCATCAGCATGCCCGGCCAGAAGATGGTGTGGAAGGGGATGTTGTCCTTCCCAAGGAAGTTGTAGATCCTCGTCTCTGGGTCGAGCCAGTAGTCCTCCCACTTCCTCGGGTGCCCCGACCTCTCTGCCCACTCCTTGGTCGAAGAGATGTAGCCGATGGGGGCATCGAACCAGACGTAGAAGATCTTGTCCTCGAAGCCCTTGAGCGGGACGGGGACGCCCCACTTCAGGTCGCGCGTGATGCTCCGTCTCCTCAGCCCCTCCTTGATCCACGCGAGCGCAAGCGAGCTCACCTGCTTCCTCCAGTGCTTCTGGCTGGTTATCCAAGCCTCCAGCTGAGGCTGGAGCTTCTCGAGCTCGAGGAAGAGGTTGTCGCTGTCCTTGAAGACAGGGACGCTCCCGTCGATCTTGCACCTCGGGTTGATGAGCTGCTCAGGCTCAAGGAGAGTCGCGCAGTTCTCGCACTGGTCTCCTCGGGCGAACTCGTAGCCGCAGACGGGGCACTTGCCGACCACGTAACGGTCCGCGAGGAAGAGCTTGTCGGTCTCGCAGTAGGGCAGCCGCATCACGCCCTTGGTGACGTAGCCGTTCTCGTAGATCTTCAGGAAGAGCTCTTGCGTCGTCTTGTGGTGGACAGGGAGGGAGGTCCTCGAGAAGTTGTCGTACGATATCTCGAACCAGTCGTAGATCATCTTGTGGACCGCGTAGAAGACATCGGTCAGCCGCCTAGGTGTCACCTTCAGCTCGATGGCGGCCACCTCCGTGGGGGTCCCGTTCTCGTCGGCGCCTCCGATGAAGAGGGTCTCGTACCCCTTCAGCCTGCAGTATCTCGCGAAGATGTCCGCGGGGAGGTGCGAGCCGACGATGTTCCCGACGTGCGGGACCGCGTTGGTGTATGGGAGGGCGCAGCACACCAAGACCCGCCTCTTCCCTTGGAGGGCTTCGCCCCCCTTGCCGTCGATTCGGGCTTGTTACTCAAGAGCCCAGCTCTCGGCATACTTCAGCTGCTCCTTCGTCGCCCTGTCTATCGTGATGCCGAGAGAGTGCAGGGTAGACATTGCCACCTCGCTCCTCGATCTCGAGGGGGACGTCGAGGACCTTGTTCTTCAGCGTCGGGTGGTTCTTGTAGCACGTAGAGCGCCGACATGAACTGGTTCGCGAACGACATCTGCATGACCTCCGGCGGGTGTCCCTCAGCGGCGACGAGGTTCACTATGCGCCCCTTGCCCAAGAGGTAGACCCTCTTCCCTCCTGGGAGGAGCGATCTCGTCTGTGTTCGGCCGCACCTGCTTGACCGACTTCGCCTCGTCCATGATGGACTTCACGTCGATCTCGACGTCGAAGTGCCCCGCGTTGGAGAGGATCGCCCCGTCCCTCATGGACTTGACCGCGGAGTAGGAGATGACGTGCTTCTGCCCCGTGCAGGTGATGAAGATCTCGCCGTAGCGGGCGGCCTCGGCGATGTTGGCCACCAGGAAGCCGTCGAGGTGCGCCTCGAGCGCCTTGATTGGGTCGACCTCGACCACGGTGACGTTGGCGTCGAGCCCCCTCGCCCGCTTCGCCACGCCCTTCCCCACCCAGCCGTAGCCCACGACGACCACCTTCTTTCCCGCGATGAGGAGGGAGGTCGCCCTCAGGATGCCGTCGAAGGTGCTCTGACCGGTGCCGAACCTGTTGTCGAAGAGGAACTTGGTCTTTGCGTTGTTGATGGCGATCACCGGATAGCCCAGCTTCCCGTCCTTCTCGAGGGCCTTCAGCCTCACCACGCCGGTGGTCGTCTCCTCGCAGCCGCCCTTGATCGACTTTACGTGCTTCAGGTTGGCGGCGACGTGGAGGTCGGCGCCGTCGTCGATTATCAGGTCAGGGTTGGAGGCGAGAACCTGGTTGATGCACCAGTCGTACTCCTTCCCGCTCTGACCCCGCCACGCCCACACCTCGGCGCGCGTCGCCAAGTAGGCGGCGATGTCGTCCTGGGTCGAGAGGGGGTTGGCGGCCGCGAGCTTAACCTCCGCCCCGGCCAGAAGGAGCGAGTCGATGAGGACGGAGGTCTCCTTTGTGACGTGCAGGCAGACCCCCACCGTTAGTCCCTTCAGCGGCTTCTCCTTGGCGTACTTCGATGCGATGCTCGAGAGAGCCGTCATGTGGCCCTTGGCCCAGAGGAAGTTCTTCTCGCCTTCGTCGGCGAGGTCAGGCGTCTGCAATCTTGCCCATGTGATTCGTGCCTCCGTTCGAGGTTGGATTATTAAATTCGTCGAGTGCGCGTCCGGTCTCACTCTTCTTCCGAAGAGTACTTCACGATCGAGAAGACGTCGTAGCCCTTCAGCGCGTCGCGTCCGCCCAGGAAGGAAAGCTCGACCACGAACGCGAAGCCCACAACATTCCCCCGCAACATCTCGACGAGCTTGGCCGCAGCCAGGGCGGTCCCCCCGGTGGCGATTAGGTCGTCCACGATGAGGATCCTTTCCCCCTTCTCGACCGCGTCCCTGTGCATCTCCAGCGTCGCGGTCCCGTACTCGAGGTCGTAGCTCTCAGAGACCTTCTCGCCGGGGAGCTTCCCGACCTTCCTCAAGGGGATGAATCCGACGCCGAGGCGCTCGGCGAGAGGGGCGCCTACCACGAAGCCCCTGGCCTCGATCCCCATGACCGCGTCTATCCTCTTGTTCTTGTAGTGCTCGTAGAGGACGTCGGTGCTCCTCCTCAGGAGGCGCCCGTCCTTCCAAAGGGTCGTGATGTCCCTGAAGATTATGCCCTTCTTGGGGAAGTTCGGGATCCGCCTGATGGCGGCCTTGAACTCTGCCTCCGCCTTGGCGTGCCTCCCGGTCGCCTTGGTCATGCGCTTATCCTCGCGTTTCGCATCGACTTCGCGCAGTCGCAGGAGCGCTTGGCCGGCGTCAGCTCTATCGCCTTCAAGAGGAGCGACCTGAGCTTCTCGAGGTTGGCGTTGAAGACCCGCATCACCTCGTCGTTGCTCACGGGCTTGACCTTCGGGTCCCCTTCCAGCCCTACGTCGTAGTCTGTGACCAGCGAGATGTTCACGTAGCACATCTCCAGCTCCCGCGCTAGGATGGCCTCGGGGTACTGGGTCATGTTGATGATGTCCCAGCCTTGGGACCGGAAGAACTTGCTCTCCGCCCTCGTCGAGAACCTGGGGCCTTGGATCACGACGACCGTCCCCTTCTTGTGGATCCTGATCCCCATCCCCTTCGAGGCCTTCAGGACAAGGTCCCGGAGCTCCGGGCAGTAGGGGTCGGCGGAGCCGACGTGCGCGGTCTCAGGCCCATCGAAGTAGGTGTCCTTCCTGCCGTTGGTGAAGTTCACGAACTGGTCGGATATCACAAAGTCGCCAGGCCTGATGTCCGCCTTCAGGCTACCGACCGCGGTCGGGCCGTACACCCTCTCCACGCCCAGCTCCTTCAGGGCGTAGAGGTTCGCGCGGTACGGGACCACGTGCGGGGGGAACTCGTGGTGCTCGCCGTGCCTGGGGATGAAGGCGACGCGCTTTCCGCTTGACGTCGGAGATCCTCACGCTCGCGCTGGGGTTACCATAGGGAGTCTCCAGCTTCGACGCTTCCCTGGTCTGGAGGAACTTGTAGAACCCCGACCCGCCTATCACACCGATGCCCGCGGCCTTTGTACTCACGTTCGACCCGGGCCCGTTTGCCTTAAAATCTTTGAAAGACCGGGAATCCGGAAAGGAGAGTTGAAATACCTCTGCGGGACGAATTTCGAAAGCGAAATTCGAGATGACCAGGCAATACGACGACCTCCTGGCGAGGGCCCAGTCCACGCTGGAGAAGACCGCCCACAAGTCCACCCAGAACAGGCTGGAGATCCCCGAACCGCAGGTCCTGTGGGTGGGCAACAAGACCATACTGCGCAACTACTCCGAATATCCCAAGCTGATGCGGAGGGACCCGGACAGGCTCCTGATGTACCTGGCGAAGGAGCTCGCGACGGCGGCCTCGCTCGACGCGGACAGGGCCATCTTCATCGGGAGGAAGGACAAGACGTCCTTCTCTCAGCTCTTCCAGCCGATACATGGCCGACAACGTCACCTGCCCGGTCTGCGGCAGCCCGGACACGCACATAGTCACGGAGAGCCGGCTTCACTTCAGGGTCTGCGAGGCTTGCGGCGCCAGGTCCAGCGCGAGAGTGAACTGACGCGGTTGGACGCGCCGTTCTCCGTCCATAGCATCGCCTGGAAGAACGCCAGTATCGTGAACGTCTGCGACTCGGAGCTGATAGGGCGGACGCTTGTCGAGGGGAAGCTCAAGATGCACATCTCGAAGGACTTCTTCGGCGGAGAGCTCGTGGGGGAGGAGGAGGCGACTGAAGATAATCAGGGAGTCGGCGATGATCAGCCTCGCCGGGGAGAGGTCGGTGAACATCGCGCTCGCGAACAAGCTCGGGTCGCCTCAGGCCGTCAGGGAGATAGAGGGCGTGCCCTTCCTGATGATCTACAAGTTCTGAACGGGCCCGCGTGCGGCCTTTCGCTACTGGACCTTGCCTTCGCGCTGAAGCTGCTTGAGCAGCTCCTTCTGCCTCCCGTTGAGGCTCTTCGGGACGTCGATTCTGACCACCGCGTACTCGTCCCCCTTTCCGAAGGAGTTCAGCCTGGGCAGCCCCTTGCCCTTGACCTTGAACTGCGTCCCGGGCTGAGTGCCGGACGGGATGTCGAGCATCGTGTCGCCGTAGAGCGTCGGGACCCTGAGCTCCGTCGCCGAGCATGGCGTCGACGGCGTTCACGTGGGCCTCGACGAAGAGGTCGCTGTCCCGCCTCTTGAAGACCGGGTGCTCTGGGATGTTCACGACCACGTAGAGGTCGCCAGGGGGCGTGCCGGCCTCCCCCGCCTCTCCCTCGCCCCTCAGTCTCAGGGTGTGCCCGTCGTCGACCCCCGCGGGGACCTGGATGCGGATCTTCCGCTGCCTCCTCACGTGGCCGGTCCCCCTGCACTCCTTGCATGGCGAGTCGACGATGTTCCCGGTCCCCCTGCACTTGCCGCAGGTCTCGACGCGGATGAACCTGGCGAAGCCGGCGTTCTGCATCTTCTGGACTTGGCCTGTCCCGCCGCACTGGGCGCACCTTCTGGGCGTGGTCCCCGGGGACGCCCCGCTCCCCCTGCAGATGCCGCAGAGCTCAGTCCTCGGGATCTCGATCTCCTTCGTCACGTCGTTCACGACCTCCTCCAGGCCGAGCTGCAGATGAAGCGTCAGGTCGCCGCCGCGCCGCGGCCTCGCCCCGCCCCTCCCGGTCCCGAAGAAGGCGCCGAGAATGTCCTCGAAGCCGCCTCCGTAGCCGAAGCCCATGTCCCTGAAGACGTCCTGGAAGTCTGCGCCACGGTAGATGTTCTCCTCGTCCGTACTTCTGGTAGACCCCCTCCTTGCCGTAGGTGTCGTACTGCTTCCGCTTCTCGTCGTCAGAGAGGACGGCGTAGGCCTCCGAGATCTCCTTGAACTTCTCCTCGGCCTCGGGAGACTTGTTCCTGTCAGGGTGGAACTGGAGGGCCAGCCTCCGGTAGGCGGCCTTGATGTCGTCCTTGTTGGCGTCCTTCTGGACTCCCAGGACGTCGTAGAAGTCCCGCGCAGACGTGCTGCTCACCGCACAGCTTCGCTCTCGTGGTTACTTTTTATCTTCATCGACGACCTTGTAGTCGGCGTCGGTCATGGGCCCCTCTCCCGCCTCGCCCCCTCCAGTCGTGGGTCCGGCTCCTCCGGGGGTCGGCCCCGACGCGCCGCCTCCAGCCGAGGCGGCCTGGGCCTGCTGCTGGTAGACGGCGGTCCCCACTTCCTGGAGGACCTTCCGCAGGGCCTCGGACTTGGCCTTCACGTCGTCCGCGTTCTTCGCCTCGACGCCTTCCTCAGCTCCGCGGCCGCGGCGGTGATCTTCACTTCGGACTCCTTGCTGATCTTGCCCGCGAGGTCGTTCTTCGTCTTCTCGGCGGTGTAGAGGAGCGAGTCGGCGTCGTTCATCACCTGGGCGTCCTCCATCCTCTTCTTGTCTTGTTCCGCGTACTGCTCGGCCTGCGAGACCATCTTCTCCTTCTCGTCCTTGGAGAGCTTGGTCGAGGCTGAGATCGTTATCCTCGCCTCCTTACCAGTGCCCTTGTCGTGCGCGGTGACGTTGAGTATCCCGTTGGCGTCGATGTCGAAGGTCACCTCGATCTGCGGGACTCCCCTCGGTGAGGGCGGTATCCCCTCGAGGTTGAACATCCCGAGCGAGATGTTGTCGGGAGCCATCGCCCTCTCTCCCTGGACGACGTGGATCGTCACCGCGGTCTGCATGTCCGCGGCGGTCGTGAAGGTCTGGCTCTTCTTGACGGGGATGGTCGTGTTCCTCTCTATCACCTTCGCCGTGATGTTGCCCAGGGTCTCGACTCCGAGAGACAGCGGAGTCACGTCGAGGAGGAGGATGTCCTTGACCTCGCCTGCGAGGACCGCGCCCTGGATGGCGGCCCCTATGGCGACTGCCTCCATGGGGTCGACCCCCCTCTCCGCCGGCTTGCCCATCACCTGCTCGACCTTCTGCCTCACGAGGGGCATCCTGGTCATCCCTCCGATGAGGATGACCTTGTCGATGTCCTTCGTGGTCAGCTTGGCGTCGTTTATCACGCGGGTTATCGGCTCTTCGACCTTGGCCACCAGCGGGCCGGCGAGCTCCTCGAGCCTCGCCCTTGTCAGGGTGAAGTGAAGGTTCTTGGTCCCCGTGGAGTCGCTCGCGATGAAAGGGAGGTCGATGTCGGTGGATATGATGTTGGAGAGCTCGATCTTCGCCCTCTCAGCCGCCTCCTTCAGGCGCGTCATCGCGGTCTTGTCGTTCCTGAGGTCTATCCCTGTCTTCGACTTGAAGTCGCTCGATATGAGGTTGACTATGGCGTAGTCCACGTCGGCACCCCCGGTCTGGGTGTCGCCGCTGGTCGCGAGGACCTGGAAGACGCCGCCCCCGAACTCCATGACCGTGACGTCGTGCGTCCCGCCCCCGAAGCTGAATACGAGCACCTTCATCTCCTTGTCCGCCTTGTCCAGCCCGTAGGCGAGGCATGCGGCGGTTGGCTCGTTGATTATCCTGACCACGTCGAGGCCGGCGATCTCCCCCGCGTCCTTCGTGGCCTGCCTCTGGTTGTCGTTGAAGTGGGCCGGGACGGTGATGACCGCCTTCTTCACAGGGTAGCCGAGGAAGGTCTCGGTGTCCTTCTTGATTTTCTGGAGGACGAACGCGCTGATCTGCTGCGGCGTGAACTCCTTCCCGGCGATGCGCACCTTGTAGTCGGTGCCCATCTTCCTCTTTATCTCGAATATCGTGCCATCGGGGTTGGTCACGACCTGCCTCTTCGCGGGCTCGCCCACGAGGAGCTGCCCCTCGCTGGTGAACGCGACCACAGACGGGAACATCTTCCCGGCCACCGTCTGCCCCTCCGCGCTCGGGATGACCACGGGACGCCCCGCCTCCATCACCGCGGCGGCCGAGTTGGTCGTGCCGAGGTCGATGCCGATGATCTTCTCTCTCGCCGAGGAGGAGGTACCCTTCGCAGTTGCTGAACTCATGCCTGTCCCTCTCCCTTGGGCTGCTGCCTGGCCGCCATCTCGACCTTCACCGCGCTCGGCCTGAGGACCTTGCCCTTGAACGTGTAGCCCTTTCTGAGCTCCTCTATCACCATGTCTTCGGCGTTGCCCTTCCCCTGGACCTTGTCGACGGCCTCGTGTGTGGACGGGTCGAAGGGCGCCCCTACGGCCTTGATGGCCTGGAGCCCCTCTGCCTCGAGGGCGGAGCTGAGGTTCTTCTGGACCATCTTCACCCCTTCCAGGAGCCCCTTGTCCTCGGCCTTGGTGGCGCTGGCCACAGCCAGGTCGAGGTCGTCCAGGACTGAGATGAGCTTCCGGACTAACCCGAGAGTCGAGAACTCCTCGAGCTCGCCCATCTCCCTCTCGACCCTCTTCCGGTAGTTCTCGAAGTCCGCCTGGAGGTAGCGAAGGCTGGTGAGGTACTCTTCGTTGCGCTTCCGCTCCTCCTCCAAGTTCATCTCGAGCTTCGCAAGGTCCATCTTGATGGCCTTCGTCCTCTGTTCCTCGACCATGTTCGAAGTTTTCAAATCGTTATCATCATCCTGTCCTTTGTTTTCGCCACCAACTTCCATCTAGGTCACCGGGAATCGGGGTGACCCTGCCGAGAGTTTTACTAAAACCCTTTGAGAAACCGGGACGCAGCTTCCACGTCTTGAGTCTGCCATGTATCGTGACACTATACAACTTTATGTTGTATACCTAAATAAAGATTGCTTCTGGCGGATTCTGTTAACTACGTTGCACTGATGAACTCTCGTGTCGGAGCCACATCCCCATTATGAGAAACGAGAGAAGTGAGAAGAGATACATTACCCCGAAATACTCGTCACCCGCATAGGTAGCCAAATCAGGCGGGTGAGCAAAGACAGCTAGAAGCACTGCAATCATGGTGCTAATAATGACCGAAAGAAGCACTACGGTCGCAGTCCAAGTGCGCCATTTGCAGTGGCGTCTTTCATCGGTCAAGAGCAATCATCGCTAGGCCTTGAGCTTCTTTTTGATTCGCGGGTTCCCATTCCTCTTGGGTTATCAGGCCTTTCTCCTCCAAGAGGTCTACTAGGGAGGTCAGCATAGTGTCGAGAATTTCGATTTCTTCGTCCTTACTTTTCTTTGGCGTGGCGTTTTCCTCCTTTCACTAGGTAGCCGTTCTCTTAGAGCCATACGACAAGGATGCTTCTCATCGTGTCCGAGTTTCCACGGCCATGGCCCTTTTCCTGCAGCTCGCGAAACCTACCATCACAAGCCTAAAGGGCTCGCGTTCTGGGCGGTGCGACATGGAAGGACCCGAGGACGAGGCAGGCGCGGAGGCCAGGGAGGACAGTCGGGAAGCCGAGCGCGGGTCAATGACGGAGGGCGACTTTGAGCAAGGCTCGAGCCTCACAGAGCGCATCCGGAGGAGCGAGAGGGAGAACAGGCGCCTCAGGCACGACTCCAACGAGAGGAAGACGGTGGAGGAGGTCTTCGACAGGGCGACGAACTTCGCGCTCCACGAGCTCATGGCGAGGGGCGAGCTCTCGTACCTGAACGGGGTCGTGAGGGCCGGGAAGGAGGCCCGCGTTTACTGGGGGGTCACCGCTGACGGGAGCCCGCGGGCCGTCAAGATCTACCTGACAGCGTCGGCCGAGTTCAAGAAGAGGATGAGATACGTCGCGGGGGACAAGAGGTTCCAGCAGATGCCGGTCGGGTCGATAAGGCAGATGATCAAGCTCTGGGTCCAGAAGGAGTTCAAGAACCTGAGGCTCGCCTCGGAGGCGGGGATACGCGTGCCCGAGCCCTTCGCGTTCAACGAGAACATCATCGTGATGGAGTTCATCGGCAAGCCTCCGGCGCCCGCCCCCATCTTCGCCGAGGCCGAGGTGGACGCGCTCGACTACAAGTGGACGATGAAGATGATTCGCCAGCTCTACAAGAAGGCGGACCTCGTCCACGCCGACCTCTCCGAGTACAACATCTTCAAGCCCGCGCCGAAGGAGCGCGTGCTCTTCGACATGGGCTCCGCTGTGCTCTCGTCGCACCCGGAGTCAAAGGAACTCCTGCTCCGAGACATCACCAACATCGTGAATTTCTTCAAGAAGAGAGGGGTTTATCAGAAGGAGCCCGAACAGATACTGGAGACGGTTTTGGCTTGAGCTTCGAGAAACTTCTTCGTATTCCCCTCGACAGGGTCGGGGTCCTAATCGGGAAGAAGGGCGAAACGAAGGCCCGCATAGAGGAGTCCTGCGCGGTCACGATTGCGGTCGACGGCCAGAGCGGAGAGGTGACCGTGAGGTCCAGCTCCGTCGAGGCGGACCCCTTCAGGGCGGCAAACGTCGTCGAGGCGGTCGCGAGGGGTTTCTCGCCTCCGCGAGCGCTCAAGTTGCTCGACCCGGAGGTGTCCTTCGAGATCCTTGACCTCAGGGACTATGCGGGGAAGAGCGAGAACAACCTCGAAAGGATCAAGGGGAGGATAATCGGGCTGCGCGGCAAGTCGAGGAGGGTCATCGAGGAGCTGACGAAGTGCGACGTCTCGGTATACGGAAAGACGGTGGCGATCATCGGCGAGCCCACCGAAGTGAGGCTGGCGAAGGACGCCATCGAGAAGCTCGCCGCCGGGAGCCAGCACAAGTCGGTCTACAACATGCTGCAGCGGGAGCGCACCAAGAGAAAGATGGAGAGGATACTTGCTCTGGGAAGACCAGTCCCCAGAGATTAGGACGTAGAACGCCTCTCTATTGGAAGCAGAGTCACCGGTCATAAGACTGGGGGAGGCCAGAGCCCAGCCGGCGCATTCCGGCTAGGCTTCGTCGCCTTCTCTTCTGACCATCGGGACGACCAAGAGGAGGACTCCGGCCGTGGTCAAGAGCAGATAGTTTGGGTAGTTGAACAGGAACGCCGCGCTGAGGATCATGATGAGCCCGACCCCCTGTTGAGAGAGGAAACGGTTCCCGGACCGATACCCCTTCAGTATCAGGAGGGACACCCCCATCAAGAGGAACCACGCTGCAAGGATCAGCACCCACACCATCGTGAAGTCGAGGATGATGTCCGTGCTCATGGCGATGACCATCGCCATGATTTGGGTCATGAGGAAGCTATCCATCAGGCCCCCGAGGAAGGGCAGGACAAGGATGGAAGGGAGTATCACCGCTATCGCAAGGATGCGCCGGCTGACTTTGAACCCCCCGCTCGACGTTGTTAGCGCGTAGGCGAATGAGAAAACGGCTGTGCCCATCACCATGTACAGTCCTGCCGTGTACGCGTTAATCTGGAAAGGAAGCGAAGCGATGCCTACGCTGCCGAGCAGGGACGAGACTCGGAAGTAGAGGGGGAAGAAGTAGCTGGCAGCAAGCGCCAAGAAGAACACTCGCTCGAAAGCGGCCTGCCTTCCGCTCAGGCTTGCGCCTCGCGAGAGGCGGAGGGCTATGAGTCCGAAGACCATCGCGGCCGTCGAGAAGATCAACACCGCGGTGAAGACCCAAGCGAGGTCGAGGGAGAGCGGCATGTAGAGAAGTGCAGCGCTCGCGAGTTGGGGCACTAAGCAGAAGTCCCAGGCTTCGCGGCAGGGCGGCGCTCTCGCGCATTAGGACGACCGCCGCGCACCCGAGGATGACATAGAGGACGAGCTGCTCGAAGTTGAACGAGATGGCTCCAACGGCGGCCACGGTAGAGAGGCCGGGGACGTGGATTTCCGCCGTCATTTCAGGGCCTGCTCGAAAGAGGAGCCTGTTGACGAACAGGTCGAGCAGCGACGTGACCAAGACTAGGAAGCTCAGGACGAACGCCACCCGGCCCAGCGAGTCCCTCATGTTGAGGGGGAAGATGGCCGACCTTCCTCGTTCAAGCTCGGCCATTTCCACTTCCTCCTTAGACATTCCTGCGGACCCTTCCGGAGGAGACGATGATCCCGGCGACAAGGCCCACTATGCAGAGTTGCAATTGCTCCCACGTACGCCGCGGTCGAGATTGCGCTGTTTGTCACTGTGGTCATTGCCGTCGTTGTGCTCACAGCCGTTGTCGTCGCTGTCGTTGTTGCGGTGGTTGTTGCGGTCGTTGTTGCGGTGTTAGTCACCGTTGATGTCACCGTGGAGGGAGGCGATGTGACCGTCGTGGATGTCGCACCAGGCGCGTTCGGCGAGAACTGGACCGTGACCCAAGTCGAGATGCTCTTTGACATGTCTTGGTCCTGCATCTCTGTCCAACCCGCCGGTGCGGGGACTCCTGC
The DNA here is from genome assembly GCA_963783755.1 of uncultured archaeon. Lineage (GTDB taxonomy): Archaea > Thermoproteota > Nitrososphaeria > Nitrososphaerales > Gagatemarchaeaceae > Gagatemarchaeum. The sequence continues at coordinate 195,001 of CAWAOY010000003.1, forward strand.
TGGGATTGGGTGCGCCCCGCCCATGAACGCCGCGACAGCGAAGTAGTAGGTCTGGCCGTAGGCGAACTGCTCGATGTCGGTCGACGGATAGGTCACAAGCGGGCGTGCCGCGATCAAGGTGTAACTCTTGGTAGCGTTGTTGTAGGTGCTCTTGGCGTAGACTATCTGGTTTTGATATTGGACGTGCGCGGGGTTCATTGGGACCGTGCTGTTGATGTTAGAGGAGCCATACCCAAGGGTGTAGAAGCCAGTCTGGTTCAGGAACAGGTTAATGGCGAACGAGTGCGTGTAGTTGATGAGATGGGTTGCCAGCGGTGTGCCTGCGCCGTACTTGGCAGTCTGGTAACTGGCTCCCCCGCTGTCTGAGCTTGAAGCAGTCCAACGCCACATGTTACCTGTCCCTGACAGTGCTGCTGGGGACGTCCCTCCGTGTTGGTTAGTGCCCACCTGCATGCATGGGGGAGGACCTGGAGTCTGCTGGAGGGACCACCAGACCGCGAACTGGTCGAAGCCGTGGACTGTCGAGTTCGCGAAGAAGAGCCCCGGATAGCCCGCCGGTGTGGCTGGTGCGGTGCCGAGCCTGTTTGTGGCCGGGACGGGGTCGGCCCAAGTGGCAGAGAAGAGAATGTGCGTCCCGTTCGTCGCGATCTTCATCGATGCGGATGGAACTGCGCCGCCGTATGAGTTGGTGGCGGTGAGAGGAACCGTCAGAGGAGTCAGTTGATTCCAGAAGGATTCAGAACCTGGGTTCTGGACGTTGATCGAACCGCTGACGGTCGGCGCCACGATGTCGGGTGCGGTCGCGGCGTCAACGGGCACGCCTTGAAAGTAGGCGACCGATGATAGCAAGATAAGGGCCATCACGATTGCCGCCACTATCGCAGACAGCTTGAGTCTTGACACTTTTTGAGTCGTTATCTGTTTCACTGGCGAGTTTCCGCAGAATTGAATATTTAATGAGTGGACATGATTCTCATTTTTGAGAATCAGCCTGACCCAAAGGACATCGCTTGTGCACGAGATCGACCCTGAACGGCCCTATCAATGGCAAGTGTCCAGGGTCAGATTTTGGGGTGGATGGTTATTAATCCATCATGACCAACCCTCACGCCGAGAGAGAGTGTCAGCGCCCGAATTGGTCGTCTAGTGAGATCTGAAAAGGCGGGGAGCGGGTTTATACCTTACCCGCGAGCGCTGCACTCTGGCTTGCAATATCACATGGCAAATGTCGCGGGAATCGGACTTTAGCGATGGTGACTTTCTCTGAGATAAGCCCATCAGAATTCTTCTACCGTAACCGCGACCTGGCGGGCTTCACCAACCCCGCGCGGGCTCTCTACATGGCGGTAAGGGAGCTCGTGGAGAACTCACTCGACGCCTGCGAGCTCGCGGGGATTCTCCCCGACGTCTACGTCAGAATCGTAGCCGACGGCCAATCAGGGGGAGACCCCGGAGCCGAGGGCATACAGGCTCACCGTCGCCGACAACGGTCCAGGCGTGGACCCGCGCCACGTCCCCAGGGCCTTCGGGAAGGTCTTCTACGGCTCCAAGTACGTCCTGCGCCAGTCGAGGGGGATGTTCGGGATGGGCGGGACGATGGCCATCCTCTACGGCCAGATCACGACGCAACAAGCCCGTCAAGATCACCACATCGACGGACGGGAAGAGCAAGCACATCTTCGAGATGCTCATCGACATCGGCGAGAACAAGCCGATAATCCTCAGGAGGGACGCCGAGGAGGCGAACGGGAAGACCGGGACTCGGGTCGACATCATCCTCGAAGGGCGACTTCACCCGCTCGGCCCAGAAGATCAGCGAGTACTTCAAGCAGACCGCCCTCGTCGGGAGCTACGCCAACCTGACCTTCGTCGACCCGATAGGCAGGATCACCACCTACGAGAGGGCGACCGAGTCGATGCCCCCCGCCCCCAAGGAGACCCTGCCCCACCCCCACGGCGTCGACGTGGAGGCGTTCAAGCGGATGATCAAGACTCACCGAGGAGAAGACGCATGAAGAAGTTCATGGGCAACAAGCACTTCCACAGGGTCGGCGAGACGAACGCCAGGAAGTTCCTCGAGTTCGCGGGCATCGAGCCCAAGATGTCGCCCGGAGAAGCTCACGAACGAGCAGGTCGTCACCGTGGTCGACGCGCTCCAGCGGTTCCCCGACTTCCTCCCGCCGGACTCGTCCTGCCTCTCGCCCGTGGGCGAGCAGATTCTCGGGACCGGGATACTGAAGGAGCTGCGAGCCCGAGTTCTCCGACCGTGGTCGCGAGACCGCCCTCGTCGTACTCCGGGTTCCCCTTCCTCGTCGAGGTCGGGCTTGGCATACGGAGGGAAGGTCCTCGAGCCCGGGAGGAAGCTCTTCAGGTTCGCCAACCGCATACCCGCTGCTCTACGACGAGAGCAGCGACGTCTCGTTCAAGGTCCTCAACGAGGAGATAGACTGGAGGAGATACCACGTCCCCGACGACGCGCCGGTCGGCGGTAATCACTCACATCTGCTCGACCAAGGTCCCCTACAAGACGGTCGGGAAGGAGTACATCGCCGACAGGCCCGAGATCGAGGCGGAGATCAGGAACGCGGTCCAGGGAGGCGCTCAGGAGGCTCAGCCTCTACCTCTCGAAGAAGGGGAGCATGGAGGCGGTCCAGAGGAAGATGAACATCTACGGCAAGTACCTCCCCCTCATCGCGAAGTTCTCGCAGGAGCTGGCCGGGAGAGAAGCGCCCCCCGAAGTACAAGCAGCTGATTCAGGCGAGGAGCAGGAGGTCGCGGAGGCGGAGGAGACGCGCAGCGCAGGAGCTGACCGTCGAGACGGGAGGCAAGGAATCGGTGAAAGATCAACATGAGCAAGCAAAAATCGAAGACTACAGCTGAAGCCAGGAAGGACAGAGGTCGAGAAGGTCCTCAACGACCTGGGGCAGCAGGTCTACGACGACCTTGACAGCTCGAGGTTCCCCTCGTTCACCTTCGCGAGCAGGTCGGTCAGCAACATCGTCTACGACAAGAAGCTCCAGCAGTTCATCCTCGGCTCCTCGACCGGTCAAGAGGTCGGCGGGGAACATCAAGCACATCAGGCCGTTCACCCAGCTCCTCTGGCTGGCCTACTTCTCGAAGAAGCTCGTCGAGGAGAAGAGGACCTCGACGCTGAGAGACGTCTACTACTCGGCCCAGGCCTTCGACGTGGAGTTCCAGGACCAGGCCGAGTCGGACGAGCTCATCACCGACCTCGAGGTCCTCCTGGGCGGGGCGAGGGAGGAGTTCAACGTCTATCCCGGAGGAGAGGAGCGCGATCTTCGGGAACCTGACGATAGAGTACACGGTGCCGGGCTACGAGGGAAAGAAACTCGACCTCTCGGCCCACCCGGACGGGATGATGATCGGGCCTGCCATGACGACCGCCGAGTTCGCGGACACCGACGCAGAGATGGTCCTCGCCATCGAGAAGGGCGGGCTCTTCACGAGGTTCATCGAGGAGAAGGTCCACGAGAAGTACAAGGCGATACTCATCAACACCGCAGGTCAGCCGCCGAGGGCCACCCGGTACCTGCTGAGGAGGCTCCACTCGGAGCTGAAGCTCCCTATCGGGATACTCTGCGACGCTGACCCGTGGGGAGCGCACATCGCCATGGTCATCAAGAGCGGCTCGGCCAACGCTGCCCACCTGAGGGACCTCACTACGCCGTCCGGGGTCTGGCTCGGGGTCTGGGCCTCGGACATCGCAAAAGTACAAGCTGCCCTCGGACCCGCTGACCGAGATAGACATCAAGCGCGTCTACGAGCTGAAGGCGGACCCCCGATACAAGGAGAAGCTCTGGCACGACGAGCTCGACACGTTCTTGAAGAACAAGAGGAAGAGCGAGCAGGAGGCCTTCTCCAGATACGGCCTGAGCTACATCGTCGACAAGTACCTGCCCGACAAGCTCGAGCTCCTCAAGGGCAACTGAGCGGACCGTCGACTGGATAGCTTATTTACTCCCTTCTGCGGTCGGCAGAAGAGTCGAAGATGAGCAAGGGCAAGACGATAAACGCTGACGACTCGAGGGTCAACGTCGTGCTGCGGCTCGTGGGAGTCATTGTCTTCGTGCTCGGGGCAATCATGACCTACGAGACGTTCGTGAACGCCGGCGCGGACGTTCTTCAACCGCCCTTGGTCCCTGTGCTCTATCTCTGCTCAGGGATGCTCGTCGTTGCCGGCTTCGTGGCATTGGTGGCAAAGTACAAGCCAAGCGGCGCGCCTACCGAATAGCTGCGCCTGCCCCTTCGGGTTGTCTCTGGCTCTAGGAACTCAGCGCGGGCATCGTGAGTTCGTTCCTGTCTGTCCTTCCCGAGCCGATGTCGAAGGCGTCCTCTATCGTGCTGACCGCTATCCTTCCGTCTCCCCAAGAACCGGTGCGGGCGCTACCGCGGATCGACTCCACGACCTTCCTCACCCCGTCGTCGTCGACGACCACCGTGAGGATGAGATGCTTGACGTTTTCCATCGGGTAAGACCACATTCCTCTGCCTGCCCTCTGCTCCTCGGCGACTGTCAGCCCCGGCACGCCGATCCTCTTCAGCGCAAAATCCACCTCCGGGAACCTTTCTTTGCGGACCTCCGCTTCGACCTTTTTCAATTGGCTGACGCGAGTGTAGACGGTAGACATTATATATAAATCTGTTGAGCCGACAGCGTTCAACTGTCCAGAATCTCTTCCCTCGTGTGTTCGTTTGTAAGCCCGACTCCAAGAACGGCCGCGCTCGGACGGAGGCGAGCGGCCAGGACTAGAGCGCTTTCATCCGGTTGTTCTTTGGGAGGTGCTCGACCTCGGCGAGCTTGAGCTCCTCGAGGACCGGCGGGAGGTACATGGCGAACCGCCCTCTGAGCCCCTTCTTGAGCCCGTACCATCCTCCGACTGGGTTCTTCTCGGAGCGTCCCCACGCCTCCACGGTCCCTTCAGCGGCGGGCTTCTGTTCGTCGGCGCTCCCGAGGGGCATCCAGTCCCCGCGGGACTTCAACATCGCGTGGAGGTCCTCGATGCAGCGCAAGTAATAGCGTAGCTGTGTCTTTCCCACCTGCACAACCAGGGCAGGCGGCGTCGATGCCTCGTCGCGGTAGGCCGTGAACTCTGAGGTTCCAGGCGGGGTCTTGAGAATCCAGGGTTTGTCCTTTGTCCCGTTCCCCTTTGCCATTTGTGACCTGGTTTCAAGCTCGAGTCGATATAAGCAGTTCTAGAAGGAATTGACCCTCAATTGCTAATTCTCTGAGGATGCAGCGTGCGATTCTACACGGACGCCGGTCCGTCAACTCTTGGAGGAAGATCTCTTCGCCACGTAGCCTATTCCGACACCAGCGAGAAGTAGAAGCCCCATGGCTGCGTACGCCCACGAAGGCACCGAGCTGGCCTGGGTCTGCGAGAGCGTCTGGGTCGAGGTGACGGTCAATGCCGGCTGGGCGGTCGCAGGCTGAAGGGGGACGGTCGCGGCCCCCGTGTTTGGAGGGTTCGCGTCGTCTTCCGCGTTGACGACGACCTGATAGGAGGTCCCAGCAGGAAGGGTCGGAAGGGACGTGGCGTTGAAGGCCCCGGTCCAGACCCCGCCGCTTCCTGAATACGTCAGCTCGACCTTTGCTATCAGGCCGCCTGCGTTGCTCCCCCCGCCGAACGTCTCCGTTGTCGAGTTGTAGAACCCATACCCAACGAGGGCGGTCACAACGCCGCCCCTGGTCGTGTCGAGCGGTCCCGCGAACCCAAGGATGGGCTCGGGAGTCCAGGGTGGATAGGTCACCTGGGCTTGGATGCTCACGTTTTCCCCGTCGCGGAGAGTGGTCACCGCCTGCCCCGACTTCGCGTCCAGGAGGCTGACGTAGGTGGTGAGCGTCGCGGGCATGAAGACGAACGGGGCCCCTTGATACGTGAAGGTCCCGGTGTTCCCGAGGCCGTCGCTGGCGTTGGCGCTTGGCGACCAGGGCCCCACGCTGGTGAAGTTCCAACTAGGGTCGACAGTGCCCACCCACTTCCCGCCTTGGTGCGAGGCGACGCCCACTGTGTGGTCGGGGTTGGTGAACGTCACCGACGCCTTCGAGCTCACGTTTTCCATCACAGCGCCGTTAGAAGCGTAGGTCACGTTGAAGATAGGGACGAACTTTACCCCCCGGACGGTCGTCTGGACATACACGCACGTCCCGGCCTGCACCATCTCGAGGTCGATGTTCAGCTTGTTCGTGGCGTAGAAGCTGGTCGAAGCCACGACTTGGCCCGCGCTCTCGACGAAGACGTTGTAGGTCCCCGCCTGGTCGACCACGCTCTTGAAGCCCGCGGTGGCGATGCCGAAGGTGGAGTTCTGCGTCTGGCCCGCGGATGTGAAGACTAGGTTCGTCTGCGCCTCGGCCCTGTTCGGCGCCTCGACAACGACTGCGTAGGTGCCCGCGCCTGGCGCCGTAACGGCGATGGAGGTGGTCATGCCGAGGTTGATGTACCCGGGCTGGGCTGTGACCAGCTGCGTCTGGGCTGAGGCAGCCGGAACGGCGCTTCCGACGAAGAAGAGCGACGCGAGTAACGATAGGATTGCGGCTGTGGAAAGCTTGGGCTTCATCGCGGCGTGAGCGTGCGCCGACAATCGCCATTAAGATTCTTTTCGGTTGTAGCCGCGCATCGTCCTCGTCGCCCCTTGACTCTCGGCGAGACTCGCACGCTTAAATCCGGAGGCCGGCCCCGCCGGTAGAGATGCTCCTCGACGAGATCCCCGACTCGCCGGCGTTCGAGATATTCAACCTGGCGTCGAAGAAGCAGGCGGCGGGTGAGAAGGTCTTCTCCCTCGCGATAGGCGAGCCGTCGTTCGACACCCCTCTGCCCATAGTAAACGCCGCGTACGAGAGCATGAAGAGCGGAGGGGGGCACTATTCCTCCTCCTGGGGATCGAAGGAACTCAGGGAGGCGATCGTTGAGAAGGTCCGCCGGAAGAACCGCGTCAACGCGAGCCTCGAGAACGTAATCTTCATCACGACGAAGCTCTCGATATATGCGTCCCTCCTCTCCCTGGCGAGCGCAAGGTTCGAGGCGCTCGTGCCGGACCCTGGATACTACTATTCGGAGCCCGTGGCGCTCGCCGGCGGGAAGCCTGTGAGATACAAGCTCACGTCGGACTTCTACCTCGACCTCGACGAGATCGAGTCCAAGATCACCTCAAAGACGCGCGCGATAATCGTCAACACGCCCTCCAACCCGGCGGGCAAGGTCTTCGACAGGAAAGACCTGAGGGGACTTCTCGACATCTGCCTCGAGAGGGGGATCAAGGTCGATCAGCGACGAGGCCTACGAGGACCTGGTCTACGAGAAGAAGCACGTGTCGCTCGGGTCGATGGAGGCCTCGCCCAAGGGCGTCGTCTCCCTCTTCAGCCTCTCGAAGAGCTTCGCGATGACTGGATGGCGCGCGGGGTACGTGGTCGCGGACCGCGAGACGATCCTGAGGATCAACAGGTTCCTCGAGACCGCCGTCACGTGCTTCCCCCCGTTCATCCAGGCCGCCTCGGCTTACGCCCTGAGAAACTGCGAGCGCTACACGGTGGAGTTCAGGGAGGAGCTCAGGAGGAGGAGGGCTATCCTCGAGGAGGGTCTCTCCGAGATTCCCGCTCTCGAGGGCGAGAAGGTCGAAGGGGCGTTCTACGGGTTCCCCAGGTACAGGGCCCGCCTTGGTTCCAAGGCCGTCGCGAAGCGGCTTCTCAACGAGCAGAACGTCGCGGTGCTCCCCGGCGTCATCTTCGGCCCTTCCGGCGAGCGACGAATCAGGATCTCGTTCGGAAGCCCCCCTGAGACGATAAGCGAAGCGATGCGGCGGCTCAAGGTGTTCTTCAAGGACGCCGGCTTAAACCGATAAATAACTCGGAGAGTAGTCGAGAACGATGCCCGAGCGCGTGATAATCTACGCCTCGCTCGGGCTGCGCTCCGGGACATCCGACCTCCTCTGGGCGTTCCGGAAGAAGAACACGCTCGAGGAATTCCCCGTATATCTCGACGACCATCCGTTTCAAGTCCACGACCGGATACGGGAGGAGATGAGGCACGGCATGAGGACCGCGGACATAGTCTTGGTCCCGCACTACGTCGCGCTGCAGATGAATTCTGAGGGGCTCTTCACCCCCCACGACGCGAAGGACATAGGGGCATATCCCCAGAAGTTCTACGACAGGGAGCTCAAGTGGTTCGCGGCTGGGGTGACTTTCATGACGATGGCCCACAACCCGAAGCGGCTCCCCGCGAAGGACCTGCCGGAGAGCCTGGAAGAGATAGCGTCGCCGACATGGAGGGGGAGGCTCGGGATGCAGTCGCTCACGTCGAGCAAGTTCGGGAACATCGGCGCCCACTACATGAACTTCCTCAGGAGGAACGTCTCCGCGAAGAAGTGGACGGGTTTCCTCGAGAGCCTGGCGGGTCCCGAGAAGCCCATGACGTACGACTGCATCGACCACCTGCTGCAGGGTCTTATCGACGGCGACCATGACCTCTCTTTGACGGTGTACTCACTCGCCTACTTCCGCGAGAGGACCGCCGGCTCGCCCGTCAGGTCTTTCGAGACCGAACACATCCCCAGGATGCTCACGCTCACCACCGCCGCGCTGCTTGCGGACCGCGAAGGACAACAAGTCCGCCCACAAGTTCCTAGACTTCCTCCTCAGCGAGGACGGGCAGAGGCTCCTCGGGAGGATCACCGGGATATCGCCGTCGATGCCCGGTCAGAAGGCAGGTTATCCCTTCGAGGTCGAGTATTCCTCAAAGAACGTCTTCCATCCAGACGCTGAAGACCTCGCGTCCCTCCCCGAGACCCTGGCGACCTTCTCCAGGCTCAAGCTTCCTTGAGCGCCCTTCAGGGCTCGCCGATCCTCGTCCGGGCCGTCCAGAGCGCAGGGAAGAACCTCTTCCCCATCGTCGTCTGGAGGTAGCTCACCCCGGACGGACGGAAGGACGAGGGGCCGAGGGTCTTCCTAACTATCTTCTCGCCCGTCCCCGGCCTGCCGCCTATGACGCGCTCCACCATCATGATGTGGTGGCTCCGCCAGAGCTGGAAGTGCTTGTCGTACTCCAACATCACCTCCGCGAGCTCGGCGACATGCAAGTACTTGCCCTCGGTGAAGATCTTCAACGAGGCCTCGACCTCGAGCTCGAAGTTGGCCTCCTCGTTCCCCTTCGCCTTCCTTCCCACGTCGAACCCCCTCTCCTCGAGGACTGTCCTGAACCCGTCCCAGAGCGTCGGGGCCTCCCACCGCTTCAGCAGCTGCTCGTAGTCCGTCTCCTTCCCGATGTGGAGCTTGAGGTAGCGCTCGTCCTTCTGCCCGGAGATGAACTCGAGCTCCCTGAACTGCAGCGACTGGAAGCCGCTGGCCGGGTGGAGGATGCTCCTGAACTTTAGAAAGTCGGTCGGCCTGATGGTCTCGAGGACCTCGAGCTGGTCTATCAGGACCCGCTGCACCGGCACGACCCGCCGTATCAACCTGGTCGCCTCTGCGAGGTTGTCGGCGAGCATGTGCGAGATGGCGGTCTCGAGCTCGTTGAGCATGAGCTTGAACCACAGCTCGTAGGCCTGGTGGGCGATGAGGAATAGCACCTCGTCGTGCTGCCTCGGCTTCGAGACGAGGCGCTGGAGGTCCAGGAGCTCGCCCAGGCGGAGGTACTCTCCGTAGGAGAGCGGTCTTCGCTTGGCCATGGGCTAGCTAGCTCAACCGTCCGTGTATTTGATGCTTAGTCGCTGCCCTGCAGCCAGGGATAGAGGCCCTTCACCTCGTCGAGAGACCTCTTCAGCTCCGCGGGGTCCGCGTTATTCTCGGTCATCTTGCCGGAGAAGTACTCCCGGTAGCCTTCGATGTCCAGGATGCCGTGCCCGCACAGGCTGAACAGGATGACCTTCTCCTTGTTCTGCGCCTTGCAACGCCTCGCCTCGTCTATCGTGGCCTTGATTGCGTGAGCGGACTCTGGAGCGGGGAGTATCCCTTCGGTCCTCGCGAAGAGCGCTCCCGCCTCGAACACCTCCAGCTGGTTGTACGCGACCGCCTTGACGATTCCTGCGTTGTGAAGGAGGCTGAGCGTCGGAGCCGTGCCGTGGACCCTCAAGCCGCCGGTGTGGATCTCGGGAGGGTTGTAGGTGTGCCCGGCGGTATACATCTTGAAGAGCGGGCTCATCCTCATCACGTCAGAGTGGTCGTAGATGTACTGGCCCTGTGTCAGCTTCGGGACCGCGGACGACTCTACGCCGAGGAACTCGACCTGCTTGGGGGCGGTCTTGCTGACCATCTCATAGTAGTATGGCCAGAATATCCCCGAGAAGTTGCTCCCTCCGCCGACGCAGCCTATGACCATGTCCGGGTAGTCCTCGTAGGGCTCCATCTGCGCCTGCGCCTCCTGGCCTATCACCGTCTGGGTCGCCAGGACGAAGTTCATGATGCTCCCCACGGCGTCCTTGGCCGTCGGGTCGTTCTCCGTGTCCTCGAGGGCTTCGCTCTTGGCGACGGCCATCGACCCGCTCGAGTTCGGGTCCACCTTCAGGATGTCCCTCCCCACCTTGGTCCTCATGCTGGGGCTGGAGATGATCTCAGCGCCCCACGCCTCCGCGAGGTCCTTCCGGTAGGGCTTGCTGTCGTAGCTCGACTTGGACATGTAGACGGTGCACTTCACGCCGAAGATGGTGCAGCCGAAGGCGAGAGCAGTCCCCCACTGGCCTGCGGTCGTGCTGGTCACTAGCCTGTCTGTCCCCTCCTTCTTCGCGTAATAGGCCTGCGCCACGGCGGCGTTGGCCTTGTGGGAGCCGGGCGGGCTGACGGTCTCGTTCTTGTAGTAGATCTTGGCGGGAGTGTTGAGATACCTTTCCAGCCGCTTCGCCCTCACGAGGGGCGTTGGCCTCCAGATCGAATAGACGTCTCTCAGCTCTTCGGGGATGGTGATGAAGCGCTCTCCGGAGTATTCCGCCTTGGCCACCTCGTTGACGAAGAGCCTGTGGAGTATCTTCTTGTCCGCGATCTCGTGGGTGTGCTGGTCTATCACCGGCGGGAGCTTGCTCGGGAGGTCCGGCGCGATGTTGTACCACTGGCGCGGAATCTCTATTGCCCTTTCTAGTCTTGTGACCAATCTAATCCACTCTCGCGGGGTCAGTGCGCTATCGCGAGGTTCGTCTTGACGGTCCCCTCGTATCCGCCGCCCTTCACCGAGAGGCTGTGCTCGAGGAGGAACTCGTGGATCCCGTTGAACTCGTCCTTGGCGAATATCTTGGACTCCGCCCACACGGGCAGGGTGATCCTCGCCTTGACCTTTGGCAGGTCGTTCCTCAGCTCAGGGATGTACTTGTTTACGACCTCCTCGAACTCCTTCAGGTACCTCGCGTGATACTTCTTCCGGTCGCTGTCGATCTTATCGACCGCCTTGTTGACGGCCGCCAAGAACGAGTTGGCTGCGGAGGTGTCGACCGCGTCGTTGAAGACGATCAGGGTCGGCTCCGTCCGTGACAGGGGCATGACTCGCCTGTAGCCAATCGCCTCGGCGGCCTCTGCGTAGGGCCCCGCGAGGGTCGCTGCCTTAACGTCGCCGGCCGCGAGCGCCTTGAAGCAGCCGTCAATCCCGCCGAGGTGCATCAGCTTGATTTGCGATGCAGGGACGAACTCGGACAGATTCTGGAGCGTGACGTAGTGCGCGTCGGCGTTCTTGTTCACCGCGATCTCTAGCCCGTTCTCCGTGATGTCGAGGATGCTGCGTATCGGCGAGTCGGGCTTGACGTAGATCCCGAAGGTCTTGATGAGGGTGGACTTTATCGCCGCACCTATCTTGCCCTTCCCCGTCTCGCAGGTGCTGTAGACACCCTGCCACGCGCAGCAGAAGTAAAAGTCCCGGGACCGGTCTTCTAGCGCCTCCCTGTACCACTCCGCCTTGTTCTCGGGCTGCCCTCCGGGCACGATGTCGTGGACCTCTAGGGTCACCCCCTCCTTCTCGAAGAGGCCCTCTTCCCTAGCTACCACTATCGGGAACATCCAATAGAAGTACGGCTGGTAGTAGCCGTGCGAGATGGTGGTCAGCTTCTGGGCCATTGACGACTCTCCTCGTTCTAGCCGGTCTGGACCTTCTCTAGAGGCTGGCTCAGCACCATGTTCTCGTATTGGACGTTGGCCTGGAGCAGGTTGTGCTTGGTCATCCACGTGCTGAGCGAGTTGAACGACTCCCTCGGGTACTCGGTCAGCTCCCCCCAGGTGGTGATCGGGATGGTGGGGGCTATCTTGTCGATCAGCTTGTTGACCCTCGTCTTCCACTCGTCGGGGAACCCGAGGAAGGTCTCGCGGAGAGTCCTCACGTAGAGGAGCCTGAACCTTTCAGGGTCCTTCTTCATCATCTTGGCGGCCTCGTCGAGCGCTGCCAGGTACCTGGTGAGGACTTCCATGGGGATGTCGTCCCTGGCCACGAAGGCCAGGACGTCCACGGTCTTCGTCTCTGCGACCTTTACGAAGCCGAGCTGGACTGCGATCTCCGTGTAGGGGCTGATCAGCGCGACAGCCTGGAACTTGCCCTCCATGAGGCCCTTCAGCCTGTTGTGCGGCTCTCCTCCGTGCACGACCTTGATCTTGCTGTAGGGCAAGGTCCTCTCGAGGTCGCTCAGGATGCAGTAGTGGGAGCCGGTCTTCATGTTGACCGCGATTGGTATCTCCGCCAGGTCGGCAGCCGTCTTGATCCCCAGGCCAGGTGCGACCAGGATTGAGAAGGCGTAACCGGACGAGGTCGTTGCGGCGACGATCTTCTCCCGCTCCCTCTCTGCAAGTCTGTCGATTGCCCCCCAGGCGCAGACGGAATAGGCGTCCAAGTCCCCTCCCTTCACGAGGTTCCCGTACCAGGCGACCTTGTCGGCGGGCTCCGCCTCCGAGCGCCCCACCGAAAAGAATTCAACATCCAGGTCGCGCTTCGCGAACAGTCCCTCTTCCTTCGCTGCGATGTCCAGGAAGGACCAAGGGATGTACGAGTTCTTGACTTTCATTGTGTCCACGTTAGTTCACTGTCGAATATTCGTGAATATGTCTGATATAGGCTTATTGTTAGGATAATTCTTACTAGGTCCTGCCAATAGGAGTGCTAGCTGCGCCGGGAGGGTCCCCCGCTGAAGCGAAAGCTAAATAGCGACCGCAGCGAAACAGCTCTCAAGGCGGGTTGAGCGGGCCTCCGTCCGTTCCGCCTTCAAACAAATCCCGGAGTTGGAGGAGAGAAGAGAACGCAAACCGCAGAAGAGCAGCTGCCTGTATCGGAGATATTCTACAGCGTCCAGGGCGAAGGGGTTCATTCAGGGACTCCCAGCGTCTTCCTCAGGACATACCACTGCAATCTCTCGTGCACCTGGTGCGACAGCAAGTACACATGGCTGGACCAGGACAAGGCGAAGAGAGGGGTGGACTACACCTCGATGCCCGCCAGCGAGGTAATCGAGAGGATAGGGAGCTACGGCTGCAAGCATCTCGTCCTTACCGGCGGCGAGCCCCTTCTCCACCAGAGGGTGCTCGCCCCTCTCCTTGCGAGCCTGAAGAGCTCCGGCTTCTTCGTCGAGGTCGAGACCAACGGGACGATCGCCCCCAGCGCCGAGCTCGAGGCGACAGTCGACTGCTTCAACGTCTCTCCGAAGATCTCGAACAGCCTGGTCGATGAAGGAGTCAGGATTCGTCCAGAATCCTTGAAGGCGTTTGTGCGCTCCCGGAAGGCGTGGTTCAAGTTCGTGGTGTGCGACCAGAAGGACCTGGAGGAGATCGAAGGCGTCCTCTCGGAGTTCGGCCTCCCCAGAGACAGGGTGATATTGATGCCGGAAGGGATTGACGCGACGACCCTTCTTGGGCGCAGCAGGTGGCTGGTGGACGTCTGCAAGGAAAGGGGGTTCCGCTTCTCTCTCCGCCTCCACATCCTCCTCTTTGGCAACAAGAGGGGCACCTAGTCCGCTTTCGCGAGCAAGGGTCGGTCCCTCCGGCAGATTCTGCCCACCGATTAGATAATCTCAAATATAGTGACCCTCGAACGCGGGTCGAAGTCTGGCGTGGTAGCTCAGTGGCATCCAAAAATGCCGAGAAGCATGGTAGAGCAGCAGGCTGTTAGGGTGGAAAACCACCGCAAACACCTGTTGGTCGACCGTTCGAATCGGTCCCACGCCGCTTCATCCATTCAATCGGGTCGCATTAGAGAGACGCGACGGCGGCCCGAAATCGGCTCAGATCCGGGTGAGGACGAGCCCAAAGAGCCCGGAGACGAGCAACAAGAACAGCATGAGCAACACGACCGCCCGCCTCACTCTCCTTGACGTGGAGACGCGCCTCGCTCCCGGGAAGACTAGACCGAATATATCTTCGTGACCCTGGCCTCACTCGTCCCGGATGCCGTAAACAACCATAATCGCTCCGGAGACCACGGTAATCGCCAGGTCCAGCGGCCAGTGAGGGACGATCCTCCCCTGCGTGGGGATGTAGACGGGGAGGTAGGCTAGGAGCAGTCCACCGCCACACAAGCGGCGCAGGCGTTTCAGGGAGAGGGGTTTGGTCGCGGGACCGCCTTGAAGAGCCACGGCGGTTGAGAATCCATCGTAGAGGAGGCTCAACCCCAGAACCAGGGTCACGACTGCCCCGAGTATGGCGACGACCAAGCTGGAGAAGAGGTTCGGGAGCCAGAACACGTAGGCGACGAGGTAAAATCCGGCGAAGATCGACCAGAGCCAGGTCATCTTGAAGACCAGGCTAGCCGCGCCCATGCTCTTTGCCGCGCGAGACCACACCTTAAACTCCGCGCGGTGGGCGACGGGGAGCTCTCTAGAGAGTATGGCAGAGCCTGTTAAATAGCGGGCCGCGGTCTCGGCCCCCATGGTTACCAGAACTGTAGTGCATTTTGAGATACCCGCGAACGACCTTGCCAAACTGTCGAAGTTCTACTCCGACGTCTTCGGATGGAAGTTCGAGAAGACTCAGATTGCCGATATGGACTACTGGAACATCTCCACGGGCCCGAGGGGGAAGAGCGTCCCGGAGGGATGTACAAGAGGACTGGCGCGACTGACGTTCCGAGGAACTACATCGGCGTCGATAACATCGACAAGCACATCGAGGCCTTCAAGAAGGCGGGCGGAAGGGAAGTCGTGGGGAAGATGGAGATCCCGACGATAGGCTGGTCGTATATAGGAGCCGACCCGGAGGGGAACCTCATCGCCCTCTTCGCGCGGATGCCGGCCCCGCGGCCAAAGGCCAAACGGAAGAAGTAGGGCGCAATCATCACAAGCTGGCGACTCCGTCGGATTAAATCCGGCCTCCGGTAGGGGCTGAGAATGAGATTGCGGCTGAGGACGCAGTTCGAGATAACTCCCAAGCCCCCGTACAACTTCCGGCTCACGGTGAGGAAGCCAGCCGGCTGGGACCTCTTCACTTCCGACGAGGTCTTCGAAGACGAGACTCTCTGGACCGGTATCCGCTTCGAGGGAAGGCCCGTCGGGCTGAAGATCCAGTCCCGCGGCACGTTAGAGAAGCCGAAGGTGCTGGTCGACGTCTACTCGGAGCGCGAGGTTCTCAAGGGAGAGGTAGAGAAGCTGCGCGAGACCCTTGCGGTGTGTCTGGGAGCCGATCAGGACCTTAGAGAGTTCTACGACTTCGCTAGGAAGGACGGAGATCCTAAAGCACGTGGTCGAGAGCCTTTACGGGATGCACGACACACAGGGCGTCTCCCTCTTCAACTCGGTGATCCTCGCAATCTGCCTCCAGATGGCCAGAATCAAGAGGAGCTTGGAGATGATGGAGGCGATAGACCGAAGGTATGGCCAGACGATCGAGTTCGACGGGAGGAAGGTCACTCTCCAGCCGACGGCCGCGAGGATTGCGAAGCTCGCCCCGGATTCCTTCGCCAAAGCGTGCAAGCTGGGCTACAGGGCCAAGTACATCGTGGGGTCGGCGAAGATGATCGAAGCAGGCTTTCCAGACATGCTGGAGATAATGAGCACGCCTCCGGATGAGGCGAGGGAGAGGCTCGTCGAGCTCCCGGGGATTGGGGACTACGCGGCGGACATCATCAACCCGCACGGAGGGTTCCCGATAGACGCGTGGTCGGTGGACGTCTTCGGCCTCCTCTTCTTCGGGAAGCAGCCCGAGGACAAGAGAGGGGCGATAGACAGGGTCAAGCAGGAGGGGATAAGGCGCTGGGGAAAGTGGAGCTGGATGGCCTTCTTCTACGTGGCGCAGGACCT
This sequence comes from uncultured archaeon, assembly GCA_963783755.1. Classification (GTDB taxonomy): domain Archaea; phylum Thermoproteota; class Nitrososphaeria; order Nitrososphaerales; family Gagatemarchaeaceae; genus Gagatemarchaeum. Next base: position 211,201 of record CAWAOY010000003.1, read on the forward strand.
CCAGAACCTTTCGAAGCAGCTCGGCGTGCAGCTCCGGCTTGAATGAAGCGCCGCGCGACGGTGCGGCACGCGACTAGCCCAGGCCCGCGCCAAGACTCCAGCCCTCACCAGATATACAGTCAGGATCGCGATCGCCCCTCCGATGGTCACGTCCAAGATCCGAATTTCGGCGAGCTGCCACTGCCCAGGATACAGGAGGTTGAGCAGGATGATGACGAAAGGCGTAAGAAACACCTGGGACAAGTCCGAGGTTCACCCCCCTTGTTGCGAACATGGCGGTAGCGAATCCGAGGAGGAGCCCTTCGAGCAGATACACGTTGGCTATCTCGACGGTTATCGCACCTGCGACTACCGCTCCCGCAATCGTGCCGATGACCATCATTTCGGTGAAGTTCACGGTCAGACCGAGCCTCGGTCGCAACGCTATGATTATAGTGACGACGATCCAAAAGTCCCTGGGAAGCCCCAGCGCGAGTCCGGTTGTGAGGCCGAGAGCTGACGCCGCTCCAACGGCCATGGAATGGCGGAAAGATTCCGATTGCAGCCACAAGGCGCCGGGTCTGGGGAGCCTCACGCGGCGCTTCGGTTGCGAGCGCAGGAGTTCCGAACTGCTGCCCGAGACCTTTCCAGCTGTCAGCCGGCGATGGAGCCAAGCCCCGAGCGCTGCCAGGAGACCCCCGAGCAGCGACAGCCAGAGCCTCTCCAGGGCACCCCCGGGCGACCCGCCAGGCAGGCCCACGCCGACGGCGAAGAAGATCGCGGTGAACCTTCCGACCGGGGCAAGTGTCTGATCGCCGCCTGCAGCTAGTGCGACGAAGACTCCCAACCCGACGAGCGGAACGGCCCCGAAGCCGGTCAGGCCCACCAGGGTGCCAAGTCCGAACGCGGAGGCCTCGGTGAAGCACGCTAGCAGAAGGCTTGGGATGGGAAGGCGGGCTGCGTTGGGCCCCTCGGTGTTTGTCACGAACATCGCCCCGAGTGTCGCGAACACGAACTCAGGATGACCTGTCGCGAATCCAAGGACCAGCGGCGCGACCACGAGGAAGGCGGCCCTGAAGCCATGGGGGGCGTTAAAGTTGGACCTGTCGAGGCGAGCGAATTCGCTCAGTGGTCCTCTCCGCCGGGCACGGTCGTCCACGGTCGTCTGAATTAATTCAAGGTATCGAGGACGGCCCCAGCTTATCTATCCGTCTGAGGGACCATGCCTGTTGAAATCGCGCGGCGTGAGCGACGCGATGAAGGGCGCCGAAGGGCGGTGGCCGGCCGCGACGGGAGGCGCGTCGGTGAGCCACCTCGCTCGTGTTTTTATCCATCCTGTTGTCCGAAGGCACATCTGGGAATGACGGCGCTGGTAGGACAAGGCGGGCGACAGGGGGTCGCGTTTTTGCCTGACGAGGGTCAGAGGGAGGCGGTGCTTGCATACTGCAAGATTGCCGCTGCGTCAGGCGCGTTGCTGTCCATCAAAGACCTCGTCGAGCTGCTTGCGATCGACGCGACGGAGGAGGAGCTCCAAGAGGGCATCGCATCGGACGAATCTCTCTCCTCCAAGGTATTCGTGGAATCCGGACTGGTGGCCTTGATCAGCCCGGGTTCCGACCGAGCGACCGCAAGGCAGGCCATCGAGGAGGGGCTCAGAAGAAGGAGGCGCGCCATCTCCAACATCGAGGCAGCGAGGGTTTTCGCTCGGCTGTTCAGGAAGGATGCGATTTTCGTCGCCGTCGCGGGGACGAACTCATACCTCTCGGTGGCCGAGGGCGACGACATCGACTATCTATTGCATCACGAAGACGGACGGCATGTGGGCGTTCATGCTCAAGGCCCTCCTCCTCTCGAGGATCCGCTCCATCGTGAGAAGGGACGCCCCGCCGCTTTGCTTCAGCTATGTGATGGACGAGAGGCAGGTGAGGGACGAATCCAGGCCGAAGACCGCCGTCCACGCTCGGGATACCCTGACCGCGAAGGTGATCTCAGGCGAGGCCACCTACCACGCCATCCTCGAGCGCGAGCAATGGATGAGGTCGTATTTCCCCGTCATCTACGACCGCAGGATGAGGGAGACGGGCTCGCGACTGGGCCAGAATCCACCGGCGGCGAGGGGGTCGCATGCCGTAAACTCGTGGCTCTTCCTCACCCTCGGGTCGTACCTTGGTCTCAAGGCGTGGATCCTCAACAGGAAGCTGGCCAAGCAAGGGAGGCGCGGCGCCGTCTTCAAGACTTGGATCGAGCCTGGCCGCCTGGAGTACGCGTCTCGACGGTATGTAGAGCTCGGGAAGATGTATCAGACCCTGGAGAAGCGGTAGCCGCTTCCAGGGTGAGGTGAAGCGACGGAGTTGGTCTCATGACTGAGATAGGGGACGCGATTCCCGATTACGAGACTTTCGACTACTCGACGGTGTGGAAGGGGAGGGGAATCGAAGACCGCGCCGAGAAAGAGATAGTCTCGCGATGGGCGACGGGAGAGACCGGCATCGAGCTCGGCGGCGGGTTCGGCAGGATCACCCAGGTCATCGAGAGGCGCATAGGGCAGACGTTCATGCTCGACTACTCGCTCAGCAACCTTCGAAGGGCGTCGTCAAGGCTGAAGAGGACGACGCTGGTCCGCGACAGCTTCGACAGACTCCCATTCGACGACGACGTCTTCGATTTCGTCGCGCTCATCAGGGTGATACACCACGTGCCTGACCCCGACGCCCTGCTCTCAGAGGTGGTTAGGGTCTCGAGGAACGGCGGGACGTTCGTGCTGGGGATTGCCCACCACATCAGGCCGAGGCGCTCGCTCATAGTGACCCCAGGGCGCCACAGGATCTATCCGACGCCCCTCGGCCGCTACGGGCACGTCGCCCTCGAGCGGGTCGAGATCCGCGGGGTGGGCGCCTTCGACAACCGGATTGGGCGAAGGCTCGAGAGGCTCACTCCCCTCGCGACCCTCGACGTCAAGACCTCGAGCCTCTGGCCGGCCAAGCCGATGCTCTTCGCGAAATATCGCGTCAGGAAGAAGGAGGGGAGGAACGAGCCCCGCGTGAAGTGCAATTGTGGTGGGACGATTTCCGAGAGGCGTTGCGACGGGTGCGGACGCCTCTATGGCGGGATAATCGACCTGGTGGGGAGTTGACGACGACCACCGCCAGGACCGTGCTACGTCACCAAACCCTTAACTAATTTCGCGGGGGTTTCGCACCCGTGCGGGTCTTCTACTCCCACCCGATGAAACTCTACGGAAGCGCCTCCGAGAGGCGAGAGATCAAGCTGATCGAGCAGCGCTTCGTCGGGTGCGAGGTGGTCGACCCGAGCGCCCACCAGTCGGGCGCCGAGCCTGGACGGGAGACCGAATACTACCTTCGCCTCGTCGACTCCTGCGACTGCCTCGTATTCTCGAGGCACTTCGGCTATGTCACCGAGGGAGTGAAACCGGAGGTCGACCACGCCCTCTCGAAGGGGATGCCAGTGTACGAAATCCGAGACGGGCGGTTCATCACCGTCACCGGACCCGTCGCCAACCTCCCCATTAGGGAGAGGCTCATCCTCCGCGCAAAGGGCGCGCTCGGGATAGAATGATGAGCCGGGGTACCGGAATCGGCCGACGTGCGCTGTCCTCAGCTTATCTATCGGTTCCCTGGGGAGCGCCCGTTGGAGTCGCGACAGCTCGACCAGGCGAGGAGGGAGGTGGCCGCCCTCATCACGGCCTACTTCGACGTCGGGAAGAGCAAGGACATCACGAGCCTCTCGCGGTTCTACGCCCCCTCGCAGTACTTCAGCAAGTTCGACGAGTCGCGCCCCTACACGAGGCAGAATTCGGACGAGGCCTTCATGTACGAGCAGGCGAGGTTCGCAAACATCTCTGACTACGAGTACAAGATCGAGGACTTGAGGATAGACGTCATCGGGTTCATGGCGATAGCTACATTCTATCTCGATTACAAGGGGGTCTTTGTCAACGACTATTCCTTCGAGGGGTCGACGGTGGGGGGGCGGTCGCGGGTCACGATGGTCGTCGGCAGGTTCGGAGACGAGTGGAAGATCGTCCACCATCACGCAAGCCGGTTCGAGGACCTGAAGAAGTCGCCCTGAGCGGCGACAATCAATACCGCCCGTCACACGCGCGGCGAGACCACGAGGGCTAGGAAGTTCCCGAAGATCCTGAGGAAGGTGTTTCGGAAATATGCCTCGTGCTCGACGGCCTCGCTCACGAGCTCGCCCTTCCTGATCCCCGTACCCTGTGTCGCCCACTCGGCGTCGTGCTTCAGCCAGCTCCTGACCATCGAGGGGATCGCCGCCTGCCCGTCCGCCTGCACCATGTAGTGTATGCCGTCCAGGACTGCGACCTGGTTCTTGGTCTTCTTCGAGGACCCAAGACAGACCGCGCCCTCGGGAAGCTCCTCGACGATGTCGCCGTGCCACTGTAGAGTCGTGTACGGCCCGATAGGTCCGATGACCTTGTCCAACCGGCCCTCTGGCGTGGGCCGCACCTCCGCGAAGCCCACCTCCTTGCCCGCCGGGTTCCTCACGACGCTGCCCCCGTGGGCCAGCGAGAACAGCTGCATCGAGTAGCAGATGTTGAATGACGGTATCCCCCGTTTCCTCGTCAGCCTGAAGAGCCGGACGAGCTCGTCGTGGTGCTTGTTGCTCTTGGGATGGTAGGCGGTGGAGGGCGAGCCGAGCCCGACCACCGCCGAGAACTCCCCCCTCTCCAGCTCGCCGAAGGGTATCCTCGGGGCAGGGGTGGAATTGCGGAAGAGCTCGACCGTGGCCAAGCGCACTCCCGCGGCGCGGGCGTGCAGGCCGATGAGCCCGGGACCCTCCCACTCCGCGTTCTGGATTAGCAGGATCGCAGGCTGCATCTTTGCCTTCGAGGCAGACAGGTCGGAGCGGATAAATGGTTGCTTGCGGCGGACGCATCTTTTCACGCGTTGATGACAAAGGCCCGGAGGTTGGTGATAGGCCCAGCTGGAGTCGCTCCCTGAACAGGACGACCCGTGGACGGGCTATCGTGTTTTAGGGGCATTATCCTCTCGGCTATGCGTGCGCGCGATGGCTGTGAAGCTCAGTTCTTTTCAGGGTCGCAATCTCGTCGTTCCATTTTCCTGCGGTTTGGATCTTTTGCCATGTGGCCTCAATCTGTTTGTCGGAGAAGTGCGCGGCTTCTTTTCCTTGAGGAACCCGTTTATCGCGCTCTTGCTACTGAGCCCTTCTTCCTGTCCGTGAACAATGAGGTAAATCAGAGACGCGGTGAGCTCCAGGGCGTCAACCGAGAAAGAGATAAACTGGGCTACGAGGAAGGAGGAGGCCCCAAGTAGAAGATGTATTCGTGACCGGCGCCCGCATAGCCGTTCGCAGTCTCAGCCCAAGCGCCCACGACCACGATGTTGCCGCTCGCGCCGACTGATTCGCCAAACCCTCCGTAGGTCTGCGAGTTCGGACTGGTGAGTGTCCTGATCAAGGCGCCTGTCTCGAAGTTGAAGACGTAGGCGTGACCGGCCCCGGCGTAGCCGTTGGCAGCCTCGAGCCAGGCCCCCACGTCCACCGTGTTGCCGCTCACAGCGAGCGACCAGCCAAACTCTCCGTTAGCCTGGGCGTTGGGGCTGGTGAGCGTTCTGAGAAGGGCGCCTGTGTCGGCGCTGTAGATGTAGGCATGGCCCGCGCCGGCGAAGCCCTTCGCAGTCTCGGTCTGAGCGCCCACGGCGAGGGTGTTGCCGGCAGAGGCGATTGTAGAGCCAAAGGCTCCGCCCGTGACCGCATTCGGACTGGTCAACGTGCTAATCAGTTTTCCCGTCAAGACGTTGAAGAGGTACGTGTGACCTGCGCCCGAGTAGCCGTCGGCGGTCTCGCTTTCAGCGCCCACGGCGACGATGTAACCGGCCAAGGCGACATCAGAGCCAAAGTGCCCGCCCGTCTGAGCGTTGGGGCTGGTGAGAGTTCTGAGAAGAGCGCCAGTCTCGGTGTTGAAGACGTAGGCGTGGCTGGCGCCGGCGTAGCCTTTCGCGGCCTCATTCCAAGCACCCACGACGACGATGTTGCCGCTCACCGCTATGCCATTCCCAAACTCTCCGTTGGTCTGAGCGTTGGGGCTGGTGAGCGTGTGGAGCAGGGCGCCTGTGGCGGCATTGTAGATGTAGGCGTGGCCCGCGCCGGCGAAGCCGTTTGCAGCCTCATTCCAAGCTCCCACGACGACGGTGTTGCCGCTCACGGCAATCCCAAAGCCACCAAACTCTCCGTTGGTCTGCGCATTGGGGCTGGTGAGCGTGTAGAGCAAGGCGCCCGTCTTTGCGCTGTAGATGTATGCGTGACCCGCGCCAACGTAGCCGTTCGCGGTCTCATTCCAGGCCCCCCATGGTCAGGTTGGCGGCGAGCAGGTTCATGATCATCGAGCCGAGCGCGCACGCGACGTTCAGGATCCGCTCGACCGTTCCGGACCGGCCGTTACGTGCCAGGGACAGGGCAAGCAACGCGAAGATGACCGCGCCGGTGTCGAGTCCGAGGGCCTCCAGCATCGACGGCAGATGGGTGCGTTTCGCGTGGTCAATGAATGTGTACTGGGCGCGGAAGCTCACGTACCCCTGCGCGGCGGCTAGGAGCAGCAGCAGGCAGGCTGCCGCGGCGAGCAGTCCGCCGCCGCTTCCTGGCCTGCGGAGTGCCGGGCTGGTCCAGTCCGTGGCCAGGCGATCGGCTGGGTGCTGGCCGAGGCGGTCGCGCCGCGCCTGGGCCGGGCTTGGTCCATCATCTGGTCTGCATGGCCTGTGCCTCCTGCTCGAACCGGGCCGCTGCTGGATCTGGGCGGGCCGTCATGGCAGGTCCTGCTCGGCTGGCGGCAGACCGCCGAGGCTGTCGCCGAGGCTTCTTCAGCGCGGCGCGGGTCACCTCGTCGGGGACCTCGGTGTAGACCTCCATCGTCACGGCGATCTGCGCGTGCCGCAGGATCCGCATCGCGACCCTGGGGTGCACGTCCAGGGCCGCGAGGATCGAAGCGCAGGTGTGGCGGGTGTCGTGCACCCTGATGCGCGGGACGCCTGCCTTGGCGCAGCGGGCGTCGAAGCTGCGGTTGAAGTTGCGCGGCTCGATCGGGGTTCCCCACCGGGTGGTGAACACCAGGTCGCTGGCCTGCCAGCGGGCGCCAGCCTGCTCGCGGGCCGCGTCCTGCTCGTCGAGCCGCAGCCTGAGCGCGGCCAGGCAGATGTCGGGCAGCGGGAGCGTGTCGTCGGCGTCGGAGTCCTCGGTCTTGACCCGCTGCTTGTGGATCAGCTGCTGGCCGACGCGCTGGAGCTGCCAGGTGATGTCGAGTTCGGCTTGTCCAAGTCGACGCTGGGCCAGGTGAGCCCGATGACCTCGCCTTTGCGCAGGCGCATTGACCAGGATCAGGACGTACGCCGCGTAGAAGCGGGTCATCGTCGTCGCGCGCCGAGGCGAGGAACCTGCTCGCCTCCTGCGACGCTCCAGACCGAGCCCTTGCGGCGGCGCTTCGGTGGGCTGGGCACCTTGGCGAAGGCCGCCACATTCCTGGACACCAGTTCTTCGGAGTCCTGGCGTGGTTGAGCGCCGCGCGGAGGGTGTTGCGGGCGGCCTGCACCGTGCGGCGGCCGGCGTGCTCGCCGGCAGCAGGCCCCGATCGCGCAGCAGCGCTGGCGGCCTTCCGGCCGTGCGGCGTCCTTGCCCTGGGCGCAGCACTGGCAGATGGTGGCCAGCTTGTTGATCCAGGTCTGCACGTCGCGGGTCTGGAGCCGGTCGAGCCGCTTGCTGCCCAGCGCCGGGATGATGTACAGCCGCGCCATCGTCTCGTAGTAGGCGTAGGTCGCGGGCTCGAGGTTCGGCTTGACGACGTCGGCCAGCCAGCGCGTGAGGTACTGCGCGAGGGTCGGGATAGTCGTGGGGATCGGCGCTGCGGCGGCCTTGCGCCTGGAGCTTGACCCACTTGTCGTGCACGATCTCGCGGGTCTTGCCGTAGACGTACTTGCGGGCTCGGCTCGCCCGCCGGGGTCGTGACCCACACGTAGGCGGCGTAGCCGTTGCGGTACGGGTAGATCGACCCTTCGCTGATTGGCGCGGCCGCGCGGGCGGCGGGTGTCCGGCGCGCGTTGGGCTGCGGGCGGTTGCTCGCGGCGGTCATCGGCTGGCCTCGGCTTCCGCTTCGAGCAGCGCGACGTAGTCGGCGATGGCGTCGGCGGGGATCAGCCGGGTGCTGCCTTCCTTGACGCTGCGCAGGCGCCCGGCGCGGATCTGGTTGTAGATGACGCTGCGGCTCAGGCTGAGCAGCCGCATCGCCTCGGGGATTCGGTAGAGCGCCTTCCTGCCTGGGCTGGCATCGGCGGTCATGGTGCTGGCCGTGCCGTCGTCGGCTGGGTGCGACCGGCATTGCCGGGTTTGGCGCGTCGGGCCGGGAATCGTTAAGGCCATGATGGGGGTGCCTCCTTCATCGGGGGTTCGCGGTCCCGGCGGGTGTGCTTGGCGGCGTGTTCGCCGGGGCTGCGGTGGTTGTCGTGGTGGCTGGCCGTTGAGGTCGCGGGTGGTGAGTGTCCCTGAGTGTCCGTGCACGTGCGGGGCAGTCCGCAGCCGTACGAGCACAAGCTAGCACACTATGTACAACATGGTATGTATAGTTGGCTGGCCTGGGGATGGCGGCTAGCCTGGCCTGCGTAGCCAGGCGCGCGGCCTGCTTCGGGCTGAGGAGGACGACCAGGTGACCGAACTCGTCGGGCGCCCCGCATACCGGCAGGTCGCCGACGATCTCCGGCAGAAGATGGCGTCCGGGGAGCTTCCGGTCGGCTCGGCCATTCCGTCCACTGCCCAGATGACCAGGCAATACGGCGTGTCTAGCACCGTTGTCCGCGCTGCGGTTAGCCAGTTGCGTTCCGAGGGACTGCTGCTCGGCCAGCCGGGCAAGGGAGTGTTCGTCCGCGCCATCCCCGGCGCAGCGGCCCGGATCGGCCGCGACCACCGGAGATCTCGCCAAACAGGTTGCGGAGCTTCGCGAGGTCGGGAGCGCCGTGCGGGCGCGAGGCGCCGAGGTCGAAGCCGAGGTCGTGGCGCTGCGCCACCGCGTGAGCGCCATCGAACGCCATCTGATCGATCTGTACGCCGAAGTCGGCAAACCTTTGCCCGACGACCTGGCTGCGGTCCTGCCGGCTGGCGAATGAGTCGGCCGAAGTCAGCGGCGCTGGAGAACGGCTGACGAAGGATGCTTCGGTGCCACGAGTACGTTCTCACACCGACAGGCTCGGCTATGTACGGCTGTGGATAACAGGGTGACCAGCGATCACGCGCTGTTCACTCCATTCCCAGTCCGCCAGCAAGACCGCGCGACGCGCTCATCCCATTGCGGATGTCCACCGAAAGATCTGGGTGTTGCCGGTCATAGGAACTGCCCGGAGGTGGACCACCCGGTCACTGAATGTAACTGCTGAATGCGGTACGGCATCGAGCCAGATCCGCCGTAGGTTGCCGTTGATGACCTGCCGGTTGTTGCGGCAAGTAGCACATAACCGGCTCTTCGGCGCGTCCTATATCGGCTCCGGGTGTGAGGGTATGCTCCGGCGGGAGCGCGAATGCCCGGACTGGTTACCTCCAGACGGTGCCGTTGCCGCGCGCAGCGCTGCGGCTCGTTCTGGTCCTGACACCCGATGATCACGACTACCGGTGTCATCACATCACGCTGCTGACTCCTGACGAAGCGGGTCCTGTCAATCGATCAGCTCGTGTGCTTGCCTGAGCAATATCTATTCCCTAAGGAAGGCGTCAACGAAACCGAGCTTGACGGAACTCCGCTCTTTGAGCGCAAAGCCGGAGCTTGCTAGCAGTTCGATGACACCTCCCTCGTCTTGCCAGAGTGACCTATATGGACCGAGGCTGACCAGTCGACGATCAGGATCTATCCACTCTAGCGGAATGTTCCATGCGCTGTAACATTCTTCTGCGAGGGCGAGGTTCGTGAAGCCTCCGATAAGGAGCGTGCCGCCAGGCACGAGAAGTCGCTGCGCCTCCTGCAGCGCGGATCGTCTCGTCTCTCCGAGGAACGTGCCAAAAGTCTGATTGCAAATCAGCAGGCAGTCAAAGCTGCGTCACAGAACGGAGCGGCTCCGACATCCGCTGAGTAGCAGCAGTCGTTATGATGCTGTTCCCGTACGAGTTTTGCGTGGAACACCAAGATTTGATTTGGCGCATAATCAATGCCAGCAAAGAACTTCTCCGTGAAAATGGCGTACAGACCCAAGAACCGAACGCCCAAGCCCGCAGCCAAATTCCACAATTCGCTGATGCGAAGAAACTGCTTGTCGGATCGCGTGTTTTTCAACTATGACGAATTCTCTTTCCCGCCTGCAAACATTCAGGCAGCGACGAGGGATCCGCATTGCAGAGGTCATCGAAGTAAGTCGTGCGCCAGTGGAATGTAGTGTTCCATAGGCCAAAGGTATCCTGATCTGGCTTCTGCTCAATACGCAGGCCGATCTCCGGGTCATGATCCGCCAAAATAACCATCCTCTGGCTCGGCCGACGAACTAAACAGGACGACTTACCTATACAGGGTCACCCGGTCTGCAAGCATTTCTGGAGAAAGGAAAGGCCTCGGTCGCACCGAGCGCCCGGTAATGGCGGCGAGCCACAGCGGAACTACCGATCAGCAAGGACTGTGGCGTATAGTCAGGAGTGCCGATAATGCGTTCTACAGATGCAAGGTAGTTCCAGCGCACGGCAGGGTGGACCGAGTGCGCGTAGTGGAACACGTCACGTAGGGGAGCCAGGTCGAGCGCGCCAGAAGCGCGAGGACCGGATTGCTCACGTATAGCCGGAGGCAGCGAGCTGCCTCGATCGCAGCCGGCGTGCCGGTGACGGGTTCAGCATCGAACCAGCGGTGTTCCACGAACAGTGACATCCAGGATAATTGCGGGTAAAGTATAAGTCGTGGTATAAGAATGCCGAACACGGCAGCCGGCCAGCCAAGAAGGACTCCTGCCGCGAGCGGAACACCGAGGAAAATCCAGATAAACCACCATGAGCCGCGCTCGGGCGCACGTTTCTGGCCAGACCGCGGCAGGTCCGGCCACGCCTGCGGGTGTCATCGGATAGATCACGGCCGGGAAAATCGCCCGGGGCCGCATCCGGGGCGTAAGCCTGCCTGGCTGAGCTCAAGCAGGTTAGGGTCTATCCCGGCGATGGTTGCATTTGGATGGTGCTGGCGGACGTGCTTCTCCCGCCGCACCGGTATGGGCACAAAACCCAGCGGGGCATGTACGGCCAGTTCGGTCGGGGTGTTACCCAGCGCGGCGCTGCGTGTCAGGACGCCGTGGACAGCGAAGTGGCTGGCTTCCTGCAGGTGCCGGAACTTCACCGCCACGGCCACCGCGGCAACGATCCAGCCAGTCGGACCGCCGTGCGCTGCCACCTCGAGCCAGCCGAAGATCTCCAGCCAGTGCCCGATCAGCAGAAGTGCCGGAGAGTGATTATTTGCCCGGCCGCGTTGCATCGCCATCACGGCTCGCAGCGATCCCAGGGGCTCAGCCTGGGTGCCCCGCATCGGGCTGAACCACCATCGGTCGACCTGGCGGAGAGCAATCCTGCGGCGATGATCCCTAGCCATAACACCATTCCCCATTGTGGACATTTCATATAGGCTCGTGTCAAGATCTCGGATCGGCATGATTAATGCTTTTGCCGGCGTCTTCCGCACTGCCTGCCGGTCGCACAAGAAATGTCCGCCCCTGGAACACCGGACCGTACGCCGCCGTAGTGACATAATAGTCTCAAAGACTACGTACGTCATCGAAACCGGAGATTTCCGGCAAACTGCCTTCGCGCACAGGAGGTCCAATGAGCGAGGACGACGAGCACTCTCGCGAAATTCAGCGGCTGCGTGACGAGACGCCAGGAGCATCGCATGTTGTCCATTTCAACAACGCCGGGTGCTCGCTCCCGCCCAGGCCGGTAATCGATGCGCAGGTGGCCTACCTCGAACAGGAAGGCCTGGTCGGCGGCTACGAGGCAGCCGCCCAATTTGCGAGTAATGCTAGCGAATTCTACACGTGCGGTGCAGATATATTGGGTTGCCTACCAGACGAGATCGGTTTTTGCCAGAGTGCGACTGATGCGTGGCGAAGGGTCATGTACGCGCTGCCTCTGCGCACCGGCAGCACGATAGCATTCGATGAGTCGATATTCGGCGGTAACTTGCTGGCTTTGGCCGATGGCCGGGATCGGTTCGGCTGGCAGCTCCGGCCTATCGACCTTGGCGAGAGCGGCGCGATCGATCTTAGCCTTCTCGCCAGAGTCCTGCGGGAGGAATCAGTCGATCTCGTTGCTATCTCTCACATGCCAGCTCAAAGTGGCGTCTTGAATCCGATAGGAGAGATAGCCCAGATGGCGGCAAGGGCTGGCAGCCTGACACTCGTGGATGCTTGCCAGACGCTTGGTCAGGCGCCGTTAGACGTCAAGAGGGAAGGTATTGACGGGCTGATCTTCACGGGCCGGAAGTATCTACGCGGACCGCGCGGAACTGGCGGTTACTTCGTTCGTGGCGACTTGGCAGCGGACATGGTGCCGCTCGGTCCGGATATTCAGGTCGCTGAGATAACGAATTCCGCGCTTGACTGGCAGCTCCGGCCGGATGCTCCTCGTCTCGAGCAATGGGAGCGGAGCTGGTCAGGATTCGCGGGAGCCGCTGCAGCATTGAAGTACCTGTCAGATCTGGACGGCAACTGGATCTGGACACGCATCACCTCGCTCGCAGAGATGGTCGTAGCATCTTTGAAGGCGATCAAGGGAGTCGTTGTGCGACGATGGGCGGCAGAGCTGGGCGGCATAGTGGTCTTTGACCTCCCGGGCAGAGATCTGGTTGCCGCGAGAGATCGGCTGCGCACGCTCGGCGTGAACGTGATGTTCGCCGGTCCCCAGAATGCTCCGATTGAGATGCTCCGCCGTGGGGAACGCGGCTGGCTACGGGCATCAGCGCACTACTACAACACCGAAGAAGACGTAGAACATCTGGCAGCCGCCATCTCTGACTACCTGTCGGATGAGAGCGGTTAGCACGGCAGTCGCAGCTAGCAGGTCATGCTCTTCACCGCTGGTGAGCCGCCTGATGGCACGTTTCTGTAGGCGTCTCCGGCGGGCTAACCACGCCAGCCGACGCCGCGCGCAGCAAGGAACCCGGCCGGGCCTGGCATCCCCGCGCCGAACTCCACGCCGGAAGCACGTCCCATTCACAGCCCGGCCAGAACGGCTGATCTGCGCTGAACGAACACCGATAACCTGCAGGGATACTAGACATTCCTAATCGGCAGGGAGCCTATACGGATTGTTGGATTTCTCCGGAGCCGTCACAGTGCGTAAGCGGTGCGCCTGGCCCTAATCGTTGATGAGCTCGGCTGCTGCTTGACCTGAAGGACGTCTGCTGGGCGCAGCGGGGCCGGATATCGGCCGGCCTCGGCATCGGCGGTATGGCCGTGACGGGATCCTGCTTCACTGCGCTGCCGGTGCTGCGTGCGCTGCGCCGGGATCGCGCCGCCCGGCAGGGTAGCGGCAACGCCTGGCAGGCAGGCCCGGCAGCTCGTCGAGCCGCCGTTCTTCGCCAGGCCGACATGCGGCGGCGAGGTATGAGGTAGCGATGGCCGGGCCGCGGTCGGCCGAGGCCGGGCCTGGAGCCCGGAGTTCGCCTGCATGGCCGCGGGGGAGTCTGGCGGCTTGCGTGTGGGCGCTCATGCTCCAGGAACCTCGCTGACTGTGAAAGGACGTGCGTTGTTGCCACTACAGTTCGGCCTCGGGTTCTCTGGTGACTCGGGTGACCGGGCGATGGCGGTGCGCTGGACGGCTGTTACGCGAGTGCGGGAGACCAGCTCGGCGGTGCTCAGCGGCATGGCCAGATCGCGGGATGCGCTATGCCAGTGAAGTCTTTGCGCTGCTTGGGCCGCTTCGAGGACGAGTTGGTCGCCTGCGTGGTCAATGACGGATGCGCGCGTGAGCAGGTCAGGGCTTGTAATGCCGAGTTCCGAGAGCGTGCGCTCAAAGTGACCGGGCGTGTCGGGGTGCCGAGAGCAACTGGCGGGCTCAGTCAGTGGTGGCCTGATGCTTGATCGCGACGCCTGGACTGCGGCGCGCGCGGCGGCAAGGGTTCGGCTGGGCGCGCGGACCGCTTCCGCGATCGCCGCGATTGCGGTCGTGGCCTGGGCGCTCGCTGCGCCTGCGTCGCGGTAGGCGCCGAACAGCTTGCTGACCCAGTCTGATGGCGTCCGTCCGTAGGGATGGGGGTTGTCGATCCACTCGGGCAGGCTCCTGGTGGGCGAGCGGAACCATGTCGCGCGAGCGGCGAGATTGGCCTGCGCCTGGTCGGCTGAGGCGAGCTGGGTCAGGGTGTCGCTGGCCTGGTGGACTGCGGCGACGGCCGCTGGGACGTCACCTGGCTCTGGGGCGAGGGACTCGGGTGATCGAACGGGCTGAATGGGGCCTTGGGCTAACGTCCACCCCGGGTCGGCGAACGCCAGTCGGCCGGTCCACAGTGCCAGGTCGGCCACTTCGGCGGATGCTGGCGAGAATAGGCCGCCGGTCTCGGTGGTGATGTTTTCCCACGCTCGCGCGGTCTGAAGCCAGGTTCCGCGCGCGTGCGCGGACGCGGCGGACGCTTCTAGCAGCGCGGCGCTGACCTCGGGGGAGCCGTGCTGGACGGCGCTGTCGGCAAGCGTGTGCAGCACGACCGAGCAGTGGTGACTGATTGCGGTCGCACATGCGGCTGCCTCGCGCAATGAGTCCGCGCTCAGCCCCGGCGACCAGACCGCCTCGCGGACGGCGATGCGGGCCAAGTGCCGGACCCGCTCGGCGCTGCCCGTTGTGCCGTCGCACAGGTCGGCGACCGTCTCGCGGCCGTCAGGGCGCCTCCGCTCAGGCAGCGCGTTCACCGGGATCGAGTTCAAGAGCCTTGTTTCCATGGCGGATACCGGGTCGTTTCGTTGAGCGGACTGCACCGCCGAGTGAACGACCTGCAGCCATTGGCACGCGATGTCGAGCGCTAGCCTGGCATTGTCGGCCTTGGGCCGGTCGGGGAGCGGGGACATCGCGAGGTGGTCGGCTTCTGGCGCGACCTGGCCTGCCCACCGCCCGAGTTCGAGCATCAACGCTCTGGCGACCGGAGCCGACGTCACTACTGGTGCCCACTCTGACTGAGCCCGCCAGGTGCCGTCCGGCCTGGTGGTCAGATGGGTCTGCAACAGGTCGCGTCCGGCAGTCAGCATCTGGGTGGCGGCGTCGAGCCTACAGCGAACCGGCTCCGGGTCGCTGTCCCGGCCCGGTCGGCGCTCTGCGCTAACCGGCCACAGTGCCGCAGCCGCGTTCCGCAGCGCTTCCTGCGCTTCCGTCTTGGCCCTGCCCCACGGCTTGACCCGTCGTCGGTTCCGGACGGTCGCCTCGTCAGGCGCCACGACATCGCTGAGGTAACGGCTCATAACCTCGATGAACTTGCTCAGGCTGCGGGCGAACTCGGAGGCGTCCACGGAACTGGCTTGGTGTCCTTGGGATGCCGCCGCCGGGCCGAGCGGGCTCGCTGGGTGCTCAAGATGCCGACTCGCTGCGGCTGCGAAGTCGCCGAAAGATGCCCTGGAGGTCACGGCCCGGCTGCTCCTGACAGCACTGACCACAAACGGCCGGCCTGGCGGGCTCCTTCCACGCACGGTGCCTCGTCGAGGGATCCGGCTGCGAGTTCGGCGGCGTCGGCCAGCCTGCGGGTCAGCAGCTGGCTGAGCTCGGTCAGGGCGGTCGCGGCCTCACGGGCGGTGACAGCTGTGTGCTGCTCGTCATGCTGGTAGCGCGGAGTGGCGGGGGGCAGAGATGGTGCCCGGCCGATGGCGTCGCGGCCGTTCGCAGCGTAGGCCGCTGCCATCACGAACGCGGTGAATGCGGCGCCGGCCGGGTCTTGCTGGTGATGGATCACCGGCAGCATGCCGTCGAACGCGCCATAGGCGGCGTCGAGAATGCAGGGTAGGTCAATGGCTCGCGCCAGGCGGGCACGTGCGGCGGCGATCCGGTCCATGTCAAGGCCTCCTCATGAGCGGCGGGCAAGACCGAGGATGGCAACGGCTTGCTCCAGATCGATCTCGTCACAACTGGCATCTGTGGACGGCGGACGCGAATCCACAGCGCGCCTATCGGCACTTGCGTTGGCGACCATCTCGCCCCCGGGTCGGCGCGATCTCCCTGTCACCGAGTGGTCCATCACAGGCTGGGCGTCACTGCGGCTGGCCGCGGACGCCGTACGGAGTTGGCCTGCTTCGCACCGCGGTTCTGGTGCGGGACGTCGGTGTGCCAGCCGAGAATGTGGCGGGTAACTGCGGCCGAGCGCGTCGGCGGCTGGCGGTACAGGGAATAGTCGGACTCCTCGCGCCGGATGCCGAGGCGCAGTGCCACGCCGATTCCGGTGGCCGTGCCGGATATGAACACGACGGCGAGGACGATAACGGTGATCATCGATGAGCCTCCTTGCTGCGACCGGGGTGCGCCGGTTCGTTAGAAATATGAAGAGATGTCGCGGCGTGCGACGGAAAGCGAGGAACTGGCCGTCGCGGTACCGTGAGTGCGCGGAGAGCACGCCTCTGGCTGGCTGGCCATTCGGGAGCGCGGCTGTCGAAGGTGCTTGGTGCACCTGGCGGCGCCGGCGGTCCGGGGGAGTGCTCGCGCATGCCAGCAGGTTCGGGCAGGAACGGCGGTGGACGGCAGGGTGACCAGCGATCACGTGCCGTTCACTCCATTCCCACGGGCCGGAACCGCCGGAAGGAGGGCTGGGTGCAGTTAGATCCCGAGGAGGCGCAGCAGGCCCCGGCTGTCGCCGCGTTCATCGCCGAGTTGCGGCATTGGCGGGAGGTGGTCGGCTACTCGCAGAAGAAACTGGCCAGCCTGGTCGGGTACACGCCGTCCTACGTCAGCAAGGTCGAGCGCGGGACGATGCTGGCCAGCCGCGGCTTCGCGGAGTCCGCCGACCAGCATCTGCGGGCCGGGCGGGCGATTATCCGGCGGTGGAAGGACATGCACGAGGCGCTGGTCGAGCTGTCCGGGCCCAAGGCGCGGCATGACGAGCCGCCTGCGGACGACCCGCAGTCGGCGCCCGGGTTCGACCTGGTCGTCGAGCACGAGATCGCTGAGCTGAGCTTGCAGGACGGGGTTTACACGACACGGGTTCGGAGGCGGTTGCGGAACACGGGCGAGCAGCCGGTGACGCAGTACCTGATCCGGATCGCGGTAGACCGGTATCCGGGAGATCCGGAGCGTTCGAACCGGTTGTACCGCGAGGATCCGCTGACCTGGGATGAGATCGGGCTGTCCGCGGCGTGCGGCGATGAGAGCATGACCTGGCGGGTCAAGCACGACCGGGACGCGTTCAAGGAAGTCTGGCTGCTGTTCGAGAACTCTGACGGGCGGTTCCCGCTGTATCCGGGGGAGGTGACGTGGATCAGCTACGCCTACTCGGTCAGCGCGCGCAAGTGGGGGCCGTGGTGGCAGCGGGCGATCCGGCTGCCGACCCGGCGGCTGAGCATGACGATGGTGTTCCCGGCCGAGTTGCAGCCGGTGGCGTGGGGGATCATGACGTCGATGACGGCGGAGGCGACGCCGTTTGCCACGCCGATCGCGCGGCAGGTCGATGGCGAGCGGGCTGTGTTCTCCTGGTCGACGGACGAGCCTCCGCTGCACGCGCGGTACCGGCTGGAGTGGAGGTTCCGGGCCGGTGGTGACGTGCGTGCGGAGGCTGCGATGAGCCCGGCGGAGGCGATGACGAGGCTGGGGATCGTGCAGGAGGGCGATCCGGTGCTTGGCCAGGTCGCGCGGCCATTTGACCTGCCGGGGGAGGCCGAGGACGCGCGGCGGGTGGTGTCACAGCTGGTCGGAATGGTGGAGCGGGTCGCGCATGTGCACAACTTCACCAAGGGGATCGGCCTGGCGGCGCCGCAGGTCGGCATCGGGCGGGCGGCGGCGGTGATCCGGACGCCGGAGGGGCAGACGCTGACGCTGCTCAATCCGCGGGTCAGCGACCAGTCGGCCGATAGCGATGAGCAGTACGAGGGGTGCCTGAGCTTCTTCGACGTGCGGGGCAAGGTGCCGCGGTCGTTGGCCATCGAGGTGGAGCACCAGGAGGTCGACGGGACGGTGCGGATCACCAGGTTCGAGCTGGGTATGGCGCGGCTGGTGTGCCATGAGGTGGATCACCTGTTCGGGCTGCTCTACCGGGCGCGGATGCGGCCCGGTGTAGAGCCGATCCCGCTTTCGAAGTACTCGGGGACTGGCCAGGCGTGGACATACGGGTGATGGTCCTCTGGCCTGACGATGGTTGAATGGCAGGTGAGATGGGAACTTGCCGATCCCGGAGTCCTTTTGCGGGCCGCGTGCCGTCCTCTAGCCGGGCATACACTCTGTGAGCGGCGTCAATGTAAGCGGGCTGGTCGCGCGATCCTGATGCGGGAGTTCTGGGCGCAGACCCTGCCCAGCGCCGTGGACCGCGCATTCACCGGGATCGAGTCGCCGATTCGCGCCAGCCTGCGGGAACTCGAAATCGCGGCGGCGCGCAGGGGACAGAAATAAACCGACGCCGCTGAATTCCCGGAACTCAGGGAATGGCTCAGCCGAACGCCAGCTAGCCACGACAGGAGATGCCGCTCTGACCATGTCGGGTGGTTGTACTCGATAGGCCGCCCAGATCGAAGGCGGATTCGTGTACGCCAGGAACCGATGGCTGATCACGGAGAGCGACGATGTCAGCTGGTTGCTGGCCAGGCATGTGGGTGCTGCGCACAGGAGCATTCGGATCGGCAGGTTATGGCGCCAGTTCTCAATGATCGGGTCCTTGCGGTGGGACGTCGGCTATGAGGTGGCGATAGGCGGAAGCCGACGTGATCAGGTGTTTGCGATGCTCAGATCGGGGCGGGCTGAACGTGGTGCTGGTCGCTGCTGGCTTACGAGCTTCCGGTACCACTGGCCGTCGGCGGTCCGTTGCCGATTCTGGTCGGCTATCGATGGTGCTGATGAGAGCGATGCTGGATTCGGCTTTGGATGGCTAGGCTGCCATTAGGAGGGGACGGAGGTCTCGGGTGCGGGCTGGGTTTGAACTCGCCGGACGGTACGTCCTGGAGGAACTGCTCGGCAGCGGCAGCGTGGGGGAGGTCTGGCGTGCCGCGGACCGGCAGCTTGTCCGGCAGGTGGCGGTGAAGGTGATCCGGGACCGGATCGATGATCCGAAGCTGGCGGCAGGATTCGAGCGCGAGGCCCAGATCGCGGGGAGGCTGCGTCATCGGGGTATCACGGTCGTGCACGACGTTGGCCGACATGACGGTCGGCCCTTCATCGTGATGGAGTTGCTGCGCGGCCGTGACCTGGGTGCGGTGCTCAAGGACGCGCCCGCCGGGCTGCCGGTGAGCACGGCTCTTTCGCTGGCGGGACAGGCCGCAGAGGCGCTCCAGGCGGCGCACGCCGGCGGGGTGGTTCACCGTGACCTCAAGCCCGCCAACTTGTTCCTGGAGAACGACGGGCAGCTGAAGATCTGTGACTTCGGCATCGCCATGGCCGTCGGCGCCGCGGTGCCTCATCTGGGTTCCAGCTATCTCGTGGGCACGCCGGCGTACATGTCGCCGGAGCAATGCGACGGGGAGCAAGCCGACAGACGCAGCGACTTGTACTCCCTGGGCTGCGTGCTTTACGCGCTGCTGGCAGGCCATCCCCCGTTTCCCGCTGGGAAGCCGCTGGCGGTCATGGCCTGCCACCGGAAGGCGAAGCCGGCATCTGTGCGAGCGCTCCGCCCCGATGTGTCCGCAGATCTGGATCAGCTTGTCCTGATGCTGCTTGCGAAGGAGCCGGCGAAGCGGTGGCCACCCGATGCCGCCCGTCTCGCGGCCATGCTCAAAGCACTCACGGAGCCATTCGCTTCCGGCCAGTCAGCTACGCCGGCGCCTTCGGCCGACCTGCCCGCCCGCGCGGCTGGCCGGCCGGAACTGCGCGATCTGCTCGAAGGCCCGCGCGGGTTTCGTGATCTGGTGGGGCTGCTGACCGCAGCCGGGGGCGGTCTGGCGCTTGCAGACCTGGAGGAGCTGACCGACCATTCCGATCTGGCGAGTATGAGATCCAAGCCGTACTGCGCGATGGAGCCGAGAGGATCTTCGCTATCCGCAGCCTGGGGTGGGGAGGACAACAGGCATACTTCCTGGCAGGTGAGAGCCTGCGCGCCGAAGCCGCGGACGCGCTCGGCGTCGGCCTGCTCTCGGGCTACCGCAGACGGCTACACGACTGGGCAGGCTGTTATCAGGAGCAGGGATGGCCAGCGGGCACACCCGGTTACCTGCTGACCGCCTACCCCCGGATGCTGGGTGAGGCGGGTGAGACAGCGCGGCTCGTCGGCTGCGTCACCGACGCGGCACGGCACGACCGCATGTTCGCCGTCAGCGGCAGCGATGTCGCCGCGCTGGCCGAGGTTCGGGGAGCCCAGGAGGCGGTCCTAGCCCAGGACGATCCGGACCTGCATGCCATGGCACGGCTCGCAGTGCATCGCAGCTCCCTCGCGCGACGCGGCGCCGCTATCCCAATGGGCCTGCCCGGCGGTCTGGATCAGCTTGAACCAGGCTGATCGTGGTGAGAACCTGGCCCGGTCCATCCCCGGTCCCGGCAAACGGGCTCGGACTCTTGCCGCCGTCTCCGTCGGGCTGGCCACCGCCGGGCTCGGCGACAGGGCGCGGCACGCGGCTACCGCCGCGGAAATCGCCGCCCGCTCCATACCCGAGCCGGGCACGCGGGAACGGGTACTGGCAGCAGTGGCCGCCACCCTGGCCGGACCTGAGCCAGGCGACGCCGGCGACGCGCGTGGCAGCCACGTCAGCGCGGCCGGGTCGGCGGCACCGCTGGTCGCTGACGCCGCCAGCCGGGCCGCGGCCGGGCTGGACAACCAGGCGATGGACGCGGCCCGGTCGATCGCCGACCCGGTCCGCCAGGCACAGGAGCTGACAGCCATTGCCCGGACCCTGGCCGCAGGCGGATCGCATGACCAGGCGGTGACCGCCGCCACTGCCGCAGAGACCGCTATCCGGTCAGTGGCACACACATGGCGCGACCAGGCACTGGCCGACCTGGTCATCGCGCTGACCATGGCCGGGCTCCGTGAGCAGGCCGAGGCTGTATGGCAGCGCATCACCGAGCCCCGCTCACAGGACCGCGCACAAGCCGGAGTTGCCTATGCCCTGCACGGCCTGGCAGCCGCCCGCTCCATCGGCGGATACCGGCCGGGGCCGAAGCTGGCGAAGATCATCGCTGACCTCGTGCGGGCCGGGCTCCGCGATCAGGCCGAAGCCGCCGCAGTCAGTGCGATGCAGCAACTGCCCGTGCGCGGCTCCGCATATTTACTGGAGTCAGAGCTGACCGGTGTCGCTTCGGCTCTGGCCATTGCCGGTCTGCGCGACCAGGCCATCCAGGCATTCATCCATGCCCGGAAGGCGGCTGACTCCGTCCCGGTCACTGACGGTAACGCGGACGCGCGGACGCATGCGTGCGCTTCGGTGTCCTCAGCCCTGGCTAAGACTGGCCACCATCTACGCGTCCCGGCTGACCAGCCAGGCATGCCCGATGCCAGCCCCGGCGAGCAGGCCGCAGCCGCCCGGCCGGGATGGCGCGGCAGCCGAGCATCACGCTGGCGCTGGCCAAGCCGGCTCGCTGACCATGGCCAAGCGCATCGGCAGGACAGCCATCCGCTCCGCTGACGAACGCGGCGGCACCGAGTGGCTGGCCGGCGTCGCTCTGCAGCTCGCAGGGGCCCGATTCCCCGTACAGGCCGAGGATGTCGCCCGTGCTATCAGCGAAGCACGGGTGCAGGAACGGGTGCTGGCCGGCGTCAGCTCGGTCTTGGCGGACGTCGCCTGGACAGAGGCCCTACGCGGACACCGAGTGCGGAGCGAGAAGATCGCCCGCTCGATCAGCGACCCGCCGACCCAGGCCAGGGCCCTGGCCGACGTCGCCCTCGCCATGTCCATGACAGGTGGCCAGCACCAGGCTGGGGAAATCGCCCGGTCCATCAGCGAGCCCGACTTGCAAGATCGGGCGCTGGCCGATGCAGCCCTGGCCCTGTCGATGCTCGGCTCCCATCAGGAAGCCATGGAGACTGCCCGCTCGATCAGCGAGCCGCTGACGCTGGCCCGCGCACTGACCAGCCTCGCCATGCAGCTGGCCAGGGCCGGGCGCAACGACCAGGCCGCGCGCACTGCTGCCGCCGCGCTGACAGCCGCCCGTCTTGTCGCCGATCCGGCTCAGCGCGTCCAGGCGCTGGCCGCGATGACGGCAGCCCTGAACGCCGCCGGGCTCGGCGACTCAGCCGCGCACGCAGCGACCGCCGCCGAAGCCGCCGCCCGCGCCGAAACCAGGCCGGACCAGCAGGCGTCAGCGTTTGCGGCCGCAGCCTCGACACTAGCCGGGCTCCGGGGACCAGCCAACGCGCCCAGCTACCGCAAGCTGGCACGCTCGATGATCGCGCTAGCCTGGGTCCACGGACCATGGGAACTGCCGCTGCGAGCGCTCAGCGCGACCGCACCACAGGTCCTGGACACCATCGCAGCCATCCTCGCCCGTGACCAGGCGGAAACCTAGCGCTGAGGGCAAGCGCACCATAACCCGACAAACTGATCGTCCAAGATCCCAGAGTTCGTTCGCCGCTCAGGTCGTTCAGTTCAGTATTGCCGCGCGTCGGGTGTCAACCCCGGCAGAACCCGCGTATAGCGGCGATCGCATCCGTTGCATCATCGTTGATCGATCACGCAGCGCCACCAGGCCGACGAGGCATCGACGGTGGTCAACGCGCGCGACGACGGGCAACGAGCGCAGCCACCCCTGAATCATCGAGGCTAAACTAAGCCGCGTGGCCCCGCTCAATCTGTCTAACCAATGCTCGCTTTTGGGCAAATCGGGCAAATCGAATGTCGCGTGCTGGCTCTATGAGCTGGATTACATGTTCACCCGACCGATATGCCAGGCCGCTGATCCTGACAAACCTGCCGCCAATGCTAGCGTGAACAGTTACTGCGGACTCCTCATGACCGAGACCCTCGATAGTCCTTCTCCCGGTATCCGATATCTCAACGTGTCCGTGAAGACATAGCGGAACGCCGGGCCGGTCGATGATATGCCATGAAAGCGGACCTTGTCGCCAGTGCAGCATACCTACATCACATCCCGTGGACGCCATCCGGGCAACAAGCATAACTGGAGACACGTCTGCCAAGCTGGCCAGGTTCTCAAGTCGTGCCAGCGTCAGGCGACCGCGGCTGTTCTCACGGACCCAGCTTTCGGGCAGCAGGAGTGCATCTGCCAGGCGATTAGCCAGCTCCTCCTCATTCATCATCAGATCCGCTCGGTCGTAATGTCTGAGCAGAGATACTATTTCCCAGTCATGAAGCATTACATGGGCGAGTTCGTGTGCAAATGTAAAGCGCATCTGGGGACCGGTTTCGGTTGGGCTCAGATGAATTACCGGCACGCCAGATCGAAAGTCTGTAAAGCCACTCCGGCAAGGTGTCCAGCGGATGTCCCGCACGCCCAGCGCGGCAGCGACATCGTCGAGACTCACCGGAGGCCAGACTGGGCCGCCGAGAGCCGTGTTTATGATCTTTGATTCGATACTATTCTGGGCCATAAGATAGATCCATGTGATCGGCAGATCCACCTATGCAGCCGCCGCCAATCGGCGCCGGAGACGGTGCCTCGATTGTGAACAAGAAGGGGATGCTCGGCGGGACTCAGATGCTCCTCAATGAGCCTCAGGACCTCTGCGGGACTCCACTGCTCCAGATCTGCCACCGAGCGAAGGTTCCAATAACTTTGCGCGGACAGCTCGCGGCTGTCACTCCTCTGTGAATCAGTAAGCATCGAATCTGCATCGACACGTTCGTTGTCAAAACCTTGAATCAAGACTTCCGGGTAACTCTGGCCGTCTCGCGACAGAACGGGCGCCCGGCCGAGGCGTCTTGGCTCGGCAGTAACCCGAGCGTATTGAAGGCTGGCTTGAAATACTCGAACTAGCCGATTACGGTCTTTAGGCGAAAGCGCCGAACACGCATCGTCCCACGGTATGCTGCGAATCGGGATCGCATATCCTCGGGAGCGGGCCAGGAAGACGGCGCATACTAGGGCGAAGTCCCCGCGTATCTTGTGAGCGAGAAAGCTGACCTGCTTGGAGTTAGCAGGATAACGAAGCACTTTTGAGCCGGCGCGGCGCACGATGATGGCCACATCAGCTAGCAGTTCGGCAAGCGGCACCGACGCGGCGGAAGCATAGACGAGAGCATTGTCTCGGATCTCCCAGTCTCGGATCTCCCACGCGAGCGCGTCGATTGCCGGCGGACTGACAACAAGAGTGACCTGCAAGTATCCTTCAACTTGCAATATAACTACTGGCTCCGACGTGCCGGCCGGGCTCTCGAGTACCTCGCCGTTCATGGCGATGACGGACATCAGGATTTCTCGAAGGTGGCCGGCGTCGAGAGCGCGACGTTCATCCAAATGGAACACCGCCTTAAGGAACGGCTATGCAGGTGACCACCGTCCGGCCTCAGTCCAACGTCGAGTCGGACCGCGATCGATAGCACCGGCGGATCATGTTTGTGGCATCCGTCCGGAGATGGCACCGAGCGAATGAATATATTGTGCAAGAGTATTTTAGTACTATAAATCCGACATCACCCGTCTTAGGTGATGGTATGATGCCGGTGTCTTGACGTTGTCGTGACTGCAGCATAGCGTCACGGCTGCGGACGTTTTGGCTCTTTGGGGAGGATGCTATGACGAAACTCACCGTACAGTTCACCGATGAGATGGACGAGATCCTCGCAGAGCTAGCAGAGTCCCGCGGGCTCGCCAAATCGCAGGTCCTGCGGCGCGCGATCCTGCTGATGAAATACCTCGACAAAGCGTCTGCTACTGGTACGGATCTGGTCTTGAGGGACCGCGCCACCGGTCGGGAGCAGCACTTGGTCCTGGAATCGAACATGCGCTGACTATCGGAAGGACGAGAGCACGGGCGGCGCGAAGCGGTGCATGTCTCGCTGGGCGGCGGGTCGAGCGAGCGCTAGTGATGGTCGCCATCCAGATGATGCGGAGTCCTGGGCGGGCGGCACCGATTGCGCCTAGACAGGCGGGGCCGTCGAGTGAAGCAGTGTGGTGGCACTGCGGTTCGCCGCGGCAACGGATGGCGCCGAACGCCGACCCTGGGCCGAAGGAAGGCTGACGTTCGTCGGCACATCCGGCAGAACCGTCCGAATCCCGACGGCTTGCTGCCGATGCGCACTAGATTCGCGGTGTGATGTCCGCATGACCGTGGCCATGGACGCATTCGTGGCCGCGGCCGCATGGACAGACCACACCCTGAATGGCAGGACGGCGTTGTTGGGGGATTTATGGTTGGACGGGCGATCGCTTACGCCGAGGAGCGCGCTTCGTTTGTTGAGCGTCACTCAGCGCGTTGTCGGCCTACTGCGAACGGCTGTGCACGATCCGCAGGCACGTCGTGCTGCGGGGATCCCGAGGTGGCGCGGCGGCAGCTCGCTGCCGCTCGTCCTGACCCAGCAGTCCTGTCGCGGACGGGGGTTCGATGAGGCCGCCAGAGACGATCACAAGGTCCAAGGCCGTCATCCTAACCGGAGCGGGAGCATCCGTACCGCTTGGTCTGCCAAGCACGGCAGAGTTCCTGCGCGTGTTCCGCGATCAAGGGGTCAGGGAGAGGATTCCCGACGCCGACAGCCACGAGGATCTGTTCGGATTCATCACTGATCGACTCCACATCTGGGATCCGCCTGACATCGAACATGTGCTGGCCCGGCTCGAGAGCAACGCGGAATCGGCCGACCAGCTGGCTAGCGATCAGTTCTTTATGCGCCTCCTGGTAGAGAGCGAATGGTCGGATCTAGCCACGCTGGCGCTGAGCGCCAAAGTTTCGACGACACATGAGGAGTTCCGTCAACGTCTCGGCGACAGTCTCCGAAGCGGCCTCCTGCGATTCGTATCCTTTAATAGGACGCTCGCCGACGCGATCCGCGACGAGGTCATCGACCGGTACGGGAATATCGATGCCACCCAAGCGGGCTCGCTGTACCGTGGTCTGCTTGGGATCTTCCGTGATCAGTTCGCGGGCGAATTCGGATGCGGCGATACGCTCCCGTTCTTCACCTTGAATTACGACGTGGCAGTCGAGGCCGCCGCCACCCAGCTCGGCTTCCGGCTAGTCGACGGCTTTGCCGACAGCCCGACTGGGCGCACCTGGAACCCCGAAACGTACCTCGCCTATCAAGAGCAAACCGGACGCCTGAACGTCGTGCTCGTCAAGCTGCACGGCAGCGTCAAACTGGGCCGAACGGAGGACGGCAGCCTCATCGAACTGCCACTTGGGCTACGCCGGAACCCGCAACCACATCGCCACGCAGTCCTCTACCCAGCCCTAGGCCGCAAGCAGCTACGCCAAGAACCCTACCGCACTAACTACACGCTGCTGAGGATGTGCCTGCTCCATGCGACCCTACTCATCGTCATCGGGTGTTCGCTCCGCGACGACGAACTCAACGACTTGATCCGAGACTGCATGATCGAAAACACTTCTCTGCACCTCGTCGTCGTCGGCCCCAACGCCGACCATAAGGATATCGCACAACGGCTCGACTGCCCTGGCGACAGAATCGGAGCAGGGGTAGGCAGCTTTGAGATCGAAAGCCAGGCGACGATAGATCGTGGCCAAGGCAGGACAGTCAACATGCTCCGACGCTGGATGGCATCGGCGTGTTCGGTCAACGGACCACATCTATTCGGAACCAATGCGGACTTCTGACCCGCGATAGTCTGATGGACCGAGTTGCCAATTACAAACCGGACAGGCAGTGCTGGTTGGCCGCGAGCAGACCCGGTCCGTCAGCCGCCTGCCGTCCGGTCGGGGCGGTGGGCGGGGTACCTGCCGGGCAGCTGCTGGCAGCTGTATGCCCTCGTCGATCGAGTCGTCGATCAACGCGAATGTCTGCTCCCGCGCGCATACAGTTGTTGGTCGATGACCAAGGCGACCAGTCCGTCGTTCTCCTGCCGTAGTCACCTCTGAGCCCTGGCCGCCTGAGCGCGGCACCCAGCGGCGCCGTAGCGCTCCAAGCTGGTGGTACGCCTCCGGGGGAGGCGCCGGGCACAGGCTCCAACGACCGGCGGACCGGGTTTGACGCGTTGTAGTGAGTACAGCACTCAAGTACCGCAACCGGGGTGGATGGAGGAGCACTCCGGTGTACGGCCCGGGACGGTGACCTGCGCAGACGCACAGCGGTGGACGTGCTGCCTGCTGATGGCATGCAAGAGGTCCGGAGTTCGAATCTCCGTAGCTCCACTCTAGTCCGTTTCCGCACCCATGGGGCCATATGTGAAGCACTACCGGTGCTCCCGGAAAGACATGCGCAGCACGATGACGGCCAATGCCCGGATCCCGGCATTCCGCTATTTCCGCAGGTCACAGGCCTGCGAGGATCCCCGGAACCGGTGCTTGCACCGGCCGCAAGGGGTCAGGATTCAGATTCCTCATCGCCGCAGGTCAGCGGGCTCATGGACGTGGCTGGTTACCAGACTGGTTACCGCCAGGCCGCTGATCCAGAGCAGATCAGGGCACCGGCCGGCAGGCGGGAGCAGGGACCTGGTCCATAGCTCCGGCACACCGGCGATCGCGGGCATGTGGTCGTGGCTTCGATTCCAGATTGCGCAGCGCCACGACCGAGCTGTCGGCGGTCATCGCGACCGTGCCGGAACGGCCATCAGGCGTATGAGCGCGTGCTACGCAGAGTAAGGACGCCAGTGGTGCGCTGAGCGCCCATTTAGCGCCAGATCGCCGATTACGCGCTTCACGGGTCTCCAGCGCAGCAGGCGCTAGCGGCACTCATATTGGCCGGTTCTGGTTTTGCTCCCTCTCACCTTCCAGAGAGAGCGGGCTTTGCCCCGATCACGGCCTTGAGTCCGGCGAGACGGACCCTGTGGCTCGGCTGGACCGTGGTGAGTCCGAAAATTGTGGACGGACTCTGGACTGAGGAGGCGCTTGAGGTAGTCGAGGTTCTCCCGGACCGTCTGAAGCGCGCGCTGTGGTCCGGTGGTGGTCGGTGATCCGGTGCCTTCCGGGTAGGCGAGCATGTCGATGGCGTTCTGGGCGAGTTGGTCGGCCACTCGTTCGGCGGGATGGCTGGTGCCTGGGTGAACCACCAGGCGACCCAGTTGCACATGCCGATGACCGACAGCGCTGCCAGCCGCTGGTCCCGGGGGACAGAACTCTCCGCTGGACACGCCTTCTTCGATGATTGTCTTCATCTCGGCGAGGACCTCCGGGTGCGCCTTCAGGTACAGGGCGGCTGTTTCGTCGCGGAGCGCGGCCCGGTCCAGAACCCGCAAGCGCTCTGGCGCTCTGGCGCGGCGGCATGGGTCACGCTGTGCTCCGCTGGCCGGAAGGGTCGGCCCTCTGGCCGGCTCCGGGCTCCGGCCTGCGTCACCCTGCCCCGGGACCTGGCCCGCGCGAAGCTGCGCGCGATGGTCGTCGCACCGGGCAGGCCGACGGTGAGCCGGCGGCCTGACCGTGGGCCTTTGTGCAGCGCAGGCAGGTACCGGCTGCCGGGATCGTGCGGCTCCTGCCGACTCTGTCCCGCAGCCTGGCAGGGCGTTCCGCTTTATGTCATAAAGTTCTTGACTCAAGCCCCTTGACTTTGCGCCGTAAAGCAACGTCTACTTTATGGCATAGAGCCGATGGGAGGAGACACCATGAACCCCACACCCGACACCACCGTCGGCAACGGCGGCAACTTCGACCCCGAGCAGGCCGCCGCCCTGCTGGACCAGACAACGCAGCGGGCGCGGCGCCAGCTCGAGCCTTCTCCGCCGTGGCTCCTGACGATCAGGGCGTTCATAGCCCTGGTTATATACGGCGCGGTCTGGCTCTCGGTGCGCAGCCAGCATCCCTACGATCACCCGACTGCCGCGGTTATCCCCGTTCTGGTTGTGCTTGTGGTCGTCAACTTCGTCGCGACAGTCACGGTTGCCAGGCGCGCGATCGCCGGCGTGCGCGGGAGATTCCGGGTGCGCCCGGCCGAGATCGCCGCCATGGCGGCGGTTTGGGTCGGCGTGTTTGTAGCCCTCGGGGCGCTGGCTGGCGCGGGAGTAAGCCACGCCATCGTCTACGGGATCTACCCGGCGGCGGCGCCGCTGATGGCCGGCGGCCTGGCCTGGGCGGGCATCATGGCGGCACGGGCAAACTGGCGCTGGTCCGGCACCGGGCTCGCGGTCGCCGCCGTCGGCGTCGTGGGCGTGTTCGCTGGGCCGGCCGGGGCGTGGGCGGTCGCGGGCGTGGGCCTTTTCGCCGTGCTCCTCGGCGCCGCTGCCGTCATCGCCTGGCGGCAGCGCCGCAGCGTGGTCGGGTCATGACCACCGACGAGCTCGACCCGCTGATCCACGTGCCCACCCGGCTGAAGATCGTCGCGACGCTGGCGGCACTGCCCGACGGCGACACGCTGTCCTTCACCCGGCTGCAGGACATGATCGGGCTCACTCCCGGCAACCTGATCATCCACCTGCGCAAGCTCGAAGACGCCGATTACATCAGCAGCGAGAAGACCAGGAACGGGAGCGTGTCCATAACCACGATCGCTCTCACCGGTCAAGGCCGCAAGGCACTCGGCACCTACACCCAGGCGCTGCGCGACCTGCTCGGCGGTCTGTAAATGGCTCCGGCTGGCCCGGTCCTGACCCTGACAGCCTGATATCTGACGGCATTCTGACATTAGTTTCCGGAGCACCGGCCAGGCAGGCCGGTGCCCGGCGGACAGGAGAAACTCATGCAAACCCCCGATACCCTGTCGAGCGAGCCGGGAGCCTCGATGGCTCCGGGCTCTCAGGCGGAGGCTGCGAGCGGGCCGGCCGTTGAGATCTCGCATCTGCGCAAGACTTACGGGCCGCTGGTCGCGGTCGATGACGTCTCGTTCTCGGTCGCCGAGGGCGAGATCTTCGGCATCCTCGGCCCGAACGGGGCCGGGAAGACCACCACGGTCGAGTGCGCGGTCGGCCTCCGGTCCCCGGACTCGGGGACGATCCGGCTGATAGGCGTCGATCCGCAGGCCGACAAGGCACGGATCCACGAGATCACCGGAGTGCAACTGCAGTCGGGCGCCTTTCCGGCCAAGCTGCGGGTCGGCGAGATCATCGACCTGTACCGGTCCTTCTATCGCCATCCGGCCGACGTGGGCGAACTGGCTGGGGCGCTCGGCCTGGGCGATAAGCGCAAGTCCTACTACCGGTCGCTGTCCGGCGGCCAGCAGCAGCGCTTGTCGGTGGTGCTGGCGCTCATCGGCGCGCCCAGGATCGCGGTCCTGGACGAGATGACCACCGGCCTGGACCCGCAAGCCCGCCGGGACGCCTGGGACCTCATCGAGCACGTTCGTGACCGCGGCACGACGGTCCTGCTGGTCACGCATTTCATGGAGGAAGCCGAGCGGCTGTGCGACCGGGTAGCGCTCATCGACTCCGGCCGCATCGTCGCGCTGGACACCCCGGCGGGCCTGGCTGCGCGGGCCACGGGCGCCAAGACTGTCCGGTTCTTGCCGTCGGCCCCGTTCGATGAGAACCTGCTGACCGGCCTGCCGGAGGTGACCGCGGTCGAGCACGACGGCCGCCACATCGTCGTCACCGGCACCGGCGAGCTCGCCACCGCCGTGATCGTCGCCGTGAACTCGGCGGGCGTGGAGGCGCGGGACGTGCGGATCGACGCATCGACTCTGGAGGACGCCTTCGTCCGGCTCACCGGAAAGCACCTGCACGAGACAGAAGACGAAGCAGGAGAAGGAGCACATTCATGACCACGCTCACGCTGACCCGCACGCGAGCGCCACGCGCTGCGTTCGGCAACATGGTGTTCAACGAGGCCAGGCTAGCCTGGCGGCAGCCCGCCGGGATGATCGCCGGCACCGGGATCGCCCTGCTGCTCCTGGTCATCTTCGGCGAGATCCCGGTGTTCAGGCAGTCTTCGGCCAGCCTCGGCGGCTATTCGGCGTTCGACATCTACATCCCGATCCTCATGACCTTCTCCATCGCCCTGATCGCCTTCACCTATCTTCCCGGGCCGCTGGTTTCCTACCGTGAGCTGGGCATCCTGCGCCGCCTGTCGACGACGCCGGTCCCCGCGTACTGGGTGCTGGCCGCGCAGATTGCCGTCCAGGCCTGCCTGATGGTGGTCACGCTGGCACTGCTCATCACCGTGAGCATCGTGTTCTTCGGGATCAGCGCCCCGAAGAACCCAGCCGCAATGGTGCTGGCGATCGCGCTCTGCATGGCCGCGCTCTTCGCGATCGGGCTGGCGATCGCAGCCCTGGCCCGGACCGCAGGTGCCGCCCGGGGCCTCATGGCCGCCGCGCTCTACCCGATGATGTTCTTCTCCGGCCTGTACTACCCCGTCCAGCTCATGCCCGCCCTCATCCAGGACATCAGCCACTACAGCCCGCTCGGCGCGGCCGTGCAGGCGATCGGTTACTCGTGGGTGGGCCAGTTCCCGCCCGCGCAGCCGCTGCTGGTCCTCGCGGGATACGCGCTAGTGTTCGGATTCCTCGCCAAGCGCTTCTTCAGGTGGGAATAGCCCAGTGAAATCGGTCCCGGTGCTCGGCTCACGCGGGAGCGGCCCGGAGCACAGCGCACGCCGTCGGCGTCGACCGTCTGTGAGTTGGGCGGCTCCTATGGCATCGACGCGTCCGCTCACCGGCTACTTGAGAGGCCAGTCGGCAATACAGATCAACCGGATCTGTGACCGACTCGTCCGCCAGTGCGGCGCCCCGGACGCCGCTCATAGCGGCGGCTAGGTGAGCGTTCTTGCTGGCGTTCCCCGTTACTCAGCGTTGTTGTCGGCGCTGATCTTTAAACCAGCTGCCAGGACTGCGTAGATCGTGCCCCCCGGTGGTAGACCTGGCCACGTAGCCCTCGCAGAGATCAGGACTAGAACAGCCAGCTACGGCGGGCTGTGTTCGCAACTTACGGTGCGACGCTGGCAGGGCCGCAGAGCCGGACTGCTTGTTCTAGGAGCGTCCTCATGTCGGGTGGCGCTGGCTGGCTATGCAGTTCCTGCACGATCTGCTGGAGCGCCTGGCAGTCGTAGAAGGGTGGCTGCGTACCTCGGAGGAGATGGCCGAGCAGCCGTGCCATCGCCGCCGGTGCCTGACTGGCTCTTTCCGCAGCTTGGCGCAACAGGTCGGAGTGCGGGGGGATCCCGGCGGGATGCTCGGTGGCGAGCTGGGCGCCGTCGTCTGCTGAAGCCGTCAGGTGCACGACCCAGGCCGCCATGGCTGATGCTTCCTCGGTCGTGAGGATCACAGGGGTCCCTGCCAGGCGGTCTTTCCAGTACGCCCGCATCCAGCGGCGCCATTGCTTCTCGGCATCGTCTGCTGGCAGTGTCTTGAGCTGGAAGCTGATGTGATCGATCCAGTCGGTCCTGATGACAGGATCGGTGACCGCGGCGGTGAGGGTCCGTGCCCATGCTCCGCTTGTAACGTGATCGACCTGGCTGCGCAGCGTGATCGTTGCCAGGCGGGCAGTTAGCTGGGGGCGGAGATTGTCAGGGAGTTCGGTAGTGCGAGCGGCAGTGCTCACGAACTGGGTGAGCAGGCCCTGAGCCAGGAGCTGGTCATTGAATTGCCCCCACCCTCCGTGCCAGGAAGCCCTCCCACGCCCGGCGTGCGCGGTTGGGGTCAGCCCAGTCCAGGAGGGGCATGACCTGCCGCAGGCACCAGTCTTCGTCGGCGCCGTGGAAGAACCCGATCCGGCTGGCGAGGATGACTTCGGCCATCGCGGTCCGGTCATCGTTAGCGGCGAGCAGCATGTCAAGCTGGTCGCGGGTCGCTGGCGGCAGGCCCGGCCAGCTATCACCAGCGGCCTGCCAGTCCGCTGCGACAGCTTTGACCCAGAACTGGGCCAGCTGGCCGGCGGGGTGGCTGATCGCTCGCACTTGCCAGTCCAGGTCGGCCAGGTTGTCGCGGGTGCCGCCGATGATGGTCCATACCTCGGCCGCGAGAAGCCGGGCGGCCGGGGTCCGGTGCCATTCGGTAGGTGCTGTCTCGTGCTGGCCTCCGTCTGCGAGCAAGCTCGCGACGGTATCGGATACGGCAGCCAGGTCGATGCGGCGGATGCGCTCGATGACTGCCTCGGCGGCCGCGCGGTCGAGGTTCGCGGTGCCCCAGCCGCGGATGACAGCGCGCAGGATGTCCGGGATTTTGCCCCCGTCGATGTCGAGAACGCTGAAGCCGTCCGCCGGGGTCTGGCGGACAGTGCCACCAGGGCACCGGCGCCGGCCACCGATGCGAACACGATCTGCAGCACCCCGACCAGGTCATGCAGCGAGATGACCGGCGAGGGCGCGAGCCGCGGAAAGCCCAGCAGCGCGACCGCCACCCAGGTCAGGCCGGCCAGCCCGATCACGGCGGCTGCGAAGCAGGCTGCCAGCGCCCGCCCGATCGGCCACAGCACGAGCCTGTCCTTGCCCTGCCTGACCGGCCGTCCCGGAAGCAGCCGCCTCCCACCGCGCTCGCTCATATCGTGACAGTATGGCCGCTCACTGACCGGCCAGCCGATACCCTCCGGCGCGCTGGCCAGAACCAGATCCAGTCAGCACCGAGTCCAGCGCACGTGCCGCATAGCGCTGCTCGTCCTGCCAGCCCACCCCGGGGGTCACCAAGCGTGACCTGGACGTCGACTTGGAACCCGCAAATCGCCACCGATATGGCTCGTTCGGTACGACTTTGAGGCCGGGGCGGGCGCGTGGCGCCGGTCTGCGGTGGCGCTGGCCCCTTGCCGGGCGCCTGTCCGCGGCCGTTTCGCGGGCTGCTGCAGCGCTGGGGCCGCAGGTGGAGGGCTGAGGTCCTAGTCCCGCGGCGGGCCCCGGGCCGGCCGGGGTCCCCGGCTGCGCGGGCGGTCATTTGCGGTGGTCTTGCGTCAACCAGCCTGGTGCCTGCCGCGTCTGCTTGAACAGGGACAGCACGCGGCGCCGTCGGCGCTGATGGCGGCGGCCCTTTGCTGGGACTGGCGTGGCGCATGAGCAAGTTCATGACCTGGTGCACTGGCCTGGCCCTGCTCGGCGCGCTCGCGGGGTGCGGACCAGCGCCGGCGGCGCGGGCGGCCGGCTCGTGGGGCACGGCGATCGAGGTGCCCGGCCTGGGGGCCCTGAACACGCGCGGGGACGCTGAGGTCAGCTCGGTGTCGTGCGCGTCGGCGGGGAACTGCGCGGCCGGCGGGGACTACCGGGACCGGCACGGTCACGGGCAGGGGTTCGTGGCCGTCGAGCGGAACGGCCGCTGGGGGCAGGCCGTCGAGGTGCCCGGCCTGGGGGCGCTGAACGAGGGCGGGTCCGCCCAGGTCACCTCGGTGTCGTGCGCCTCGGCGGGCAACTGCGCGGCCGGCGGGGACTACCAGGACGGCGACCGTCATGGGCAGGGGTTCGTGGCTGATGAGCGGAACGGCGTCTGGGGCCAGGCGATCGAGGTGCCCGGCCTGGGGGCCCTGAACAAGAAAGGCCCTGGCGGGCCATACGCGTATCCGCAGACGCAGGTCGACTCGGTGTCGTGCGCCTCGGCGGGCAACTGCGCGGCCGGCGGGACCTACGCGGCCGACAGCCGTCATGGGCAGGGGTTCGTGGCCGTCGAGGACAACGGCGTCTGGGGCCACGCGATCGAGGTGCCCGGCCTGGGCGCCCTGAACAAGGGCGGGTCCGCCGAGGTCGACTCGGTGTCGTGCGCCTCGCCGGGCAACTGCGCGGCCGGCGGGGACTACGAGGACCGCGGTCAGAACGGGCAGGGGTTCGTGGCCGACGAGGACAACGGCGTCTGGGGCCACGCGATCGAGGTGCCCGGCCTGGGCGCCCTGAACAAGGGCGGAGCCGCCGGCGTCAACTCGGTGTCGTGCGCCTCGCCGGGCAACTGCGCGGCCGGCGGGGACTACGAGGACCGCGGTCAGAACGGGCAGGGGTTCGTGGCCGACGAGAGGAACGGAGTCTGGGGCACGGCGATCAACGTGCCCGGCCTGATGGCACTGAACGACACCGAGGGCTCCCCAAACGCCGGGGTCGGCTCGGTGTCGTGCGCGTCGGCGGGCAACTGCGCGGCCGCCGGGACCTACGGGGATCCGTACGGCACGGGATTCGCGGCCAGCGAGACGAACGGCCGCTGGGGCCAGGCGGAAACGGTGCTGGCGGGAGGGCGGTCCGCCGGGCTCAACTCGGTGTCGTGCGCCTCGCCGGGCAACTGCGCGGCCGGCGGGGACTACTCCGATTCCTCTGGAGGCGTGACGCAGGGGGCCGTGGCCGTCGCGCGGAACGGCCGCTGGGACCAGGCGATCGAAGTACCCGGCCTGGGCGCCCTGAACAAGGGCGGGGGCGCTTCGGTCGCCTCGGTGTCGTGCCCCCCGGCCGGCGGCTGCGCGGCCGGCGGGACTTACACCGACCGCGGCGGTCACTCCCAGGGGTTCGTCGTGAACCAGGCCGTACAAGGCGGGTAGGGGTGGCCGCCGGCCGGCATCCCGGCCGCGAAACGACAACAAGCCCGCCGAAGGTCACGATCCGCTGCCGCCCCGCGCCTCCCGGCCCAGCCCGCCCAGGCCCGGCAGCCACTGGAGCTGCTGGAGGACGGCTTCGAGCCGTACATGGTGCACCCGCTGCGGCCGCTCTCGCCGCTGCGGGTCCTCCGCACAATCTCCATCGCAGCCGGGCCCTGCAGCTAGCTGGTGCCGGGCCGGGACGGCGTAACAGGCTCTGGTCCATCCTTCGGCTTGCCCGGCCACCTGGGCTGCGCGGGTCGGCATGGCCCTGGCTGAGGATCAGAACCAGCTTGTGACGTCCTCGGCTCCGGCCAGGACATCGGCCAGGCTGATCGTCACACCACGGCCGACGACTTCGGTTCCCTGGCCAAACGATGCCGGCATCTTGCGGGTCTTCCTGTTCAGGACGCGGTCCGCGTGTGCCGTCTTGAGCGTGCGCTCGGCCAGGACGACCTCGGCAAACGAGGAGCGGAGGACCTGGACGACGGTGGCGCCGGAGCGTGGTGCGCGCGGACTCTGTCCGCTGTCCCGACGCCGAACTTCGTCACATTCCTGACGGTCACCAGATACAGCAGGTACGGGTCGCCTGCCCGTGCCTGGTGCGTGCGCCGATCCCGGCTGAGGCCCGCAGGCCGGGCAGTCGACCGAGCCCGCGCGGAGCCTGGCGAAGGTCCCGCACGCGTCATGACGTGCCCAGGTCCCGTGGATACCGGGCGGCTCCGCACCCCGCGCGCGACGGCAGCCCCCACACGTCTGTGGCGATGACGGTCCAGCCCGGCCGCTCGAACCGGGCCAGCTGGCTCGCGACCGTGAGGCAGGAAGTGGCCTTCACGATGACCCGCGCGGTGATCTGCTGGCCCCGGCCCAGGTCTATATTCCGGCCGACCCGCAAGGCGAGCAGCGGATCGCGGGCGAACATCGCCAGGCATTCCTGGCTGGCCCGCTCGCGCTGGTCGGTGCGCTCATCCAGGCAGACGTGGCACCGCGTATGCCAGCCGGGCCGGCACGACCGCAGGTCACCGCACCGCAAGCACCGGTGAACCTGGATCGGCATGCCACCGGGCCGGTCCTCCGCCAGCTCCGTCTGCTCCCGCACCAGCTCGTGGCACCCAAGACAATGGCCATGCCAGGCCGTATCCGGCCCGCGCCGCACTGCACCACGGCCCGTCAGCGGCTGGGTGCAGTTCGCGCAGACACGCACTGCGGGCTCCGGCCGCCTGCCTGCCGCGCCCGCCTGCCGCAACGGCAGCCCGAACACGGCCATCTCAGCTGTCCTAGGCATGACGCACATGAAAGCACGCCGCCACCAGCCGCGGCCAGACGTATACGAGAGCAGCGGATGCACCGCACGACCGGCTCACTACCGGCACCACGGGCAGCCGCCGATCATCCCACGAAGCGGCCATACTCGATCGCAAATACCCGCACGGCCACGCCGCCTACGTCACCAACAGCAGCGACGAGATGATCAGCCCAATCACCCGGCCATCAGTGTTGTCCGATTACGGAGCGTCATCTATCCTTGACGGGACAAGCGCACGCACTCCCGCCGATATGCACTCGTGTCGCGATGACGAGCACCGCTGTTCGGCGTGATGATCTGTGTTCGCGACGTCACCTGCCGGCACTTCGGAGGTACACCGCCGAGAGGTCTTCGGTGATTGCTGCATCCGGCACATCGTGGATGTGGGCGTGCACGACTGTTCACAGGGTGGCGAGGCGGTCGGCGACCTTAAGCATGTGCCGACCCAGCGGCTGCAGGTTGATCCGGGTGCACCGCAGCCCGCTCGTCACCCGCTCCACGACCCCCCACTCCCAGATCGCCGCGGCGTCCAGCCCGCAGCGCTCCGCCAGCCAGTGCGCCCTGGCCCAGGGGTCGCCGTCGGGCAGCTCTATGGGGTCGTTCCGCATCATCACCCCAAGGTCGCACTCGGCCTCGGCGAGCATCCCGTCGGGGTCGACAAGCTTGAACGTGTCGCGGCCAGGGACCTGAAGGGCGTTCAACTGGTGAACGTCCCCATGCACCAGCACGGCCCGCTCGTCGTCGTGTGCAGCTATGCGCCGTGCCGCGCAGGCCAGGGCATGCTCGACGGCCGCCTCGGTGCACGGATGGCCAAGCTCCTCCCACTCAGTGGTGACGAAATCGACGAGCTGGCGCGCTTTGTCCGCTCCAGTAGGCAGGCCGGAACCCGCCGCCGGCCGCCACACCGTGGCCGCCGCCGTCACCAGTATCTCCAGCCGTTCGGCGAGTGGGTGGCCCAGCTCGTAGAGGGAGGGCCCGAGGCGCTCCAGGAGCAGCGCCCCCCGAGCGGCGTCGTCGCGCAACAGGCCAACACAGCCCCGGCCGCCGGTCAGTCGCAGCATTGTGATCTCGTGACGACCAGCGGCGCCGTCCTGCGGAATCAGAAGTTTCAGCACTGCTGGCGTGCCGTCGGCGAGACTGGCCTCGGCCACGAATGCCTCGCTGGAGTGCGGGAAGGAGCGCCCCACCGAGACCGACCACTCGGCCTCGAGCTCGGCGATCAATCCCGGAAGGTCCCGCAGCCACCCGCCGGCTCCGCAGGCCGCGGCAGCGTTGGCCACCACATCGGGAACGCGCAGGTTCATTTCCCAAGGTTCGCACAGGCGCCGCCGGGATCGTCGTGCGTCACGACCGCTACTCCCAGAGGCCTGTACTACCGGCACGATCAGCCTGCCCATATCGATGCCGGTTAGGTCGCGCACAGATCAGCGCCCGGAGGACGGACAGGCGCGAGCGCCGGGTCGGCGATCCGGCGCTGCGACCGCCATCGTTGGCCGCAGGAGGCCGTCACGGAGCGTATCGACGCGTGGGGCGGGAACTGAGCTTGCCCCGTAGTCCGGACACCTGATCTGAGGCGGCAGCCGGCGCCGGGGCGGGTGTCCTCAGGCCCGCACCACCCCTGACTGGCATTGCGGGGTTGAGCTGGCCCGTCAGGTGCCAAGGTGGTCGACCACCGGCCCGCCGATGGCCGCGACGGCCGGCTTGGGCAACGACATCACGTAGATCTCTGCGTGCCCAGGTGCAAGTCGCGGCCGAAGGCCGCTCACGTCGCCAGGGCGCGGCCGGTCATCTGGTCGGCCGCGTTCCGCCGCGCCGGGAGCCCGGCGCCGCGGCCGTCAGCGGAGCGGGCCGTGGTTCCTGCGGCCGGCTCGCGAACGCGATGACGTGCCCATCGCGGTCCAGGGAGTAAGCCGCCGTGTCTCCCCAGGTCCGCAGCCCCAGCGGGGACAGCTCACGGGCTCCTGCTGCCAGCGCCCGGGCATGGTGCGCCTGCGGGTCGTCCACGACCAGATACAACTCGCAGCGAGGAACGCCCCGCGCCGAGGCGGGATCGGGCAGCACAGGGCCGAGCAGCGCCCTGATGCCGGCCTCCGGCATCAGGCCGAGCACGGTCCCCGCAGCCAGCGTGAACTCGGTCATCCCGGGAACATCCAGCGTCGGGGAACGGCCGAGAGCGGCGGTCCAGAATGCCGTCGCGGCGATCTGATCACCGACGTACAAGATGAAATGAGCCGGCCCGGCCATATCAGCAGGCCGCCCGCGGCCCGAGCGCCAGGCCTGGCAGCTCACGCGTCGGCTCGCACACGGACCGACTATAGGCGCACGGGACCGCCGCTCCAGCCGGAGTGGCCAGCGGGCGTCCTCATATCAAGATCATCTCGCGTTCCGGGACCGGGCACAAGACTGGCTGATCCTCGGCGAACACCCCCGGCGCCGGCGATGTCATCGTCATCGGGTACCACGGCGCAGACCCGTCCGCTGACCAGGAGGGCGACCCGCCGTCCGCGGCACAGGCGACATACCCGCTCTCAGCGCCCGGAATGGCCATGCCGCACGGGCCTCGCGCACCGCTGATCACCTGGCGCGGTCAGCCGGACCCGGAGCCTGGCACACCTACGGCTCGTTCTGGCGCGGCTTCGTGATGCGAGGCAGAGCCTCGATGCGCGCGCCGATTGGTCATTCGGCGAGGCTGCGACAGTCGGGCATGCGAACAGTCGCTGCCTTTCGTCCTTGCAGAATGGCGGTTTGAAAGGGACCGAGAGCGCTGGTTGGTCAGGTCGGCATCCGCTGGCAAGGCTGCCTCGCGAGTCCGGCCACGGGGACGCAGGTGAGTGACGTGCCGGTGCCGAGCATCCTGACGGCCATGGCCCGTCGGCTGGCTCCGGCGGGGACTCCGGTGGTGCCGGGCATGCAGGCGCTCAGAGTCGGACGCCTACTCATTCGCATCAAACCAAATAGTGAGGATCGGACTCAGGTCAACGTCGACCGAGTCGAAGGCGGCCTTTAGACCGGATATCGCCGCCAATTTCGATCGTTCGTTAAGAATCTTTGGAATCTGCTCTCGAATGGCGACTTCCCCCGCGACGCCGTAGAAGCCGGGTCCCTCTGTGGCACTCTCCTTCTGGAATAGCTCCTGCACCTCATCGGCGATCCTTGCCATCGAAACTACTACTCCGGCACTTGCCCCATGCACTTGCCCCATAACGCCGCACTCGTCCCACAAATGGATAAGCGTCACCGAGTCCGAACTCCTTATCTTTGAGTTCGAAGAACAGCTTCTGATAGTTGATGCGAACGATCAGATCAATTTCGTCTTGACCGGCCGTCGCGTTCCACGTTATGCTCCCCAGCGGGATGCCTGACTTAGCTATGAGCGTCGTCAGCCGGACAGTCATCCAGTAACTGCCATCAATCATGTGCTTTCCGCGGTCGGTGGCGACACAGAGCTCCTGAACCAATTCGTCAGAGAAGAGCCGCGTGCAGACTGGGCAGACGCTAGAGCCATACTGCGTCCGCAGCCGTTTTTCGCTATCAACCGAGCATAGTGGATGTGAGTCCTTTCTGCACAGAATCAGTATTTCCTTGCGCACCAAGCCCTGGTCCATCAAGGCAGTGAGAGATGAAGTGTTCTGTGGGACACCAGAATTGGCTTTGATAGATTTAGGTGATTGTGCTATTCGTCTTAGGAGCTGCCGATTTCTCCGAGCTAACCAGGTGCTCGGCAATCGCGCTTGCCGTCTTTGAAATTCGTGCTCTCTTGGCGCTTAGCCTTGGCTTCGATTGAAACCAATCGGGAAGTGGCGATGGAACTTTATAGAATTGGTAGAGTTGTAAGTCCTGCGAACCCCAGTTGCGGTCCAGCTTCCGAAGTCGCCGTCCGTCTATTGAGGCTCTCACCGCACTCATAACATCTTCGCAGAAGGTAGAAAGCTGCCCGGGCACACTGCCGAGTCGCACGGTGGCGTTACCGCAGCTTGCAGCCAGGTCCATGATCAGCCCGGGCTGCTAGGGCCAGGTCACGAGCTGATGATCATAGGCCAGATGCGGTAAGACGGTCGCATCGCTGATCGTGAAGGGCGCTGCTGGACAAGATCGAGTCCAACGATCACGATGTTCAGCGCGCACAAGAACGGGCCAGAGTTGTTCGGCGCGGCCCTGGTCGGCAAGGTGGAGAAGAACATCCCCGAGGACGACCCGCGCAACGCCGCGACGATCGCGACTACGTGGGCGACTGCGCGGGCATGGCCGCGGACCTGTTCGAGTCCTACGCGGTCACCCTGGTGGCCTCGCTGATCCTGGGCAAGGTCGCGTTCGGCAACATTGGGCTGGTCTTCCCGCTGATCGTCCCGGCGATCGGCGTGATCGCCGCGATCATCGGGATCTTCGTGGTCGCTCCGCGCAAGGGCGATCGGAGCGGCATGTCGGCGATCAACCGCGGCATCTTCGTCTCGGCCGTCATCTTGGCGCTGCTCGTGGCCGGGCGGCGTTCTTGTTCCTGCCCTCCCGCTTCAGCGGCCTGCGGAACGTGACGGGCGGCGGGATCTTGGCGCACACCGGGAGCCCGCGCTGGCTCGCGATCGGCGCGGTGCTGATCGGCCTGGTCCTGGCGAGCACCGATCCAGTTGCTGACCGGCTACTTCACTGAGACCACCCGCAAGCCGATCCGCGACATCGCCGACAGTTCGACCACCGGCGCGGCGACCGTGATCTTGTCCGGTGTCGCCGCCGGCATGGAGTCCGCCGTCTGCTCGGCGCTGCTGATCGGCGCGGCCGTATACGGCGCGTTCCTGCTAGGCACCGGGAACGCGACGCTCGCCTTGTTCGCGGTGGCGCTGGCGGGCACCGGCCTGCTCACCACCGTCGGCGTGATCGTCTCGATGGACTCCTTCGGGCCGGTCGCCGACAACGCGCAGGCATCGCCGAGATGAGCGGCGAGGTGCACGGCGGGGCGCAGCGGTGGTGTTGGTGTTCGCGAGCCTGCTGATCAGGGCCGTCGGCCGGGCGCGCAGCGCGTGGTCTGCTCGCGATGCTGACCCCGATCGCGGTCGGGTTCGCGTTCGGCTACGGCCCGCTCGGCTCCTACCTGGCGGGTGCGATCCGGCGTTGGCGTGCTGATGGCGGTCTTCCTCGCCAACTCCGGCGGCGCCTGGGACAACGCCAAGAAGCTGGCCGAGGAGGGCAAGTACGGGGCAAGGGCTCGGAGCCGCACGCCGCCACTGTGATCGGCGACACCGTCGGCTACCCATTGCCGGGCATGCGCACCGGAACTCCTGATATGCGCGGAGTCGCATCGGGTATAGGCTCCGACCTTGAGCGCGCCGAGTCGGCGATCTGGCGCACTCCAGGACGCAGGTCAACGCCAGGCCACCAATCTTCCCGGACCCACGGCCAACCCTTACAACGACGAGTGAACATGCCAGTCAGTGCATAAGCATGCACGCGGTCAAACGCACTCTATTCGGCATGAGAGTGAGGTTCAGGCGCGCCTGAACGGCAGGGGCATTGGCGGCGGGCGGGGTCAGGTCTGGTGGTCGGGCCGCTCGTCAGTGTGCGATGGCGGTGTTTCGGTTTGGCGTTGGCCTGGACCCGTTTTGCAGGGAGCGCGCTGCAGCGCGCCGACATCGATGCCCTGCCTGGTTGTGAGCGTGGTTGTCCTGTTCCGGCGTGCTGGCCTGTGGTTGTCAGCTGGCGAGTGCTCGCTGGACGAGGTCGCGGTAGTCGTCGACGAGGCCGGGCAGGAGCCTGAGGTGGACGATGGTGCCGTCGCCTGCCGGGGCGAGGTCGACGACCTGGCAGACGGCAGCGGCGTCCTGGTCGCCGGCGACGACGAGGGCTCCGGGGGTGATCTGGGCGGGGTCGCGGGCTTCGTCGAGGAAGGTCCACAGGTAGCCGGTGTCGTCTTCGTCGTTGAGGTCGGCGGTGATGTCGACGCGGTACATCGTTAGTCCTCCTTCCGCCAGATCGTGGTTCTAGCGTACTGCGGGTTCGGCTGGGCGGGGCCGAGGGCGGTCAGCAGCCGGGCGAGTTCGGTGTCGTCGGCGTGGTGCAGGCGGATGGTGTAGTGCGGGTGCTGGCCGGTGGGCAGCAGGGCGAACCCGTGCTGGCGGAGCCGGGCGATGTCGGGCAGGTAGATGGTGGCGAAGGTGGCGAACCGGCGGCTGAGCAGCTCGTCGAGCGGGATGTCGAGGACGGCGAAGACGGAGATGCCCAGGAGCGGCTGGCCGTCGAGTGACCAGGCCCGCGCGGT
The DNA here is from genome assembly GCA_963783755.1 of uncultured archaeon. GTDB lineage: Archaea > Thermoproteota > Nitrososphaeria > Nitrososphaerales > Gagatemarchaeaceae > Gagatemarchaeum. The sequence goes on from CAWAOY010000003.1 coordinate 254,280, forward strand.
CCGCTGTGCGTGGGTTCGGAGTTTGTCGGGGGTGTCGCGGCCGCCGCGGATGACCAGGGTGGTCTGGGCGGGCGGCTGTTCGGCGCGGAGCCGGGGCCGCTGCTCGATCCGCTCGCCTGGCACTGGCCAAGCCTAGCCGGGGACGACGAGCGGTCACCAGGGATGCGGCAGCTCGGGGAGCTGGGCTGGCCGGCGCGGCTGAGCTGCGGGTGCTGCCGAGTGCGCCGTGTGGCCAGGTTCCGGTGCCGTGGCAGGGTCAGCGGGTGATCGGCGGCCGCTTCGTCGTCTGGCTGCCGGAGCTGCTCGCTGCGGCCAGTGTCCGGTCCCGCCCGTCGCGGCGGGCGGGGTCGCCGGTCGGCGCGGCGTGGCCAGCTGATGGCCCGGTGCCGCGGTCTCCCGTTCGCGTTCCCGTCTGCTTGGCAGCCGGTCACCGGCTCTGCGGTAGCCGTCCGGTGAGCTGGGGCGGGCTGGTGCTATGCCCGTCTGGCCGGGCCGGGCCGGGCCGGGCTGGTGCCGTCGCCGGGCCGGGAGGTGATCATGCGGGACGGGGCGCCCAGGTCGGCGTTGGAGCCGTGCAGGCCAGCAGTGCGCAGGGCGCGCCGGGACACGTGCTGCCCGGCGGCGGCCAGCTCTGCGGCGGCGGTCTGGGCCTCGGCCAGCCGGCTGGCCAGGGCCGGGGGCCGGGCGTGGTCCGGGCGGCGGTTCGCGTGGTCCGGGGCCGGGCCGGGGACGCCGGGTCCGGTGTGGTCCGCCGGGGTGGTGGTGTGCGTGTCGGCGTGCAGGAGGTGGGCGAGCGCGGCGCCCATGCCCAGGATCAGGACGGGCAGGCAGGACACGGCGGTGGTGACGGCCCAGGGGGCGCGGGTGATGTGGTTCTGGGCCAGGAGGTGGTAGGCGGCCTGCCCGGCCATGCCGAGCAGCAGTGATCCGGTGGCGGACCGGCGGGCGAACCGGCGGGTCCGGTCCGATACCGCGGTGCTGGCGGTGAGCCAGGCGCGCAGGGCGTAGGCGGCGTAGGCTTCGACGCCGACCGGCAGGGTGATGGCGGTGTTCAGGTGCAGGGAGTTCCAGATCCCGGGCAGCGGGCGGACCTGGCCGAATCCGGTCAGCTGCCCGATGCCGACCCAGCCGGACCAGACCGCGATGGCGGCGGGCAGGGCGAGGATCAGCAGCGGCCAGGGCCGCATGGCCGGGCTGGCGGGGGAGTGGTCCCGACCTCTTGCCCTGGTCCGGGTGACGCCCGCGGGCTCGGAGGCAAGCGGCGTCTGCTCCGCGCCGGCGGCCTGGCTTCCGGCTGGCCGGACGAGTCGGACGGGCTCCTGCCCGGTGGTCCGGTGCAGTTCGGCGTGCTGGGCGCCTGTTCCGGGAGTCTGGGTGGCGGCGGTCACCGGCTCGCCTTCCCTGCGTCAGCCGGCCGGGGCGCTGTGCACGGCCGCGGGATGGTCCGCGTCCTGAGGCGGCTGGTGGCGGCGCCGGATAGCAGGCGCCTGGCCGGGGCCGATGGTGCGCCCGGATTCAGCCCGGTGCCGGGGTGTGCGCTGGCTGTGCGGTACGCCGGTGCCGGCGTGCACTGCCGGGTTACCAGGCGCCGTTCCCGGTTCGCGTGGAGTCCTGGTTCGCCTGCGCCCGGGTCAGGCCGGGCGGGTTCGCCGGCTCGGGACAGGGAACTGGCACGCTGACCGGGCGAAGGCCGGTGCGCAGCCTGGACGCATGTGCCGATCAGCCCGGAAGGCAGCCGGGATCCCGCCTGGGTCGCGCCTGCTATCCTGGCGGTGCCGCGGTGGCTGGTTACCAAACTGGTTACCATCCGCCGTGAACGGTAATGAACGCCTGCGGTTCTCAGCGGACGAAACCGCAGGCCAGCGGTGTCTGTGGTGAACGCTGGTGAACTGTTATGAACTGATTCCGGGTCCATGGCATGCAAGAGGTCCGGAGTTCGAATCTCCGTAGCTCCACTGTAGGCTATTTCCGCAGGTCAGCGGCCATATGTGCAGCACTGCCGGTGCTCCCGAAGAGGCATGCGCAGCACGATGACGACCAGTGCCCAGATCCCGGGATTCCGTCATTTCCGCACCCATGGGGCCTGCGAGGATCCCCGGAACCGGTGCTTGCGCCGGCCGCAAGAGGTCACGATCCAGATTCCCGATCGCCGCAGGCCAGCGGGTCCATGCCGCTGGCTGGTTACCAAACTGGTTACCGTCAGGCCGCTGATCCAGAGCAGATCAGGGCACCGGCCGGCAGGCGGGAGCAGCGACCGGACCTGGTCCATAGCTCCGGCACACCGGCGATCGCGGGGCCTGTGGCCGTGGCTTCGATTCCCGATTGCTCAGCGCCGCGACCGAGCTGCCGACGGTCATCGCGACCGTGCCGAAACGGCCATCAGGCGTATGAGCGCGTGCTACGCAGAGTAAGGACGCCAGTGGTGCGCTGAGCGCTCATTTAGCGCCAGAACGCCGATTTTGTGCTCGGAGCGAAGACGAGCTCAGCGCAGGCGCTGACGCCCCGATCAGCCAGATCTGTGCGGCAACGTTCTGGTGTGTGCCGGTCGTCCAGAGATGGGGACGGCACAATCCTCGTTTCCCCGTGCGAGCCGATGATGGCCGGGTCCACTTCAGGTAACGGGTCTGCGATGGAGCTCGAAGGTGACGTCAGCTACGCCGTAGACACCCAAGAACGCACTTGAGATAGCGACGGATCCGAGGCCTTGAGGCGGGCCTGCGCGGGCTCGGGGCAGCTGCGCTCGGTGACAGCCTGGCCGCATGCGGGCGGTCTGGTGTGGCCGTCATCGGGTACCACCCGATGGCCGGGCTCAGCGCTGCCGCCCGCGTACTGGGTGCTGATCGGTTTCCGATTCCTGCTCGGTCCCGGCGTCGGCGGCGACTATCCAGTGAGCGGTCGTGGTTCTTTGCCAGCGTTCCTCCTCTTTCGTCTGGGTCTATCGCGTCAAGGCAGGTATCGCCCTCTGCCCGCGACAGGGCGGAGTGCCCCGTGACCGCCGGTACCGGGCCCCTCTCGCGGGACGGCGGTCCCGCGCGGCGTGGGTCAGGGGGAGACTGCGCCACGCTCGGGCCGGGGCGTGCTGAGCGGGATGGTCGCTTCGACGACCGTGCCCTCCCCGGGGACCGAGTGCACTTTGAGGCGGCCCCCGAGGAGTCTCGTCCGCTCGTGCATGCCGAGCAGACCGAGATGTGCCGAGTCCTGCTTTCCGGGACCTTCGGGGACAAAGCCCCGCCCGTCGTCGGACACGCTGAGCGCTAGTTCGTCAGTCTGGAATCCAACGGTCACCTGGAGCTGGCTAGCCCCAGCATGGCGCAGCGTATTGCGCACCGCCTCCTGGACGATGCGAAAGACACCGAGCTCGATCTCGGGTGCAAGGCGAGCCTCGGTGCCAGTGACCTTGAACGTAGCGTCGAGGTCGGCCTCGTCCTCGACGTCGGTGAGGAGGCTCGAGAGTGCGGCGGCGAGCCCGAGCTCGTCGAGGGCAGGGGGGCGCAGATCCCGGGCGAGGGTGCGCAGGCGCGCTGCTGCGCCGAGCGCCTGCCTGCGGGCCTCCCCGAGGCTGGCGGCCACGGTGCTCGGGAGGCCCGGGGTCCCCCCGAGGCCCTCGAGGCGGCGGGCCAGGTGCAAGAAGAGCTGGAGCGGCTCGTCGTGCAGCTCACGCGACAGCCGCCGACGCTGGTCCTCTTCGGCCTCGACCACGAGCTCGGCGTAGCGCGTAGCGCGGCGGCCCTCGCTGCGCTCCTCGGTGACGTCCTCGAAGATCACCTGGGTGGACGGGTCGCCCGTGCCGGCAGGCAGGGACACGAGGCCGAGCCGGTAGTCCCGGCCGTCAGGCAGGCAGAGCACCCGCCCGGCCTGCTCGTCGAGGGTGGCGTCCCCGTCGAAGATCTCCTTGCTCGAGCGCCCGACCACGTCCACGCCGAGCAGCGCTCTCGCTGCGGGGTTGGCGTCGCAAGCTCTGCCGTGGTCGTCAAGGACGAGGATCGGGGACTGGTTGGTCTCGAAGAGCTGGCGGTAGCCGGCCTCGGCGGCGAGGCGCTCGGCGGTGGCCCGTTCGACGCGGGCATGCGCGAGGCGCTCGGCCTCGATGTGCTGGCCGAAGAAGAACGCGACGAAGACGACGAGCGCCAGGTTCACGAGGTCGGCGCCGGCGTGTCCCTGGTCGTGGGGCAACAGCAGGTCGGGAAGCCACGCCAGCGTCGCCCAGATGCCCGTGGCTGCTGAGCCAGTCAGCCCGTAACGGAGCGCCGCGTAACCGACGGGGAGGATCAGCAAAGCGACGGGGAGACCGGCCGGGAACGCTCCGGCCTCCGACGTGACGTGCAAGTCGGCGAGCAAGTGAACGCCGGCGATGAGCAGCACCATCGCCTGGATGATCCAGAAGCGCCCCTCGCGCACCGGCGGGTGCGCGGCCCTGCGCGCGACAGCGGCGAACTCAGCCGCTGTCGCGCGAGTCGCCATGGTCCTGCGGGACGACAAGGCGGTGGCCGAGCGCGTAGGCCACCGCTTCGGCCCTCGATGCGACGCCGAGCTTGCCGAGCACGCTTGAGACGTGACCCTCGACCGTGCGCTGGCCGAGCCCGAGCTCGGCGGCGATCTGCTGGTTCGACCGGCCACGGGCGAGCACGCCGAGCACTTCGCTCTCCCGCCGGGTGAGCGTGCCGGCGGCCAGCGGGCCGCTGCGCCGCCGCCGGGTGAGCCGGCTAGAGAGTGCCTGGTCCAGCACGAATACCCCATCGGCCACGGCCCGCACCGCGTCGACAAGCTCTCTTGCGGTGGCGGTCTTCAGCAGGTAGCCGCCTACCCCGATCTCGAGCGCCTCGGCCACGTACGCGTAGTCGTCGTAAGCGCTCACCATGAGGACCCGCACCCCGGGAAGTGACGCCGCTGCAGCCCGTGCGAGCGCAAGCCCGCTCATTCCGGGGAGGTGGACGTCGATGAGCGCCACGTCAGGACGGAGCCGCCCGAGGAGTTCGAGGCCTTCCTCACCGGAGCCGGCCTGGCCGACCACCTCGACCTCAGCCTGCAGCTCAAAGAGCTGGATCGTGCCCTCGCGCAGCAGCGCGTGATCGTCCACGATTACGACGCGGATCGGTACCGCTGCCGGCCGGTCCGTTCTGCTGACCGGGGCCTCCTCCGGGGACACTGACCGGACCTGCTCGGCCGGCGCTCGCTCGCTCATGCGACCCCCCGTTTGCCTCTTGGCCCGGCCGGCCGCCAGCGTGGAACCACGGGCGCACCACGTGGAACTGCGGAGAGCCCCTGAAGGATCTCGGGCCATCGACCCGTAGTCTCCACGTTCCATCTCCCGACCACGGGGTTCACGATGAAACCATGGTCGAGATGCTCCGCGTATTGCTCGGCGTGCTGGTAGTGGCCTCCTTCGGCACGATCGCCGTCTACGTGCTCGTGAGCGTCGCTGTCGCGGCCTCGACGCTGCTCGGCACCCTCCGGCGCGACCGGCCGGCCGACGAGCTCGACCAGGTCCTCGCCGAGATCCTCGGGTGGCCGATGCCCGAAAGGCTGGCTGAGCCCCGCAGACCGCGGCTGGCGCGGCACCACTGAGCGCTGCGGGCAGGAGCGAGGCGGCAGGTCTCCGAGCATCACTTCTCACCGACGACTTGGCCATCGAAGGCCGCCGGCCCGGCCCGTGCTGATCCAGCCTGCGCGGCCCGCAAGGCGGGCTGGCGCGCTGCCGGCACCTCCTCGAGGGTACGGGCGACCCGGCGAAGGAACGAGCGCACCGTCGCGCCGGCGACATGGGTGAGCAGCGTCTCGTCGAGGACATGCCCGGCGCGGCCGAGCGGGGGCCGGTAGCGGCCCGAGAGGGCCAGCTCGGCCCGTTCGGGGTCTAGCGGGGAAAGGCGCAGCTCGGCCTCGAGGCGCGGGAACAGCCCGGTTGGCCCGGTCGCCTCCCAGGTGAGGGGGATGACGAGCGCCTCGTCGGTCCCTTCCGGCTGACCGACGTGCACGGCGACGATCTTTCCGAGCCAGGCTGGCCCCCCTGGCCCGACCCGCATGCGGGTGGCCTCCCCGTCGGCCGACGCCGCCGCTACGTGAGATTCGAGCCATGACCCGCCCGCTCGCAGCCTCGCCGCCACCGCCGGGGCAGCGAGCTCGACCTGGACCGAGTCGGCCACGGCCACCGTGAGTGCCGCCCGGCGGTGGGCGTCGGCGGGGACGGGGTAGGTCCCGGTCTCGATCGCACGGGATCGCTCGGCGACGTCGGCGAGGCTCGTCGCGGCGAGTTCGCCTCGGAGAGCGGCGCTCGCTGCGCCCCAGCTCTCGTGGAGCGGACAGACCGCCTCCCAGTGGCATGGCCCGTCCCCGAGGGCGCACCTCGCGGGGGCGAGCGGGCCTTCGCCGGCCTCGACGACCTCGAGGAGGCTGATCTCGGCCGGCGGGCGGGCGAGGCGGTAGCCGCCGTCCTTGCCGAACGAGGAGACGGCCAGGCCGGCGTGGACCAGGTCGCCGAGGATCTGGGAGACGAAGGTCCGGGGTACGCCCATCTCGGCGGAGACCTGGTGCCGCTTCTTCGGCGTACCCGACCCGTACGCGCAGGCGAGGCAGATCGCTGAGCGCACGACGTAGTCGCCCCGCTTCGAGAGTGTCAGGTTCACGCTTTTAAGTATAGCGGGGGACTTGACATCAGGTCCAGTAGTAGTACCGTGATTAACGCGTAGTTCTACGCTCTTACGTGTAGTCAGTAGCTACACTTACGGAGGTGGGCATGGCGCTCGAGACGCAAGGCCGAGCAGCTCGCATCGCCGATCCGGTGCCCATCGCGCTGCGGCTGCGCCCGCCGGAGCGCGCTGGTCTGGCCGAGCGTTTCGGCCCCTCGGACCCCTCGCCGGGCCTCGACCTTCTCCGTAATCCCCGGATCGCCCGGCTGGTGCGCAACCGGAAGTTCCAGTTCCTCCTGATCGTGCCGAATCAGATCATCTTCTGGACCGTGATTGTTGTCGGGCTGCTCGGCACGGCGGTCCCGGGCCTCAACTTCGCCACGGCGATCACCTGGTACGTCTGGTTCTGCCTCGTGTTCGTGATGATGGTCGTGGTGGGCCGGGCGTGGTGCGCGATGTGCCCGTTCGGCGGCTTCGCCGAGTGGGTGCAGCGCCGAACGTTCTGGCGGCGCACGCAGAAGACCTTCGGCCTTGGCCGCAAGTTCCCCGAACCCCTCGCCCGCCTCGGCTTCGTGCTCCCGGTCGTGACCTTCCTCCTCCTCACCTGGATCGAGGAGTACTTCAATATCGCGGGGCCGGGCAACCCGGCGGCGACGAGCTTCATGGTGATCGGCATCGTCGGCTCGGCGCTCATCTTCTTCCTGGTCTTCGAGCGGCGTACCTTCTGCCGCTACATCTGCCCGCTCACCTCGCTCATCGGCACCGTCGGGTCGATGGGCTCGGTCGCCGGGTTCCGCACCCGTGACCGCGAGGTCTGCCTCAGCTGCACGACGAAGGACTGCATGCGCGGTGGGACGGAGGGCTTCGGGTGCCCCTGGTACACGTGGCCGGGGAGCGCGGACTCCAACCTGTACTGCGGGCTGTGCAGCGAGTGCTACAAGTCCTGCCCGGAGGACAACGTCGGGCTGTTCCTGCAAAAGCCGCTCACGTCCGTCGTCGCACCCCGGCGCCGGCGTGCCGACGTGGCGTGGGCGATCGCGCTCCTGTGGGGACTCGTCCTCTACCAGCAGGTCAACGCCACCAACGTCTATGGCAGCTTCGAGAACTGGCTGAACAGCCAGCTCCACTTCCCCCACTACCCGAACCCGGTCGGCTACCTCGGTATCATCGGCCTCCTGGCCCTTGCCACCGCCGGGGCGGCGTGGGGCATCGGAGCCATCCTTGCCCGGCGCGACGTCGACCTCGCCCGCCCGGGCGGCTTCGCCGACAAGAGTTCCCGGTTCCGCGCCTTCTTCATCCCCATCGCGTACGGGCTCATCCCGGTCGTCGGGGCGGACTATTTCGCCCGCCAGCTGCCGAAGTTCTTCCAGCACTCGCCGCGGGTCGTGCCCGCCGTCGGGCACCTGTTCGGCTTCTCTGGTGTCCGCTCGTCGCTCTACAGCACCCGGATCCTCGCCGACCCGCGCATCGTCGCCGTCCAGGTGGCGGTGATGGCGCTCGGCACGCTCGGCGCGCTGTGGGCGACGTGGCGGATCGCGAACCGCGAGCTGGTGCCGCTGAGTCGCAGCACCCTCGCCGTGCGGGTCAGCACCCTCGGGCTGGTGGCCGTCTGCGGAGTGGCCGCGGCGGTGTTCTACGTGGCGATGCAGGCAGCGGACTGACCGGCGATGGCGATCTGCGCAGCACCCAGACGCCCGGTCCGACTCAGCACGGAGGAGGCACCGTGACTCTGACAGTGACGAACGAGGTTCCCGCCGGTAGCGGCCGGCTCGATGTGCGAGTCCTCACCGACCGTTGCGCGGGGTGTCAGGAGTGTGTCATCCGCTGCCCGACCGGGGCCCTGTCGATGGACCCGCAGCGCTGGGTGGCGCTCGCCGACGGCGAGCTCTGCGTCGGATGCCGCCAGTGCGTGCGGACCTGCCCGTTCTCCGCCATAGTCGTCGAGGGGCCGCTGCTCGTCACCCCCCGCGTCGAGCCCGCGCCGACCCATCCACAGCACCTCCTCGGGGACATCGGCGAGATCCGCTCCGGCTTTGCCAGGCTGGGAAGAGGCGCTCGCCGAGGCCGACCGCTGCCTGCAATGCCCCGACCCGACCTGCGTGCGGGGCTGCCCGGCGCACAACGACATCCCGGGCTTCATCGCCGCAGTCCGCGACCGCGACGTGGAGGGCGCGCACGAGATCCTGCGGCGCACCTCAGTGCTGCCCGACATCTGCTCCCGGGTGTGCAACCAGGCAGCCCAGTGCGAGGGAGCGTGCAGCTGGTCCCTCGCCGGCGGCACCCCGGTCGCCATCGGCCGGCTCGAGCGCTTCGTCACCGACGCCCTCCCGGTACCGCCACCCGCTCTGGCTCCGGTGACCGGCGAGCTGTCGGTGGGGATCATCGGTTCCGGTCCTGCCGCGGCAGGCGCCGCCTGGGAGCTCATCGAGGCAGGTGCCACGGTCACCGTCTACGAGAAGGACACCGCCCCAGGGGGCCTGTGTAACTGGGGGATCCCCGGCTTCACCCTCCCTGAGGCAGTTGCCGCCCGGCCATGGCGCCAGCTCGTCGCAGCCGGCGCTGACCTGCAATGTGGCACTGAGATCCACCCCGAGGACCTCGACCGGCTCCTTGGCACCCACGACGCCGTCATCGCGGCCCACGGCGCGTCCGTGCCGTTGCGTCTCTCGGTGCCCGGTGCCGAGCTCGACGGCGTCACGGACGCCACGACGTTCCTGCAAGGCGCGAAGGCGGCCCTTGAGGAGGGAGGCGATCCGCGCGGCTTCTGCGCCACGCTCGGGCTGGCGAGCGAGGACACTGAACGGGACCGGCGGCTGCCTAAGGTGCTCGTGCTCGGTGCCGGCAATACCGCGATGGACGTGGCCCGAACGGCACGACGCCTCGGGCTCGCCGCCACGTGCGTCGACTGGCTCGACGAGCGCTTCGCCCTCACGCGTCCCGACGAGCTCGATGAGGCGCGCAACGAGGGGGTCGACGTCCGCTTCTTGCGCACCCTGACGGCGCTGCGCGGGGAGGCCGGGCGGGTCAACCACGCTGAGCTTGCCCGCACGACCCAGGGCCGGACCGACCGGCGCCCCGCGGTTGTCACCGGAGATCCCGAGATCCTCAGCGTCGACCTCGTCGTCATGGCGATGGGCTACAGGGCTGACCCGGCATTCGCCAGCTCCCTCCCCGGCACGCCCGTGCGCCGGGAGGCGGCCGGCGTGGCCGACCGGCGCTGGAGCGCGAGCGGCATCCTCAGTTGCACGGCTTCGGCCTTCGCTGACCACAACCCGGTCGGCACGCTGGCCCTGGGGCGCGAGACTGGGCTCTGGAGCGCCGCCTTCCCGGTCACCGAGCGTCTGTGGGTCATCGGCGACGCGCTGATCGGGCCGGCCACCGTCGTCGAGGCGATGGCCCAGGGCAGGCGCGCCGCGGACGCGGTTCTCGATGCCCGACCGGCACGACCGGTCCGCCCCGACGATGTGCGGCCGAACGAACAACGGCGCGTGCTCGTCTGTTACGCCAGTGGCGGCGGCACGACCGCGCGGGCCGCCGAGGCGATCGCGGGCGGCTTCTCGGCACAAGGAGACCAGGTCCGGGTGCTGCCGATCACCAAGGTCGGTCTCGCCGAACTTGCCGCTGCCGATTTCGTGGTAGTCGGCGGCTGGGTCGAGGGCTTCGTGGTCACAGGGGTCCGTCCAGCCAAGGCGATGCGGACCTGGCTGGCTGGCCTGCCCCGGCTCGGGGGCAAGCCCGCCGGGGTGTTCTGCACCTTCGCCGTCGCCCCGAAAGGCGCGCTGCCCGCGATGCGCCAGGCCATTGAGGCAAAGGGCGCGGTCGTCGTCGCCCAGGCTGCCTTCGGGCCACGAGAGCTCGGCGGAAAGGCGGGGGCGTTCGGCCCGGCGGCATTCGGCCGGGAACTCGCCCGGCGGACCTCGGCCGAGGCGGCACCCAGAGTGTTCGTCGAGTAGATCACTGTGCCCTGGTGAGGGCATGAAGGGGGGTTCCCATGACGGGAAGTCCCGGTTACCGGCGCCATCTCGCCAGTGCCTATGTCCGGCTTTACCGGCCGCTCGCACCCCGGGGGCCGCGGCGCTCGGCGCTCGACCAGATGACGGCGCGCTGGTGGACCCACTTCGACGTGGTCGCCTACCGTCACCTCGGCATGAGCCTCGGCGTCAAGGCACTCGGGGTGGACGATGTGCTCTTGCTGCGCACCCGCGGGCGGCGCAGCGGCCAGGTGCGAGAGGTTCTCGTCGCCTACGTGGAGCTCGACAAGACGCCGGTCATCTGCGGCGCCAACGGCGGCTGCGACCGGGTCCCCGCCTGGTTCGTGAACCTGCGGGCCGGCGGGCCGGTCGAGATCGAGCGGCACGGGAGCCGTCAGCCGGTCCTCCCCGTGGTCCTCGAGGGCGACGAGCGCGAGCGGGCCTTCGCGGCGGTGTCACGGGCCTTTCCCCACGTCCGGCTCTATCTCTCTCGCACGAGCCGGTGCTTTCCGTTGGTGCGCCTCGAGGCGATCGACGAGCGCGGCACCGATTCCGCAGCGGCCGGACAGCCGCCGCTCGCAGGACGCGGCGACCTGCTCGCCGCAGGCCCCGGGCGCGTCCGCTGAACAGCAGAACTCGGCTCGCCGCGCCGTCGGCCCTCGTTGTCCGGAAGGACGCGGCGCACGCGGAGAGCCCGGCGAAGCGCCCGGTCGAGCGTGAGCAGCGCTCAGGAAGGCAACGGGGTCCCGCGGGATCACTTCCAGAGGAGTACCTCTCCGCAACCATAGTGTTCAGAACTCGCCGTTACACGCTGGACTGCGCGTAGCGTGCCAGCGCGTTCACGAACCTGCGGTTGACGGCTAGCTGGATGGCTCTGCCGACCGGTCCGGCGAGCCGGGCCAGCGGATCGGCAGGCCTCGAAAAAGCGGTGATGCTGAAGAACGTCCCGTCGGTGCGGCGCTCGACGACAAAGGCTTCTTCGCCACACTCTGGGTGACCCGGCAATGTGCCGCAGGCGAAGCCAGCCCTGTCGGACTCGTCGATGACGCGGACGATCCGACATGGCGCAACCATCTGCGCGGGCCCAAGCGAGATGACCGCGAGGATCGTTGCGCCCAGGGAAACAGGATGGTCGTGCGGGAAGATGTGGACGCTGGCGCCCTCGTGAGCGGCCCAATGGCGGAGCGCGGTAGCTGCGCGATCAAAGACCTGCGCATCGCCGATCCGGCGGTGATAGCGATCATGGCGGTATCCAGGTGGCAGGACGGCGCTTCCGGTGGAACCGACCTCCGCGTAAGAGGGACCCTCCCGGATTGCCAAACCCAGGAGTGTGTCTAGCTCGGCGGGCGAGCGGCGAAGGACGAGCACCCCGACTTCCTATCACCCGCCGGGGTCATCCACCGCTGGCTCGCGCATCAACCCGCTTCGGCGCTCAATCTTCACCCCGACATGCTCCTCGTGGACTGACGGCTCTGCGCCAGCTGAATCCCGCGGAAAGGGCCTCCTCGGTGGCAGCCCCCGGGTTGTCACCACCCATCACCACGAGGAGGCTTGAACAACATCCGGTATCCCAGAACACGCGTCCGGGCGGGTGCCACGAGGTTCGCCCTCATGTGCAGGTCGTGGCAGCCGCGAACAGATCAACGCACCGAATATCGACCGCCTCCGACTGGTCTGCCGCGTCAGGCGGTTCCGCGTGCTTACCCACCGCAGGCTCGACGACGCTCGGTGACCAGCTGGCGAACGACCGTCATCGCGGCTAGATGCGGGCAGGTGCTGTCACCGCGATCGCGTGGCCCTGCGGGCAGGGCCGAGCCGACCTGGCGGTCACCCGGCCGCGCGTGCCGCGCTACGGGCGTCCCCGCCAAGACCGGTGACGACCCGTATCGCCATCGAGCCGAGCATGCGCTGCATGCCGGGACCCACGTGGTGGACAGCGATCGCCTTCACCTGGTTGTCCCGGAGGAACCGTGCCACCCGGGCGTGATGGCCACCCTCGGTCCCCTCGTCGTGCAGCGTTCCCCAGGCTACGGTGAACTCCTGCCACTCGTGGATCTCGCCGTCGGCCACGTCGGCGACCGCGACGCGATCAGCTCGTCCCCAGCGCGGGTCGACCTGGCCGTCGGCGGTGATCGGCACACACACCCTCATGTCGAATGCCTCCTCGCCGGGAACCGGCATCTTTGGGGGCGCCTAACCGGCGTTGCCCGGAGTCGCAAGCCGGTGTTCGCGCTGACCTCGCGTGGCTCACCGCGGCCGTACTACAAACTGAGTCCAGTTGACCTTACCCTCGCAGCTTCGGAAGGCACGAAGACCAGCACATGCCGATCAGCCGATAACAGGCCTACAGCACAACAGACTTGCCTGATATGTGCGGCGACAGCCGCCAGCCGGTCGCGACCTTTGCGAGTACAGGCGGATCGGGCGGCAGTGCCGCCATTGCGGCCTGCCACGCTCGGTGACTGGTCAGGGCCGGCTGGCCGTATCGCCGGGCGCGATTGCGCTGCCGGGCCGCCGGCGGGCAGATGACTGCTATCGCGCTGGCGCACGCGGGTGGCTGCTTGCACCGCGGCTGACCTGTTCGATGGCGCCGTGCCGGTTGAGACCGCCGATGTGAGGTGCCGGTTGTCGTTGGGTGAGGATCGCGTGCGCCGGCAGCGGGCCGCAACCCGCCGCGATTGTTCGGCGTCACAAGGGCGTGAGGTGCTCACGGCACATCGTGCAGGGCGTTGCGCGGTGCGGGCTATGCGGCGCGGCGTTCGCCATGGTCCTGCTCGCTGCATGCGGTGGCCGTGCCGCGAACCACGGTGCGCTGTCAGCGCCCGGGCCGGCGGGCCCGGTGCCTGGCACGCGGATACCTTCCGCTCAGCGATCGCAGGCGGGGGCGCTGCGGCCGGCCGCTGGCGTGTTCACCCGGGCACTGCTGTATCCGCAGGTTGTATTCACCGGGAACGGTCTTTACCTTGCCTGGCAGGTGTCGCCGCTGGGGAAGCCGTCGCCACGCTGGGAGCTAGCCAGGGTGAATCCGGTGACCGGCGCCGTCGAGGCGAGTATGCAGCTCACCGGCGTGTTCGAGCAGGCCGTCGAGGCCAGCGGAGCGTTGTGGGCCGCGTACTCCGACGGGCTGGCGCGGCTTACGCCCGGCACGCTGAAGGTGACCGGGCGATGGCAGATCAGCGGGCTGGGGCAGCACTGGGGGGCGCTGGTGCTCGCCGCCGCCGGTGGCGGGCTGTGGGCGGCGGCGGGAACCGGCTGCTGCGCCTGTCGCTGCCTGACGGTCGCGTCGATCGGTCCATCGCCTTGCCGGGAGCGGCCAGCTCGGACCTGTCGGCCAACGCGGCGGGCACCGTCCTGGCCGTTGGGGAGGCCGGAAGCTCGGGCCGCGGCTCGGTGCAGCGGCGAGACCCGGCCACCGGCGCGATCCTGGCATCGCACCCGATGACCGGCGTGGCCGCGCCGGCGGTCGCCGGGCCGGACCGTTCCGCCATCTGGCTGTCGGAGTCCGCCGGGATGATGGGCTTCGTGCAGCGGCTCGACGCCACCACGCTCCGGCCGGCGAGCACCTGCCGGGAGGGCGCTCGCACGAACGGTTGCGTGGCAGGCACGAACGCGATCCTGGCGCGGCTCGCCGCCGGGCTGCTCTGGGTGACCGATCCGCCCGGCGGGCGGGCCAGGAACTACTGCGCCGACCCCTCCGACGGCCGCGTCCTCGCGGTGATCCGGCTGCCAGCCACCGGCGACGCGATCCTGGCGATCTCGCGATACCGGATCTTCTACGCGGCGCCGGGCCCCGGCGCGCGCGAGTACGTGCGACAGATGGCCATCCCACCCGGCTGCCGGATCTAGCGACCCCACAGCGCACCGACCCAGGCGCCCGCCGCCGGGAACCTGACCAGGGCGGGCAACGGCAAAGACCGCAGCACGCGCGGCCGGCTCCGGCCACGGCAAGGGCCGGGCGGAACGTCGGGAAACGACCGGCCACCTTTGCCGCGCGGCCCTTCCCGGGCACGCAGTAACCCCTATCTGGTCAACCTGCGCCGTGTTCGTCCCAGACCGAACGTCCGCGCAGAACGAGCCGTCAGCGTGCGTTAATCTGCGGTTGATGTCGAGGGACATCAGGAAGTGCTGCGGTGCGGTCATGGGGCGCACGTTTGCTGCTGTCAGACCCGCCGGTGACGGCCGCTACGTGGGCGTACCAGGCCGAGATGATGCTGTCAGGCCTGGGCCGTGACCATGCGCAGCGAGCTGGCTGCCGCCATCGCGAGCGCGAAGCGGCGGCTTGGCTACGGCTTGGTGGCGATACCGCAGTAGCAGCTCAGGCCGGAGCCGGCTGTGGTGGCCGGGCTGGGTCCCCGCCACTGGTCGAGCGGCATCAGGCCCGGGCCGGTCATCTCCATGCCATCGAAGAACCGGGCCACCGTCGCCCGGTCCCGAGGCGTGATCGTCAGCGATGAGGTGGCGTTATAGCTGCGGGCCATCGCCGCGGCCGTCGCGGCCCCGATGTCGCTGGCGGCATGCGCGATGACCAGGTAGCTGCCAGGTGCGAGGTCGGCCTTCATCTCCGAGATGATCCGGTGCGGGTCCTCGGCGTCGAGGATGAAATGCAGCACCGCGATCAGCAAGACGGCGACCGGGCGGCTGAAGTCCAGGGTCCGCTGTGAGCCGCCGGAGATCGTCGCCCAGTCCCGCAGGTCGGCCTGGATGTAGTCGGTCGTTCCCTCCGCGCTGCTGGTGAGCAGTGCCCGGGCATGGCTGATCACCACCGGATCATGATCCACGTAGACGATCCGTGACCCGGGCGCCGCTCGCTGCGCCACGTCATGGGTGTTGTCAGCGGTGGGCAGCCCAGTTCCGATATCCAGGAACTGGCGGACGCCCGCGGCCGTCAGCTCGTCCACCGCGGTGATCAGGAAGCGCCGCAGCAGCCGGGCGACGAGCGGCAGCGCGGGCATCGCCTCCAGCACCTGATCCCCGGCCTCACGGTCGGCGCGGAAGTTGTCCTTGCCGCCGATCCAGTAGTTCCACATGCGGGCCGCGTTAGCGACGCTCGTGTCAAAGCCGGGATGCTCGCCGATGCCACTACCCTTCGTCAGCCCCCCGTGAATCCTGTGTCACGATACGCTCCTTCAGCCTGCACCGCGGGCGCTGGCCATTCCGCATGTGTCCTGAATAGCCTAGCCTGCTCCCGTGGTCACAGCGGCTCGCCTCAGCGGCGTCGGATGGCTGCCCTCGCCATCCCTGGCCTGCCAATGGCCCTGGCTCAAGGCGGGCCGCGAGGACTTTCTCCTTAACTGCACGGCGAATGGCTGACCGCCAGTTTCAGGCACGAAAGCACCCTGTATCCGGGAGCGCCGGTGCCAGCGGCAGCTGCCTGGCTGCCTGCCTGAATGCTACTGGCCGATCCATTAGGTGATGCCCGGCCTGTAGCCGCCCCCGTTGCCCGGTGGTGAAGTGCCGCTCGTCGCCTGGAGGAATCCGGCGCTGAAGTCGGGGCCACCAGGACGATGGTCCCGCGGGCTGTTGACATTTGCCGGTGCCGCCTGGTCCGGGGCGGGCGGACAGTGAGTTCGACAGGCCGCCCTGATCGCGGGCGCGGGTCCTGGCGCCGGGCGGCGCGCTCATGCCGGACTTTGCCAAATTGCCCGCCTTCCAGGACGGCACGGCCCCGGGGCCGGGTAGATCCTACGTCTCGCTGCCGCAGGCGCAGGTCATGGACACCCGCTCGGGGCCGGGCGCGCCACAGGCGCAGATCCTGGACCTGGTCGCTTGCCGCCACCGATGACGCAGGCACCGAGTACAACGACTGCAACGGCGGCGCCTTCGACAGCAGCGGAGGAGCCGCCGTGCACGGCACCAGCGATCTCGGTGGCCAGATCCCGCCTGCCGCCAGCCGCCTGACGCTCCGATTCCGGCCAGGTGCCGCCAGAACCCTGGCACCGCCAGATCGACATCGGCCTGCGGGACCCGCCGTCTAACCGGGTGAGCGCATCCTTTCCTTCCCCGGAGCGCACGCCGGCCACTGTCGCAGAATGCCTATTCTGGCGCGCCACCCAGCCGAGTCCCAGGCCCGAGAATGCATACCGAACGGTGGATCCGGTTCGCGGACTGCGCCGGATCGGCCCACGGAGCGTGACGGCTGGCGGGTCCGCCTGAGGCCGGCCATGACGTGCCCTTTTCCGTCTGGCCGGGGCCAGGACCCGGTCCGGGTGACGTGCCCTGCGTCGTCCGGCCCGCAGGCCGCGGTTCAGGTGGCTCGCGATTGCCGGCGGACGGCACAGGTGCCGGGCTGGCCGGTATCGAGCCACCACGCGACGTCGCCGCGGTCGTGGCGGGCTCGGGCCGTCAGTCATCGTCACGCGATACGGTGATCCGCGCCGGCGGCGAAACGCGGGTTGCGAGACCTTTAACTGCCTTGCGGGACCGCTCTTCCGCCGTGACAGTATGGGAGCCATGACCGCCGTCTTCGTCCATGGCGTGCCCGAGACCCCCGCCGTCTGGCATGGCCTGCTGGCTGCGCTCGACCGCCCCGACACCGTGGCGCTGTCGCTCCCCGGGTTCGGCAGCGGCCGCCCGGCCGGTTTCGGAGCGACGATGGAGGAGTACGCCGGCTGGCTCGTGGCACAGCTCGAGCGCCTGGGTGACACGGTCGATCTGGTCGGGCACGACTGGGGCGGCGGGTTCGTGGTCCGAGTGGTCTCGACCCGGCCTGAGCTGGTCCGATCCTGGGTCACTGACGCCGCGGGCATCGGCGACGTCGAGTTCGAGTGGCACGACTTCGCCAGGATCTGGCAGACCCCGCAGGCGGGGGAAGACTTCTGGGCTCAGCAGCTGGCGGCTTCGGCGCAGGAGCGGGCCGGTGTCTTCCAGATGTTCGGGGTGCCCGAGGAGCCGGCCCTGGACCTGGCAGCGCACCTCAGCCGCGCCATGGCTGATTGCATCCTGGACCTCTACCGCTCGGCCGTGGAGGTCGGAAGGCAGTGGGGCCCGGATTTCGCGGCCATCCCGGTCCCCGGATTGGTGATCATCCCCAGCGAGGATCCCTTCCTGAGCGCGGCCCCGGCGACCAGGGCCGCCGCACGGGCCGGCGCCAGGACGGCGGCCCTCGACGGGCTGGGCCACTGGTGGATGCTCCAGGATCCTGCCCGGGCGGCGGCCGTCCTGCGCGAGTTCTGGGCCACCCTGGCCTGACTCCGCCCGCTCCGAAGCGGCTCGACCTTGCGGAGGCGGCTGGCATTTTGCGCGCGGCTGACTGGCCGCAGTGCGCCTCACAGGCCGCAGGTCTCCGCGGCGGCACCGCCGGCTGGCGCACATGGCAGTCATCAGCTCGGCCGCTAAGGTTACGACGTGGCGGACCTGCTGCATATCACCGACCGCGCGGCCTGGCTGGAAGCCTCGCGAGCGGGAGAATATCAGGATGCCGGCCCTTGCGTCACCCTCGAGGAGCAGGGCTTCATCCACTGCTCACTGCGCCACCAGCTCCGCGCCGTGGCCGAATTCCTCTGCAGCGACGCCGGCGATCTTGTGGTTCTGGTCATCGACACCGGCAGGCTTCCAGCTCCAGTGAGGTACGAGGCACCGGGCGCCGTCTCCGACGATCTCGACGACTACCCCGATCAGTTCCGTGTGTGGCCGGTACCTGATGATGAGCTGGCGGATGAGCTAGAAGTCTGGCAGTGCTTCGTCCAATGGCGTGGCCAGTTTGATGGGGGCGCTCGGCCGGGCCCGTTCCCAGGCCAGTTGCGTACCGAAGCTTTCTCGCGCGTGCAGGAGAGGCGCAACCTGCAACCGCCGGAGTCCGCCAGAGCTGCCATCCCGGCGGGGCGGCTGGATCGGAATCGGTCATTCGCCGGCCGCGTGCCGACGCACAGGGATCGCTGGACCTTCCCCTGATCGGCCGGGCATCGCTCGGATCGCGGCATGCGCGCGTGCGTTTCGTGCGGCAGGCTCGGTCGCATGCGGTTCGTTCGACTGCGATGCGGGAAGCTCGGAAATGTCTTGGCCGGTGTGTCGGATCGACACGAGTGCGTTCGTGGAGAGGGTGAGCGGCAGTCGTCTGGGCTGCCCGCGAGCAGAGGAGCTTGAGATGGCGCTGTACCTGATCGCCTTTAACGACGAGTGGGTGCCCGACCTCACGCTGGAGGAGCTGCGCGAGAGGGGCACGGCCGGCCGGGCTTTGATCGAGGAGATGACGGCCGCCGGTGTCTTCGTCTTCAGCGACGGCGGTCTGGACGCGTCGACCGTCGTGTGCAGCGTCGACCCGAGCAGCGGCACGCCGCTGTTCACCGACGGGCCGTTCGTCGAGTCCAAGGAGCACCTCGGCGGTTTCACGGTCGTCGATGTGGCCGACGAGCAGGCGGCCCGGTATTGGGCCGGCAGGATCGCTGTCGCTGTCGGGTGGCCGCAGGAGGTGCACCGCTTCCCGCACGCAAAGGGCTGAGCGCTGACACGCAGTCTGAAGCCTCGTCTTAACTGCCATGTTCTGATGGGGATCGCCTAGCGGACGGAGATGGCGAGGGCGGCTGACCTCACCGCCGTTGGTCGCTGCGTATCATGAATGAGCCGGAAGGCTCTTCCTTGGCACGCGCTGCAAATCTGGGCGAAGTGACGCACGCTCATGCACGAGCGGTAGTCCCCGGAACTCGCTCGCGGGAGATCACGGCAAGCCAGATCGACCTGTTCTGCGCGCCTCAGCTGATCATTGCCCGGCGGTCGGCGACCGCACCGAACGGCGGCGATGTGCGTGCCATCGCCGGCCCGGGAGATGGTTGCGCCCGGTGACATGGCCTTGAGCCTCCGGCCCGGAGCGGTGCGCCGAATCGGCGCGGTCGGCAGCGTCAGCGCGTCATCTGCGCAGGCGCTTGCGCGCAGATCATGAGTTTACGGGTGTCTTAGGCCACCGCGACGGCGCCGGCGCGGTATCGCAGGCGGCGGCCATGATTACGACGTGCCAGCGTGTGGAGCCTGCCCGTTCACCGCGTATTCGGAGCGCCGGTTGCGGCGCGCGTCGCCGCGCCGCTCCAGATTGGCTCGATCGCTCTGCGCCTTGCGTGCGCGCGGGGAGAGGGGTGGATTACCTGCCGGGTTCGAAGCTGGCCAGGAGGCGCTGCCACAGGCTTGGGTAGACGGCCGGCCACTGGGCGTCGGGTCCGTACAGTTCGAGGGCGTAGGCGAGGTGCCCGGGCTGGACGATGAAGGTCCGGTCGATGACGTGGGTCAGTACGCCCTGGTAGATGTTGGTGAACTCCCAGTCGGCGGCGTTGTAGCCGCGGTAGGTCACCCGCTGGATCCTGATCTGCTGGTAGCTCGGGTCAGCGGCGGCCTTTGCCGCGGCCTGCTGCCGCCAGTCGGCAAGGGCGTCAGGTTGCGGGTGGTGAGACCAGGCGACGACCGCGACGAACCCGGCCGGGGTGACGGCGAATTTCACCTCGCCCGGTGACCGCGTGGTGACCGCCGATCCGGCCGGGAGGCTGATCGAGAAGCCGCTGGGGTCGTGGTAGCTGGTCCAGGACCCAGTCGGCGTGGCGGTGACCGTTTTCGCAGGTGTCCTGCCTGCCGTGGCGGCCCCGGGGCTGTGCCCGGGCGCCGCCATGAGGATGAACACGACGGCGGCGGCCGCGGCCAGCGCGACGGCTGCGGCGATCACGGCGATCGGCCAGCTGGCCGCGGGCCGGCGGCCGGGACCGGCGCCGGGCCATGGCGGCTGCGGCGGCGCGGACGGGAACGTCGGGGCACTCGGTCCAGCGTGGCTGGGAGCGGAGATCGCGGTATCCTTCGTTCCCAGGTCAGCGGCGTTCCCGCCAGCTTGAGGAGTGACCCAGGCCAGTTGTGTGGCCGGGTGGCCGGCGGGCGGCGCCGCGTCGTAGCGGCCGATCCCGGCCGCCTCCCGCAGCGCGTCGCTGAACTCCCCGCAGCTGCCGTAGCGGTCCTGCGGTGATTTGGCCAGTGCCCGGGCGAACACGGCATCCAGGGACGCCGGCAGTCCGGCGCGGCGGGCGCTGGCCGGCGGCGGCGGCTGGGACAGGTGCGCGGCCAGCACCGCCATGGCCTGGTCCCGGGGAAACGGCGGCTGGCCGGTGAGCATCTCGTAGGCCGCGCAAGCCAGCGCGTACTGGTCAGCGCGGCCATCCACCGGGCGGCCGTCGATCTGCTCGGGGGCGGCGTAGTCCACCGTCCCCAGGAACAGCCCGGTCCCGGTCAGGCTCGCGACCCCGGCCGCCTCTTTGGTGAGCCCGAAGTCGGACAGGTACACATGGTCGGGCCGCCCCGGCCGGGCGTCCAACAGCATGTTCGCCGGCTTGACGTCGCGGTGCACCAGCCCGGCCGCGTGCGCCGCGTCCAGGGCTGAGGCGACCGGCGAGATGATCGCCGCCGCCCGCTCCGCCGGCAGCGGCCCCTCGCGGAACAACAGCGCACGCACGTCACCGCCGGGCACGTAGCGCATCGCGATGAACAGCACGTCCCCGGCCTGGCCGGCCTCGAACAGCGGGATGATGTGCGGGTCGTCCACCGCTGCGGCGGCCCGGGACTCGCGGATGAACCGCTGCCGGAACGCCTCGTCCGCCGCCAGCGCCGGCGCCAGGACCTTCAGCGCGACCACCCGGCCGAGCCGTTCGTCGCGGGCGGTGAACACGGCAGCCATCCCGCCATGGCCGATCTGCCGCTCCAGCAGGTACCCGCCCACCCTGGACCCTGGGCTCGAAACCGCCCGCGCCCTTCAGCGGCTCTTCGCCCACCACACCTCCCTGAAGCCGGTCCCAAGTATCCGAGCCTGCCGATGCCGCCGCAACCACAGCAGCCGGGAACCCGCGCGGACCGGGCGCTGCGGACTGCCGGGCAGGGCAGCGTCGCCTTCAGGGCGTTCCGGACAGCCACTGCGCGGCGAGCAGGCACGTGGCCACCGCCCAGAATATAAAGCAGGCCCCGGGCCCGGTAGATCGGCCGGAAAATCGCCAGCCTAGGAAATGAGCCCGTACGGCCAGGCCTGCCGCCGCGGTTGTTCTACAGCCGCGCTGCCCGGTGGTCTGCGGCTGGCTTGCCGGACGTCATCGCGCTGTCATCGCCTGGGGTGCGACGCCACCGGGTTCTCGTCCAGATGTCCGCCGAGCCTCGCGGCCCCAGGACGGTTCGGCCGGCTCCTGCGACCAGGCCGCCCGCTGGAGCGCGGGGCACTGCTGCGCCGGCCGCAGGCTGCCGGGATGTGCCGAGGACGCAGACCCGCCTGGCTCCCGTGGCCCGAGGCTGTACTGGAGGTCCCGTGGCCGCGTCCGCTAGCGCTGTGGCTGGGACGCGAACGTGTGGACCTCGAAGGTCGTCTCCTGCGGCGGCGTCGGGAGCCCGCTCTCGATCCCTTGCCGGGCCCTGGGCCTGGCGATTTCATCCCGGAACCGCTCCCAGCTCTGCTGCGAGTCGTGGATAGCGATGATCGTCCATCCGCCCGGGGTGCGCCGGCGGCGTGGACAAGCTGGCCGTCGGGTAACCGTCCCTCACCGGGATGAACCGCCGCCATCGAGGCGTCGTGCTGCTCCTTGGTGCCGCCCGGGTAGAAATGCACAATCCCGTACGCCACGATCGTCTCCTCTCAAAACCCATACACGTATCTGGCCAGGTCAGATCAGTATGGCTGCGACCGACCCCCGATGCGATAGCTGTCACGGCTGACCCGCGACAGCGCTGGCCGCGGATCGTCACGGCACCGGCAGCCCGCTTGAAAACGCCTTTCTCGCGTCACCGAAGCCAATGGCCGCATCGCTGACCTCACCGGCAGATCATAACCTCGCGACCTGTCACCAGGCCATCACAGGAGCCTCAAAAATGCAGCGGCCCCTGGCCTTCATCGGCATGCCATCCCGGCCATTCCCGCACACACTGCCGCCAGCAGATCGCTGAATCCCGGCATCGATACTCACCACCACGGACCACAGTCCTCGCTCATAACGCCACGATCTGTGTCGGCATCAAGCTGGTCGCCTGCAATCCGTCAGCCGCGCCGATCGGCGGCAATGCGCGCTCCGCTGCTTGCCGACGTAGGTACGTTGAGTAACCAGGGCTTGGGTCGGCTGCGCGGGCATTGCACAGGTTCGAGCCGATTATGTCGCTTGCGTCGGCTGCCCGGTGTCGCCGAGGCCGCCGCCGTCGGCATCCCCGACGCGTACTGGGGCGAGGTAGTCACCGCTTATGTCCGGCCGGTCCCCGGCCAGCCCGCTCCGACCCAGGACGAGCTGCGCGCGCACTGCCGGGAGCACCTGGCGCCCTGCAAAACGCCGCTGCACTGGGAATTCGTCGACGCCTTCCCGCTGACCCGTCGGGCAAGATCCAGAAGTTCAAGCTGCGGGAGAGCTTCGCCGGGCAGATGAGAACCCGGCCGTACGACGCCACCGGCTGGCCGTGGTGCCAGTCGCCAGATCCGCCACCACGTGCTCGCCCTCGGCCGCGCGCGGTGGCTCCTGGCCGATGAGCCTCAGCCCGCAGCCGAGGTCAGGGCGCGGCGGGGCATGAGTGGTGCCATCGGGCACTGCCGAAGCGGGAGCGCCCGGCGGCGGTAGCCGGTGCATCCGCGGATTATGCCTGGCCGCGGTCGGCCTGTGGTGGCCGTCCTGGGCCGGGCGGGCCGGCGAATGCCTGGGCCAGGGACATCCACTGGGTCGCGACCGGGCCGGTGACCTGGAGCCGGGTGGCGGCGCGGTGCCGGCGCTGGGTGACGACCAGGCAGAAGTCCTCCGCCGGGCCGGTGACCTGGTCGGCGGCTACGGCCAGACCCCAATGCCAGAGCGAGCCGTCTGGCGCGGTCAGCTCGACCCGCACCGGCCCGGCAGGAACCGGCAGGCCGTGCACCTGGAACGAGAAGCCGAGCGTGCGGACGCCCAGGTGAGCGATGTGCCGCAGCCGCATGGCCGGCTCCCGGCCGATGCCGAGGGCGTCGGCGATGTCCTGGCCGTGCGCCCAGGTTTCCATCAGCCGGGCCGTCGCCGACGACGCGATGCTCATCGGCGGCCCGTACCAGGGTACGCCGGGTGCCCGGGTCCAGTCCGGCGAACACCGCGACCAAAGCGGCCCGGGCGGTACGGAACCAGCTGAGCAGCGCCGCCGGTTCATCGCCCCGGTGCTGGCCGGCGATCACGTCGGCCAGATCCGGGCCAAGGGCTGCGAGCTGCGCGGTCTGGCGGCGGAACTTCCCCGGGCCGGGTCGCGGCGAGCGCGGCGGCCTGGTCAAAGTAGGCCAGGTGGCTGACCTGGTCCCGGATCGCCCAGCCCGCCGCCGGAGTCGGCCGCTCCCAGTCCGCGCCGGCCAGCCCGGCCAGCATCGCATCGACGACCGAGGTCTCGGCGGTCAGGTCCGCCAGCAGGCCGGCGAACGCCTCGGATCCATCAGGGCTTCCTCCGTCCCGGTCACCCGGCCGCCGCGACAGTCAGCAGCCGGTCCTCGCGGCCTATCATCTCCAGTCCAGACCGGATTATCCGGTTCGCAGCCAGCCGCGCAGGGCTGGACTCGATTACGAAACGCGATTGCTATCAGGCGGCTCCTGACGCCACTCCTGTGCGAGATCGCCGACTATGCGTGCGTCGCTGTGCTCGGTGCTGAGATGCTCGCGGAGCACATATCAGCCAGATCTGGTGTCCGCATAAGACGAGATCCTCGCCGACCGCACGGGCGAGGCCAACCGAGCTCTCCGGCGCTGGCGAGGATATTGCGCAGGGTGCCCTTGCCCGAGCCGTTCGGCCCCGATCAGCCCGCAGGCCATCTCCATGATTAGGGAGTCCTGGCGCCGGTCTTGGGGCGATCCCTGGCATGGCGTTGTCCATGCCCGTTGCGCCTACACGGTGATGACGACTTTGCCCCGAGTGTGTCCCTGCCCGTAGTAGGCGAGAGCTTCAGCTGTCTGGCTCAGCGGGTATGTTCTGTCGATGACCGGGGTGACCTTGCCGGCCTCGATGAGCTCCGTCAGCGCGACCAGGTCCTCGCCCTTGCCCGCCGGAACGAACGGCCGGAGCCTCTGGCGTACGAAGGGTGACAACGCGAACGCCCCAGCTATGCGGGGCAGGCCGTCGAGCCACCGGCCGCCCGCACCGCTGTTGGGCAGGAGCGTCCCGTGGGGGGTGAGGGCGCGTCGGCACTCCAGCACCGAATGGTTCCCCACATTGTCGAGGATGAGATCGTATCGCGGCCCGCCTTGGGTGAAGTCCTCGTGCGTGTAGTCAATGACATGGTCGGCGCCGATCGACCGGACCAGGTCCGCATTCGTGGTGCTGCACACCCCGGTCACTTCCGCTCCGAATGCTTTGGCAATCTGCACAGCGAAGGTGCCAACACCTCCCGACGCACCATTGATCAGCACCCTCTGCCCCGGCTTGACCTTCCCGTGATCACGAAGACCCTTGAGAGCGGTGACACCCACGAGAGGCACGGCTGCCGCCTGCTCATACGTCAGGCTCGCCGGCTTCAGCGCCAATGCGTCCTCTGAAACAATCGCATACTCGGCGAAGCCCCCTTTGGAGATTTCGGCGAACACCTCATCGCCTGAGCGGAACCGCGTCACGTTGCTGCCAGCCTCTTGAACCTGCCCCGCAACCGCCCGGCCCAGAACCCCATTCCTTGGAGTGAACAACCCCACCGCTAAGCGCATGATGTACGGCTCGCCCCGCAGATAGAACCAGTCACCTGGATTGACGGCAGCCGCGCCAACGCGCACGAGTAACTCGCCGTTCTTAACCTCAGGCTTGCTGACATCCCTGAGTTCGAGGACATCAGGTGAACCGTACTTGCCGTAGACGATTGCCTTCATGGTGTTCTCCTGAGCCCCCGCGGGCATCCCGTGCGAGCCACCAGGCTCTCCTTCCACCGATCCGACCTCAGTGTTCACCGCCGCCATCCACCGGCCAAGGGCCCTCCGTCCCGGAGGGTCGTGGCACCTGGACCGAGCATGACGGTTCGGCGTCGGCGAGCCCACCGGGCGTGGCGGGTGAGCGCGCGATCTCCTGAGCACCCGATCCGAAGTGACGCGCCCGGCCCCGGCCGCTCAGCGTCTGAAGCGTTGGGCTTTAGGCTCTGCCCATCCGTGGGCGGGTTCGGCGCGCTGATGTGGTGACACGCCGCCGGGTCACGACGTATGGCTGCCGTACTGGGACCAGTTACTGAGCTTGGCCGTCGGCTTGGTAGACGCGGGAGCGACCGCGGATGAAGTGAATCCCCTAACTATCAGCCATACCGCCAATACCATTTCATTCACACCTATCGGAAGGTTCAAGACAACCTGAAGCGGCGACATGAAACCGGTGACACGAAATAGAACAAGCAGACCGGCGGCGAGGCCAAATACCGCTCCGGCAATTCCCCAGCCCGACAGCCACCGCGGAATGAGCCTTGCTTGAAAGAAGATGTAGTAATACATAAGAGCGCCCAGGTAGAAAGCCAGAACGCCTGTAAGGCTCGTTTGATCACGAAGCGCCCGCAAGAGCGCACCGGAAGCCCGAAAATATGATGGTGCCGGAGTTCCCGCTCTTGCGAATTCCTGGCTAAGCGTTACCAATAGCAATGCGGCGACAGCGCTAACG
>CAWAOY010000004.1:0-191629 GCA_963783755.1 uncultured archaeon
GGGAAACATCGAGCTCGAAGTTGTCCCGTCGGCAAGGAGCTTGGAGAAGAGGTGGTTCGAATTGTTCTTCTCGAAGGCTACTCAGCGCTCTCGTGAGCAGCATTCAACTGCTTCCGAAATGTTCTAGCTAGCATGGACTGGCCGATAGCAAACAGAATCACGACGACGGAGAAAAATCGCCTCTTGTTCGATGTCGATTGTGTTGGCGGGGGTCTGAATGTCGAAATATAACTCGGTGACTCCCCTGATGAATAGCACGGAGAAGGCCAGTATTATTACATCCCAACCTCGCGGCGCCCCGCCTGTCATTCTCCTGAGCCCAAAAGAGAGATACATGCTGGTGGCGCCAAAAACCAGCACGGCAACGGCTATGTCGTCGGCAATGGTCTAATCGAGCATCTTGGTGCGCGCTCCTTGGCCCAGCTACCTATAACGTGTTGCTGAACGCCTTGTTCGACGGCTTCGAAGCACTTTCCCTACGAGACATTCTTGGAGTAGAAGCCGTGTGGCTGGCGCACTAGTCTTCAGGCCGATCACTCATGAAGGGGCTGGACCGCACCGCCTGTTACGCGGCACGGTAGCTCTCGGAAGTTGGGAGTCAGTCGATAGACCGTTCAGCGGCATCGACCCCTAGTAGACGGGAAGATTGAGGTTGGTTAGGTGTCCCACCGATCGGCTTGATGTGGACTTCCTCGCCCTGCTCGCCGACGGCGCAGCCGCAGCCCGCGTGGTGGGTGCCCCGCCTCAGGTGCCACGGTAGAGCCCGTCCTCGAGCTTCTTGCCGTTCTTGGCTTCCCATGCCTCGATTGGGAGGCCGTACTTTTGCTGGATCTTGTCCCTGTACCACTCTGGGATGACGTTGAACGAGCAGAAGGGGATGATGCTCAGGTCGGGCGTCAGGTAGTGGATGTCGCAGCGCTGGAGGCGCTCCTCGTCCTGTTGCGGATTCTATCTTTCATCGATAAGGTACATCAGTTCCTCAGGCTCAAGATTGATGTCGGCAGCAATCTTGCGGAGGAGAGTGCGGTCGATTTCCTCGCGCGGATGGACTGGGACCACGGTGGTCCTTCCATCCGTGTGCTTGAGGAAGACGTGCGAACTCTTCGTGTGCCTGGCAGAAAATCCGATTCTACTGAGGGCTTTGATTACGTCTCTTGCCTTCGCCGGATGGAGCTGCTTCCTCTTTCGATCCGCTCAAACATGGACCTTCTTGACCACCACGAGCTCAGGTACTCTCGCATCGTTGCCCTTGGCCTCGAGGTACACCTCGATTGCCTCCTTCACTCTCTTGTCGAGTTCCTTCAGAGTCTTGGCTTGGGTATGACAGCCAGGCAGCTCGACGACACTGGCTACATAGTAGCCATCCTCTCCCTTCTCGATAGCGACAGTGAAATCGTGCCCCTTGGTCTTCAAAGTCAATGGCCATTGACGCCGGCGGAGTAAATAAACGCACCCTAGTCGAAGGCGGAGCTGGGGGAGAAGAGGAGTCTAGGTCCCTGTAATCGGCTGGATGTGGACTTCCTCGCCCTGCTCGCCGACCGCGCAGCCGCAGCCCGCGTGGTGGCCGCCTCTGCCTCAGGGTGCCACGGTAGAGCCCGTCCTCGAGCTTCTTGCCGTTCTTCGCTTCCCAGGCCTCGATGGGCAGGCCGTACTTCTGCTGGATCTTGTCGCGGTACCACTCAGGGATGACGTTGAAGCAGCAGAAGGGTATGATCCTGAGGTCCGGGGTGAGGTAGTGGATGTCGCAGCGCTGGAGGCGCTCCTCGTCCTGATTATATTTGTCTTGGAAGTGCATCATCCCGATGAACATGCTCTTCGTGTGGAAGTCCCCGATGGCGGAGTAGTCGTGCCTGATCAGCGCGTTGGAGATCATCTTCGCGAAGCTCATGCCCTTGGGCTGCTTCTCCTTGTTGACGAAGCGGGATATCTGGGTGATGACCTTCGCGGCGACGACGTACCTGTTGGTGCCCGGAGTATATCTCCTCGGTCTTCTCCTCGAGGTACTCGACGAGCCCCTGGATGTCGACGAAGTTGGTCAGCGGGACGAGCTTCTTGGTCTCTGCGTCCTCGAAGACGTAGGTGCCCGGCGCCGCACGCGAAGTGTATCGAGAGCTCGTACTGCTCCTTCTTGGTGAAGGCCTCGATGAAGCTCGTCAGCGGCGAGCACGACGGGACCGGGAACCAGCCGTCGGAGGTTATCTCGCCGTTGGTCTGCTCCTCGATCCTCTTGATGCAGTCTGGTATCGTGATGCGGTACTTGTCCCTCTCCCTCTTGGTCATCCTGCCGGTGAGGGAGACGGGCTGGAAGTTCACCGCGTGGACGGTGCCGAGGTACTTGTGACCGAAGTCGATTATCGAGCCGAGCTCGTGGTCGTTGACGCGTCTTGATGACCGTCGGGACGAGGACGACGCCGATGTTGTTCTTCCTGCACGCCTCGAGCGTGTAGGGCGCCTCCCAGTGGTTCTTGGGGTTGGTCTTGGGCGTGGTGCCGTCGAACGACATGTAGAGGTTCGAGACTCCGGCGACCTCGTGGAGCCGCCCTGCGAGGGACGGGTCGAGCGCGAGGTTGATCCCGTTGGTGTTGAGCTGGACGTGGTCGATGCCCTCCTCGTGCATCATCCTGATTATCTCGGGCAGCTCGGGCCGGATGGTGGGCTCGCCGCCTGTGAGCTGGACCGAGTTCCCGGGGACCGGCCTCTCGGCCTTTAGCGTCCTGGCCATCTCCCTGACCTGGTCCATGGTGGGCTCGTAGACGTAGGCGCCCTCGAGGCCCTTCTTGACGTAGAAGAAGCAGTACCAGCACGTCAGGTCGCACCTGTTCGTGATGATGATGTTGGAGAGCCCGGTGTGCGAGAGGTGGTTGGAGCATAACCCGCAGTTGGCGGGGCACGAGCAGACGTCCATGGGCACGTTCGGCGCGTGGGTGCCCTTGCCGTCCTTCCAGAAGCGCGCGAACTTGGCGATACATCTCGTAGTCGCCGAAATAGAGCTCCTCGGTCTCGCCGTGCTCTGGGCACGTCTTGGTCATGAAGACCTTGTCTATCGCGCTCGAAAACTATCGCCGGCAGAATCTTGTTGCAGTCGGGGCAGATCGACTGCGTCTGTCTGATGAAGCTTCCCTTCGCGCTCTCCTTCCTGAGGTCTAGGGAGATGTCTGCGATCTGAGCCATTGGTTCCTAGCCGGTGTCGGACAGAGCATATAAGCCTTTTAACTTCTTCTACGGTAAGAGGTGAAATACTAAGCGGGAGGTTGTGTTCCATTTGACGAGCGAGTGTCCCTTCGTGCCCAAGGCGGCGAGAGCTTCCCCTTGGCGCAGGCAAGAAATACGTTGATAGCAAGAGCAACGCGACTCCCGAAATGAGGAGAATTACGCCGGACCACAACGAGATTTCGTATGGCCCATAGATTGCACCAGAGTGCGGACGACGATAGACCGCATCCGTTGGCGGGGCAATTCACCAACGTGGGGTTTAGGCGATAGAAGCCGAGGACAGTCAGAATCGAGCCTAGAGCAAGTCTAGTCGACGCGCATTCCGTCAGGCAGAAGCTAACGGGATTTTCTCTAGCCTGGATTGCGAAAGGACTCCGTAGGCGGTGCTGACTAGGCCCAAGGCCACGACCACGAGCCCGACAGCCCAGGCGAGCTCGGCCTGTTGCAAGGTGACGGTGGTAGCAGGGCTCAAGAAGAACCGGGGCTGTGCGCCTCCAGCTCCGTTTAGACCGCACGCCAGCGTCTTGATGAGACTGTGGCAGTAGTTTATCGTGCTCTGTGAGGTTATCGTGGTGTATGCGCCCGCTGCTATGAATACGAGACCGATGACGACGAACCCCACCAAACGACTCGCATTACGACTTCAGGGAAAATGATTATGGCTCGCGATACTTAAGAAGGCATACGATTCTTACGTTTGAGAATGACGCCGGTGATCGGATCATCTCGTTGGAGTCGTGGGCCTAGCGCTCTGCCGTCGCAATTGGGGTGTAGCGGCTTGGAGCGATGCCGCTTTAATACTCGTGACCACTCATCTCAGAGGACATGCCCCCCGGATGGAAGGTCACTCCGCCAAAGGACGACTCAGAGTATTTCGAGAGGATGAGCAGAGCCATCTTCACCGCTGGATTGAGCTGGAGCATGGTCGAGAAGAAGTGGCCGAACTTCAGGAAGGCCTTCGTCGCGTTCTCACCCAAGAAGGTCGCCAAGCTGACCGAGAAGGACGTGAAGACCCTGATGGGCGACGAGGGGATAGTGAGAAACGAGCGGAAGATCAGGGCGACCATCCACAACGCGGGCGAGTTCGTCAGCCTGAAGAAGGAGTTCGGCTCCTTCAAGGCGTACGTCGCGTCGTTCGGGAAGGACGAGGGGAAGCTTCAGGAAGACATACAGGAGAAGTTCAAGCACGTTGGGGGGTCGACCGCGAGGATGTTTCTCTGGTCTGTCGGGTACGATCTCACCCCCACGGCCGAAGAGAAGAAGTGGATGGCGAAGAACTCAGACTGAAGTGCACCCTTTCTAGAGACTGGAATCCCGTTCTCAAGACTAGAATCATATAAGCGTCTCCTCCCTTTGGGAAGCGAAGTTCATTGCTCGAA
Organism: uncultured archaeon; assembly: GCA_963783755.1. GTDB lineage: Archaea > Thermoproteota > Nitrososphaeria > Nitrososphaerales > Gagatemarchaeaceae > Gagatemarchaeum. The sequence goes on from CAWAOY010000004.1 coordinate 4,593, forward strand.
AGGTATTCGGTGCGAAGGTCGAGGCGCGCCCTGGGGACGGCGGCGTGGGCGGCGATTCTGGTCGTCGTGGCTCTAGCGGGCGTGGCTTCGGTCCTCGTGATAGAGAATGGTGGCGGCGTGTCCCAACAGTCTAGCACCTCGTCCTCGTCATCCACGTCTATCCACTCGCGACGGCTTCGACCACGAGCGTAAACTCCCCAGAGAAAGGCCTCGAGCTCTCATTGGCCCTGAACGCCTCCAGCCTCCCGACGGGGAAAGGGATCGCGGCCACGGTTGTAGAGATGAACACCCTGGCGACCCCTAACAACGTTTCCGCCGCAGCGGACTGGCCTGTTGGAAACCTCGCGGTCGGGCCGTGCGGGCCCCTCAACTACCCGGTCGGAATCGCGGTGGTGCGAGGGAACTACGCGGCCGGGAACGTCTCGTCGGCGAAGGCCCTCCAGATCTACCATCCAGGGGCTGTCGCGTGCCCGATGGTCCTGGCGGGCATCACGAGCTTCGAGTTCCAGCCCTCCAGCGACAACGCGACGATCTTCGGCGGCTGCCAGCCCGCCGGCGGCGCATGCCTGAGCGAAATCGTCGACTCCACCGTATCCGTGAACGGATATTGGAATGGGGGCGCATTCACGAGCTTCCCGTGCGGATTCTACACGGTGGTAGCGGGCGATGAGTGGGGAGGCATCGCGATGATTCACTTCACGGTGGGTTGCTCGGGCTAAGTCACCCTCACGGGGTCTCTCCGCAGGAAGCACGCCATGGCGCCTCGCTTCATGAGAAATTACGGTGGAATGTTGTCCGATTCGGGAAGAATCGCAAGAAAGTTGACACCAAAGCTCTAATAGCAGGCGGGCCCAGCGTGTAGCCACCGGTCCCGACAAAGAGAACTTTGGTGGTATTAATCCAAAAGAGAGCCTTCGTCTTGGTGACGGTCTACAGCGATGCGGACCGCTCAAGTCTTTTCGAGATTCGCGATATTCCCTCGGTCACACAGGTGGACATGGTGCTGGGGGCCTTCGACGCAGTGGTTACGGTCGAGGGCGAGGACGAGAAAGGCAATCGAGAGAGCGGTCGTCAGCATATCGAGGACTAGGGGCGTCAAGGAGGCGAAGCCCTTGGTCGAGGTCCAGGTCAGCTCCAGCGGGGGGTTGAAGCCGGTCATAGGTCGCTCCTAGCGCAATCAGACGCTAGCTTCTCCCCGTCTTCCGATCCTCGCAGCTCTGCCTAGCTTAAGTATCGCACCAGGTCCGAGCAGAACGGCTTTGGTTAGCCTCCCCGGCGTGACTTTCAGCAGGAAGGAGGGCACGATACGTCAACCGGATGGAGGATTGCCTGCGCATCGTGAGGGAGACCGAGCAGGGGCTTCCAGCCCTCGTCGCGGCCGTCGCGGAGGGCGACGCAGCCGCTTGCCGGAGAGGCGGGACAGGGTCTTCGAGCTCGAGTCGAACGCGGCCGACGCAAAGCGCGACCTCAGCACGCAGATCGCGGAGGGCGCCTTCTTCGGCGGCGTCAGGGAGGACATGATCAACCTGCTCGACAAGATATGGAAGATCGCCGACAAGGCAAAGGATGCGGCCCGGCTGATCACCCTGGCGAGAGTGACGGACCCGAAGGCTAGGGAGATACTCCGCTCGGAGGACATGAGGAGTTTCTCGCGAACCTCGACCATGGCGGTAGTCGCGCTGCAACAGCCTCATCGAGGCGTTCGAGATTGACCGAAAGACCGTCCTCGAGAGCGTCCACGCGGTCGAGGAGTACGAGGAGGCGGCGGACAGCTTCAAGCAGAACATACTCGCGGCCCTCTTCGAAAGGTCGCAAGAGGGATAGACCCCGTGACCGTGATCCTTGGTGAGGGACTTCGTGTTCTGCGCAGACGACGTCGCGGACAACGCGGAACGCGCGAGCGACGTCGTGCTGGTCCTAGTCGCGAAAGGCTATGGATGAATACCTTCCGCTCCTCCTTGCCGGGGTTCTAACGTTCGTCTTCGGCTGGAACAACAGCGGGATCCTGATAGGCAACGAGAGGGGCTCGGGGACCCTCTCCGGCTCGAGAGTCCACGATTCTCTGCTCCGTCGGCATGCTCCTGGGCGTGGCGCTTCGAGGGGTCGAAGATGACCAAGAGCCTCGGAGGGATAATCGCCAGCTCCAACGACTGACTCGATTGTACTGGCCACCCTCGTGGCCTCGATCGCTCCTCACGTTCGGGCTGACGCTCGGGCGCATCCCCGTGACCTTCAGCGCCACGATGGTGGGCGCCTTCGCCGGCGCGGCCTTCGCCTCTTCGGCGGTCCTCAGGGTGGGCGACATCGCGACCATAATCGTATTCTGGGCGATCGCCCCTATCGCGACGATGGCCGTCACCTTCCTGAGCTACAAGGTGATCCAGAGGGCTACCGTGAACCTGAGCCTTGCTTTCCGTCGACGCCTTCAACAGGGCGGGGGTCGGGCTGGTCTCTCTGGCGCTGGCATTCGTGCTCGGCGCCAACAACATAGGGCTGATCTACGGGACATCCTTCGCCGGGAGCCAGCCTTCCTCTGCCGAGGCGGTCTTGACCCTCCTCGCCCTCGCGGCCGTCGGCGATAGTCGCCATGGCGCTCTTCGGGAGGGGAGGCGTTGCGGGGACGGTCGGAGACAGGCTGCTCTCGCTTTCTCCCCAGGGCGTGCTCGCGGCTTTCATCGGGACGATCCTCGTCATGTGGGTCGCGACTCAGCTCGCGATTCCGGTCTCCGTGAGCCAGTGCCTCATAGGCGGGATGTTCGGAGCGGCCTTCACCAAGAAGATCGCGATAGTCAACCGGAGGCTCTCGCTGGAGGTCGTCGCGTCTTGGGTCGTGATCCCCCTCGCCGCTTTCTTCCTCGCGGTGGTCCTCACCCCGTTTCTGTGATCCCGCAGGTCGACCGCAAGGCGAGGGCAAAGATTTTTCGAGAGGAGCGCGGGGCGGCTGAATGACGAGATGCACTCCCCATGAGCGTGAGCGACCGCGCGGCGACGGCGCTGGAAGGCCTCGGCCTCACAAAGACCGAGATCAGGAGCTATGCCGCTCTCCTGGAGGGCGGGACGATGACCCCTAGCGAGGTCAGCAAGGCGGCGAGGGTCCCCTATTCCAAGGTCTACCAGGCGCTCGAGTCCCTCCACAAGAAGGGCTGGGTCGACAGGCAGCGAAGCAGGCCGACCCTCTACACGGCAAAGCCTCCGGAGAGCGCGCTCGAGGAGCTCAGGTCCCAGCACGAGTCTGCGACCCGGGAGATGGAAAAGGTGGCGCTGGCCGAGCTGGTCAGCATCTACGAGAAGAAGGGGGAGCAGGAGAGGCCAGACATCTGGATCCTGAGGGGGACGTCGGAGATACTCTCTCGCGTGAAGAACACGATCGTGAACTCGAGGGACGAGCTGCTCATCGCGCTCCCCGTGGGCATCGCCCCCTACGCGGACCAGTTCGCCCCGCTCCTCACGGCCGTCAAGGAGAAGGGCGTGAAGATTTCCATCCTCACTTCGCTCGGCCTTCCTGAGGAGTCCCTCTCCGCGCTCTCCGGGAGCGCGGAGGTGCGCACCAGGAGGATGATGTACGGGGGAGGAGTCATCGCGGACTCCAAGGATGTCGTCCTCCTCCTCGGCGGAGGGGGAAGCGGAGAGGGCCCCAGCTCCGCCCTCGCGATATGGGCGGACCACCCCGGGCTCGCGAACTTCGCGCGGGACTACTTCCAGTTCCTCTGGAACTCGCGGGAGACCGTGAAGGAGAAGGGGCAGTCAGGCGGGGCCGGCGGGCGCACAGGCTAGCTGAGATGTCCTCCCTGAAGGACGATTATCAGCATCGTGGCGTAGAGCACGACCAGGCTGACGACGAGGGTCTTCTCGACCCTGAGGCCTGACGCGACGCTCATCCCGGCTCCCATTACGCCCGCTCCCCACGCCTGGAAGAACGCGAACATCACCGTCACGGCGGCGCTGTCGGCAAAGATCGAGAGCGGGAAAGAGGCGGACGCGGGAGAGGCGCCCACGTAGAGGAAGTGTAACGCCGCGCCGAAGAGGCAGAGCGGGATGAAGGACAGGGCCGTCGACGTCAGGAGGGTGACGACGTCCCCGCGCTCCTTGAACGCGACCGCCAGGGCGACGTAGGCGGCGGCGGTGAGCGCGGCGAGGCTCACGGCGTAGGTCGCGACCGACCAGAGCAAGCTCGACGAAGGCGAGAAGGAGAAGAGGACTAGCTCGTCCCCCGAGAGCAGAAGCAGGCCGAGCGCGAGCGCCGAGATCCCCGACGAGGCTCGCGATGCCCCTCGACCTCGTCGAAGTGAGCGGGAGGATCAGGCTCCTCGGGACGAATACCTCCTGGACCGAGCCGGCGAGCGTCTTCTTCTTCATCGCCTTCTCGATGCCCTGCATCGACTGCGCGGGGGTCTTCTTCTCGTCGTTGAGCTGGACGAAGATCTCCTGCCCCAGGCGGGTGAGCGTGTACCTGCGCTCGGCGTCCCTCGTGACTATCTTCTCGAGGGTGTCAAGGTGGTGATACAGAGAGCCGGTCCTGACCCCCACCTCGGTGGAGAGCTCCTTCCACGACATGGGCTTGGCTGCGAGTAGCTCTATGATCCGCATGCGGACCGGATGATTGACCATCCGCATGACCTTGGCGGAATCCAGCTGCTCGTCGCTCAATTGTTGCAACTTGCACTCACCATTCTAAAAGAGTGATGGATTGGAAATACGCTCTCCACGGAGCTTGCGCTAGAGGCGCAGCCCGTAGGACTCGGCGAAGGTCTCGAACTGGTGGAAGTGGGTCAGGTACTCCGCGCCCTTGGCGCTGACAACGTATCTCACGCCGCTCCCCTCCTTCCTCTCGAGGAGCAGCCCCGCCGAGAGGAGCTGCGAGAGAAGCTGCTCCAGACCGCGGTAGGAGAGGTTCGAGCGCCTCATGAGGACCGATTGGCTGGCCCCGCCTTCGCCGCTGGAGTTTAGAGCGACCGAGAGCACGTCAGAGATTATCCGGAGCCTGTTGCGATATTGTTGCATTCTTGTCTCGCCACCAAACTCGAAATTCTTCTTCTATCAGGGCAGGATGGAGAAGTACCTCTTCCTCGCCGCGTACGCTCCGGCGAATGCAAGGGTGACGACGATGATCGAGCCCACGAGGAGAGGCGCGTCGAGCGCGAGTGAAGACTCGACGTTCTGGACGAGCTGCCCCGCTATCTGGATGAGGTGGAGCGAGAAGTGGGGTATCGAGACGAGGAGCTGGATCGAATCGGCGGTAGCGACGAGGACGTACCTGGCGGGGTCGGAGGGCGAGGGATTGAGGACTTGGAGCGTGGAGGTCGCCTCGAGGACAGGGACGCCATCCAAGGTGATGTTCAGCGACGGGTAGAGGGCCAGCGGGGCCGTCCTGCTTATGTTGATGAGAAGGACGCGCGGGCCTGTCACGTTCTCGCCTGAGATCGCGATGACCAGTCCGTTGCCGACCTGCTGCCCCACCGAGAGCGAGAACCTAGAGTCGAGGACGGTCGTAGAACTCTCGAGGGGCGTGATCTGGACGGTGGCTGGGATTGTGAGGTTGGCCACGGCGTCGTTAATCTGCGCCTCGACTGCCGACCCTGCGTTTATCGTCGTCACGGTGCTGGTCACTGTGCTCGTGACCGACTGACTGGGTCGTCGTCTGAGAATGGGACCCGCCAGAGTTCTCGGCTGAGGTTGACGAGGACTCGGCGGTCGTCGGGATTATCACAGCGACCTGAGTGTTGGGGTCGCTGGTCATGACGAGCACCGGGCCGCTCGCATTGAACTCCGAGACGTCGGAGACGTCGTAAACCTCCACGCCGACGAGATACGTGCCGGGGTTGACCTGGATGCTCGAGTGCAGCTCAGCCCCGCCCTCCCTGTTGGTGGTCATCGACCCAAGGTTGACGCGCGTCCCGTTGAGGACCAGAGCGGCGCTGTATGTCGTCGACGGGTTGCCGTTTTGGAAGCCGAGAACGACGTTCAGCAGCGAGTGATGCGCGTCCAGCAAGACCACCGCGGTGCCGGAGGTCGCGAACCGGTATCCGGGCGGGACGATATTGGTAGTGACGGGGGTCAGCTTGAAGGTCCAATAGCCTCCGCGTTGAGTCTCGGTCTCATTAGAGGAGGTAGTCGTGGACGTGCTGGTGGATGTGCTGGTCGACGGCGCGTGAACGACCACTGTGAAGCTCGCAGGGACGGTCGCCAGCACGACCGTGGGCGCGTTGAAGCTCACAAGGTCGACCACGCTCAAGCTCAAGGCGAACTCCCCCGTCCCGAGGGGGGCGCTCGCGTGGGTGGTGGCACTGCCCTCGTTATTGGTAGTGTAGTTTCCTATCGTCCTCGCGGTCCCGTTGACGGAGAGGACCAGGGAGTATCGCGCGTTGGGATTCTGCCCGACGAAGAGGAGGCTGAAGTAGATGCTGCCGCCCGTGACCGCGAACCCCCCGCTTCCCTTGCCGTAGAGATATCCGTGAGGCGCTGACGATGCTGTAACAGGAGCCAAGGTCAACCCGTTGACCGTTTCGGGCGGGGGGATGCTCGTCGTCTTGCTTTGGCTGGTCGAGAACGACGTGGTGGTGCTTGTCGAGGCGCTGGACGAGCTCTCAGAGTTCGTGGACGTGCTCGAGGTCTGGGTCCCGACGGGGAGGGTGACCTCGATCGCTCGGGGGTCGCTGACTGCCACAGGCGACGCCGTGTTCCCGAAAACGTACACGAGTAGCCCAACGTCATAGGTGCCTGGCTCGAGCGTGACGCTTCCCTTGAATACGCCTCCCCCGGTGGAGGTCGTCGTCACCGTTCCCGCTGTGATGTTCTGATGCGTGGTCTGGACTACGTTAACGAACTCGGTGTTCGGCGCCCCTAGGAAGCTTGTGGTCACCTGGAGCTGGTCTCCCGAAACCACTACCAGCGCCCCGCCCTCCCGGAAGGAGAAGTTAGACGGAGCCTGGCTGCCAAGGTAGACGGGGAACGGGACCAAGGAATAGCTCATCGTGCTCCCTATGGCCCTGTTGGGCTGTGTCTGGTTGTCCTGCGAGGAAGATACGGTCACTTGGGCGGTTGCGGGGTCGCTGGTGAATACCGTGCCGTGGGGGTTGGTGCTCGGGTCGACCACGGTAAGCCCGATGGAGTAGTTGCCAGGGTCCAAGGTGGCCGAGCCCGTCGACCCTACCTCGCCGTCCGGGTTGACTTGGGCGGTCGCGATTGCGAACGACTTGCTGGTGCCCGTCGAGTCGGTCGCGACCGCCTGCATATCCAACTCTAGTAGCGCGCCAGGCATCGCTCCCCTGATGGACCACTCGACGCTCAGGGATTGGCCGCTTATCGAGATCCCTGCGTACCCGCTCGCGTTCGCATTCCGTGATCCATTCGCCACCGCGGCGACTTGGACGAGTCGGAAGGAGACCTTCTCGCCCTGGGTGCTCGCCGCTGCCGGAGATGAGGCGCTTGCGAGAGGCCGATGGCCCGCCGCCCCCGGCACCGCGTACACCACAAACCCGAACCCCAACAGAAACAGAATTGCAAGACTTGCAAGGATCTTCGTCCCTGCCCTAGCTGGAATCATGTTCTTACGGGCTGTATTCTCTTGTTCCCTCTATAACGGGTGACTTCCTGGAAGTGGATTCTTGAAGGAATCTCATCATCTTCCACCGCATTTGGTAAAAAATCGTAAATCGGGTCCGCAGGACTTTTAATCCGAGAGCGATTCGTCGACTCGTGCCCAGAGACCCAGGGTCCTTGGTCCAGACATCCACGAGAGCCTCGAGATCCCTCTGGAGGAGGCCGAGCTCTACGTCAGCACCCTCATGGAAGGCGGATGCGTACCGAAGGATGCGGAGTCGAGGGCGGTGGCTGAGTCCCTCGCCGCTCGGGGGATGCTGATACTTGACGCGAAAGGGAGCTCGTACCTGGCAGTGCATCCGCGGATGGCGCTTTCCAACCTCTTCAGGGCATACGAGGAGAGGGCGGTCCGTCAGAGGAAGGAAAAGAGGCTCCTCGTGGACAAGCTCACCCTCGAGCTCATCCCGCTCCTGCCGGGCGAATCGAAGGGCACAAATGCAAGCGGTCCGAGGGGAGCATGAACGGCGAGCGGTTGATTTCGACATGAGCGGCGACAGCAAGACCGGTGGGACGCAGCACAAGCACGAGATAGTCCTCGCGGGGATGGTCAACGTCAACAGGGACAACTACCTACAGGGCGTCGTCGACGTCTGGATCTGCAGGGGTTGCAAGAAGCTGTTCTGCGACGACAAGCGCTACGGAGAGCCCCTGAAGCCGAGCGTGGGCTTCGAGGAGGTCCCAGAGGACGAGCAGTGGGGGATCCTCACGTGCACCGACATCAAGGGGGTCTACATGATGAGCCTCGGGGTCAAGCCCGGGAAGACGCTAAAGCACACCTGCCCCAGGAACGGGAGCCAGCACGAGTTCTTGGTGAAAGACGACTGGACAATCGCGCCGGACGACGGCGAGACCGTCCACCGCCTCTTCCTTGTCAAGGACCACATCAACAAGGTCATCGAGGCTGGCTTCTACAAGCTGCGGATGCTGAAGTAGTCCTTGACGCCTATTCGGGCGGCTGGGTCGGTCATCGGGCTGGTGGACGGCGTGCTGGCGGCCTTCATGGTGATCCTCGGACCCGTCCAAGGCCCGCTGTGCCAGGGTCCGGGGATCTGCATAGGCCCGACCGCTCAGCCCATCAACTCGGATCTGGACACCGCCCTTCTCGCCGCGGGGGTGATACTCGCGATTGTCTCCCTGGTCTCCTTTACGGGCCTGCGGGTGACGTTCGCCCTGGGGGCCGTCCTCTCGGCGGCGGCGCTCGTGACCGTCGGCCTGACCTGGGGGACGTATCCGACCGACAGCTCGATAGCCGTGGCAGGTCTGTCCTTGGCCGCTCTTGTCGTCGATTCGGTCGGGTCGAGGCCTTCGAGGGGGCTCTCCGAGAAGGACAGCCCCCTGAACCTTCCGGTCTTCGGCTAGATCTTGAAAGGCAGCAGCTCGCCCTTCTCAAGGGAGCGCTCCACGTGCACGCGGAGTCGAGGGACGTCGATGTCATCGTATCTTCTCTCATGCCACTTGATCTGCGGGAGGGCGCGCCTGTAGATTCCCAGAGCGACGTCGCGCTCCCCCCTTTGCTCGTGCACCAGCGCCGCGCAGACGAGTATGATGGCCTGGACCAAGCTCTTCTCCTCGCCCTTCGCTGGTCGCCACACCGACTCGAGGGTCTCGTGGCACTCCCAGTACCTCTCCGAGTTGAAGTAGCCCCTTGCCTCCTCCAACACCTCCTCCTTCGGCTTGAAGGGGGGCGCTTCATCGAGGTTCTTGGTGAACTCGACCCCCGAGAGCGGCTCGAGGGCGGCGACGAAGAGCTGAAAGTCTTGGACAGAAGGGGTGAAGGCGTCGACCTCGAGCGCACCGTATGACGTCCATCTGGGGTGCGTAACCCTGGCGCCCAAGGTCTTGGCGAGGCCTCTCACCGACTCGAGGAAGGCCTGGCGGTCAGCCTCTTTTGGGAGCACGCGGAGGAGGAAGCGCAACGAGCAGCTCGCGAACGGTGAGGGGACGTCGGAAGATAGGTCTTTGGTTGTGGGAAGATGCGACGGCGCACGTGCGTGAGGACGACGGGAGTCTAACACCATCAGCGGCTCGAGTTCGTCGAGTAGTCGGTGTTGTTTTTTGGGGCGCTGAATGTTGGGTTGGCGATGGGCTGCGACAACCTGACTTGCCTAACTGGAACATGCTGTTCCGCCAATTTGCGAAAGCAAGTTAGCGGTGCGCCTGTAGCTGCTGGTCGTGGTTTGTGTTGAGGTGACCTGTTGGGGGACAAAGACGACGGTTGTCGTGGTCTGGATGACTGAGGTCTTGGTCGTTACCTGGAATGTTGCCATGCCAGTCGCGTTGTACAGCCCAACACTGTGCGGGGCCAGGCCGAGGGACCCGTTGTGCGGATCAAAGAATGCGAGAAAGTAGACATCGTTGACCGAGACGTGGAACGACAGGCTTCCTTCCTCAGAGTTCAGTGAACTTGCGATGTTGGGGGAAGTCGTAGTGGCATTGGAGTTGGCGTAGACCGCGTTCTCCGTGGTGTTGAAGACATAGGCGTCGAGCGTGTTGTTTGCGATCCACGACACCTGAACGTCCATTCCCGCTGTCAGGGCGACATCCTGGTAAACGTACTGATTTGGCGTAATGGTTATCGTAGGGCTGACTAAATATGCACCGGGCATTGTCGTCAAGGTTGGTTGGAAGACCGTGCGGGGATTGAAGTTGTACACCCGGTCTGTTTGATTGGCCGCGCGCTCGATCTGAGCTTCCGTGGTGGTAGTCACGGTGGAAGCGACCGAGGTGGTTTGGTCTACGAGGACCGTTCCTTCGGTGGTGCAAGAAACGGGCAGGGGGAGAGCTTCAAGCGCTCCGAAGAGTGCGACTGCAACGAGGATTACTACAGTAACAGCGATGATGCCCGTGCGCACGTGTTGTCCGCAGGCGTCACCCCAAATTTAGGCTTTCGGGGATCCCCGGGTGGTTAGATTCCTCGCAAGCCTAAGGTGTGGGTTCTCATCTCAAGTATCGTCGTCATTCAGATGTCAGACGGCTTTGTCGGTCATTACCCACGGTTTGAGCCTTGCGGAGAGTTTGATTAGGCTTGCTCTTGCCGCGGCGATGGCGCAGCTTCGGGGAGTTCGTTAGGACTTAGAACCCACGCTTCATCAATGACCCGCGTGTTGAATCAGCTTGAAATCCTCCGCGCTGCACGCAGAGTACTGGTGCAAGCACCCGGAGCATTCGTACTCGCGATGGACGTGGTCGGAACCGATGACCCGCTCCCCGACGAACTTCAAGCCGGCTCCGCATCGGTCGCAGCGTGTGGCTTCGCTCATGGCCGGCTCGTCCGCGGTTGCAACGTGTCTCGCTCCACGTGCCTCCAAGGGCTACCCTATATTCAAATATGACCAATTCCGGGTCAGGAGTGTCCCGGTAGGGGGAATCATCATGGTGGAAATAGACGTAACTTGCCATCTTGAAGCTTTCAGAAGGTTCCTTGTCAACAGCACCTGCAGGAGCTTCATCCCGGAGTCGTACCTCAGGGACCCCGAGGTCTTCCCCGAGAAGGAGTCCGAGCCCGGCTCGATCTACATCGAGGCGGCGGACAAGGTCACCCTGAAGAGGATAAGGGACATCACGTTCGTGAACGCGAACGACGTCCTCGGGATAATCTACAAGTCGAAGAGCGGCCACAGCACGCTAAAGTGGCGCCACATCGAGCACGAGATGGGCAGGGTCACCGGGGACGCGTCCAACAACAGCCTGGTCAACCTCTCTATGGCGAGGGTGATCTCGCCCGAGTACGTGGAGGAGCTGGCGAGCCGGGAGAGGGAGATGGAAGAGGAGCCCCACGAGACCCCGCCTCCCGCGCCCAACGCGACGCCGCTGATCTCAGAGTCCGCGGCTGGCGCCGACGCAACCGCCGATCGCGGGCGAGCCCGGCTTCCCGCCCGACGAGGAGGAGGAGGACTTCGAGGCCGCTGACGCGGACGAAGACGAGCAGGAAGACGTGGAGGAGCAGGCGAGGGAAGAGACGGCCTAGGAAACCAGAGTCAGAAGATACTAATATAACTCGCCGGGAGAAGTCGAGATTCGTCATGGTGCAAGTCAAGGTCCACCGCATCAGCAGCGTGACCGACCCATACACGGGCCTGGCCGCGAAGCAGATAGAGCTCGTCGAGGTGAGGCAGAGGGCGTCCGGGCAGGTCTACGGGATGGGGGCGGAGGAGAACAGGATGGTCCAGAACATGGTCTCCCAGCTTCAGGGGATGGGGCTGATGCCCCAGGTGAGGGAGATGGCCTTCCCGAAGATAACGATGGTCCTGACGGAGAGCGAGTACGACATGTTCGGGATAAGGCTCGACGTCAACGAGGTCTACGAGCTGGAGATCAAGGGCGGGACGATAGGCCTCAAGCCCTCGACGGGCGTCTAGCAGAGCGGAGGAGGCAGCCCCAGATGGCGAGCGTCAAGGTGGGCGACCGCGCCCCCGAGTTCGCACTGAAGTCGCAGGACGGCGAGGTCGTCAAGCTCAGCGACCTCCTCAGCCGCGGCAACGCTGTGGTCTACTTCTACCCGAAGGACAACACGCCCGGCTGCACCGCCGAGGCGGGCGCGTTCCGCGACAGCTACGCCAAGTTCGGCGAGCTCGGGGCGGAGGTCGTCGGGGTAAGCTCCGACTCGGTGGACTCGCACAAGGGGTTCGCGAGCGACTGCAGCCTGCCGTTCAAGATCCTGAGCGACGCGGACGGCGCGGTGAGGAAGAGGTACGGGGTGCCGTCGTCGATGGGCTTCCTCCCCGGGAGGGTGACCTACGTCATCGACAGGGGAGGGATGGTGAGGTACGTCTTCTCGTCGCAGCTCCATGCGACGCGCCACGTCCAGGAGGCGCTCGAGTCGCTCCGCGCGATCGGCGGAAGGGCGCGCGAGAACGCGAAGCCTTGAGGTGCGGCTGGCAGAGGACACGCGAACGCCTTGACAACAGCTCTATTGAGGTTAAATCGCCCAAACGTGTGGATGCTAGCTTTTGTAGATGATTGGTAGCATTCAGCGGCGATTTGGTGAGCGTGTGTCCAGTGAAAGTCCTAGGTAGACTTCTGGGGATAGTTCATGCTTGACTCCAGACCCGAAAGAGTATACGACGCTGCTGTGCTACGTAGATCTGAGGCCATTTGCTCAAGCTGCTATCAGGAAGTCCGCCGACTCGCGATACCATGCACGTCCTCAAGGAGATGTGGAGAGTGGGAGAGGCTAGCACCTGCTGAGGCTTCGAGACGGCCGATGGTGGTCAGCCCTAGAAAGATGGCAAGTGCCCAGTAGGGCGTTGCGTTATGGATCTTACCCGGACCCCCAGACCAGCGAGGAGGCTCAAACGACCCTCACGCAGAGGCGGTCCTCGTGTTCTTCTCGAGCGCTCGCGTGGAGGTCAGCGGAATCGCTAGACATCGATAGGTCAGGGTCGTAGCGAAGACGTCTCCCCGAGATAGTATCCATGCTCTTAACCCGTGGCCGACGCAGCACTCCACTGGGAGGATGGTGAAATCGCCCTCTGCAGGTTGGGACACCGTTGACCTCCGCGTGGGACGATGGAATAGACGATAAGCGCGCGCTGTCATTGACTTTGACAACATTTGCGATGGCAAGATCTACCGAGGCTGTCCTCTTGACAGATACCCCGGGCAACTGCGACAACCCTGTCCTCGCATTGGGAAACAAGTGTGCGGCCGCCGGGATTCGAACCCGGCAACAGGTCTCACCGTCTCTAGACTTGGGAAGCCATATCCTAACCACTGGATCACGGCCGCGCTAGCACCAGCGAACCCGAAAGCCGGTATAAATGAGGTTAGTGCGTCGATGATCGAATAGGCCGCAGGGGCTTAAGTAGCCTGGAACGTCAGTTGGACCGATGTGGACATCGCAAACCGTCGGTGATAAGTACTCTACTGGTGTGAAGGAAGCGAAGAGAGAGAATATATGTGTCGTGACTATAGCCTTGAGGGGATAAATAAATGACCGCAGTTTAGCGGCGTGGACATCCAAACCATCAGTGCCGCCCTCTATTGGTGCGAAGGTAGCAAAAGGGAGAAGGATTGTCGTGTCGAGTTCGTGAATTCCGACCCAAGGATGATTTCGATCTTCATGAGATATCTTCGCACCAAGGACATCGAGAGGCAAGAATCAGAGCAAGGATGACCATCCACATTCAAGATGACGGAGGTGAAATGCAAGAACTACTGGAAGAAGGTGACTTCGCCGAAATGATAGCCAATTTCATCTCGACCGTCGTGAAAAGCCAACTAGCTTCTCAAAGAAACCACTGCCCTACGGGACGGTCGCGATTCGCTATAACTCTCTCCAGCTCCTGCGGCAGGTCAAGGAAGAAATATCCAACCTCGCAGAAGAGATTTCTGAGACTTTGCCCCAGAAACCCGTATAAGGCAAAGGGGGCGCGGCCGTCGACCGTGCCGAACCGCAAGGCCAAGGACCTCCTGGCGAGCTCCACAGATACTCGGGCAGCTTTCCGCCCTCGACAAGGGCGGCTACGCGAGGACGCACCAGGCCAAGGGGAAGGCGTACCCGACGGGCCTTCACGCGGCGGTCGCGAGCCTCCTCGACTCGCTCGGGTTGGGTACGACGTCGACGTCCCGGTCGCCCCGGGCTCCAAGCTGACGGCGGACTTCCTCGTCGGCGGGCGCACCGCGATCTTCGTCGGGAGGGGGCTCTCGGCCGCCGAGAGGAGGGCGGCGAAGGCCTCCGGGAAGAGGTGCGTCGTCGTCGAGATGAGCGCGGCCAGGAGCGACTCGCTCGACCCCGGGCTCAGGGTGGCCGACCTTGCTGAGGAGAGGGACGGCGCTGACATCGAGGAGCGGGAGGCTCCAGACCATCTTCCTCGACGACCCCTCCTTCAACTTCGACTACGCCCACATCCTCCCGAAGACCGAGAAGTGCTCCGTGATGCACGGGCACACCTCCTCGGCCCTCGTCGAGATCGTCGGGTCGCCGGTCGACGGGATGGTCGTTGACTTCAACGACGCGAAGCCGATAATCAGGAAGGCGATCTCCGACCTCGACCACAAGCTCTTCATCAGCGAAAAGTACGTCGTGGGGAGGACGCCGACCCACGTCGACCTGAGGTTCTCGACGGTCCACGGGGACTTCAGCCTCCACGTCCCCAGGGAGACCACGGTCCTCCTGGAGGGCGAGGCGACCGTGGAGAACCTCGCGCAGGAGCTGCTCAGGAGGATCGCCCCGAAGATGCCCGGGAACGTGGAGGCGGTGGGCGTCTACGTCTACGAGGGCCTGAACAAGGGCACGCACCTCCTGGCGAGGCTCCAGGGAAGAGGGGCAGAGAAGAGACGGAAGCGATAGTCCTCCTCTCCGGCGGGATCGACTCGGCCACGTGCCTCTGCCTCGCGAGGAGGGACGGGTATTCCGCGAGGGCGCTCACGATAGAGATCCACGGGACGGCGAACGCCGAGCTGGGGGCGGCGAGGCTCCTGGGCAGGCGCGTCGGGGTCCTCGAGCACAGGTTCGCGAGGGTCCCGGACCTCAGGGAGGCGGCGGACATCATCGGCTCGAAGGAGCTCTCGAGGAAGGCCGTCCCGCCAACCTACATCCCGATGAAGAACGCGGTCTACTACTCCCTGGCGGCCGCCTACGCGGAGGAGAAGGGGGCCGACGGCATCATCGGGGGGCACAACGCGGACGACCGGCGCCTCTTCGACGACACGAGCGAGGAGTTCTTCGCGAGCCTGCAGAGGACGATCACCGCGTCCTCCCCGAGGCTCAGGAGGCGGGGGCTGAAGATCCTGAGGCCGCTCAAGGACATGTCCAAGGCGGAGGTGGTGGCCCTCGCCGCCGGGATAGGGGTCCCCCTCGAGCTCACGTGGAGCTGCCACAGGGCGGGCGCGGAGCACTGCTGGAGGTGCGACGGCTGCAGGAGTAGGATAGAGGCCTTCCAGGCCGCGGGCGTCCAAGACCCGCTGGCCCGAGAAAGCCGTAGCCAGAGAAGACCAGCCGCTTAGGCCCCGGATGTCCTGGCTCGAGTCTCGGCGGGACGGAAGGCCCAGGCGAGCGCTATGGTGGGTTGATTGCTCCGGTGAAGTTCGCGCCAGTCGTGTTCGCGCCTTGGGTGTCGGCGCCGGTGAAGTCGGCGTCGCTAAAGTTCCCATACGACATGTCGCTGACCTTCAGGTTGGCGCCCTGGAAGTTGGCGTTTGTGAACAGGCCGTTTGAAAGGCTGGCGCCTTGCAGGTTGTCACCCTGGAAGTTGGCGCCGTTTGCCTCGACGCCCGAAAGGTCTGCGCCTTGGAGATTTGCGCCCGAGAAGTCGTCGCCGGAGACGTTGGCTCCAGCTAGGCTCGGCGTTCTTGAGATTCGCGCCCTGGAAGTCGGCCCCCTCCGCGTTGGCGCCGGCGAGGTTCGCGCCGTTGAGGGTGGCACCACCGAGGTTCGCGTTCTGCAGATCTGCGTACTGCAAGTTGGCGCCCGCCAGGTCATCGCCGGAGAGGTTGTATCCTGCGAGGTTGCAGAACTCGAGGTCGGCGCCCTTCAGGTTGGCGCCTCCAGTATTGGGGACCTGAGAGCAGGCGAGGTAGTTCACCGTGAGGATTTCCGAGGGATCTCCGCTGCTTCCACACGACGCGACGAACCCGTTGTTGTTTGCGTCGCCGCTGTAGGCTGCCTTCCAATAGTATGTGCCTGGAAGCGGCGGGGTGAACGAGCCTGAGGTGACGCTCGAGCCGCTCACAGGATTGGTGCTGGTGAACACCAGGGTCGAGCACGCGGCGTCAGAGTAGGCGGTGAACGTCACGGTCCCCGTCGGATTGTATGCCCCGACCAGGGTCGCGGTGTCGGTCGCTGAAGCGCCGATGGTTATCGAACCCGAGTCGGAGAGCGAGGTCGTGACGCTGGGAGACGCCAGGTTCACGGTCAGGATCTCGGAGGTTGGGATTCCGCAGCCATCCGTGGCCCCGGCGTTGCCCGAGTCCCCGCTGTAGGTGGCCTGCCAGTAGAACGTGCCGAGCGATGGTGGTGTGAATGAGGGGGACGAGTAGGCTCCGTTCCCGCTCACGGCGACCGTCCCGACGACCGTCCCGGCGTCGGAGCAATCAGGAAGGCTGTGCATCGTGAACGTGATTGTCCCCGTTGGGCCTGCCCCTCCCGAGAGGATTGCGGTGTCGGTCACCGAGCCGCCGATGGCGATCGAGTTGCTGCTCAAGGTCGTGGTGATGGACGTCGTCGTCGCGACGACCGTTACTACCTCGCTGTTTGAGGTCGCGGCTGACCAAACGACTGCCCGCTCCTGGCCGGTTCCGAGACCATGCTGCGCGGGGTGTTGCACTTCGAAGCAGTAGGTCTCCGGGCGTCGTCGGGGCGGGGAATCGGCCCACAGTGACGCCAAGGTGAACGGTCGGCGAAGTCTCCAAGACCATGGTGGAGAAGTCGCAGGTGCTTCCCGGTTGCACTACAACGTTGACGGTGTAGCCACTGGGCACGGGCCTATGAACCCCGGAACCACCAGCGTCGCACGACTGTCGGGCCGGACGATGGCCCTGTGCATACCGCTGCAAGGGCCCAGATGAGCGTCCCTCCGGGAGCGACCGAGTAGGGAACGACGTGGAATGCGATTGCGCTAGTGGCGCCAGGAATTGCAGAGGCCGAGTCCGATGGGTTTGGAAGGGCTTCGGCCCTCACACCCGACGAAACAACTAGAAGCCCAAACAGTGAGACTATGGCAAGGGGAACGAAGAACGCCGACCTTTGATGAATCCGGTTGCCGTACTTTGTCGCGCACATGTGACTTCTCCAATCCCCCCTGCCGTTCATAAGGGCATCCTCGTATTTATGCGCGTATGGAATAAATTAGCGGAATCTTCTGGAATATGATAGATATTGCATGAAAGATAACCGCGTTGGATGATGAAAACTCCAAGACCATCCCTGGTCTAACGGCCCGCTTGGCCCCTTCACCCCAAGTGATCTTCGGCATTCATCGCCCGGAGGTCGGACCTCCCTGGTCATGAACGGAGCCTGAGTCGGCCGAGCAAACATCGCGAAAAAGGTTTAAAGTCCAACCCATGGGCCGAGAGTTCATGCGCCAAGGGCGCGGGTCGGGGGAGAAAGACCGCTCCGTGAGCGTGTCTTCGGCAGACGTTGCTCTAGAGGAGAAGTTGCGTCCTGCTTCAGATTTCATTGATACCTACGCGGACACCCAGAACGAGCCGGCCGCGCTTGCGATAGACGCGGGCGTCTCGGACCTGAAGGTCCTCTACCATGACGGGAAGGTAGCGCTTCCCGTGCACCTGACCATCCAGACCTCCACGGGGCTGCACAGGGGGGTCCACATGAGCAGGCTGGTCCACGCGGCCTCGTCCCACGACTCGCCGGACATCGGGGTCGTGGCTAGGAGCGATATGCAGGGAGGTGAACAGGACCCAGCCGGGGTCGTCGGTCACGTGCACGTTCGAGCTCCCGTACGCCGACCAGTTCATCCCCGTCTCGATCAAGACGAGCCAGACGGGCGCCGTCAGATACCAGTTCACCGCGAAGGGGATGACCGCCTGCCCCTGCAGCAAGAAGATGATCGGCATCGGCCACATGCAGAGGGCCGAGATCGCGATGATGGTCCAGGAGCGCAAGCCCGTCGACATGCTCAAGTCGATCGAGAAGATGGAGGAGTGCTTCTCCGCCGTGCCGACCGAGAAGATGAAGAGGGTCGAGGAGGCGAAGAAGATCCTCGAGGCCCAGGAGCCACGCGAGGTTCGCCGAGGACCTGGTGCGGGAGTGCGCGAGGCGCTTCCCGAACTCGGTCTACATACGCGCCAGGTGCTTCGAGTCGATACACGCCCACGACGCGATTGCCACCTGGTCGAAGAAGACCGGGCTGGGTGCCCGAGTTCTAGCTCAGGCCAGCAGAGGTCGGCTCTTCGACGGCTATGCTTGCTGCGGCGGAGAAGAGGTCGCCGCGGCCGGCTGTGACTGCTGCTCTGTCGCGGCGGTGGCCGCGGCGGCCCGGGCGGCTGCCTGTTCGGCCGCCGTGCCGGGCCAGAGGCCCGCTGGGCCGCATGTACCCGTTGTTCTCGAGCCAGTCGGCGTGGTCCTTGATGTATCGCCAGACGATGTCCGCCCGCTTGTGGTCAAAGTCCCAGGGCGAGACGAGCACGATGTCCCCCTCGCGGATCCACATGCGCCTCTTCATCTTGCCCCTGATGCGGCAGAGCCTGATCTCGCCGTCGGTGCACTGGACTAGGACCTGGTTCCCTCCGGATATCTTCTGGACCCTGCCGAGGAGCTCTCCCTGCTCGGGGAGGACGAGCTCCTTCAGGTGGGCCTCGTTCAGGACCTTTCTCTTACCCAATTGAGTCTCCTCACTTGAGAGTAGCACGCGCCGCAGAGGCTCTTGAAGGACCTGGACTCCTCGTTGAAGATCACGCTGACGTGGGACCTGCAGACGGGCTTCTGGCACGTGCTGCAGGTGGTCTTCGCGATCGCGTTGCAGTTACTGCATCTTCACCAAGAGGAATACCTCCCTCCCCCGCCCCTCCTGTTGCTGCCGCGGTATCCGCCCCTGCGCTGGCCATTGCCGCCTCCGCCTCCTCCTCGCCCCCTATATCCTCCGCGGTATCCCCCGCCGTGCCTCCGCCGCCGCTGTATCTCGAGTCCTGGAGCGCGGTGATGGTGGTCTTTGCCGGGATGTAGAACTGGTGCTCCGCGTCCTGCTTCCTCAGCGGGTGGATTGGCGCCTTGCTCAGGGACAGTATGCGCTCGAAGTCGGTCTGCTCGTCGCCCGAGACGAGGGTGAACGCCTTGCCCGTGTCCCCCGCCCTGGCCGTCCTCCCGACCCTGTGGAAGTAGAGGAGCGGGTCCTGGGGGACGTCGTAGTTGAAGACCGCCTCGACCTGCGAGATGTCCAGCCCTCTGCTCGCGACGTCGGTGGCGACGAGTATGTCGGCCTTCGCGTCCCTGAAGAGCCGCATCGAGTGGTCTCTCTGGTTCTGGCTCAGGTCCCCGTGAAGCGGGACGGCGTTGAAGTATCTCTTCTGGAGCTCCCTGGCGAGCTTGTGCGCCCCGTACTTGGTGCGGGAGAACACGATGGCGCTCGCAGGCCTCTCCGTCTCGATGATGTCGACGAGGGTCTGGAGCTTGTCGTCGTACCCGGTGACCGCGTAGTACTGCTCGAGGGTGTCCGCCGAGGGCTCGTCGGCGCTGACGAGTATCTTCTCGGGGTTCTTCATGTGCCTGGCGGCGATGTCCATGATCCGCTGCGGCATGGTGGCCGAGAAGAGGCTCATCTGCCTTGCCCGGCGGGATGGAGTCCAGGATGAACTCGATGTCTTCGATGAAGCCCATGTCGAGCATGGTGTCCGCCTCGTCGAGGACGACGAACTTGGTCTTGCGCAGGTCGAGGGTGCCGCGCTTGATGTGGTCGATCACCCTGCCTGGGCGTCCCCACGACGACGTGCACGCCCCTCCTGAGGTGGTCGAGCTGGACGTTGATGGACTGGCCTCCGTAGATTGCCAGCACCTCGACTGCCGGTGTACGCGCCGAGCCGCGAAATCTCGTCCCTGATCTGGACCGCGAGCTCCCTCGTGGGAGCGAGCACGAGCGCCTGCACTCTCGTTCCTCGCGGTGTCGATGGCCTGCAACATCGGCAAGCCGAAGGCAGCAGTCTTGCCGCTGCCTGTTTTCGCCTGTCCAATTATGTCTCGGCCCGCTAATAGGGGACCAATCGCAAGCTGTTGGATAGGGAAGGGTTTCTCAAACCCTGCTTCGTCTACGCCTCTCAATATCTGGGGGCGTAGTTCCAATTCCTTGAAACTATTCATTTTCTCTTGTTTCCACGGCAAAATCGTCTACAGAGAATCAGAAGCGTCACCGTCGTACACGTCGCCGCATATCCGAATCAACTCAGCCGAGTTTGCAGTGAATTATCTTTCCCACGATGTTGTATTTAAGGGTTTGAGCTGGACCGGGCAGTTTTTCGCGAGGCGGAAGGCCCAAGCTCGAGGGAGAGGCTCCCCGCGGGCATGCGTGCGGCCAAGAGTAATCTAGGATGGGCGGCCTTAGCACGGGGCGAGGACGAGGTAGGACACGCCAGAAGTCGAGACCATAATCGCGGGCTTCCTCGTCGTGACCGTCGTCGTGTCCATAGCCTCGCGGAGGACCCGCATCCCCTACACCGTCATGCTGGTGGTCCTGGGGATCGCCCTTGCGACCTTCTCCGCCTCCTCCCTCTTCGGGGTCAACCTCATCTTCAACAACCTGGTCGGGGGAGGGTACTTCGTCGCCCTGATCCTCCCCCCGCTCCTCTTCGAGGCGATGATGAACATCAGGTCGAGCGAGCTCAGGTCGGTCATCAACCCTGCCCTCGCGCTCGCGACGCTTGGCGTGGTGATCTCGACGGTGGTGGCGGGCCTCGCGCTCTGGACTCTCGCCGCGCTCCCCCTGAGCACGGCGTTCATCTTCGGCGCCCTTATCGCGCCGACGGACACGGCCACAGTCCTCGAGATATTCAGGAGGGTGAGGGTCCCCGCCAAGCTCTCGGCGCTCCTCGAGACCGAGGCTGCCCTCAACGACGCGACGGGGATAGTGGTCTTCTCGGTGGTCCTCGCTTCGGTCACAGTGTCTCGGCCCTCGCCCCTCGCCGCGACTGGGCAGTTCGCCCTGCTCCTGGGAGGAGGCGCGGCTGTGGGCCTCCTCGTCGGGTTCGGCTCCGAGGTGCTCTCCAGCCTAGTCGACGACTCGATGTCCGAGACCATCATAACCGTAATCTGCGTCTACGGCTCCTATTCCCTGGCGACCTACGTCGGCGTCTCGGGGCTGATCGCCGTGGTCGTGGCGGGGCTGTACTTTGGGAACCTGACCATGCAGACCACGATGGTCCAGAAGGCGCGCGGGACCGTGAAGTCGTTCTGGCAGATAATCGCGTTCGTCGCGAACTCGGTAGCCTTCCTCTTCATCGGCCTGAGCACGGACATCACGCAGCTCATCGCCGGCGCGCTGGCCATCGGGGTGGCGTTCCTGGCGGTGAACCTTGCGAGGGCGGCGTCCGTTTACCCGATCCTGGGCATCTTCTCCACCGCCAAGTCCAAGATCCCGCTCTCGTGGAGGAACACGGCGATGCTGGGCGGGATGAAGGGGGCCCTCTCGATAGTGCTCCTCGCCTCGATACCGAGCTCCGTGGAGCAGCGAGACACGATAACCACGATGGTGCTGGGCGTGGCGTTCCTCTCGATCACCCTACAGGGGTCGCTGCTCTTCAGGTACGCCGACTCGAGGTTCCCGAGGAGCCAGAAGAGCCTAAAGACGGAGGCAGACGCGAAGCTCTCGGCCACTCTCGCGGAGCTCGAAGAGCTGAAGAGGTTGAAGGAGCAGGGGAGCATCCCTGAGGACGAGTTCGCCTTCTGGATGGGCCAGAGGGAGAAGGAGCTCGCCGAGCTCGTTGAGGAGATGAAGGTCAAGAACCAGACCGCGCATCTCCTGAGGTCGAGGTGGAAGGGGCTCACCTCCCTGTTCAAGAGGAGGGGCAGAAAGAAGAAGGGCTCGGCCTCGGCGCGAGAGTGACCAAACAGTTATCTCGATTTGCGGGCTGAGAGGAGGGATGAACCCTGTCGACCCCTCGAAGGTCTACCGCCTCCTCTATCCGGCGGTCCCCGCGATACTCGCTTGCAGCGACCGGAGCCTCGTCTACGCGATGCCCGTCGTCTCGATGGTCTCGCTCTCCAACAGTCCGCCGCTCATAGGCGTCGCATCCTCTCCCGAGCACTCCACTCACCAGGCGATAGTCAGCGTGAGGTGCTTCTCCCTCTCGTGGGTCGACGCCTCCATGGTGCGCGCCCTGCAGGTGCTCGGGACGACCCCTCACGGCGCGGTCGACAAGCTCCACTCGGCAGGGCTCAAGCACGCTCGCGGGAAGACGCTCGACGTCCCGATAGTCGAGGGCGCTGTGGCGTCGCTCGAGTGCACGCTCTACGCCAGGCAGGCCCTGGGGGACCACGAGCTGCTAGTCGGGAAGGTGCAGGACGCGAGGGCTTCGGACGACTTCAATGAGTACTGGAGGTTCCAGAAGTACGACCCCGTGCTCTACGCGGGGATGCAAGAGGGAACGTTCAAGACTTATCGGCCGCGCCCCGGCGCGTAGCTAATGGGCGGCCTGCCTCACACGAGCTTGATCGAGGGAGACCTCAGCTTGTTCAGCCTCTCGACGTTTATCAGCGCTGGAGTGATCCCTTCCACCAGCCGAGAGACCACGAGGGGCCCGGCGTAGAGAGGCCTCAGCTTGCCGACGGATGAGACGACCCTCGCGGCCTCGTCGTAGACGGCACGGGAGTCGGCCGTGACCAGCACGTCGTAGGCCAGCTCCTCGTCGCGCCGTGCCAGCCTGACGGCGGGGACCGTGTGGAAGGCGCCGGCGACCCTCGATGCAGGCAGCGCCCTGGCGACGCGTTCGGCGGCCGATTCGCCCGAGGACGAGAGCGAGAAGACCCCGTCCTTGAAGAGCATCGGGACGATCGGCGAAATGACGAGCTTTTCCATCAGGCTCGGGGCGAGGGAGGCGAGGAGGTCGGCCGAGGGGAGCTCGGGGACTGCGAGGATGGCGATGTCGCACTCCTGAGCGGCCTCCTGGTTCGTCTTCGCTCCAACGCGCGCTCCGGAGGCGGTGCTCGCCTTCGCTGCAGCCGCGGCCGCCCGGACGGGGTCGCGCGACCCGATGGTCACCGCATACGCCTCGGCGAGCCTCATCGCGAGCCCGAGCCCAAGGTCGCCCGTCCCGCCGATGACCGCTACCCTCGTCTTGATGTCCTTACTCATCATCTTCCTCCTCTTCGGCCTCGAGCTTCCCCTGTTCGGCGCCCTCCTGCTGTTGCCATCCGGCATACTTCGCGTCGAGCACGTGCGCGATCTTCGATGCGCGCTTTTCGCCGACCCCGGGGATCATCGCGAGCTGGGACTCGGTCAGCGCCATGACCCTTCTCGGCGTGCCATACCTTCCGAGCATCCTCTTGGCGGTCTTCATGCCCACCCCCGGCAGCGAGGAGACGAAGTATAGTTGTTGCTGCGCCTCGTCCTTGCTCTTCGGGGGAGCCTGCAGGAGACCCGGCGGGATGGGCTTCGCCCTGCTGTTCCTGACCAGGGCGGCGATCGCTTGGGCTGTCTCGTCGGCGTTCGCGGTGTGCATGAGCCTGAGGTCGTAGGCGAGCGTGACGGAGGCTATCGCCCCGTAGTAGGAGGCGAGGTTCTTGACCATGCCGCTGAGCTTGTTCACGTCCCCCTCCACGATGATGTAGGGCTTCCTGTACGACGAGGCGAGGGATGACGCCTGGGCGAAGAGCCTCCCGTCGTAGACGGAGGAGACGAAGTCCCCGATAGACTTCCTCTCGGCGGCGATTTCGGGGTTGACGACGTAGTCGCCGACCGCGAGCTGGCTGAAGTAGACGCGGACGTCGAGCTTCGAGAGCCTCTCTGGGACGCCGCTCTGCCTCTCCCTTTCGTCCGCTATGACTCGAGGAAGTATCAACGCTCTTTCAGACCCCGAAGGAAACGAAGTGGTAGATATAGAGTGTCACGACGAAGAGAAGGAGCAGGCTCGCCAAGGCCACCGGCGACGTCGTACCACCTCATGCGCATCCCGTAGAGCGAGGTGGGCTTCGGGCGTCGAGCCGTACGCCCTGCGACTCCATCGCCTCGGCCAGCTCCCCGCTCCTGATCACGGAGTTCACCACGAGTGGGATGAGGATCGGGACCATGTTCCTTACCCGTCTCACGACGTTGCCCTTCTCGAACTCCAGGCCCCTGGACTTTTGCGCGTCCATGATCTGGAAGGCGTCCAGCATCACCACAGGGATGAACCTGACCGCGGTCACGAAGGCGAAGACGACGTCGCGCGGGACCCTCATCCACTTCATTATCTGCTCGAGCTCGTCCGGCGAGGTCGTGACGAAGAAGAGGCTCGTCGAGCTGATTATCGCCAGGAAGCGGAAGGAGTAGAGTATCGCGTTGAAGAGCCCGAGCCCGAAGAGGAGGTTCACCGCGAAGATGAAGGCGGCGAAGAAGCCGGAGAACGCGATGGTCCTCCCGATCCTCCTCAGGGACTTCGCTACCGCCGAGACGAGGAGGATCGCGACGAGGATGAGGGCGATCGCGGGCACCGTCGGGACGAGCAGCGAGAGGACGAAGAACTCGATCGAGACGAGGAGCTTGACTCGGGGGTCGAGCCTGTGGAAGGGGGAGACCACCCGCCTGAACACGAACCCTCCGGAGAGCCAGTACAACGCCTACCCGGCCCCTCCCGCCTCCGACCCAGGCCCTCGCGTCTGCGACGTCCAGGAACGGGCTCGCGGGCCTGCTCTTGAGCCCCGAGTAGAGCCTGCAGCAGCTGGGGCTGCGTGACCCTCGCGCCCTCGAGGAGCTCCCGGTCCTCCATGATCCTGGAGATCTCGCCCGTCCGCGACCACCTTCCCGCCCGACATGACCAGCAGCCGGGGCTGGATGGGCCAGAGGAACTCCACGTCGTGAGAGACGATGATGATGGTCTTGCCCGTCGACTGGAGCATCCTGAAGACCTGCGCGAGCTTCTCCTTCTGCAGGGAGTCCTGGCCCACGGTCGGCTCGTCGAGGACGACGACCTCCGGGTCCCAAGCGAGGATGCACGCGAGGGTGAGCCTCTTCTTCTCTCCCCCGCTAAGGACGAGCGGCGAGGACTTGCGGTACTGCTCGAGGCCGAAGAAGTTGAGCGCCCAGTCGAGCCTCTTGGAGACCAGCTCCTGGGGGAACCCGAAGTTCCTCAGCGCGAAGCTCACCTCGTTCTCGACGCTGTCGGAGAAGAGCTGGTGGTCGGGGTTCTGGAACGCTATCCCCACCTTGCGCGAGAGGGTGGCCGTGCGTGGTCTCGCGGGTGTCCACGCCGTCCACGAGGACCGACCCCTTGGTCGGCTTGAGGAGGCCGTTGGCGTGCCTGACGAGGGTGGTCTTCCCCGCGCCGTTCTCCCCGACTATCGCGACCGTCTCCCCTTCCCTCGACGGTCAGGCTGACGTCCGAGAGGGCGGTCACGCCGGTCTGGTGGACGAACGAGACGCCCCTGAACTCTATGAGGGTCAGAGCGCGTTCAGCTCCTCCGCCATCTCCTCCGGCGTCTCGGGGACCTTGGGGAGCCTCACGCCGTCCTTCGACGAGGGCGTTGTAGAGCCTCGAGACGGGAGGGACGCTCACCCCGTACCCCTCGACGCGCGGGTCGGCGAGCACGTCCCGAGGGTGGCCGTCCATCACCTTGGAGCCGCCGTCCATCACGACCAGCCTGTCGGCGATGGGGATGAGGAGCTCGAGCCTGTGCTCCACGACGATGAACGTTATCCCGAGCTCGCGGTTCAGCCTCTCGATGAGGGACACGACCTCGAGCGCGGTCTTGGGGTCGAGGAGGGAGGTCGGCTCGTCCAGGATTATCAGCTTGGGGCGCATGGCGATCACGCCCGCGAGGGCTGCCCGCTGCTTCTGCCCGTCGGAGAGCTCGTGGGGTGCCCGGAGGGCGAGGTCGGAGACGCCGAGGAGCCTCATGGCCTCGTCCACCCGCGACCTCATCTCCTCCCGCGGGACCGAGAGGTTCTGGAGCCCGAACGCGACGTCCCTCTCCACCGAGAACATGAAAATCTGGTTCTCGGGGTTCTGGAAGAGGAGGCCGACGTTCTGCGAGAGTGTGCTCATCGGGGTGTCCGCGACCTTGAGGCCGCCGACCGTGACGCTCCCGCTGTAGTCCCCGGGATACATGTGGGGGATCAGGCCGTTGATGCACCGGAGGAGGGTCGACTTGCCGCAGCCGCTCGGGCCGGCGAGGAGGACGATCTCGCCCTCCCCTATCTCGAGGCTGACGTCTTTGACGGCGGGCTTCTGGGAGTCCGGGTACCTGAAGGAGAGGCCCTCGACGGAGGCGATGGGTCGCCTCTGGTCGAGCCGGCTCGCCGCTGCGCTCAAGCGCGTCCCAACCGCCGGGATGGCCCTTCGCCCGCCGCGCTCTTGGAGCCGTGACCCAGATTGCTAGCGACCGGCACGAAGATTACCAATTTCTTGGTCACTACCATATTCTTATTAAAGTCAGTGGTTCCCGGGTGCACGTGCAGACCCGAAGGCTCGGAAGGTTCGACAGCGTGTCGCTAGGCGGGATAGCCGTCTTCGGCGCACTCGCAGTGGTGCTCACTACGCTGTCCCAGGCGCTCGGCCTCAACTTCCCCCTGATCCCGTACCTGCAGTTCGACTTTGGGGAGATCGCGATTCTCCTCGCGTTCTTCATCTTCGGCCCCGTCCCGGGCCTGGTCGCCGCTTTCATCGAGTTCCTCACCCTCATGGTCCTCGGGCAGAACGCCCCGATAGGCCCGATCCTGAAGCTCGTCTCGGTGCTGGCGTCCCTCGGAGGAATCTGGCTCGGGATGGCCGTGGTCTCGCGGTCTCGCAGCCCCGGCTTCGCCAAGGCGGTCGCGCTGGGCACGGTCCTCGGGGTCATCTCCAGGGTGGTCTTCCTCACGATATCCAACTATTACCTCATCGTCTTCTTCGGGGGCGAGTACGCGCTCAACGGCCTGGTCCCGTATCTCGCCGGCTCGTTCAAGCTGGTCGGCGTGACCCTCACCTCCGCGAACGGGCTCGACCTCATCTTGGCGTTCACGGCCATCTTCAACGTCCTCCAGCTCCTCTTCGTGGGCGGCGTGACCTACTTCCTTGTCGGCCTGCCGCAGGTCCAGGCGACGAGGGCGGCAGGGAGGAGCCTCTGGGTGGTCACTTACCTGCGGCTCCGCGAATAGGGTCGCTAGCGTATCTCGGCGGGCTTGTCCTTCAGGAGCGTGGCGACGAGGGCGACGGCCTCTCGGCCGCCTCGTCCTCCGGTAGGGAGCATGTGAAGGAGGCGGCGGTAGGGTGGCCGCCTCCGAAGCCGGCCTCCTTCGCCATCGAGGCCGCGACGTCCGTCCCCAGGTGTATCTTGGTCGCCTCCCAGAACCTCTGGTTCGCGCGGAGGCTTCCCCTCGTCTCGCCGCCTGTCTCCCCGGTGACCACCGCCACGTCCGCGCCCATTGAGACGAGCGACCTCGCGACGTTCGACTGGAAGGAGCCGACGGTGGTGGTCACGACGACCCACCCCGCGACCCTGTAGAGCTTCAGCCTCTTCGCGGCCTTCAGCTTGGCGATGACCTCGCCGTAGTCTGGGGGCGAGCGGAGCAGGAGCCTGGCGTCGTCGATGCTGGCGCCCCGGTCCAGGAGCCGGACGACCTCCCTCAGGGTCCTCTCCTTCGCTATGAGGAGGTGCTGCGAGTCGAACAATATCCCGAGGAGCAGGGCCTGGGCCGCCTGCGCCTCCATGTCCACCTCGAGGTCCCTGAAGATCGTCGCCACAATCTCGGACGCTGACGACGCGGCCGTGTCGACGAGCATGTGGTCGTAGGGCGAGCCTTCCTGGATGGGGTGGTGGTCGATCAGGACCTTCACGGCAGGGCTGCCCTTGAGCTTGCCGAGCCAGTCCTTCAGGAGCTCGGTGTGCCCCATGTCCACGGCGATTAGGAGGTCGTAGTCGCCGCCCTCCCCTCCCCCATCCACCAGGTTCTCCAGCCTGAAGGACTCGGCCAGCCTCCGGGTCAATAGGCTCATCCCGTTCGGGCAAGATCACGTCTACCCTCGCGGATGGGGCCTTCTTCGCCATCAGGCGGGAAATCGCGAAGGCTGCCATGTAGGCGTCCGGGTCGGCGTGCCTGTGGCAGATCACGCCCACGCGCTTTACCTTGTCTAGGGCCACGAAGGGGAAGGCGGCGGAGGTCATGCTCCATTCAATCCTGCGGCTCACGGCCACGGCCGGTCGAGCGCGCGGTCCCCCCTTCCAGCGTGCATCCCTAGGACGAGTCGTTCCGGTCGGGCTGGGCGGACTGCGTCCTTCCCTTCAACATGTCGTCTATCTTCGTCTGGAGGTCCTTGAGGCTCTCCTTGAAGCGCGTCTCCTGCTTCCCCAGGACGAGGTTCCTCGTGTTCGAGACCTCCTTCTTCTCCTGGAGGTCCTTGGTGATGGCCTCCTTGGTGACCTTGATCAGCAGGTTCCCCGCGTACTTGTAGATCTGCTCGCCCTCGGGGGTGGTCTTCAGCTCCTCAAGCGCCCTGTCGGTCTCTGAGAGCTCCGCCTCGACCTGTTGCTTCTGCATCTGGACTGCCTGCAGGTTCTGCTGGAGCTGCTCAAGCCTCGCCAGCTGCTCCCTCAGCCACGGAGGTATCTCTTGTTGGCTCAACTATTTCCTTCTCCGCGACCTTCGGGAGAGTAAATAAAGTCTTCAGGGCTTCTGGGCGAGAAGGCCGCTGAGCAGCCTCAGCTGGGCGAGGGCCTCCTCCGGAGAGGTCGCCGTGATAGCCACCGTGAGGTCGCCTCCCTTCTCCTCCACGGCGAGCCCCTCTTCCGCGGCGAGGCGCTCCATCAGAGCGCGCCCTGCGCCGACGAGGGTGACAGAGAGCCGTATGCCCTTTAGAGGACTGCCCTGCGCGATGCCGCCGCTCTTACTTCTGCTGCGTCTTCGCGGGGGAGACGTCGTAGGCACCACCGGCCACGGTGTAGCCGCAGCTCGCGCACTTCCAGATGCCCGAGGAGACCCGCCTCAGCCTCATGTTGGAGCACGAGGGGCACTCCTTCTTGGCCTTCAGCGTCCTGTAGATGTTCGAGTACCTCTTCCTCAGGGTCCCTCCGTACTTGGCCCCGAGGCCCCTCAGCGACTTGGACCTAGGCATGACCCGGCGGCCTCCTTGATCTGCTGGCGTATCTCCTTTCCCCTCGCTATCGACCACTCCGCCGCGGTGATGATCTGCTCTGGCGTGAACGAGCCCGGCTCGCCCTTCTGCCCGGCGCACAGGTTGCCGCCGTCCTCGGTGTCGAGGGTTATCCTGGCGTCCATTATCGCCTCCTCCTCCTCGGTGGGGTCCAGCACCAGGGTGTTGTTGATGTTGGCTATGGTCACAGAGATCGGGATCTTGTGCACGGGCAGCGGCATCCTCTCTCCCGTGTCCTTCACGGCGTCTCCCTCCATGACGAACTTGGGCATCTTGGACGTAAGGAGCGCCGAGACCACCGCGTAGCTGGTCGCGTCGAAGAGGTTGCCGTCGACGTTGAGGATGTTCACGTCCACGAAGACGGAGTAGACCCACTTGCCCGGCTTGATGCACGAGCGAGGAGACGTCGATCATCTCCGACTCCCTGACTCCCCTGTCGACGACCCTTGCGAGCTCGATCGCGCTCTCGTCGGGCGGGCCCGCCTCGAGGTACGAGGCGGCCATGGGGAGGACCTCGGCGCCCACTATGAGCAGCCCCTTGTCGGGCGTGTCGGGGAACGGGACGCCCTTGTCAATCTTGACGCCCGCGAGCACCTCGGTGTTCCCGAGCTTCACCATCGCGGAGCCGTTGGCCTTCTCGATGACGTGCGTCTTTATCTCGAGCTTCCTGCAGCTCGCTGAGGCCTCGGCCGTCGAGCGCGCTTCCCCTTGGAGAGGAGCTCGACTATCTGGTTCCTCTTGATCGTCTCTACCACGAATGACTTGGCTGGCAAGCTCTACGCCTCCTCCATCATCTCTGCGCGTGGTCGTGGACGTCTCGGGGCCTCCTCCGCTGAAGTACTTCCTGAGGAGCGCTTCCCTTTGCAGCTTGTACACCTTCATCCCGCCGACCTTGGCGAGCTCGAGCGCCTGCTTGAACTCGTCGAGGGTGAAGAGCCCGTCCATCTGGAGGAGCGTCACCTGGTTGAGGTTCGGCATGAACGCGTAGGGCAGGTCGCCGGACCCCTCCTTGTCCTCGGTGTCGTTGAGGTCGAGGACTATCTTGCCGTCGACCTTGCCGACGGCGCAGCCCACGACGAGGTCGCGCATGTTGATCCCCGCGTCTGCGAGCGCCAGGGCGCTGGCGGTGATCCCCGCGACCCTCGAGCCTCCGTCGGACTGGAGGACCTCGACGTAGATCTGGATGGCAGTGCGCGGGTAGTCCTCGAGGAAGAGCGCGGGCTGGAGCGCCTCCCTGATGACCTTGGATATCTCGATCTCCCTCCTGGAGGGGGCCGGGTTCTTCCTCTCGTCCACCGAGAAGGGAGCCATGTGGTACCTGCACTTTAGGAAGGCCCTGTCCGCGAGCTCGAGGTGCTTCGGGTGCATCTCCTTCGGCCCGTAGACTGCGGCCATGATCTTGTTCTTCCCCCACTCTATCAGGGCGGAGCCGTCGGCGTTCTTGACGTACCCCGACCTCCATCTTGAGCGGCCTCAGCTCGTCCCAACGACGACCGTCGGTGCGTATCCCGTTCTCGTCGATCAGCTTCCTCTTCTCTTCAGTCAAATCTATTGTTCACCGCTATTTTCGGGGCCCGCCGCCTCGGAGCGGGGCCCATGGGGCTCCGAGGAGCTGCTGCACCTTGGTCGTCAGGTCGGCCAGTGTGCGCCTCCTGCTCTATGAGCTGGATGGCCTGCACCGCCTTCGGACGCCCTCCGGCCGGGCCGTCGAGGACTACGAGGCCGTTCTGCCCCACCTTGATCTCGCAGGCGGTGAGCTCGGCGATCATGTTGATCATGTACCCCTTCCTGCCCTATCAGCCGCGGGACCTTCATCGGGGTTATCTTGACGATCTCGCCCTGCGGGATCTTGCCCAGGCCTGGGCCCCTGATCGAGAGCTGGGGGTCCCTGCGTCCTGTCGAAGGCCTCGATCTTCGCCAGCATGAGGTCGCCCACGGTGAACCTCGTCGTGAGGTCGTGGGTCGCGGGGGAGAAGTCCCTGCCGAAGACGAACTGCCCTGGAAGGTATCCGACGAAGCAGGAGTTGATGTCCGCCTCCCAGCCGTAGCCGGTGACGTTCGACGACCTTCCCGACGACCATGGTCCTCTGCCCTCGGGATGTAGGCGCCCGAGAGCGGGATGACCTTGACGTCGTTCCTGACTATCTCGGCGAGCCCAACGCGCAGCGCGACCATGTCGCTGCCCCTCCTCTGCACGAACATGCCTGGTCGGTAGTCGCCGGTCACTATGACGTCTCCCGGGATTACCTGTTTTCTTGTTATTTCCACCAATTTTCTATTTCACCAATGTAACTTGAGCCGAACCGCGCGTCGCCGAACCCAGCCTCTCAAGTAGGCCTGGCTGGGTCGCCGCTGGGACTTCTATTATCGCAGACAATCCACCGTCCCCTCCCCACTCCTCTTTAAGTATCTCGCCGAAGCCCTTGAGGACGCCGATGGTCTGGCCGGCGTACTGGGCGGGGGCCTTCACCATCAGCTTGACCTTCTCGGACTTCATGGGGAGTATCTTGCGGAGCTCCTCGAGTATCGTCTTCATCTGCTCGTTGGCGTCCTTGAAGGGGTCGAAGGAGACCCTGGCCTCCTGCATGGCCTGCTCGATCCTGATGGGAGGGTGCGGGAGCCCGGTCTTCGGGTCGACGTAGGTCTTCGCTATCATCGCGACGACCTGCCTCCTCTTCTCCTCGGTCATCCTGTGCCGCTGCTCCTGGGTGAGCTGGAGCTCGCCGCGCTTGAGGACCTCGAGGGCCGCCTTGGCGTGGTCGTCGGTCCCGAAGTGCTTCTTCAGCTTGTCGCCCGGGGCGCGCAGCCCCCTGTTGGCGTCGGAGAAGACCTCGTCGATGCCGATGACCTGGGAGGGCTCGACCTGCTTGCCCGTCTTGTAGCTCAGCGCGGCGTCGGGGTGGACCATTATCTCGTAGTGGTCGCCCTCGATGACGATGCGAACCGTTGTGAACTTGCTTGACATGAGCCTACATCAGGCTAGGCTCCCTTGTTGTTGGGAGCTTTGTCGCTGCCTCGCGTCTTCGCGCTGGCGGCGTACTTTGCGATCTCGTCCTCGGTCAGGCGCCTCATCTTCTTGGTCTTGGCGTCGACGACCGCCGATCTTGATGTGGGCGACGCCCTGCTTGTCCTCGCTCACGAGGTAGATGCACTCTATCGCCAGCGTTATCCCCTGCTCGAGGCGTGATGCCCGGGTCGTAGTTCTTCTCGAGGTACTCGTTCACCTGGTCGCTGCCCGCCCCGATCGCTATCGCGTCGAAGCCGAGGTACGCGCCCGTCGGGTCGGTGAGGAAGACGACTGGGCCGCGGTTCTCGTCCACGCCCGAGATTATCAGGGAGACGCCGAACGGCCTCACTCCGGCGTACTGCGTGTACTGCTGGTTGAGGTCGGCGATCCTCTTCGCCACCGTCTCGATGTCCACCGGCTCGTCGTAGACCAGCCTGTTGCTCTGGGCGATGACCCTGGCGTTGTCGACCTGGATCCTGGCGTCAGGGATGTACCCCGCGCCGACCGCGCCGATGTGGTCGTCGATCTGGAACATCTTCACGACGGACTCTACCGCTCTGGAGCTTCCTGCCCCTCTCCTCCACGGCGAGCACGACGCCGTCGTCCGTCCTGACGCCGACCGCCAGGCTGCCCCTCCTCACCGTCTCGAGCGCGTATTCGACCTGGTATAGTCTGCCGTCCGGTGAGAAAATCGTTATGGCCCTGTCGTAGCCGGCGGAGGGTGCGAACATGATGTCATCTGGTCCTCTTTGATTAGCGGGGAGCCTTTTCTGGTTGTTTTAAACCCTTCTGGAATCCGCGGGCCCCTTTCGCGCCCCTGAGAGCTTTTATGAGGGCGTCGGCGCGTTTCAAGTGGGCGATTCGTTTGAGATGCAAGACAGGGCGTCGCGCTTGGGAGCTGACCGGCTTTGGCGTTTAAGCGCGTCGTCATCCAGAGGCAAGTGGTCGACAGCATCTTCACCTACTCGAAGATGTTCCACCCGAGGGAGGGGATACTCCTCCTCCGAGGGAAGGAAGAGGGGCGACGTCCTGGAGGTGGACGGCGTGGTCATCCCGCCGGCCGCGGTTCACGGTGGCGGGTTCTCGGGCTTCAGTTGGAACTTGGTCCCCATGGACCTCAGCTATGTGGGGGTAGCGCACTCGCATCCGTCAGGTTGGGCTGTCCCTTCCCACCAGGACGTGCTGCACGTGAGCGGCAAGATAATGGTGATCGCTGGCGCTCCGTACTCCGACGATTCCTGCTTGAAGGTGTACGACACTCACGGCGAGCCGCTCCGCTTCGAGGTGAAGGAAGGCGCCAAGGTCCCCGCGGACGACCCGTCGTCCGAGTCGGGATTCTGAGAACCGCCCCTACTTCGGCTTCTCGGGAAGCATCCCGGTGCTGTAGATGGTTATCACGGTGTCCCTAAGCTGGGCAATCTGCTCCAGGTCGACCTCCGGCTGGGTCGTGATGAGCATCAGGTTGGTCCCGACCCCGAAGATGAGCATGTTGACCTTCTCCCTCTTCACGAAGGTGTACTGGATCTTCCCGAAGTACTGGTCCCAGGTCTTGTCGGTCCCTATCTGGATGGTAAGGTTCGCCATCAGCCTAAGGTCCTCGCTGGCCGGCTCGAGCGAGGAGATGCCCTTCCTCATGCCTCCGGCTATCACACGCCCGGTGTCGTCAAGGACGCTGGCGTACCTAACCCGGCGGTCAATCTTGAAAATCTGGAAGCAGAGCTTGTCAAGCGGATACGTCATTCAGATGGTCGTAATTGCTTCTCGCTCGATATAAGAATATTGATGTCCGAGGCCGAAGAGCTCCAAAATCGGCTTCCGGCGGTGTGCCGCATTTTTGATTTCATTGTGTAATACCTTTGACTCCGCCGCAAATGACGAGCCGCGGTCACCTATCATCCAAGGTAACAGAAAAATGGCCATCGAACAAATGCTGACCATACTCCTAGGCACGGCCGTAGGAGTCGCGGTGGTTCTGTACACGGTCAAGCCGAGGCACATCGGAGCCTCACAATCCTTCGTCTCCGGAGGTTCGTCAATCGAAACCTTCTCTCTCCCATCACAGTCTTCATCCTTCTCACAGAACGACGCGGCGCCGATGCCAGAAGTGACCGCAACCCAGTCGCCAGTCGTAGAGGCACCAGTCGAGGAGGTCCACACGATCTCTTCCGGCTCGATGTCGACGATGACTGCTGGAATGGCGGCGGCAGGCTCGAGCGACGTAGCAATCGCATCAATCGATGCGTCCGCTGTCTCGGCCCCCGCAGCGACGTCGGTCACGGTGGAGTCTCACGCCTCATCGGCGGCGAGAAGCCACAGAGCGCCAAGGAAGAGCTGCAGCATCCTCGAGGACGCACGCCAAGCCTAGAGCCACTGGCAGCACAAGGGCTACCAGAAAGCGCCTAGACTAGGCCCGCGGACTAGAGAGAACGAAAAGAAGCTGTGGGTTTGGGGGCCCGACGGATAAGAGCCTTAAACCCACGTCCTAACTCTTTTGAGGAAAGCGCTTGAAGCCAGGCCCACTGATAGGTTTTCACGTCTCGATCTCAGGCTCGATAGACCTGGCGGTGGACAGGGCCCTCGAGATGGGGCTGCACGACGTTCCAGATCTTCACCCGGAACCCGCGCGGGTGGGCCTTCAAGCCCCTCGACGAGGGGCAGGCTCAGCTCTTCAGGGAGAAGAGGGGGAAGGCGGGCTACGAGAGGGTGGTCGCGCACATGCCGTACCTCCCGAACCTGGCGGCGTCGGTCAAGCCCTACCAGAAGCAGAGCCGCGCCTCGCTCAAGGCGGAGGTCGCGCGGTGCGAGACGCTTGGAGGTCGACTACCTCGTGGCGCACATCGGGTCGCACATGGGGAAGGGGACGATGGAAGGGGTCAAGAACGTCATCGGGGCGTGCAACGAGGCGCTGGACGCCAACCCGGGCAAGACCGTGCTCCTTATCGAGACGATGGCGGGGCAGAAGCACAGCGTCGGGCTCGAGGTTCGAGGAGCTCAGGCTCATCCTGGACGGCGTCAAGGATTCGGAGAGGATGGGCGTCTGCTTAGACACGTGCCACGTCTTCGCCGCGGGGTTCGACCTCTCGAGCAAGCCGGCGGTCGAGAGGACGATGGGGCTGTTCGCGGACGTCGTGGGCAAGGAGAGGCTGAAGGTGGTGCACCTGAACGACTCGATGGGGCCTGCTGGGGAGCGGGCTCGACAGGCACGAATACGTCGGCAAGGGGCAGATAGGGGAGAAGGGGTTTCGCGCATTCCTCCACTACGGGGACGTCGCGAAGCTTCCCCTCATAATGGAGGTGCCGGTGGAAGAGAAGACGCAGTACGACGAGAACTTGAGGATGGCAAGGCGCCTCCTCGGGGCCTAGCTCAGGAGGTCCCGACCTTCGGGACAGGGGCGGCGACGCCGGCGCGTCAGCCTGCCAGGTCTTCCTCGACTGCGCGACCCAGGAGAACTTCCTCTGCAGTGACTTTGAGTAGAGCTTCTCCCAGTCGAGCCCGACGTAGTCGCACCACGCCTTGTAGATCCTCGGGTCGATGTAGTTCTTCATCGAGGTGTTGAGGTTGTACTCCTTGGTCTTCTTCGTGAGCTCGATGTCCTTCTGCGGTCTTCTGGGCCATCGCCTCCTTCCCCTTGGCCTTGTACTCTTCGAGCTTCTGCTCCTTCTTCTTCAGCGACTCCTCCCAGGTCTTGGGAGGGGTGCGCTTGTGGTTGCAGAACTTCGCCGCTGCGAGGTTAGCCTCTTTGGCGAAGTAGAGCTTCTCGAGGTCGGCGGCGCTCCTCACGTCCTTGGACTTGAGCGCCTCCTCTACGGTCCTCGGTGGCGTGGTAGGTCCTGAAGACCTTCGCGCTGAGACTGAGGCCGGGGACGAGGCTCGGAGAGGAAGGCGTTGACGTTGCTCGAGGTGATGCCGTCGAAGATCTCCTTGTCGGGCTTCTTGCCGGACATGAACTCCCTCATGTTCTTCACCAGCGCGGGGTCGGGGTTCTTCATCGTCTTCAGCCAGCGGACGCTGTCCTTCCCGAGGAAGTCGAACTCGACGGCCTGGTCGTCGAGCCTCTTGATGTGCTCGACCCTCAGGGTGGTCGCGCCCACGGTGTCGGCCTCGTCTTCGTCCTTCTCGTCGCCGACCCTCATCCCTACCTCGTCAATCAGATAGCAGACGGTGGCCATCTTGCGCGCCTTCTCGTCCTTGTCTCCCATCTTCTTCGCGCATCCTCCTCTGCAGAGTCGGGAGCTTCTGGCCGACCTTCAGCGCCTTGTCGTACTTCTCCTTGTTCCTTGACTGCTGGATGTCAGAGCTCTCGTGGGGCCAGACGTACTTCTCCTTCTCCGTGAGCCCGTCGATCCACCTCGCAATCCAGATGGACTCGTCGTCGTTGGCCACCTTGAAGCCACCGGGCGGGACGGGCGCGTCCTTGTCCAGGTTGAGAGTGACGTCGGAGGCGACGACCCGGGGTTTCCAGCTTCCCCGGAGCGGATGGGCTCCCCGCCCCATGAAAAGGCCGGGCGGCTCGACCATGTAGTTTGCCAGCTCGATCTCTTTGCCGTCAAGCACGGCTTTTCCGTACTTCATCCTAAGGGCTTCCCTCTTCTCCTTCCGGCTGGTCGCGAGCGCCTTCTTCTCCTCCTTGGTCATGGTCTCCTTCTCGCATCTTCTCCTGGTCGACGAGCCTGTAGAACTGCGAAAAGTCGAGCTCCTCGAACCTAGTCTGCTTGGTGGCGGGCGGAGGGAGCTGCTTCGACGAAGTACTTCATGAAGTTCGCACGGAAGACGGGGTCCTGGACATAGGGAGTGTCCTTCTTCTTGGCGAACTGGTAGGCCATCTCCTCGGCGAGGGGTGAGAGCTTCAACTCCTGCCCCGATACCTTGACTGAGAGCCCCCTGGGTAAGTAGGGGTCGGGGAAGACGACACCGTTGTGTCGGAGCGTCCTCCAGACGGGCATCTGGGCCGAGCTCGAGATAGTCGTTTAAAAAGAGAATCGCTCGGCGATGCCTGCAGACTGGGTTCGTCCTGGAGTTAGGGAGAATCCGCTCACGTTCCCCCCGAGTAACCTTATCCGTGGCGCGAGAGTAGTTTCGCTCGCTGAAGGACGTTGACCGACCAGCGCGCGACCCCGGTGCCGGCGAAAGTCTCGCTCCTGATACTCTCCCTCGCGCCGCTCTTCCTCGCGGTAGGCTTCATCCAAATCGTCGTTGGCGCCTGGCTCGTCACAGTCGGCTTCACCGCCGTGCAGGCGGGGGCGCTCATATCCACCCAAGGGATAGCGACCATCCTGGCTGCGATACCCTTGGGGATCGTCTCGGACGTATACGGCAGGAGGCACCTCCTCGCCATCGGCTCGCTGGCGGGCGCGGCCGCGCTCTTCGGGTTCTCTCTCACCACGAACTTCGAATACCTGCTGGGCATCTGTGTCGTCCTCGGTGTCACTGAGGGGGCGACCATTACGACGTGGAATGCGCTCCTCGCAGACATGACCGACGTCTCCAACAGGAACACGGTCTTCTCGCTCTCCTTCGTCATGATCAACGTCACCACCGGGGTCGGGCTGCTTCTCCCGGGAGTCTTCCCCGCCCTGCAGAGCGTCGTCGGGGCCTCCAACTTCACGATGCACAGAGAGACTCTGACCCTTCTCGGAGGGGTGAGCTTCATCACCCCGATCATGCTGTTCCTGCTGCTCCGAAACCTTGAGGAGACCCACCAGCCCGGAAGGAAGTGGGGCGGCCTGAAGAACAAGGCCACCCTTCTGAAGCTAGGCTTCACGGGGATCACGATAGGCTTCGGGGCGGGGTTCATCATCCCGCTGGTGGGGGCCTGGTTCTACTACCGGTTCAACGTCGGGGACGACCTCAGCGGCCCCATTCTCGCCGTCTCCAACATCCTGATCGGGTTCTCTGCCCTCGCAGGCCCGCGTCTCGCGGTGAGGTTCGGCCAGCTCAGGGCCATCCTGCTCGTGACGGGCACGTCGATGCTCTTCATGCTTAGCATGGCCTTCGTCCCGACCTTCGCTCTGGCCGCGGGGGTCTACGTCGTGAGGTCCGCCCTCATGAACATGTCAGGACCGCTCATGGACTCGTTCTCGATGAGCATCTTCCCGCCGGAGCAGAGGGGACTGGTGAGCGCGCTGAGCAACGTGATGTTCCGGCTGCCCAACAGCTTCGGCACCTACCTGGGCGGGTTCATGCTCGGCATGGGCCTGCTTCAATTGCCGTTCTTTGTCGCGACGGCACTCTACACCTCGGGACTCACCGGCTTCTACTTCTTCTTCGCGAGACGGCCTGACCAACACGGTCCTGGCACAGTTGCAGTAAAATAGAGGCGTCGTTGGGAACGTGATGGCGGGCCCGTAGCTCAGATCCCATAGTGGGAGAGAAGCCAGGATAGAGCATCGGGCTTTTAACCCGAGGGTCAGGCTCGAAACCCCCTAGGCGGGTTCGAATCCCGTCGGGCCCGCTAAAATAATCTCGATAGAGTAGACGGTTTGCCATAGGGGCTAAATCTGACAAGTCCGAAGGTCTCGCCTTCTTCGACTAGCCGTAACACCATCGACCGTCTGAGGTCACCGAACTTCTTGGTGAGCTTGGGCTCTTCTATCCAGGGCCGCGACCATCTGAGATGGAAACTGCCCTTCAAGAGAGCGATGGCGGGGCGTCTTGACTCGACAGATAGCCGGCTGGCTCTGGAGGTCAACCGAGTTTCAAGCACCGTCAGCGTATGACAAGGTTCAACCCGACTACTCCCGCTGCCTCGTTGATGATCTGATTGGCACCGAAGAGGTAGTCGGTCGTGCCGTCTGAATACTGCCAGAAGACCTTGACCTGATACTGCATCATGTTGGGAAGCCGCGTGGAGAAAGTGGAATTCTGCACTGCCGCCTGGAACGATTCGCCGTCGGAGGCCGTGTAAGTAACGCTAATCGGATATGCCGAGGGCAGGGTCCAAGTTATCGTCCCTCGCACCGCGACGATTGTCGGCGGGGTCTCTAGCTGAAGGTTGTAGGACATGGCCGCCGTCGGGCCTGACATGTTGACCGTCAGATCGCCCCTGTCGTTGGCGCCGGCCTGCCACGAATAGTTGCCGGCCCATCTCGCGACAACGTCGTAGCTGGCCCCGTTGGGGAGACTGACGGAGAATTTCCCGTCCGAAACCGGCGCAGTGAAATTCGCGCCGGTCTTGGTGTCGGCGAAGCTCATAGACAATAGGTGCGTGCCCGGTCCTACAGTGGAAGCCAGGCCGAAGACTGTCACGTTGCGAAGTTTCTGGGCGCTGGTTGTCGAGGAGCGGCTCGAGGTCAGGGGCTCCGCGAAATACGCTACCGCGAGCGCCGACAGTAACAAGATGACAGTGAGGCTGAACGCAAGGGCCCCCCTCGATATCGCGTGGGAATTGTAGAAACGCCCCACCTAACGCGGACCTAGAAGCTCAAGCGGACCTGGCGAGTATTAACGAGGCAGTCGATTTTCAAGTGTGAGAATCACGATGGTCCGTTGCGTTCCCGTTAGGTGGTTCTCGGTATTGAGAATCCTCTTCTCAGCTTATTAGACATCCGACGCGGGAATTCTTCCGGCGGTAGAGAATGGCGACCTACCATATTGCCTCGAGACCGATTTGGGTAGATTGGCGCGGCAGCGGCGCTCTTGTCTCTCTCGCCTCCTGTGAGGAGATACTACTCACGCGGCTAGTCGATCTGCGGTTCATGGGAGCTCTTCCTTCCCCGAAGCGCACAAGGGATAATTCCTTCAAGGCCGTGCTCTTCCTCGGTCTCAAGGTGAGCACATGAAAGCCGCAAGAGTCAAGCTCTCAAGGCTGCGCACGCTCCTCAAGGAGTACCCGATACCTTTCGTAGCGATAGTAGGTCTCGTCTCCGGGGGGCTAGCTACGGTCGCGGCGGGACGACCCGACCTAGGAAGTCTGATCTGGTACGCCACGCTCCTGATAGGTGGCACACCTGTCGTCTACCACACGCTGCGAGGCATGCTGAGGGGAAAGTTCGCGGCGGACATTGTAGCGATGCTCGCCATCCTGACTGCCATCCTCACTAATGAGGCGTTCGCGGGCGTGATAATAGTGCTGATGCAGTCGGGAGGAGAGGCTCTCGACGACTATGGATTCAGAAGGGCATCCTCGTCTCTCGACTCTCTCATCGCGCGCGCGCCAAAGATTGCGAACCGCAGGCGAAGCGATGGCGGAATAGAGCAGGTCGAGGTGAAGGAAGTCGCAGTCGGCGACACGGTGGTCGTGCGTTCAGGAGACCTGATTCCGGTTGACGGCCTGCTGACGCGCGGGCCGGCCGAGATCGACGAGTCGGCTCTGACCGGCGAACCTCTTCCTAGGACGAAGGCTGAGGGAGACGCTCTGATGAGCGGCACGTTGAACGTCGGCCAGGCCTTCGAGATGTCCGCCACAAGGGTGAGCACCGAGAGCCAATATTCCAAGATCGTCGAGCTCGTCAGAAGGGCGGAGGAGGAGAAGCCCCCGATCCAGCGGCTCGCGGACAGATATGCCATCGTCTTCACCCCGCTGACGATGGGCGTCGCAGCGCTAGGATGGCTGTTTACCCACAACGTCTCGACGGTCCTCGCGGTCCTTGTGGTCGCGACGCCGTGCCCGCTCATACTCGCAACTCCGCTCGCCGTCATCTGCGGGGTGGACAGGGCTGCGAAGGATAGCATCATCGTCAAGAATGGCGCGGCAATAGAGCAGGTCGGGAGGGGCCGGGTCGTCGTCTTTGACAAGACGGGGACGCTGACGTATGGCTCCCCCATCGTCGAAAGCGTGGTCTCTCTGGACGGTGAAGAGGGCGAGCTGCTGCGAAAGGCGGCGAGCGTTGAGCAGTTGTCCTCGCACCCGGTCGCCAAGGCGCTGGCCGAAGACGGAATCAAGAGGTTTGGGTCGCTCGGGACGCCTACGAACTTCAAGGAGACGCCGGGACAGGGGGTTGAAGCAGAACTTGAGGGCGAACGCATCGTGGTCGGGTTGCAACAGTTCTGCGAGAGTAGGATTTCGCGTGCGTTTGACAGCAAAACCGGGGAAATCCTCGGACGTGCCAGAGGGGAGGGACGAATGGCGACCTTCATTGCCATCGACGGGAAGCCTGCCGGCGTAGTGGTCTTCACTGACCAGCTGCGCGCGGGAGTCCCAGCGATGATGATGAGGCTGCGCGAGCTCGGGGTGGAGCAGACCGTCATGCTGACGGGGGACAACAAGGTCAATGCCGAGATCATCGCGCGCGAGGCCGGCATCGGTAAGGTCGAGGCCAATCTTCTGCCCGCGCAGAAGGTGGATGAGGTTCGCAAGCTGACTCAGCAGTTCGGCACGACCATCATGGTGGGAGACGGCATAAACGACGCCCCCGCCTTGGCTACTGCCACGGTGGGAATCGCGATGGGCGCCCACGGGACTGGCATATCCTCAGAGGCGGCTGATATCGTCCTTCTTGTGGACGACGTCACCAAGGTGGCAGACGGGATCTCGATAGGGCAGCGAATGTTGCGCGTGGCCAAGGAGAGCATCTTCTTCGGGCTCGGAGCGAGCTTCGTCTTGATGGGAATCGCCAGTCTGGGATACATCCAGCCCGCGGTTGGGGCGGTGCTTCAGGAGGTAGTGGACATCACGGTCATTCTGAACGCGCTAAGGGCAAGATAGGGAATCACTTCCGCCGCGGACCCTCCACAACCTTACCTTGTGGAGATGGATCCCGCCCATGTCCCGATGCACCGGGTTCAAAGCGCGATGCCGAAACCCTTCACAAAGGCCTCGGCCTTCCTGACGTTCTCGATGAACTCCAACCCCTTTGGTGTGAGGACGTAGTATCTACTGTCGTCCTCCTGCCTCTCGTCCAAAAGCTGCTTGCTCACCAGTTCCTGAAGGTGCTTGTTGAGCCTGTCGTAGGCCAGGTTGGCCCTTTGAAGGATGCGCGTGGGCTTGGCTCGCCCTTCGTCGCGCACGGTGACGAGGATGTCGAGGTACGTCTTCAGCGTGCTGCGGGCCTTCTCAGGTTGAACCAACGCGTCCACTCCTTACGACGAATGCGAGCAGCGAGAGGAATCCGAGGAACTGGACGGTCGCCGCGACCAGGTACTCTCCTCCGGAGATAGCTAGTATGGAATTCAAGACGACCGCGTGCGACACGAAGATGAGCGCAAAGCCGAGGAGCACGAGGAGAGAGGAATTGTCGCGGTTCTTGGAGTAGACGAGGAACCCCTGGAAAATGATGAATATCAGGACGAGGAGGATGACGAACTCGAGCCCCAGGAATAGGTAGTAGAGCTCGAGCGCCAGCCCGGCTAGCTTCGCGGTTTTTGCAGCGGCAGTCACTGCGTAGGCCACGACGCCGGACGGCGCGGCCGCCTGGAGGTTCGTCTTCCCGTACGTGGATCGCCCGTAGCCCACCGCGATCACCGCCAGCGCCACCACCTGGAGAATCAGGTATGCGAGGTTCTCCAGGAGCTCGAAGGTCCTCAGCCTGGAGGCCTGTGCGACGGTGATACCCAGAGACAGGGTCGTCACCACCTCCACCAGCAGGGCGGCGCCAAGGAGCATGAACCCGAAGCTCATGGCGTTGAGGACGCTGCTCTCTATCCACCTCCTCGCTTGGAAGGCATAGTAGCTCACAAGCAGGGCGATTATCCCGCTGAGTAGGTCGAAGGTTACTACGAGCGGTAGGGTGTCTGCCAAAGGAAATTCATCATATCGACGCGATTCTTGAACGATTTCATACTACTGCACTCTGCGTATATACGCTGCGTGCATACGGACCGTTCCTTCGCAATAAATAGATTCGCGCGTTCGTGCGAGTGAGGAAATGAAACATGAAGAAGACAAGCACGAAGATAGCGACACTTGGCGCAGCAGTGGGGATCCTTGCGGCGCTCCTGGCGATGTCAGGAGCGCTGACACCGGTCTTCGCAGCCACCCAACATCCATCGAGCGCGAGCATCGCAGCACCCGTCAGCACAACGACCATCCCCGGCCTCACGGTCGGGCAGGTCTTCAACATCACCAGCACACAGGGCCACTTCAAGGTGGTCGGTGACAAGTCGGAGAACGGAACCGCATCGGGCACGGTGACGTTCACCGTGACCGGGAAGTTCGCCGCCGGATACACCCTCTCAATGACGTCCGGAAGCCTCGACGTCAACGGGACGACATACGCCATCTCGTCCGGATCTGCTCAGACCGGACGCTACGCGCATCACATGGTCGGACAGGGGACCACCGCAACGGTAGGAACCACAGCGGGAGGGACCACTTCAGGAGCTTTCCTGATGAGGGCGACCGCCCGTGGCACCTTCGGCGGCGAGTATGCCACGATGTCGCTAGACCTGCAAAGTGGGACAACCGAGTACGCAATATTCCTGGTAGGCACTATCCAGGGCTAGAGCACTCGGCCTCCCCCAATTTTTTTCTCTTTTTTTTGACAAACCAAAACGAGGGCAGGTACCCGCAATACGTGCTGACGACACGTTAGCCTCTTAGCGGAAACCGGGTTCCTTTGCCAATATGACCGTCAAAGGAGAGCCTGGGCAACGCACCGACCAGATGCTAGATGACATCGTGAGCGACGCGGACGAGTACTACAACTACCTGAGCCTCAACTATCCGCGTTTGATGGGGGACTTTCAATGGCGGGTCTTTCACGGACTCGTGCTGCAGAAAGACGAGGATGGCACGGAGCTCTATTCACTCGCCCCGTAGGGCCTGATGCCCATCACCGTTTAGTTGCTTGGATAAGGGAGACCATGAAAGGGATGCGAATCTGACCCGCGGCCCTTTCGCCAACCGGCGACACTCGCCGCTACTTTTCGACGCGCTTCAGCGAGGCCGAGTTTATGCAGTACCTGAGCCCGGTAGGCGCAGGACCGTCTCCGAACACGTGGCCAAGGTGGGAACCACAGGTCGCGCACTGGACCTCGGTCCTTCGCATGAAGAAAAAGCTGCGGTCAGACTCTTCCCTTACGCCTTCTTTCTTTATGGGTTGCCAGAAGCTTGGCCAGCCGGTCCCGGAGTCGAACTTGGTATCCGAGTCGAAGAGGGGGCTCCCGCAGACCACGCACTGGTAGACGCCCTTGTCGTGACTGTCCCAATACTCTCCCGTGAACGGAGGCTCGGTTCCCTTGTTCACGCACACGTTGAATTGCTGAGGCGTCAGCCGGAGCTTGAGCTTTGCCTCTTCTTCCTTTTGCATGCGTAAACAAGACTCCTGGGAATCGTATAAGGTTTGGCCGGAATTTCTTCCAATTCTAGATGAGAACGTGGCATGGACCCGAGACCGGGGTGGGCGCAGCCACCAAGGTGAGGTTTCGTTGCAACCTCAGCCGCAGGGGACCGCGGTCGGAGTCTTCGGGTCCTTCGAGGATTTCGGGCTCCTGATAGGCCCCATCCTGATCAGCGCTGCCTACGCGACCTACGGCGTAAAGAGCATCTTCCTGGCGGTTGGCGCGGT
Source organism: uncultured archaeon (assembly GCA_963783755.1). Taxonomy (GTDB): domain Archaea; phylum Thermoproteota; class Nitrososphaeria; order Nitrososphaerales; family Gagatemarchaeaceae; genus Gagatemarchaeum. Next base: position 49,351 of record CAWAOY010000004.1, read on the forward strand.
CGCGCTGGCCGGACTGCTCTTCTCCTCTTCTCGCAAGGCCGACAGCCGACCTCCAGCTCGCGGCCTCGACCGCCGCCCGCTAACCTCGCCGCGGCCTTTGTCCTGCTACCCTTCTGCACCTTGAGGACGATGGAGCTGACCGTGCTCCGCACCCCTTTGACCTTCATTATTCTGTCGTGGAGGACCTTCCTGAACTCCTCGAGGTTGTCCACGGCGATGAGGGTCACGACGTCGAATTCACCGGTCACCTCGTAAAGGTCCACCACGTTTTCCAGCTTGGAGAGGGCAGCCACCACGCGGTCCATCTCGGGTTGCTCCACGAAGATGTCCACAAAGACCAGAAGTTGGGACAAGCCAGTCAATGTGTGCGAAGCCCGGAAACATATATCTTCGCTCTGAGCGCGGTCGGGTCCAATCAAGAATCCTTGAGGTCGGATCATGGGGCCTCATCTGTTGAGGTACAAGGTGCAAGGAACACATCCGTCACCCGAAGGAGCTCCGGCGCTCCGGGCAGCAGGAGAAGGCCCGCCTAGGTCTTCTTTACCTTCTCTCTTCTTGCGTCTTCGAGCAACTTCTTCTTGCGAGCTCGGGGTCCTGGATGTACAGGATTATTGCGTTGGCGTGGCCGTGCCCCAGTCCGCAGTCCGACTTGAGCCAGGTCAGCAGCTCGGCGTATTTGGTGATGCCCTTTTTTCTTGCCTCCGCTCGGAAGTATTCGGGGTCCTTTCCGGTCTTGGCCTTGATGTTGTCTATGTAGGCCTTGTACGTCACGCGCGCCGCCCTCTGCCTGAGGGAAGAGGGGCACTTAGTCGTTTTTCCAAAGCCGGCTGGCCGAATTGGCGCAGTTGCCACCTGGCTACGACAGCGCCAAGCGACTTTATACAGCGGACCCAAGTTTGGGAAACCCCGGTAATATGACCAACCGGCTCGCCTACGTCTTCTGGCACTGGCCCCGGCCCGAAATATCGACGGCGAGCGTATGAGGAGAAGCTGTCTTCGTTTCTGGGAGCCTTGAGCTCTGGCAAGCCCGCGGGGCTCGTCGAGGCTCTGAGCTTCCGCGTCGGAGCCCTGCCTTGGGGGCCTCAGCACGGCGGTCTGTATGAAGACTGGTATGTCGTCGACGGATTCTCGGCCCTTGGCGTCTCTCAGCGAGGCTGCGGTGGCGGAGGGCGCCCGCGCGCCTCACGATTCGATCGCCAAGGACTACATGAAGGGGGCGGGAGGGTTGTTGAAGTCGATAGGAGGGGACCTCCATCTGCACGAAGCCCGCTTCTCCACGTGGATCGAGAAGCCCGTCGGGGCCGTCCTATCAGTCCTACTACGAGGAGCTGGCCAGGAGCGTGGGAGAAAGCAGGAGCGACCTTTGGCGGCGGCAGCTGGTCCTGGGTCCTTCGCCGCAGTTTTGCGTCCACAGCGCCGAGGCATTGCAGCTGCCTCCGAGTTTCCGGCAGATCACGTCGAAGGTCACGTTAGTCGGCCCGGACTGAGTCCGCCGCCTGGTCCACCGAAGGACTGGCGCCCGCGACTAGGTCGAATCCGCGCGGTTTCCCTGAGCTCTTCCTGCTCGGCCTTGGTCTGACGATTGGCGATCTTCGTGGGCCACCAGTTGAACCTGTCCGCCATGGCCATCAGGGCGGGGACGAAGAAGAGGATGACGACCCCCACGTCGATCATGACCGCCGCCGCGACGACGAAGCCTATCTCGCCGAGCAGGGCGATCCTCGTGACTATGAGCGAGGTGAAGACGGTGGCGAGGACCAGCCCGAGCCCGAATATCGTGACCCAGACCTTGTCCAGCGCCGTCTTGATGGCCTCCTCGTCGGTCTTCCCGTTCAGCGACCTCCTCCCTTATCCTCGTGACGAAGAAGATGTCGTAGTCTATGCCCACGCCAAGCATCGTCACGACGACGAAGAGCGGCGCGAAGTCGAGTATGGGGAGCCCCTGGGCGTAGAAGTACACGACGACGAGCAGCGCCATCGAGAAGGCGACGCTGCAGAGGATCGTGAAGACCAGCCTGACCGGGGTGAAGACCGACCTCAGCTGGATGAGGAGGATCACGTAGACCGCCGCCGCGAGGACGACGATGACCTCAGGCAGTATCCCGTTCAGGAAGGACTGGTTGTCGTAGGTGGACTGGGTCTCGCCTCCGTAGTAGACCGAGACGCCCTCCAGCAGATGCTGGGACGAGACGGCGGACTCGACCTTGAGGAGCGTGTTGATCGCGGCCTGGCTCTGGCCGTCGCTCTGCAGGCCGACGGTTATCGCGCGCGGTCTCGTTGTTCAGCGCCGATGAAGGAGAGCATCCCGGCAAGATACTGCGACCTCTCCGGCTCGGGGAGCTGCAGTACGCCGGTGTAGTTGAACGGCGAGCCGTACGGCCTGGTCGGCCCGCTCGTGGTCGACGACGCCCGGGACGGAGGACGCCGTCGAGCTGATCAGCTCGATCTGCTTGAGGAGGGTCTGGTTGAACTGGCCGTCGTCCGTAGACGATGGGGGTCGGGGTCTCCACGACTATCGTCGTCGGGGCCGTGGCGGAGCTCCCGAGCTCGTCGGTGATCACGGTCAGGCCGTGGTTGCTCGGGAAGTCAGGGAAGAGCTTGAGGATGTTCGCGCCGCTCGGCGTGCTCTGCGAGACGTAGAACGCGCCGAGGGCGAGCGCGGAGATCACCACGACGACCGCGACCTTCCTCCTCAGCGTCCTCTCCGCCAGCGCGGTGTCAGGCGGGCGGGCTTTGCGCGCTGGACGTCCCTCTGCCTCTTCAGCCCCGGCCAGAAGAGGCGGTCCTTGAGCGCGAGCTCGAGCGCGGGGAGGAGGGTCAGGGCCGCCAGGATGAGGATCGAGACGGCTATGGCGATCGAGGTGCCCACGCCGCTGAAGAGCGGGACGTTGGCCACCGCCATGACGATGTACGCCACGACCACCGTGACGCCGGCCGTGAGGACCGCCTGTCCCGCCCATCGGACCGAGATGGAGACGCTCTCCTCGGTGGTCTTGCCGTTGGTCCGCTCCTCCTTGGTCCTCCTGAGCTGGAGGACGGAGTAGTCGACGGCGAGGCCCAGGGTCAGGAGGATCGTCAGCGCGGGGGTCAGGAAGGTGAGCGTCCCGTGTCCCAGGACCGCGACCCCGTAGTAGATCGCGGGGAGCGCGATGGCTATGGCTATCCCGCCGATTATGACCGGCACCAGCGCGGCGAGGGGGGCCAGGAGCAGGATCCCGACGATGGCGAGGGCGGCGAAGACCCCGGGGATGACGGTTATCCCCACGACCGGCCCGAAGACCTTGGAGATGTCCTGCGTGAGCACCGCTGCCGCCGGTGACGTAGTAGGTGCCGAGCGCGGGGATCGTCGAGCTCGCGATGTCGGACTGGAAGGCGGCTATCATGGCGGTGCTGGGCGAGGCCACGAAGTTGTAGATCACGATCATCGTGCCGTTGTCGGGCTGACGAAGTTGCTCGTCAGCGAGCGGGAGAGGGTGAGCGGAAAGTCTGGGTAGGTCTCGTTCGCGAGACGACGCCGAGCGATGGCGGCCCGCACCTGACGCGGGGCTGGTCCCTGCGCTGAGGGAGGAGAGGAGCGAGCCCAGCTGCCTCGCGTTGGCGGTGAAGAGGGGAGAGGTCGAGAAGGACGAGGCGCTCGCGTTGGCGACGAGCTGCGACGCGAGGTCCCACGACTGCTGCGCCGTCAGCGGATGGCCTGGCGGGGCCTGCGCCGCCACGGTCGTGTTGAGCTGGGAGACCTGCTGGACGAGCGAGGGCATGACGGAGGCCAGGAACGAGTACTCCGTCGTGTAGATGCTGCTAAGGCCGGTGAAGTTCTTCGCGAGGGCGGGGTCGGCGGCGAGGGTCCGGTTCAGCCCCAGGACCGACGGACTGGACGGAGCTGGAGTACATCTGGCCGTTCTGGAGGACCACGATGATCCCGTTGCCGCTGGAGTTCGCTGATTTCGGGAACTGCGCGTTGAGGATGTTCTGCGCCACCTGCGACTCTGCGTTCGTCGGCCCGCCGAAGCTCGAGCCGGCCACGTTGTAGGAGACGTGGTTGAAGAAGGCGGAGATCTGGGTGCCCGCGACACTAACCGCGATTATCCACGCTAGGATGATGAGCTTGTGGCGCCTCCTCAGGAAGGAGTTGAACGCCTCGAATCTAGAACGCGGCATCCGTTTTTTGGGCGTCGGAAGACCTCATTTAAGGCTTGGCCGAATTTCGGCATGCCGGCGTCGCGGACGCGTTGTGCTAGGGCCTTGTCACCGGGCGACGGGCGCCTGCAGCATCTCTTGGAGGGCGGCCGCGAATATCGGCGCGACCGGGACGATGTGCTTGGTGATGGGCTCCTTGTTCCTGACGGTGTCGGTGGTCACGATCCTCGAGACGCCCGCCTGCGTGAGCCTCTCGAGCGTGGACATCGGCTACGCTCTCGCCCGGCGCCTTCCGCTTGTGGTTTATCGCGTGCGTGACAGGCGAGGGTGATGTCGGTGGCCCCCTTCGACCTGAGCCAGTTCGAGACCTTCGCGATGGTCGTCCCCGTCCCGACCATGTCGTCGAAGAGTATGAGCTGCCTGCCTCCGAGGTCGGGGACGCTCCTCCCCGAGGCCAGGGAGACGGAGACGTCGTCTCTCTTCCTCACCTTGTCGAAGAGTATCACGTCGTCGTCCGAGGTCTTGAAGAACCTCTCCACGGGCTCGGCGACCGGCCTGTGACCCTTGTCCGGAATGACGACGATAGGGCGCTCTATCCCCAGCTTCTCTTTCGCGTAGGTCGCGAGGGCGTTCGTCGCGGTCAGGTTGTACATCTGCAGCTCAGAGCCGTCGATCGAGATGGGACCTATCTGGGTGGACTCGAAGTTCACGCGGCCGACGCTCCTCCAGAAGTGGACGTCGATCGTGAAGATGCGGTTGACCCTCATCGCCTTGATCGCCTTGAGTATCGCCCTGATGCTCAGCGCCTCCCCGGGGTGGAATACCTTGTCCTGGCGGGCGTAAACGAGATAGGGGATGACCAGGTCTATCCATCCGACCCGTTGCTCCCTCAGCGCGTCGAGGGTGAGGAGCGTCTCGATGAAGTGGTGGTTCTCCATCGGGACGGTCGTCTGGACGTAGACTGCGTGGGACCCGGCCATGTTTCGCTTGATCTTTTCGAGCGGCAGGCGGACGTAGGTCTCGCTGTCCGCGAAGTCCTCGGCGTAGACGTCGACGGCTTCGCCCAGACCCAGCGACTTGGCGATCCCCCGCGCTACCTGGCGCGAGTTTCCGGCCCTCCCGCCGAAGACGATCGCGTTGTCGGCTGTAAATCGACTATCGTGCTGGGCTGACATTCTCCGACCCGAGAGCGGCGGGGCTCCGTGGCCTTTTTAGTCGTTATGGATTACAGACTCACCCTACATCGTGTTCCGCGGGAGGCATGCCGAGGTGCCATCGGCGAGTGCCGACGCAGGAACACGCTGGCGGGACGGCGTCTAGCTTTTCGGGCCTTTGACGTTGACCACCGGAGGTCCTCCGCCCAGCAGGATGTTCGCGACCAGAAGCTTTCGCCGCTTGTTCGGGTTCACGTCTCTGTGTATGAGCCCGGGAGGGATGTTGAAGAAGTCCCCGGGACGCAGCTCGACGGCCTCTTTCCCCTTCGGTCCGAACTCCAGTCGCAGGTGTCCAGAGATGAGGAACCCGTAGAGGTGCCTTTCACCGTGGTGGTGCCAATCGGACACGACGCCGCCCGCCACCGTCGACCGAGAGAAGAGGACGCCTTCTGCCTCGAAAGCCTTCTCTCGAAGGATTCCCGGCGTCGACTGTCCCGCTATGAGCTCTGCCTTCCGGGCTACCTCGATCCTTGTCATGGGAAACCGCGCTCTGGAAATCTAAATATGCTTATGTCCGGAATCGCCCGCGTCTACTTTTAATATCGACCCGAATCGTGGGGCTTCCGGCTGCCCTGGTCGTATAGTGGCCTAGTATGCCGCCCTGTCAATAGGGGGTCTTCCCTCCTAGCAGGTCGGCGGTGACCGCGGGTTCGAAATCGACTCGAATCGACGAATATCCCGCCCAGGGCGCCACCCATCCTCATCCAACCTCTCCCCTCACTCCAGGCTCAGATAGAGGAAGACCGTGTAGGCGCCTATGGTCAGGAAGTCGGCCAGCGTCGTTAGAGTCCCCGGCACGAGTATCACCCCCTGGGTGCCGAGGATGAGCGGGTACGAGAAGAGCGTCTGGAGGAAGAGGGCCGAGAGGACTATCACGAGGCCTAGGGCGAAGTTGGCCTTCGTCTCCGAGTAGACCTTCAAGTAGACTATCACGAGCGAGACCAGTAGCGCGACCTCGACGGTGGTGAGGACGATGTGGAGCCTGATCGACGGGTCGGGGTTGAACACGGGGACCCCTCGGAAGAACGGGTCCCTGGATTCCTCAGGCAGGGTGGCGAGGTCCGACAGAAGGACCCCCGCCACCAGCCCGCCGAGCAGCACTACCACTACCCAGAGCTTTCCTGCCGTCGACTTCTTGGGTGCGACGGCGGGTTGATTGATTCCGCTATTGTTGTTTGTTTCCAATTTTTGTCAGCCTCTCGTTTCCTTCGTCTTCGCGTTCGTCCGCTTCAGGATCCCTTCGAGCGTCGCCCAGTGGGACTCCATCCCTCGGAGACGAAGTAGACCCTCCCGTACTTTTCGCCCTCCGCGAGGACGATCTTGTTCGTCTCGAGGACCCGCAGGTGGTGCCTCACCGTCGTGTAGTCCAGATGCAGCGACTGCGAGAGTTGCTGCGCGTTCTTCGGCTGCTCCTTCAGGCTGAAGAGGACGAGCGCCCTCGTCTTTGCGCCCGCGCTCCCAGCGAAGAGCCACCAAAGCAGCCGCTCGAAGGAGTCCATCGTGACTACGAGGACATCCCTCGGCGCCAGCGATATTATTGCTTGCTTGGCAGGGTGAGAGGGTCTCCAGCTAGCGCTTCCCAATCAATTCGACCACTGCGGGAGCCATCGGTCTCGCTCCCTGGAGGGACCATCCTTTGTCGGCGCGCTCGACCTCCGCGCCACGACCAGGTGGCCGAGCCTGCCCGCCCACCTCTTCCAGACCTCTGGATGGTAGGACTTCACGAACGTCAAGGACGTCTCCGCGGTCTGCCGCGATGTCGTAGAGTAGCCCCGCTGCCGGTCTTCCTCTTGCTCACGACGCCGAGCTGGACGAGCCGGTCCATGTGCCACGAGACCGTCGGTTGTGAGTGTCCGAGGCTCCTCGCCAGGTCGCTCTGCGTCATGGCCGAGTCCAGCAGCAGACACAGGAGTATCTCCCGGGGCGTCTCCTGAGAGAGGACCCCTAGGAGCACCTCCTGCTCCTCCCGGAAGACCATCGTCGGGAACACGAAGCGGTAGAACCCGCTCTTCTTGGTCTTCACGAAGCCGTGCTTCTCCAGCCAGAAGAGGTGGTAGTGCAGGTCGCCTGTGGCGAGGCGAAGCTCCCTGGCCATCCCGCGGACGTGGGCCCCTGGGTGTCCCCGGACGTACTCGTAGATCACTCCCCTGCGGGTCAGGCCCGACTTGGCCTCTCCCATCCCCCGCGAGGACCTCCTCCCATACGACGATGACTCGCTCGCAATCGCCCTCCCAGCGCTCGCGGGGTCGGAGTAGCCTCCGTGCCCTCGCGAACCTGCCGAGAGGCTCCCACGGCGGCGCGTCGAGACTTCGAGTCCCGTCGCTCAGGCTCCCGATCATTCCTTCAGCACGTCCCCTTTCGGCTGGGCTTGGTTTCCCTGTTCGTCTGAGAGCCTCACCCCGTGGGCGGTCTGGAGGTGGTGGAGGTACATCTCGCGGTCGTAGGAGGAGCGATACTGTCCCCTTCCCATGCTCTGGAAGAGCGTGCAGATGGTGCACCTCTGAGTCGTCTGCTGGCGCTGCCCGTGCGGCTGGTGGTGTGCCATCAGAGATCCCTCGCGAGCGAAAGAGCTACGGCCCGTCGTCACCCCCGCGAGGAGCGGCGAGGCGTTCGAGGCTCCGCTCGAGACCCTCGAGGAAGGGCTGCGCGCGCTGGGCGCCCGAGAGCGCCGGCGCAAGAATTTTTGTCGACGAGGTAGGCGACCTCGCCGACCCGAATTCCACCGCGATACTGACGCGTGACATTCTTTGAGACCTGATGTCTCAATTGAGCGCGATTGACTATATAGTGGATTTCCGAGATTCTTCCCAAATCTTTAGAGAATCGACGCAAGAAAAACCTCAATCTGCGACGCCCTCGGAGGCTTTGGGTCCGGGTCCTCGCTCACCTGAGAGGACGATGGGAGGGCGGCGAACGGGGAGGGACTGGTCTCGAGAACAAAGGTTTTTCTTGCAGGGCGACAGTCCTGCTATTGTGAGCAAGGCAGAGCAAGGGCGGACCCGAACGTGAGCAAGGAAGACTTCCAGTTGTGGTTCAAGACCAAGTCGAGGTTCCCGCTGGCGATCAAGGGGCACTCGTTCGCCCTCTCCCGAGACGGCCTCGTAAAGGTCGACGGCGGCAAGTTCGTCTACGAGGAGGCGCTCCAGCTCGTGACGATGCTCAACTCCCGGAGCCCGTTCACGCAGATGAACGCGACGCTGGTAATCTGGGAGAGGAACGGCGCCCTCAGGTTCATCGTGGTCGCGCTCTTGGTCATAGTCGCGGCCGCGGTGCTCGTGTTAGCGCGCCGGTGAGCCTCCGGCGGCCGCCAGGAAGTTATGCTGACGTAGTAGAGGTCCGTGACTCCGCCCTTGAGCTGGAAGATGCCGACGTTGAGAGCGCCGGTGTTGTCGGTCCAGACGTAGAGCGAGCCGCCCGCGCTCCCCGGCCCATACTCCTGGATCAAGGCGCTCACCTGCGCGAGCGCGCCGTTGACGCCAGACTTCGCCAGGGAGACCGTCGCCGTGTTGATGAAGACGTTGGGGTTGACCGTGGTCGCGCTCACGACGTTCAAGTTCGAGGAAGCGGCGAGCGTCTGGATTCCTGCGAGGAGCGCCTGAGTGTTGCTTCCTCCTATCCCGGCGCTGGTCGATGTCGTCGTGCTGCTCGAGGACGTCGACGTGGTCGACTTCGTGGAGTTGCCCCCGGGGAGCCCTCCGATTCCATTACCCGAGCTCGTGGTCGTCGTGCCCGCTTCCGTTGTGAGGAGGTTGTGATAGGCGGCGGTCGCGTTCGGCCCCACGCCTACCATGTCTGTCAGGGGGCTCACGGCGGTCATGAACGGGAGCTGGGTGACGACGCCCGATGTCCCGGGGTTCGTGTAGACCGCGACGAAGTAGGTCAACGTCCCTCCTACGGAGTATAGCAGGTAGGACCCGAACCGGTAGTTGGGCAAGAGGGTGAGCTGGGTCCTCACCTGCTGGTTGGTGGTGAGGGCGTTCTCGGCGGCCGAGGGCCCGATGATCGTGGTGGAGTTCGAGGGGTTCTGGTAGAGGTAGATCTGGCCGAGCCTGTCGCCTCCGTAGGCGATGTACATGCCCGCGAGGTTCTGGCTCGCGGCGCTCTGGTAGTGCACGAGCTGGGTGGCGGCGAAGTAGGTCTTGTTGCCCACCGCCCATGGGATGTACTGCACCGTGGTGTCGCCGGGCCTCTGGTAGAACTGCGACCCCGAGCGCCAGACGAATGGGTCGGTCACGTGGAACAGGAAGTCGAAGTCGAGCTGCCCGGGGACCGATCTGGGTGCCCAGGAGCTGCTCTGGATACCTGAGCTGCGGGACGAGCCAGGCGGGAGGGGTCTGCCACTGCTGTAGTAGCTGGAGTAGAATTGCGTGATGAAGTCCGAGGAGTTCGTGCCCACGAGGTTGGAGACGTTGTAGAAGCTCATGTCGCCGTCTGCCACGTTGACCAGGGCGACGCCGAAGAAGCGGAGGTAGGGGCTCGCCGGAGAAGCCGGACTGCAGCGGGTAGTCGATGTAGACCTGGACCGCGTAGTAGATGCTCTTCCCGTCGGAGACGAGGTATGCCGCGGGGTCCTCGACGAGGCCGGGGATCAGGATGCTCTGGACCCTGTTGAAGACGTTCCTGTTCCAGAGCATCTGCATCGTGCTCCCGGAGAAGGCGAACCCGATCTGCCCCTCGGAGAAGGTCATCCACATGGCCTTCTGCCAGCCAGTGAGGTTGTAGTCGGCTGTCCCGCTGTAGGAGGCGTTGCCGATTTCGTCGTACCCGGGGACGTGGACGTAGACGTCGTTGAGGAACCCGGACCCCTCCCCGTAGTAGAGCGGCGGCTCCGTGGGGACCCCGTAGGCCTTCGTGACGGGGATCTCCGAGCCGTTGTAGGTGTTGATCACGAGGATCTTGGCCGCGTGCGTGTAGATCAGGTGCTGGCTGATCCAGTCCGTGGCCGGGTAGGCCGGGGTGGTCGGGCGAGACCCAGTACTCCGTGTTGTTGAGGTAGACTATCTCGGAGCTGCCCAGCGCCATCCAGTTGTAGGCGCCGATCGCCTTGGTGTTGGTCACGGCGGCGGCCGTCTGGTCCCACTGCCTCACCACGTTCAGGATGGTGGACGAGTTGCTGGTGGGGAGGCTGGTGATGTTTCCTGGAGTGATGTTCTGGATCCCGGCAGCCCACCTTGTCACGGTGATCTGCTTCTGGACGCCGGGGTCGAACTGGTAGGGGACGTAGTTGTTGTTCCAGTTGAAGTAGAGGAACGCGAGCGCGCCCACCTGTATTATCAGCAGGAAGATCAGGACGACCGCCACCCCCTTGTAGAGCCCCCGGCTGGGAAGGACGGCCGCTCTCCCTTTCCCGAAGTAGGAGTAGCCGGCGAGGATGGAGACGAAGACGAGGATTGAGAGGCCGTAGAGGTAGGGCGTCGCCGCGTTCATGTACCAGAAAGGCGCGCTCAGCGTGATGGCTACGGAGATAGCAGCAGCCACCGCCAGGATGTTGCGGATCCAGACGTTGCTCGCCCTGGTCGTGAGGTTCTTCAAGAGCCTGAGTATCATCCTGATCGCGAAGACCGTGAGGAAAGCGGAGACGAAGTAGTAGATCAGGTTGTATTGGACCTCCATGGTGGGCATCAGGCTGATCAGCTGGGTCCCCGACGCGGGGAAGAGGGGCAGCACGAGTAGCCTCGGCAGCTGGGCCCAGCTCCCCAGGCCCTGGGAGAGCATCGCCACCGAGTTCATTATTGGGCCGAGGGTGGGGAAGCTGTCGTTGATTACGAAGAAGCCGAAGACGAGGGCCCATTTCACGAACTGCCAGAGGCCCCAGACCCACGCGCCCGGCCTGAGCTCGGCGAGGGGCCGCTGGAGCTCGTCGCCATACTGGGCGGTCCTCCTCGTCATCAGCGTGACGAGCCCCCCGAGGTCGCTCTTGCCGACCCGAGGGTTCACGACGAGCAGCGCGAGGATCGCCCCGATGATGAAGGTGTAACCGTGGTAGAAGGTGATGCCGAACCAGTTCAGGTCGGCCTTGGTCGAGTAGACGTGTTCGGCGATGGACCACTGCAGGTAGATCCAAGCCGCGAAGAGGGCGACGACGACGGCGAAGATACCGATGAGCACCCAGATCGCCCTCGGCCCGAACGAGACGGGGGTGCGGGGCTCCTCTTCGCCCAACGGGGGCCCAGCGTCTTGCAAACCGACGAGGAGCGCGAATGCAGGGCGTTATACGCGTTGTGCGCCCCGGAGTTTGGAGGCTCCCCTAGCTCGGGACGATTATTCTCAGGAAGGAGGACTCGTAGGTCAGGCCGTCGGTCGCTGTGAGGATGGCCCAGTACGTCCCGGGCTTCAGGGAGTGCGAGGCGGCGACAGTCACCGTGACGGTCGATTCGCCGCCCGCGGGCGGAGACACAGAGGCCGAGGGGACGCTGAAGGTGAGGTTGGCCGGCTTCGAGATGAAAGACTCGGAGTCCGCGAAGGTGAGGTTGAGGCGCTCCCTGGTGGGTCGTGTCGTGGACGACGAGGGCTACGGAGGCGCTCGACCCGCTGTCGACGGTAACGGTGCTGTTCCCCGCGATGCTGGTGTAGAAGCCAGGGTCGTAATGGGAGTCCACGTAGCCCAGCCCGTTCGTGAACCACTCGGCGAACCACGCCCTCCCTCCGCCCAAGCGCGAAGGTCTCGGTGCCCGTTATCGCGGTCCCGGTCAACGGGGGGCGGTCGGACTCAGAGTACTCGGCGAGCGAGCCGTTCTCCGGGTCTATCATAGCGATCCTGTTCCCGTAGTGCTCGTTGACCCAGACCTCCGGGCCGTTGGAGTTTACGAAGTATGGGAGGGTGGTCACAGCGCTCCCGTTCCAGACCACGAAGGAGGTGGGGAAGTAGGACCAGCCCTCTCGTCGTGAAGTTGTAGCTCGCAACGCTGGAGGAGCCGTGGAGCGCGACCCAGATGGCGCCCGAGGCTAGCGCGATGCTCGACGGGTCGAAGAACCTCTGGCCGCCGACCAGCACTGGGGAGAAATGGCTCGCGTTGAAAGAGTAGATGCCCCCTCCTCCGGTTTCCGACGCCCCCACGTCGTCGTAGAAGCCCGTCGTCGAGTTCGCGAAGACGATCTGCGTAGGCTCTGCGTGAGATGCCTCCCGGCAGGGAGTACTGGCGGAGCGTCCCGTTAGCGCTGAGCTCGCCGATTTGTCCTGAGAAGAGCTCCGTGATCCACAGCGTGTCGTTCGGCCCGGGGGTCAGGGTGTATGGGTACGAAGTGTTCGTGGGGATTTGCACTGTCGAGAACTTCCCGGTCGAGGGGTCCAGCGCCACGAGCTGGTTCCCCGACGTGTCGGGCGCCCAGACCTTGCCGTTCCAGAGCGTCACATCCATGATGTCGCTCTTGTTCCCGCAGAACCCGGCCGTGGCAGGCGGGGCTTTGTAGTTGATCGGCCAGGCGTACTCCACGAGTGTCCTGTTCCCGGGGTAGAAGTGCGCAACCCCGGCCACGGACTGCTCGCCGAACCAGACCGAGCCGTCGGGGGCGACCGTCACGCCGTTGGGGGCCCTGAGGGGCGACGGGAGGGTGAACTCGGTGACCCCGCCGATGGTCGCGGGTGGCGGGAGCTGCGTCCTGAGGACCTTCGCGCCGCCCAGCGGGTTTGCGCAGCTGGGAGAGGGGTTCAGCTGCTGGTAGACGTAGAACCCGCCTACGGACGCCACGATGATGAGCAGTATGACGGCCGGCGGCAGCAGGACCTTCCGAAGCTCCTTCCGGGGTTTGGGCGCCAAACTCGCACCAAGGCTCTCAAATGATCCTGTGCTGGTCGCCGCGGCTAGGCGCCCCAGCGCTCCTTGCGGACGCGGCCCTTGATGTGGCCGATTATCTCCTCGAGCGAGGTGCCAGGACCGTACAGGCCCGAGATGCCGAGCTTCAGGAGCTTGGGCTTGTCCTCGTCGGGGATGATCCCCCCGCCCGTGACGATGATGTCCTTCCCCCCGTACTTGTCGAGGAGCCTCTTGACCTGGGGGAAGGCGGTCATGTGCGCGCCGTTGAGCAGGGAGAGCGCGACCACGTCCACGTCCTCATCCACCGCCATCCGTGCGACCTCCTCTGGGGTGGGCAGCAGCCCGATGTAGATCACCTCCATCCCGGCGTCCCTGAAGGCCCGCGCGAGGACAAGGACGCCCCTGTCATGGCCGTCGAGGCCTGGCTTTGCCACAAGTATCCTGATCTTCCGCTTCTCATGAGTGGCTCGCTGCCCCATTGAGGGGCGAGCGGCCCGCCCATTAAAAAAAGTGTTCTGTAGCAATCGCCGGACGTGCGAGAATCGTCCATAGGACGTTTAAGTAATCTTCCGCCAAAGCGCGAACGAAGAGCGATGGGCGTGGACTACCTTTTCTTGGTCAGGCACGGGGAGACCAAAGCTAACGAGAAGGGGATCGAGGCAGGTCCGCTGGACTACCCGCTAGCCAAAAAGGGAGTGAAGGACGCGGAGTTCATCGCCAAGACCCTCTCGAAGGTGAAGATCACCGCCGTCTACAGCAGTCCGATCTTCCGCGCGGTCGAGACGGCGAAGATCCTAGCGCGCCCGCACCGTCTGAAGGTGAAGACCCTCAAGGAATTGACCGAGGCGAAGTTCAAGCCGCAGTTTGTCGGCAAGAAGGGAAGGCACCACATCCTGACCACCCCGGAGGCTTTCTCTGAGACAAACAGCGACCTCTTGGCGCGGACGGCGAGGGCCATCGAGATCGTCAGGAAAGAGGCTACCGGGAACGTGATCTTAGTTTCGCACGGCGACGTGATAACGGCGATGCTCGAGGGCGTGGTCGAGAGGAAGGTGAGCGACGAGAGATACTACGTCTTCCACCCCGACCCGGCCTCGCTCTGCATCGTCGAGACGAAGGACAGGCCCTTTCTGAAGCTGTACAACTATCACCGCAAGCAGTTCGATGATTTCTAACTGCAACTGTAGCGCGGAGGGAGTGCTTGTTTAGACGAGCAAAGGCTCTTTCCAACCGCCGAAGATCTCCTTCCCGACGCCCACCAGCTCTCCCAGCGTGGCGTATGCCGATACCGCGTCGAGCAGCGGGTACATGGAGTTCGCCTTCGGGTCCTCGTAGGCCTTCCGCAGCTTGTCGAGAAGAGCCTTGACCTTGCGGTCGTCCCTCTGGGCCTTCACCCTCCGAATCCTCTCTATCTGCCTCCGCTGGGCCTTGAAGTCTATCTTCAGGGTGTTGATCGGCGCCTCCTCCTTCGCGGTGTACTTGTTCACGCCGACGACCGCGTCCTCACCGCTCTCGACCCTCTTCGAGAGGCGGTACGCGTTCTCCGCGATCTCCCGCTGGAGGTAGCCCGACTTTATCGCGCTCGAGTAGCCCGCCGGCCCTCTCTATCCTGTCGAAGTACCTGTAGGCCTCCTCCTCGAGCTTCTCGGTCAGCCACTCGACATAGTATGAGCCGCCGAGCGGGTCCATGACGCTGGTCACGCCCGTCTCCTCTGCGATTATCTGCTGGGTCCGGAGCGCCACCTGGACCGCGTGCTCCGTGGGGAGCGCCCACGCCTCGTCGTAGGAGTTGGTGTGGAGCGACTGCGTCCCCCCGAGGACCGCGGCCAGCGCCTCGAGGGCAGTCCTGACGACGTTGTTGTAGGGCTGCTGCCAGGTGAGGGACGCGCCCGACGTCTGGGTGTGGAACCTCATCAGGAGGCTCCGTGCCTTCTTCGCCCCGTACTTCTCGCGGAGGACGGTCGCCCATATCCTCCTGGCGGCCCTGAATTTCGCTATCTCCTCGAAGAAGTCCATCGTGGAGTTGAAGAAGAAGCTCAGCCGCGGGGCGAAGTCGTCGACCTTGAGCCCCGCCTCGATCCCGAGCTCGACGTAGCCGAAGCCGTCGGCGAGCGTGAACGCCAGCTCCTGGACGGCGCTCGAGCCCGCCTCGCGGATGTGGTAGCCGCTGATGCTGACGTAGTTCCACTGCGGCATGTTGCTTCGTGCAGTAGAGCATCATGTCCCTGACTATTCGCAGATGGGCCTCCGGAGGGTATACCCACTCCTTCTGGGCGATGTACTCCTTGAGCATGTCGGCCTGCACCGTCCCCTTGAGCGACTGCAGCGGTATGCCCCTCTCCTTCGCGACCCCCGCGTACATGCAGGTGAGGACGGCGGCCGGGGCGTTGATCGTCATCGAGGTGCTGACCTTGTCGAGCGGGATCCCGTCGAAGATCGACCTCCATGTCGCTGAGGGAGGAGACGTTGACCCCGCACCTTCCGACCTCGCCGTGGGCCTTCTCGTGAGTCGCAGTCGTACGCCGTAGAGCGTGGGCATGTCGAAGGCTACGCTCAGCCCCGTCTCCCCGTGCTCGAGCAGGAGCTTGAGCCTCTTGTTGGTGTCCTCAGGGGTCCCGAAGCCCGAGAACATCCTCATCGTCCACTGCCGTCCACGATACATCGATGGGATAGACGCCCCTGGTGTACGGGTAGACGCCCGGGAGCGCGAGGTCGGACAGCGAGAGCGAGGCGATGTCCTCGGGGGTGTACGTGGGCTTCAGGGGGATCCCCGACGCTGTCTCGAACCGCTCCTTCGTCTCAGGCGTGTCGGCCACCCAGGGCGAGTAGACCTCGTTGAGCCACCGGTCGTACCCGGCCTTCATGTCCCTCAGCGTCCTGCGGTCGAAGACAGCCGCGGTCTTCTTCCGCTTCGCGGAGACCTCCTTGGCCTTCGCGCCCCAATACTGGTCCTTCGCGCTGGAGAGCATCGTTGGGAGGCGCCCCCTGGGTTCCTGATAAAAGTGTGCATTTCTACGAAGAGGAGTTCGTCATTTGACTGCTCGGACGAGCTCCACGCTCTCCGGAGAGAGGGTGACGGTCTCCTTGCTCCCCTTCCCATCCCGCCGCCGCAGAAGCAGCGAGCCTTCGTCGTCCAGCCCCTCGGCAGTCCCTTTCAGGACTCTGGAGTCAACCGTCCTGACCTCGATCTCGCGCCCGACCCAAGCGATGGTGGGGCGTATCCTGTCGACGAGCTTCCTTTGCATCCCCCTCTCCCACTCGGCGAAATACCAATCCAGCGCGTGGAGGACCTTGTCGCGCAGGAGGTCGAGGTCTATCTCGACGCCGAGGGCATCAAGGATGGACGTGGCTCGCAGCTCCGATGGGAAGGAGGGCGGCCTGCTGCGCGAAGCAGTTCACGGAAACGCCGAAGACGACCTGGGCCTTCGCGCCGGGTCCCGCCGGCGGAGTTACGGAGAGGGACGTCTTGGCGACGACCCGCCCGTCTATCGTGACGAGGTCGGGCCAGTGGAGCCAGCTTATGATACCTGTGTCCCTCCGGATCCCCTCTGACGTGCAGGCGGCAGCGAGCGGACCGAGGAGGCCAAAGGCCCCGGGAGTGACGGGACGGCCTGCGGCTCGGCATGCCGAGAGGCGGAGGAGCCCTCGCGGCCCGCCCTGGACTACGAGCCCGTCGGAGAAGCTCATCGGCGCCAAGCCCCTGCGGACACGCCAGCCGAACTCTGCCAAGCAGGGCGGCGCCGAGGGCCACGGTCATATGCTTTCGTGGTAATTCTCCAACCTGGGCCATGGCGGGAAAGCCTAAACCAAAGTCCGGGAGGAACAGACAGGCGATCACATGGACCCTGGGATAAAGTTCGGGTACACCGGCCTCCACGTGAGGGACCTAGACAAGGCGATCGAGTTCTTCACCAACGTCCTCGGAATGAGGCTTCGGTCACGGGTCGAGGCAGACTGGAACAAGGACGTCTTCGCCAACCTCGGTTATGAGGGGGAAGACCACTACCTGGAGCTGAGCTGGTACGCCCCGGATTCGCCCCACGCGACTCGGTTCGTCGAGGGGGACCAGCTCGACCACCTGGGGATGAGGGTGAAGGACTTCGCCGGGACGCTGAAGAGGCTCGGCGACGCGGGATATCCCGTGGCGATAGGCCCAATCCACGAAGGCAGGTGGCATGCGGCTTTCGTCAAGGGATACGAGGGCATCTGGCTCGACGTCCACAGCGTCGACGAAGGCGACCGCCCGCCTACGTAGGCGTGGTCGGCCGCGGCGAGGAGCGGCCTGACGCGCGTTCCCGGCCCCGACCGGGTAAGACTAGGGACGCTTCGGGACTCACGAAGGCTATGTTTATTTCGAGAGACTCGGTGCGGCACTCTGCAGGCACCGACTTGGATACCAAGGAACTCGCGGCTCGGCTGGCGAAGGGGGATCGGAGGGCCGTCGCGAAGGCGATCACCTTGGTGGAGAACGACGGCGCGGGGTCGTCGGGGCTGCTCAGGGCGATAGGCCCCAGGCTCGGGCACGCTTTCGTCATCGGGGTGACCGGGCCGCCAGGGACGGGGAAGAGCAGCCTTGTGGACAGGCTCACCGAGAGCTACAGGAAGAAGGGGCTCAAGGTCGGGATAGTCGCGATAGACCCCACGAGCCCCATCACCGGCGGGGCTCTCCTCGGCGACAGGGTCAGGATGGTCGACCACACGATGGACGAAGGGGTCTACATCAGGAGCATGGCCTCGCGCGGGTGGGCCGGCGGGCTCTCTGGGGCCGTGGCCGACGTCATCCAGCTCCTCGACGCCGCTGGGATGGACATCGTCATGGTCGAGACCGTGGGCATAGGACAGTCCGACACGGACGTGGTACGCGTGGCGCACGCCGTGATGGTGGTGCTGATGCCCGGGCTGGGGGACGACGTGCAGGCCTCGAAGGCTGGCCTGATGGAGATCGGCGACGTCTACGTGGTAAACAAGGCGGACCTCCCCGGGGCGGACGACATGGTCGTCGACCTGCTGGCAATGGCGAGGGACTTCAAGGGGCGGAACCCGTCCGTGCTGAAGGTATCGGCGGCGAAGAGGGAGGGGATAGAGACGGTGGTCGCCGCCCTGGAGCGAATAAGGGCGAGGTTCCTCTCCTCGCCTTCGGAAGCCGGGGACGCGCTCAGGCTGAAGAGCGTCAAGGGGATGATAACGGAGCTCGCAAGGAGGAGGGTGCTCGTGGACTTTGAGGCTAGGGCTGACTCTGGCCTGGAGGCCCTCGCGAAGAAGGTTGCGGCCCGCGAGATAACCATCGACGAAGCCGCGGACGAGCTCTTCGGCGCGGAGCGACGAACAAAGAGGCGACGCCCATGACCTTCGCGATGAGCCTTTCGGAGCGATTGGCCGAATATGCCTCGTCCCTCACCTACGACGACCTGAGCGAGACGGTCATTGGAGAGGCGAAGAAGCGGATGCTGGACGCTCTAGGATGCGCCGTAGGCGCGTTCGGCGAGGCCCCGGTCAAGGCCGCGAGGCGCCTCGCAGAGCGCGGATATCCGGGGAGCGCTTCAACGATCCTCGGGACCAAGAAGAAGACGACCCCCGACATGGCCACGTTCGTGAACGGCGGGATGGTCAGGTACTTCGACTTCAACGACACCTACCTCTCGAAGGAGCCTGGGCACCCCAGCGACAACATCCCGGCGTGCCTGGCGACGGCCGAGATGGAGGGCAGGTCGGGCAAGGACCTGCTCCTGGCGATAGTCCTCGCCTACGAGATACAGTGCAGGCTCTGCGACGCCGCGAACCTACGCCACCGGGGATGGGACCACGTCAACTACGGCCTCGTCTCGGGCGCCCTCGCGTCCGGGAAGCTCATGGGGCTCTCGAGGGAAGAGCTGGCCCAGGCGGTCAACATCTCGCTCAACTCCAACCTGGCCATGAGACAGGTTAGGGCGGGCGGGCTATCGATGTGGAAGGGGTTCTCCTTCGCCAACGCCTCGCGGAACGCCGTCTTCTCCGCGCTCCTCGCCCGGGAGGGGATGACCGGACCGTCGCCCGTCTTCGAGGGCGAGATGGGCTTCTTCAACCAGGTGTCCGGCCGGTTCCAGCTTGACGTAAAGTCGTTCGGGGGGAAGGGGAGGCGGTACAAGCTCAGAGGAGACGCTCTTGAAGTATCTACCCGGCAGAGTACCATGCCCAGACGGCGATCTGGGCGGCGCTAGACCTTAGGAAGAAGATCGAGGGCGACCCTTTCAAGAGAATAGCCTACGTCGGAGTGGAGACCCACGAGGCCGGATACTCGATACTTGGGAAGGACCCGGAGAAGTGGGCCCCGGAGACGAGGGAGACCGCGGACCACAGCTTTCCCTACATGGTGACGATGGCCCTCCTCGAGGGGAAGGTGGACAACGAGACCTACGCCGCAAAGAAGCTCAACGACCCCGCGGTCAGGGAGTTCATGAAGAGGGTCATCGTGAAGGAGGACAAGGCGCTGACCGAGGCCTACCCCGAGAGCATCCCGAACAGGGTCACCGTCAAGCTCGACGACGGGATGACGCTCACAGTGCAGGTCGACGACCCAAGGGGCCATCCCAGGAACCCCATGACGGACGAGGAGATCGAGCAGAAGTTCAGGCTCCTGGCCGCCGGCGTGCTCAAGGGGCCGCAGGTCCAGAAGGTCCTGAAGTTCGTGCGGACCGTCGAGAAGCAGACCGACGTCTCGCCGCTCTTCGCGTCGTGCGTGGTTAAGCCCTAGCTTGCCGGCCTATCTGTCGTCGAGCGGGACGTACTCGAGCCCCTTGTTGCCGATGTAGATCGCGTCGGGCCTGTAGATCCTGTTGTCCATCAGCTGCTCGTTGTAGTGCGCGACCCAGCCGACAGTCCTGCTGGAGGCGAAGATTGGCGTGAAGGTCTCGATTGGTATCCCGAGGGTCATGAAGATGGGGGCGGCGTAGAAGTCGACGTTGGAGGGGAGCCTCTTGAACTCCCAGACCGCGCTCTCCACTGCCTCGCAGAGCTTGTATGTCTCGAGGCCCTTTCCCTGCTTCTCGAGGAGCTCCCTGAGAAGCTTCTTCGCGAGCTGCGACCTCGGGTCCACCGTCTTGTAGACCCTGTGGCCGAAGCCCATTATCTTCTCGCGCTTTGCGAGCGTCTCCTGGACGTAGGACTTGGCGTTGCCCGCCTTCCCTATCTTCAGCAGCATCTGCATCGCCGCCTCGTTCGCCCCTCCGTGGAGCGGCCCCTTGAGGGCGGCGAGCCCCGCGGTGCACGCCGAGTAGATGTCCGCCAGGGTCGAGGCCACGACCCTCACCGTGAAGGCCGAGGCGTTGAGGTCGTGCTCCAAGTAGAGGATGAGCATCCGCTCGAAGCTCCAGGCCTCGAAGCTGGTCGGCTTCTTCCCGGTCAGCATGTAGAGGTAGTTCGCGGAGAGACTCAGCGAGGGGTCGGGCTCAGCCGGCTCCATCCCCTGGTTCAGGCGATAGCAGTTCGCCACAAGGGTCGGCATCTGGGCGATGATCGAGAGCTCCTGCTCTTCGGATGAGATCCCGCCCTCGGTGGCGCCGAGGCCGGAGACGGCCGTGCGAAGGACGTCCATCCCGTGCGCCTCGTGGGGTATCGCCTTCACGAGCTCGTAGACGTTGTGGGGCACCATGGAGTACCTCCTGAGCTTCGCCTCGAACTCCTCCAGCTCGCTCTTTGTGGGCAGCTTCCCGTACAGGATAAGGTAAGTGGACTCCTCGAAAGTGGACCTCTCGAAGAGGTCCTTTATCGCATAGCCCCGATAGATGAGCGTCCCGTCGGCGTCGCTCTTCGCTATGCTGGTATCCGCTACCGCTACTCCATCAAGCCCCTTCGGGGCCCGGAGCATCTCTGCCATCGCGACATCCAGAAAGAATTATCCCGATATTAATGGTTATGCAGCAGGCGTCGCGCCTTCCGCGAAGTTGCTTTGTCCGCCTTTTCCAAAGAGCGGTAGTCTGTGAGCTCGTAGAACTCGTTTCGGGTCATCATCTTGTCGAGCAGCCCCTTCTGCGTTCCCGATTTCGAGATTTCCTTGAGGGCGTCGCCCACGGCCTTCATCGCAATCCGGAACGTGGTCACCGGGAAGATGACCAGCTTGTATCCCTCTCCCACCCTTGAGAAGTCAGAGACCGAGAGATAGGGGGTCTTGCCGAACTCGGTCATGTTGGCGAGGAGCGGGCCCTTCACCTTCCTCGCGAACTCGGCGAACTCCTCCTTCGACTTCAGCGCCTCCGGGAATATCACGTCGGCACCTGCCTTTTGGTAGAGCCTCGCCCTCCTTATCGCGCCGTCGAGCCCCTCCGTCTCCGCAGCGTCCGTCCTCGCTATGATGACCAGCTCGGTCTTGGCGGCTGCCTTAGCCGCGATGACCTTCTTCGCCATCTCCGCCGGCTCGACCACCTCCTTTCCGTCGAGGTGCCCGCAGCGCTTGGGCATGACCTGGTCCTCGATCTGGATAGCGGCTGCGCCCGGCCTTCTCCATCTCGCGGACCGTCCGGGCGACGTTGACCGCCTCTCCGAACCCCGTGTCTACGTCTACGATGAGCGGCAGCGAGGGGACGGCTGCCGTGATCCTGCCCGCGGCCTCGGCGACCTCGGAGAGGGTGGTGACCCCGAGGTCGGGAAGGCCCATGGAGTTCGCGAAGGCCGCGCCCGAGAAGTAGAGGCACTCGAAGCCCGCCTCCTCGGCTAGGAGCGCCACGGCGGGGTTGAAAACGCCCGGGGTTGCAATCGTCTTCTTCCCGGAAAGGAGTTCCCTCAGCTTTGCGCCGGGGTCGAGGTCGGGCCTCTTCGCGGAGGGCATAGACTGTCGCCTCGGGTTGCCAATCATTTATAGACGGTGGCTCGGGGTGAGAGGAAGAAGAGGAGCTTTGCCAAGAAGCGGACCGCCCGGGTGTCGACGTGGCTGACCTCAGGAAGAAGAAGGTCGCGAAGCTCGTCGCACTGATGAAGAGGGAGGGGCTCGACGCCCTGCTCCTCAACAGGATAGAGAACGTCAGGTACTCGACGGACTTTCGCCCGGTTGTGAGCATGTGGTTCCAGAACAGCTACTCCTCGTTCCTCACGGCGGGCGGGGACGTGGTGGTGCTCACGGTCGCCGGGGACTACACCCGCGCCAAGCACTACATGCCCTGGGTCGGCGACATGAGGGTGATGCACACCTCGGGCCGAGCCGAGGAGGTCTCGAAGGTCTTCAGGGACTACGTCAAGAGCGGCAAGGTCGGATACGACCAGCTTGGCCTGGAGGGGTTCCATGCGCTGCGAAAGGCCGCGAAGGGGGTGCAGCTGGTGGACGTGGGCGGGGAGATCGCCGAGGAGAGGGCGGTCAAGCTCGACGGCGAGGTCGCGATAATGCGGGAGGCCGCGAAGGTGACGGAGGCCTCAATCAGGGCGGCGCTCAAGTCCGCCCAGCCCGGGGATGAGGGAGTACGAGATAGCCGCCGAGGGGGAGTACGCGGCGCGGAAGCTCGGGGCGGAGGGGATGTCCTGGTCGCTCGCGACCTTCGCTGGCCCGAACACGGGGCTGATGACGAGGCACGACTCGGACAGGGTCGTCAGGAAGGGCGAGTTCCTCATCTTCGGATACGCGACGATCTACAAGGGGTACAACACGGACATCACCACGACGACGATAATCGGGAGCCCGACGGCGGCGCAGAAGCGGCTCTACACGGCGACCTACGACGCCTATTCCGCGGCCCTGAAGGCGACGCGGCCGGGGGCGACCACCCTCGAGATCAGGGACGCGGCCGAGAAGGTCGTCGACGAGTACGGGTACTCCCGGTACTCCTTCAGCAGGATCCAGCCCATCCTCCACGGCGTGGGCATGAACGTCTACGAGCCCCCGTGGGCGCCCGAGCCGGGCATGGACGGGCCCAGCGCGGAGCTGAAGCCGGGGCACGTCCTCGCCATCGAGCCTGCATCACGCTGGACGACAACCTCAAGGTCGGCGGGTGCAGGATAGGGGAGACCGTCCTCGTGACCGAGAGCGGCTACAAGCTGCTGACCGACGGGAAGCCCGAGACGCACGAGAGCCTCTACGAGAACTAGCGTCGCGAACTCTTCTCAGAGCTTGAGCCCGAGGACGTCCGCCATGCCGTAGACCCTGCGGCTCCCGCCCCTCCGCAGCGACCCACTCCGCGGCGTGGAGGGCGCCCAGGGCGAAGGCGGACCTCGAGAAGGCGAGGTGCTCCAGGGTGATCATCTCGTGGGGGCCGAACGCGTGCACCGTGTGGATGCCCGGCGTCCCTCCTCCCCTGAGCGAGACCACCTCGAGCTCGTCCGGGGCGCGCTTGGAGGCGCCGCTGCGCCCGCTCACGGTCTTGGTGTAGCCCCTGGCCTTTGAGACCTCCTGGGCTATGCTTAGCGCGGTCCCGCTGGGGGCGTCCACCTTCCCGGAGTGGTGGGCCTCCACGATGCTGACGTCGAAGCCCCGGGGCAGGGCCTTGAGGGCGGCCGACATGGCGATGAGGAGGTTGGCGCCCGACGGAGAAGTTCGAGGCGATGACAGCCGGGACTTTGCCGGTGAGGGCCGCGTTCGCGTCCTTCCTCTGCTGGGGGGTGAGACCCGTCGTGCCCGAGACGTAGGGGACTCCCCCTTCGACTATGGTGCGGAGGTTGTTCACCTCTGCCTGCGCGCTGGTGAACGAGATGCAGACGTCGCTCTTGCCCAGGAGGGCCGCGAGGCTGGACGGCGGCGAGACCTTCGCGTCGCTGTCTCCAGCTCCGAGCTCGCGGAGAGTCTTCCCGATGCCCGGGTCGTCCTGGGCCGCGACCGCGCCCGTCACGTCGAACCTCTCCTTCGGTGCCTCCCTCGCGATCAGCGTGCCCATCCTGCCCGTCGCGCCGACGAGGCAGACCCTGAGCGGACTACTCGTACGCGTTCTCGTAGGCGAGCCCCTCCCAGTAGCGCGCGACGCGAAGCCTCTTGTCGATCGAGACGTCGAAGGCCTTCTCTATCGGCTCGAGGATCTCAGGGTTGCGAGTCCAGACCTTCCTGAGGCCTTCGAGGATGTGGTCGAGGGCCTGCTTGGTGACCCTGCCGAGGGGCCCCTGCACGGCCCGACGTCCATGCCCAGGACGTTCATCATCGTCTTCACCGGCAAGCGGGTTCCTCGCCTTGACGGGAACGGGCCCGAAGGCGGTGTTCTCCTCCGACTTGACCGTGACCATCGCGAAGAGCGGCTGGAGGGCGGCGCCGAGCCGGTCGGCCTCCTCCAGGTTGCCCGCCAGCGCCGCCTCGGTGAGGTCCTCGATCGCCCTGGGGGCGATGTTGGAGATCACGGAGATGGCCCCAGAGCAGACGATGGCGTCGTCGCGCATGAACGAGAGGGTCTTGTCGTCGTCCCCCGACATTATCGAGAACTCTGGGCCGCAGAGCTTCCTGGTTAGGCGCGCGTTCTCCGCGCTCCCCGTCGCCTCCTTCACCGCCTGAAGGTTGGGATACTCCCTCGCCAAGATGGCAAGGTCCTGCGGGAGGAGCTGCGTCCCCGTCCTCCCGGGGATGATGTAGGGGATCATCTGGACCTCCGGGAAAGCGCGCGCGATAGGCTCGTAGTACTCCTTCCTGATCTCAAGGGAGCTGGGGCCGTTGTAGTACGGGTCGACCAGGAGGGCCGCGCGTGATCCCCTGGTCTGCCACGTGGCGCGTGGCCTCGAGCGACTCCTCCGTGCTGTTGGAGCCTGTCCCCGCGATCGTCTCGATCGAGGAGCCCCGCGGCCTCGAAGTAGGAGTCGATGACCCGGTAGTGCTCATTCCAGCTCAGCGTCGGGCTCTCCCCGGTAGTGCCTGCGGGGACCACGCCCCGCACGCCCTGAGCTTTCTGGAACTCGGTCAGGATCTTCAGCTGCTCCCAGTTTATCTTCTTCTTGGAATCGAACGGGGTGACCACCGCCGTGTAGCACCCGCGGAACCGGAATGGCATGCTGCTCGTTGCTCCGACAATGGAGTTCTTAAGGCTTGTTTTCCGCAAGGAAATACGTTTTTCCGCAGTTTTAGAGCTTGCAGACACCGTTTTCGTGCTTTTTGGTGAACTTGGGCTGGCTTTTTCGGACTCCGGCTAGTCCCACCATAGCATTAGTCGCCGATACCTGTCTTCAACCTCGAATACGTCCTCCAATTTTCCCCCCGCGTCCGGCTTCAATGACCTAACCACAGCCATCACTGGCTTGAGCTTTTCCTTCGGAAACACCACATCAAGTACGTCTGCGTAGGGCCCGCCTTCCTCTCGAATCCTTTCTGGTTCCTCTAGCGGAGGTCCGATGTAGACGCGCGTTGCACCAGCTGCGTAAAGCCTGGGAATTTCGGCCTGCGGAACGGCCATTCCACCAGACCGGGTGGTATTGCGATCCATTCCACTCTCGCAGAATTGGTGCGAGGGACATCTCAGATCACTCGAATAGGCTTGGTTAGACACTCTGACTCTTCTTTCATTGAGGTCAACACATCCCACACCGCGGAATCGGGCGACGCAACACGACGAATAATCTGAGGGTATAGCTTGCCTGAACGCGGAACTGCCGATGATTTCGTCAGACAGACCGGCGTGTCTCGCAAGCGACGGATACGCTTCGTTCAGTGGTCGGAAGTCTTGCCACGACTTCGGGGCCATCGCGGAAAAGGCGAGTCCGCCTTATAGAGAGTTCCTCATCTAAGATGCCCATCTTAGACGAGTGAAACTTAAAAGTCGTACCTGAAGGGCGTGAGGGAGCCTGGAGAATCTCTCGCGTCAACAATTGCGTCATGAGTCGAGAAGTTAAGGTCTCGCCCTCGGGAGCATCGTTCTTGCGCATTCTTCTGCCGCAGAGGTCGCTGAATCCACGCAAGCTTCACGAGCGTCGGCAGGTTATTTCGATAACTCTGTTCGTTTTTGTTGCTATGACGATTTGGTCGGACTTTTCGTGCGGAGCCTTTTTGAATGACCCAGACTTCGATTATAGTCGAGGTTTTTGAATTGATGAAACGAAGCGCGGTTGCGAAGGTGACGGCAGTTGCCGCATTAGCGGTATTGATCCTGGCGGGAGCCGTGGGGATTTACTACTACACTCTGGCACCGGCCAGTCCCCCCTCGACCAGCGTGACAAGCAACACGTCAAGCACCTCCCAAACAGTGACGAATTCCTCTCAAATACTACAGCGAGGTCCAGCGGGCGGCTATCAATCGAATGGACAACCATACGGAGCTTGGGCCGACTATCTCGGGTACATTCCGTCTGGATACGTTGTCGCGCCGCACTACGCCATTTCGAACACGTATCCCTGTCCAGCAGGAATGAACTCTCAGCAGTGCACGCAGTTCAAGGCGTCGTGCGGTAACGGAGTGTGCGACCCCAACGAGTCGTGCGCGACCTGCCCGATCGACTGCGGGATCAATGGACAGCTCACATGCGACCCCTACACCGGACGACCCGGGGCACCCATCAGCGTCTGCCAAGTCGGCCAGATCGGCTAGACCTAGTCACGACTCCTCGAACTCCTCGCCGCCCTTCCCGATGCGCGAGAGCTCCCCGACCAGGGCGGGGCCGGAATCCACGACGAGCCTCAGTAGTCATGGCGAAGACACGAAAGTCCCGCGTGAGCTGGTACGGAGCCAAGACTGCCCATAATTAGGACCGCAGTGAGGGCGTTCCTCGCTCATCCAATGTTGGGATTGTTGCCGACCGCGTAACCCCTACGTGGCTTCAACTTGCGGCCCCTGTCTCAATTCCCCGACTTCTCGATGAGCCAACCCTGCAAGTAGAGGGCGTCTAGACCCGAGATTGCAAAACTTCGAAGAGCGTGCTCTGGAGTTTGCACCAACGGCTCGCCCGCGAGGTTAAAGCTCGTGTTCAGCAAGACCGGGTCCCCTGTGAGGTCCCCGAACGCCTTTATGAGGTCGTACCAAGTCTCGTTGTCCGGCCTCGACACGACCTGGGGTCTCGTGGTCCTGTCGATGTGGCAGACCGCCGGGACCCTCGCCGAACCCTGCTCGCTCATCCGGAACATCAGGACCATGAACTTGTGATCGCATGCCCCCTCGAGATACGCATCGCGCGCCCCTTCGAGTAACGAAGGGGCAAATGGGCGCCAGAATTCTCGACCTTTGATCGCGTTCACCGCTCGCCAGGAGTCTTTCTTTGTGGGGTCTGCGACGATGCTTCTGTTCCCCAGCGCCCTCGGCCCGAACTCAGACCTGCCCTGCCACCAACCGACGACGGCTCCGTGCGTCAGCGCCTGCGCGACAGGGTTGGGGTCGCTTCCGATGAACTTGGCACGGAACTTCGACCTTTTCACGAGGCTGCTGACGACTTGATCATCGTATTCTTCCCCCAAGCAGAGGCTCTCGAGCCTTCCGTGCTTCATCTTGCCACCGAGAACGTTTTGATGGACGTAGGCCGCGGCGCCGATCGCGGCTCCTGCGTCGTTCGCCGCGGGGAACACCCACAGCGTCCTCGAACATTCGCGAATAATACAGCATCATGTTGGCCTTGGCGTTCAGCGCCACGCCCCCGGCCATGGCAAGTTGTTTCCTGTCCGTAGCTTTGACGCTCCACCTGCCCGTTCCCACGACGAGGTCCTCAGTGAATTCCTGAAGGTTGTACGCCAAGTCCGCCGCATCCCTGCACAGGTCTCCTTCCGAACTCCAGCCTAGTTCGAGCCCTTCTGAAAGAAAATCGGCGATTCGCGTGTACATTTCTACAGGATTGCGTCTCCTGAAATCTGAGCTGAACTTGTACGGAGAGTCGCCACCTTCACAGACCGTCCCGATGCTCGCGAACTTGCTGGCCAGTCTCTCCTTGTGAGAGCCGTACGGGGCGAGACCCATCACCTTCCCAGGCCCTGAAAGCTCGTCGAAGCCCAGCTTCATCGAGACGTAACTGTACACCTCGCCGATCGAGCCTTCCCAGAAGCTCACCGTCGCGATGCGCTCGAACTCGCCCGACTTTACGTCCCACAAGACGGTGCTGTCCGTCTCTCCGCGGGCGTCGATGGTGAGAACGGCGCACGAATCGAAACCTGAGAAGTAGAACGCCGAGGCCGCATGAGAAAGGTGATGAACGATGGGAACGACCTTCGCATTTTTCGGGAACCGCGCCCCCATCCGCCGGTACACCCCTTGGATGAATAGCCGGGCCAGCTCAGCCTGCGTCCTTCCTTTGAGCCCGGCGACAATCATCTTCTTGGCGAAACTGGGATACGACACCATGTAATTCATTTCCTGCAATGGCTTGCTGTTGTGAAGAAACAGCTCCGCACTCTCCTTCAGATTGCGCATCGGTATCTGTGTAAGGTCCCAGTTCACCGCAAATGCGTCGACATCTTCCGGCCCGATCCCTAAGGACGCGAGATGCCCCAATGTCCGAACGACCGAAGTTTCCGGGATGTCGCCCACGGAATACTTGTGCCTGCTATATCGCTCCTCTTCGGCAGCAAAGACCAGCTTCCCGTCCACGATTGCGCACGCCGCGTTGTCATGGATCCCCGGAAAGGTGAAACCTACGACAACCGGCATGGGTCGAAATAGCCTTCGCTTCTACTTTAGGGCATTGGAGGAAAGCTCTATCCGGTTCCTAGCGAGCTACGCCGCCGATGAGATAGGCGCGTGAGGCTGTGGGCGCCAAAATCCTCTGCGAATTGGCGAGCGGGTGCAAGTTGGCATGGTTGGCCGGTCGAACACGGGTAGTATGGGTGCTGAATAGCCTGTCAACCCTGCGCTGCGGGCCGGACTTTACTATGTATGAAATAGAAGGGATTCTTGATGACGCCAGCCGTTTGGATGAGAGTCTTAGGTCTCGGAAAGCCGCGAGATCGGGCGAACATCCCGATTGAGACCAATTCCACGTTGGTCCTTCCAGACTTGAAGACGTCAATTAAATCCAGTCCTCCTTCCTCAATCATCGGCTTGAAAACTTCTGGAGTTGACCCTGCCGCGTTTTCGACCAACAACACCGAAGCACCGGCATTCAAGAACCGCTTCACGTTCGCGTAGAACCGTTTGTGGACGTCCCAGCCGGGGTCATACAGCATCTTGTTAGAACTGTGTTCGCTCGTCGAACCGAAGAAATGCGGTGGATTCCCGACAACAAGGTCCCACTTTTCAGTTGTCGGAATCGTGTCCAGGCAGTCGGACAGGTAGACCCGAACTCGGTCATCCAGTCCGTTCTCAACTATTGTCTTTTGGCACACTTTGACCGCCTCTGGATTCACATCGGCCAAACACAGGGAGTCGCACAGGCCGTTACCAAGAAGAGAGAATCCGATAAAGCCAGGACCGGAACAAAACTCGAAGAGCCGGCCCACTTTTCCGAACCGTTGACGGACAATTGGTAGGTAGTCCTGGCAGAATGTGGCTCTTCCACCCCCATCCAAGCCTTCTTCCCATGAGACTCTTATCCCACCATATTGAGCCAAGTGCATGATTACTTCGATCCAGTACCCGATACGCAACTCGAATCGAATGTGCTCTTCTATTCAAAGGTTGACGCGGCGAGTTCGGTTGTTCAACGTGATTTGACAGAACTGGAACATATATGGGCGCCGAGAATTTGCAAGTCAATTCTCATGACTTTTTCACTGGCGTAGGAGGACGCAACGCGGAGCTTTCGAAAGTCGGCAAGTTCCGACGGTGGTAATCAATGGCGCGATACTAGAGAGTCCAAGCAAGAACCAAATATTCGATAAAGTTAACGACGCCCTTACCCCAACACCTCGGTCGTCTAGATCCGACTTCCTGACAGAACCATCGTCCAAGCTGATTTACGACGCGTTAGCTTCTAGGACTGGCTGAGCAATCCCGTCAGGATTCGAGAAACGCTTCACGACTCCTCGAACTCCTCGCCGCCCTTCCCGATGCGCGAGAGCTCCCCGACGAGGGAGATGAACCCGTCCCTGGTGTAGCCCGAGACGGGGAAGAGGCCCGTCGAGATGGATGCGTTCTTCAGGGCCCTGAATACCTGCGTGTAGAAGGTGTACGATTCCCCCGATTTCGTCTTGGACAGGGCCTCCTCGAACTGGTACGCGTCCCCGCCCCACTTCACTATCTCGTTGGCGTTCCTCGCGAGGTCGGTCTTCGAGAGGACCTGCAACAAGGGGAGCTCCATCCGCAGCTGGACGGAGGTGGAGAGGAGGAGCAGCGAAAGGAAGTTCGTGGGGGAGGAGGCGACAAGGGAGTCGACGAGGAAGAGAACGGCCTTCGAGTCGGCCCTCAGGCCCCTCGCCACGTACGGCCCGCTCTCCCTGAACGCGAAGAGCTCAATCTGACCCGGCGTGTCGATGACCACAAAGTCCGCGTTGGATGAGTCGATGTCGTCCTGCAATTCCGGGAGCTTGCTGGCGATGAGGTCGCTGGCGAAGATGAGGGCCCCGTTGGGCCCGAGCGAGTACTTCTGCATTATCTCCTGGATGTCTATCATCGTCCTCACGTCGACGTCAGGCTCGTAGGGGAGGGCGACGACCCCCGGGTCGAGGTTCACCGAGATCGCGTTCTGCGACTTCTCGTGATACCAGCTGAGCAGAGAGGCGGTGAGGAGCGACTTGCCTGCGCCCGCGGTTCCTGTGATGAAGACGACGTTCAAGGACGTCCCCGCGTGACTCGACTCAGAATAAACGTAGCGTTGGCCTCGTCAGTTTATATCGCTCGTCCACGCTCCGGATAACATGACCGCCTACATCGTCTTCACGCGGCTTCGAACTCGCAACAATTCGGAGCTCGACCTTTACAGAGGGCTGGTTCCTGCCTCCTTGGCTGGGCGCTCTTTCAAGTCCCTCGCCAACTACGGGCCATACGAAGTTCTCGAGGGCCCGGGCGTCGAGGGAGTCGTGATCCTCGAGTTTCCGACACGCGCCGAGGCAAAGGCCTGGTACGAGAGCCCTGCCTACCAAAAGGCGGTCCAGCACCGATTCGTGGGCGCCGACTACAGCGCGATACTCGTGGAAGGAGTCAGTCCGGCTCCCGCGAAGCAAGGGTGACACGGCCTGACGGCGAGCCAGGGAATCCATCGGCTTCTCTACTTCGTCGCTTCTCGCTTTCCCGTCACGGTCCCGCCGAGCTCCGATATTCTCCGCGAGAGGAACGATGCGAGCTCCGAGTAGGTCGAGCGCGCGGTCCCCGAGTCGCGCGAGGTGACGGTCACGTCGAGCTCCAGGGTGGGGACGCCGGCCTTCAGCCCCTTCGGGTGCGACTTGATGTACGCCTCGGGGTGCATCTTCAGCGCCTCCCCTATCGAGGGGGCGAGGGCAGCCTCGTAGATCCCGCTCAGCTTCATGGTGACCTTGGCGATGTGCATCTCGCCGAGCTTCTCGCGGATCTCCTTCTCCGCGAAGTTGGAGAAGATGTTCCTCATCTCCCGGGGAACTCCGGGGAGGCAATAGACGACGGTCCCCTTCCCGGCCGTGAGCCTCACCCCGGGCGCCGTCCCGACGTCGTTCCTGAGGGGCGTGGCGCCCTCGGGGAGCATGGCCATCTTCCGCCTGGCTGGCGTGAGCTCGAACTCCCTTCCCACCTTCTCGATGTGCTCCTTGATGAGGGCGATCGCGTCCTTGTTGAACTTGACCTTCCTCCCGAGCCCGAGCGCGATCCCCTTGAGGGTCATGTCGTCAGGGGTGGGGCCGAGCCCGCCCACGACGATGATGAAGTCGGGCCTCAAGGCGAGCAGCTCATTCAGTCCCGCCGAGATCTCTTCGAGGGAGTCCGTGACGGTCAGGACCCTGTCGAGCATCCAGCCCATCTTGTAGAGCCTCCCTCCTATCCAGTAGGCGTTAGAGTTCATCGTCCTTCCGATGAGGAGCTCCTTCCCAACGGCGAAGTTGACGACGGAGACCATCCCGCTTCCCTCGAGCGCTTCATGTGTTCAAAAAGCCTTGCGCGGTCGACCGGAAGGACAGAATAGCCACTAAGCTTGCGCGTCGCGTCTCTTCTTTTCTTCTACTGCTTTTTCTTGTCGCCGCTCAGCCACCAGTCGAGATAGTCGGCCTGCTGACGCTGCCTCTTCCTCCTCTCGTCGTCAGGCAGAGTCTTCAGCTTGAACCTCAGGTCGGACAACTGGTCTCTGGTCAAAAACAGTCCGCAGCTCTTGCAAGAGAATCTCTTGTTGACCGCGTCGAAGACGAGCGCCCCGCCACATTCGGGACAGAACTGGTCTACCATGGATCCGAATTCAGTCCAAAGGCCGCGTATTCCTTAAGGTTTTGGTGGCGTTGCGGTTTTCTCTTCATCGCCGAAATTTGTTATATAGCTAGACCCCGGTGGCGGCTCGACTTCCAGTGACCAATTGGCGAGTTATGGTTGGTCCCTCCTCTCAAGAGTTCGGGACCAAGCTGGCCAAGAGGATGGGCCTCCCGCTTCTGGCGGTCACGACCACGGAGTTCCCCGACGGCGAGATCAAGTACAAGTTCGACGAGAAGCTCGACGGCCTGCAGGTCCTCCTCGTGCAGTCGACCTATCCGCCGGCGGACAGGCACTACATGCAGCTCTTCCTCGCCTCGCACCACATGAGCCAGGAGGGGGCGAAGGTCCACGCGGTCATCCCCTACCTCGGCTACGCGCGGCAGGGCAGGGCCTTCCTCCCGGGAGAGATAGTGAGCCTCGGCATCATCGCGCACCTCCTGCGGTCGGTGGGCGTCCAGCGCGTCAGCACGGTCGACATGCACTCCGCGGAGGGGCTCGCGCTCTTCTCGATGCCGATCTACAGCGTCTCCGCGATCCCCGGCCTGGCGCAGTACGTGAGGACGCACGTCAAGCTCGACGACCCGGTCGTCGGTGGCTCCGGACGCGGGCTCGGTCAAGAGGACGGAGGCGTTCGCCGCGTTGTATGGGGCGAAGGTCATCAAGCTGAAGAAGAACAGGGACAGGGTCACCGGCAGGATAAAGATGGAGGCGGACAAGCTTCCCGTGAAGGGGAAGGACTGCGTGATAGTCGACGACGTCATCACCACAGGCGGGACGGTCGCGGCCTCGACCGAGCTCTTGAAGAAGTCGGGCGCGAGGAAGGTCGTCAGCGCCTGCGTCCACGCTGTCCTGCTGGGGGAGACCTACGACAAGCTCATCAAGGCCGGGGTCGATGAAATAATAGGGACGAATACTGTGCCCAGCCGAGTAAGCAAGGTTGACGCAACAGAGCCTATGGCGGCCTACCTCAGGACGATCATCGCCGAGAAGTAGGGCGAGCGTCCTCTTCATGCTCTCCCGGGAGTCCACGGGAATCCCGGAGGCGGAGGCGAGGGCCCTGGTCCGCGACCTAGACCCGGAGGCGAAGTTCGAGAGCCCGGAGGGCGGGTTGCTCATCGCGGAGACAAGCGCTGACCCGGCCGCGATAGAGGCGCGGGTGGCATTCTCGAGGCGCGTGGGGGTGCTCGTCCCGGACGGTCGCCTGGACGGACGAGCACGTCTCCCTCCTGAGGAGCGGGACCTACAGGGTGCGGGTCTTCGGCGAGGGTGACGGTGGGAAGGACGAGGAGGCGATAATCGACTCGATAGCCGAGAGGGTCGAGGGCAGGGTCTCGCTGGAAGCGCCCGACCGCGAGGTCTCCGCCTACGTGGGCGAGCGGGGGAGGACGTATCTCGCGATAACGACGCCGTGCTCGATGAGACAGGGGTGGGCCACCAGGAGGCCGCGGAGCAGGGCCTTCTTCCACCCCTCGGCCATCTTCCCCAAGCTCTCCCGGGCGCTCGTCAACCTCTCGGGCGTCCAGCCCGGCGAGGCGTTCCTGGACCCCTTCTGCGGGACGGGGAGCCTTCTCATCGAGGCCAGCATCGTCGGCGCCGAGCCAATCGGGATCGACCTCGCGCGCAAGATGGTCAGGGGTGCTCGAAGGAACTCCATCAAGTACGGCCAGCCCTGGCTGGGCATGGTCCGCGCGGACTCGAGGAGCCTTCCAATCAGGCAGGTGGGCGCGGTCGCCACCGACATCCCGTACGGCAGGGCTTCGAGCGCGGGCGGGGTGAAGTCGAGCGAGATCCTGAGGTCGCTGGTCGAGGGCGCCCCCGCGGTCCTTCCCAGCGGGAGGAAGCTGGTGGTGATGCACCCCAAGAGCCTCGAGGTGGAGGCGGGCGCGGCTCCGGGTCGAGCAGGAGCTCGAGATATACATCCACAGGACGCTCACCAGGACGATAACCGTGATGAGGAGGGACGCCACGCGATGACGAAGCTCGAGGTGGTCTTCCTCGGGACGAGCTCAGCGACCCCCACGAAGGGGAGGAACCTCCCCGCTGTCGCGATAAGGAGGGAGGGGGAGGTGGTGCTCATGGACTGCGGGGAGGGCACCCAGAAGAGCTTCGTGGAGTACGGGCTCGGGATCAACAGGGAGATGGTCATCGCTCATCACGCACCTCCACGGGGACCACGTCAACGGCCTGCTCGGGCTGCTCCAGACGATGAGCATGTCCCAGAGGGGGAAGACGCTCACCATCGTGGGGCCGGAGGGGCTCTTCCGGTGGGTGAAGGCCAGCATGGAGATGCTGCACATCGGCCTCCTGTTCGACCTGCAGTTCGTCGCCGCCAGGCCGGGGGTCGTCCTGAGGAGGGAGGCATACCGCTTGAGGTGCGCCCGCGCGAAGCCACTCCGTCGAGGCCTGGTCGTACGTCTTCGAGGAGACGCCCCGTCCCGGGGTCTTCGACTCGAGCAAGGCCGTGGCGCTCGGGGTGCCGGAGGGGAGGAAGTGGTCGACGCTACAGCACGGGAGGAGCGTGACCGTCGACGGGAGGACGATACGTCCTAGCGAGGTGCTAGGGCCCAGGCGGGAGGGGAGGAGAGTCGGCTATTCCGGCGACACGAGGCCCACGGCGACGCCTGGCCCGCTTCTTCTCGGGCGTCGACCTTCTGATCTTCGACTCGACCTTCGCGGCGCGCGACGCCGAAAGGGCCGCCGACAGGAAGCACTCGACCTCCGTTGAGGCCGCGGAGCTGGCGAAGAAGGCGCACGTGAAGAGGCTCGCGCTGACGCACTTCAGCGCGAGGTACAGGAGCGTCTCTGCGCTGGTGAGGGAGGCTAGGAAGATCATTCCCAGAGACGCTTCGCGGCGAGCGACGGGATGTTCGTGGACGTCCCCGCGAAGGGTCAGTGAGCGGTCAGCCAGTCTATCAGCTTCTCAGGGGCGTCGGTCTCAATCTCCAGGTTCAGGGGACCCAGGGGCGACTCCACGGCGTTGGAGCAGAGGGCCAGGACGCCCGCGGCCGCGGCCTGCCTGTTGAGCTTGAGCGGGAGCACCCTCCCCTCCAGGCTGGCGAGCATCAGCCTCCTCGCCGCGTCCCTCACGTGCCTGTCCCTGAGCTGGTCGTGGAGCCTCTGAAGGCAGCGCGAGGAGCTGGAGCGCATGCGGATCGAGGCTTCGCCCTCGTCGACCGTGTATTCGCAGTCCCCGAAGACCTGTGCGCATCGCGGCGAGCACCTTCTGCGGGTCCTCTGAGGGGGAGACGGTAGCGCGCAGCTCGACCTTGTTCGCTGGCGGGGCGCCCTCGGCCCTCATCGCCCTCTCAGCCGACGGTGCTCACCCACCACTCTACCATCTCGACGGCCCTGTTCCCGAGCTCCTCCGGGGTCGCGCGCTCGTTGGAGAGGCTCTCGTCGGCGAGGGCGACCGCGT
This sequence comes from uncultured archaeon, assembly GCA_963783755.1. Classification (GTDB taxonomy): domain Archaea; phylum Thermoproteota; class Nitrososphaeria; order Nitrososphaerales; family Gagatemarchaeaceae; genus Gagatemarchaeum. The sequence goes on from CAWAOY010000004.1 coordinate 85,013, forward strand.
TCCCCACCCCGATCGAGAGCTCCCTCTTGTCGCGCTCTTCGAAGCTCGCCCTGCTGGTCGGGGCGTCGCTCCTTCCCCTCTCAGTGAGGAGCTTGAACCGCCTGTCGCGGGACGCGTGTATCGCGAGGAGCTTGACCTCGCCTTCCCTCGCGAAGACCTCGACCTCGGCGTATGACCTGATCCCGTCGACGATGACCGCGCTCTCCTTCATCGCCTTCAGCGACTTGAGGCAGACCTCGGCGACCGCGCCCGGGCCATACTTCTCGCGGAGCTCGAGCATGACCTTCGCCGGTGTTCTTCTCGTCGGGCTCCAACCCCCGCCTGCGGGTCTCCTCGCGTATTACGTCCCCCATCACGATGCGCTTGAACCCGTGCGCCTCCAGCGCCTTGGCGGCCGTCGACTTGCCCGCGCCCGGCATCCCCGTGATCGACTACGATCAGCATCTTCGGCATCGCTACTCACGAGACCTAATCAAGATTTCAGCGAAGGACCAGACTATGAGGACGGTGACGGCGCCTCCAAGCAAGTAGTATCCCAGCGAAAGCTGGCCACCGAAGTTGGAAGCCATGGCCAGAAGCAAGAGCGCCACCGCCACGTATCTTAGGGGCCTCAGTCGCCGGTATGGACTCGTGGTTTCGCCCATGACAAGCGGGACGCCACGGCCTCGACTAATAACTCTGACATGTGGGGTCGTCGCGTTGTCATCGTAAAATAGGAGACTGGGGTAGGCGGAGGAGGAGCAAGAGAGCCTGCGAGCCTTCCTCGCATTCGAGGTGTCCGCTGAGGTGAGAGAGAACCTCATGAGGGTCGAGGAGGAGCTGAGGCAGACCAGGGCCGACATCAAGCTGGTTGAGAAGGAGAACCTGCACTTCACGGTCAAGTTCCTCGGCGAGATTCCCGAGAGCATGGTGGAGGAGATAGACAAGAGGATCAGGGCCCTCGCGCTGCAGAGGATGGAGGTCGGCGTCCGGGGCCTCGGGGCCTTCCCGGACTTGAGGCGGCCGCGCGTCGTATGGGCGGGGGTCGCGCCCCAGGACCTCCCGTCTGTCTCCAACGGCGGTCAGCAGGTCATCGACGCGCTCGAGGGGATCGGGGAGAGCGACGACAGGGGCTTTCACCCCCACATCACGGTGGCGCGCGTCCGCTCCCCCAGGAACCTCGAGTCCCTGGCTTCGGTGATCCGCGAGCGCTCCGCGAAGGAGTTCGGGAGGAGCACGATATCCGCGCTCAAGCTCAAGTCGAGCGACCTGACTCCGAGCGGTCCGATTTATAGAGACGTCAAGGAGTACAGCCTCCAGTGACCGCCGAGATAGAGAAGGTCCTGGACAAGGCGAGGCCGCTGGTCGTCCCCAGTACCGCAGCGAGGAAGGCGACCGTGCGCGTGGCTGAGAAGGTGATGTCCAGGGTGAAGGAGGCGGCCGGATCGCACGGAGAGGTCGCTGGCGTCGTCCTAGGAGGCTCGTTCGCGAAGGACACCTGGCTGCCGGGCGACGTCGACATCGACGTCTTCGTGAAGATCACCCCGAGCGTCGACGAGGCCAAGTTCGAGGAGGTCGGGCTGGCCGTGGGGAGGGAGGCGCTGCGCGGGTACAAGCCAGGGAAGAAGTACGCCCAGCACCCGTACACGGAGGCGACCGTCGACGGCTTCAAGGTCAACGTGGTCCCGTGCTACGACGTGAAGCCGGGAGAGTGGAGGAGCGCCGCCGACAGGTCCATGCACCACGTCGCCTTCGTAAGGGAAACCTCGACGAGGAGGCGAGGGTGCAGGTCAGGCTGCTCAAGAGGTTCATGAAGGCGGTCGGGGTCTACGGGGCCGAGATAGAGAAGGGCGGGTTCAGCGGGTACGCGACGGAGGTGCTCATCCACGACTACGCGACCTTCGAGTCGGCCCTGGGCTCGTTCGCGGTCTTCGTCCCGGACTCGAAGGAGGAGTACTTCACGCTCTTCGACCCCATCGACGACAAGAGGGACCTTGGGAAGGCGATGTCGAGGGAGACCGTGGCGAGGATGGTCATGGCCTCCCGTGCGTTCCTCGAGAAGCCGTCGATCGCGTTCTTCAAGGAGCGTAAGGGGAAGGGCGAGGCCGAAGCTCCAGAAGCTGGCGTACGTGATAGCGTTCGAGCACGAGGAGCTGAGCGAGGACACGCTCTGGGGCGAGCTGAAGCGGAGCGCGCGGCAGGTCGCGAAGCACATTCGCGAGGAGGGGTTCGAGGTCTGCCAGGGTCGAGGCGGCCTCCGATAGGCTCCGGTCGAGCGCCATCATCATACTCCCCGTAGTCGAGACGCTCCCGCGGCTCGAGGAGAGGGTCGGGCCCGGGGTCGAGATCGTTGAGGGGGCGAAGAGCTTCGTGGCCAAGAACAGGGACGCCGCCGAGCTGATGTGGGTGGGAGAGGACGGGCGCCTCAGGCTGCTCGCGGAGCGGCGGTTCACCTCTCTGGGAAGGCTTCTCGAGGAGATGCTGGATTCCAGGGTGGAGAGCATCGGAGTCTCCAAGGAGGTCGGAGAGGCGCTGAAGAAGAACGGGAGGGTCCTCCGCGGCGAGAGGCTGGCGAAGGAGGCGAGAAGGAAGGCCTGGCTCAAGGAGGGGCTGGCGAGAGACGCTCTCCGACTCGGTCGGGGTCTGAGCGGGTCCGGTTGGGCGCGCCCCGAGACGCGTGACGAGAGCCATGGTGAAGGCAGCCCCAGCGCCCTCGCAGACCGTCCCCGAGACCATAGACGTGCGGCAGTTTGACAGGATGCCGTACCTCACCATCCTCACGTATCCCAGGCCCAACCTCAAGCAGGCCAAGTCCAGGATCAAGCAACTCGTCGAGCTCGGCGTCGAGAGGGTGACCTTCGAGGGGAGGACGAAGATCGGCAGGCTGGGGCTTGTGGGCATCGGGACCGTGGGGCTGGTCGTGAAGGGGAAAGGGAGCGGCGACGAGGTCTACGCGGTGAAGATCAGGAGGGCGGACGCGAACCGCGAGAGCATGGCGGAGGAGTTCAGGCTCACCCAGCTGGCCAACAGGGTGAGGGTGGGGGCGCCCGCCTACGGGTGCACCAAGGACTTGATGTCGATGCGCTACATCAGGGGCATCGAGCTGGAGGACTATGTGAAGGCGGCGAAGGGAAGGGGGAGCGCGAGGAGGGTTAGGGAGATGGCGCACGCCATCCTAAACCAGTGCAGGAAGCTCGACCTGATAGGGCTCGACCACGGGCAGTTGAGCAACCTCAGGAAGCACGTGATAATCGACGGGGAGACGCCCTACATCATCGACTTCGAGTCGGCGAGCCAGAACAGGACGACGAAGAACGTCACTACCGCAGCGCAGTTCCTCTTCATCGGGAGCAGCGTCGCGCCGCGGATCAAGAGGATCCTCAGCATCAAGAGCTCCGACGAGGTCCTCGGGGCACTGAGGAGGTACAAGGGAGAGAAGTCTGACGAGAACTACGTGCGGCTTCTCCGCGACCTTCGGAGTCATAACCTAACGCTTAAAGCGGCTTTGATTTCCTCGCGGCCTACCGGGGGTCGTAGTCCAGCTTGGTTAAGATTCTCCCTTGGGGTGGGAGAGACCGTGAGTTCGAATCTCACCGACCCCATCATACTAACCCATTCGAGCGGAGATTACCCGCTTACTCGCGCATCTTGCGCCATGGTTATCACCAATTTGCCCTTTGCGCGTCCCTCTCCTAGATACCGGAGGGCTTCAGGAACGTCATCTAACGGATACCGCCTGTCAATAACCGGGACCACCTTGCCTGCTCCGCAAAGCTCGGTCATGTGCTGCATGTCCTCCAGATTTGGGTGAACTGCCAGGACGCGTATCTTCTTGGCCATCGTTCTTCCCATCAACGTCCCCAGGAGCAAGATCTGGAAAAAGAGCCGCCAAAGAACCTCCTACAGCGAAGTAGCTTCCATTTGGCCTCAGCGCCCGCTTGCAGGCGAAGACCGAACGATGCGCGATTACATCGAGTATCAAGTCATATTGCTTCCCACCCTCGGTGAAGTCTTCCTGGGTGTAGTCGATAACATGGTCTGCCCCAAGCGAGCGAATAAAGTCCTGCTTGTCGGCGTTATCCACCCCAGTCACCTCGGCCCCGAATGATTTTGCAAGCTGCACTGCAAACATGCCGGTGCAGCCGCCGGCGCCGTTGACCAAAACCTTGTGTCCGGGCTGGACCTGTCCCTTGTCGCGAATCCCCTGCAAGGCGATTACGCCCGCTTGAGGTATTGTCGCGACCTCCTCGAAACTAATGTTGGTTGGCTTCAGCATCAAAACACCTTCGCGAGCGCAGACATATTCGGCGAAACCACCCATACCGCCGTAACTATTGTCTCCGAAGACCTCATCCCCAATTTGAAATCGCGTTACGTTTCTGCCAGTCATTTCAACTCGCCCCGATGTCCGATCCGAGTATGTGGTGACGCGGCCTCAGGAACCCTCCGAAGCGGGAAAAAACGGTTGTACCTGTCAGTCTCTCCCAGTCAGACCTGTTCACGGATGCTGCCTGAACCTTGATCAGTACTTCGTCGCTCTTGGGTGCGGTCTCTCTACCTCCTTGAGGTGGAGGAGCGTCTGGAGACCCGTATCTTTCGTGCACAATCGCTTTCATTTGGGTATGGTCACCGGGGCGGTGACCTCGGGAGTCACTTGAGATAGCGATGGGTGCTCATGTCGAAGAATCTCACTTGGGCTTTACTGACGAAGGGCGGTCTCGAGGATCGGATTCAGATCTTACCTCATCCGCGAGAATCTGGAGGAGTTGATAGGTGGGTAACGTCGTCTTTGTCCTTTATGCGACGGAGGAACTCGCCATATGCTGCGACGATCACTCGTTCTTGCTCGAGCGAGTAGGAAAGGATGGCTCGGACGTCGGAGTTGCTCGGGCGGCATCGAGAACAACTTCAAAGGTGACATCTCTACGAATCGTGTCGGGTCTGCGGACACCGCGCCACCGAGGTCGGAGATGCGATCGGCAAGTTTCTTCGCGTGTTTGACGCTCATCTCAGCCCTTTCTTCCAGCGGTTTTGTGAGGAGAATTGTGGCTTGCCCTTCCAGCCTGTTCTTCAGGCCGAGCGCGAAGTGCATGACCAACCACTCCTGCGCATGGAATCCGTCTAGGCTTCGGATTACATCGTCTACCTCGATCCCTCTTATTAGCGAGAGACCCGCACTGCCGGGAAGCGTGCCTGGGAAGGCACGCCCTCGGGATTGCGACTTGGTGATAGTTTCTGGCAACTGGGTTGTCAGCCGACGATTTGGGTTATCTGCTTCGCCAATCCCACTCTCGACGTGGGTGGTCCAGAGAACTTCTCCACCATCGACCAGGAAGACGAGCGGCGAGAAGATCAGCGACTCACCGACCGCTACGGCGGCGTTCTGGAGCCACTTCCCGATGCCGATGTGGACTGAGAAGTCGTTGGGCTGTCCGGAGATTAGTATCGAGAACGCCCTGTTCGCGTCGACGATTCCGCGGAGGATTCCCGCCTTTTGCGCCTGAACGATGTAGCCGATAGGCGCCTTCATCGATTGGGTCTTGTATCCCTCGGACTTGAGCTCCTGCTCCACCTGGTTGGAAAGTTGCTCCAGGTCCTTGTTCTTCCCCGTGAAGCTCAGGTTTAACCATGCTGCTGCGTCCTTAGGTATAGTTGTCTGTAGTGTTTCCGGCCATCATATAATATCAATGATTGCGATGAGTTGACACGGTTAAGGGGGAGGTATTTTCTGCACGAGATTGTAATTCATCTGTATGCGACCCGGCCGCGGCCCTGCCAAGTGTCAGGCCGTTTTGACGACGGAATACCATGTCTGAAGTTTCAAATCCCATCGACTCATCGTGCCTACACCGTCCGGCGGCCTTCTGGATAGACCGTTAGACAAGCCAAAGGCAAATACTCTCATTAATGAGAGAATCAGGTTGAGCGCAGGCAGCTCGCAGTGATTGAGACTGAGAACCTCACGAGGAAGTTCGGCGACCTCACCGCCGTCGACGACGTGACCCTTCGAGTGGAGGAGGGCGAGGTCTTCGGCTTCCTCGGGCCCAACGGGGCGGGGAAGACCACCACGGTCAGGATGCTCTGCTGCCTGATATCCAAGACGAGCGGAAGCGCGAGGGTCGGCGGCTACGAGCGTCGGCAAGGAGCAGGACGCTCTGAAGATCAGGAAGATCATCGGGCTCGTCCCAGACAACGTGGGCCTCTACGACGACCTGACCGCCTACGACAACCTGGACTTCTACGGGAAGCTCTACAGGCGCACGGAGGCGCAGAGGAAGGAGAACATCGAGCGCTTCCTCAAGATGCTGGGGCTCTGGGAGAAGAGGGACGCCACGGCGGGGACGTTCTCGAAGGGGATGAAGCAGAAGCTCGCCATAGCGCGGGCCTTATCCACGACCCCGAGGTGCTCTTCATGGACGAGCCGACGGCGAACCTCGACCCCGAGTCCTCGAAGACCGTCAGGGACTTCATCCTCGAGCTGAAGAAGGAGAAGAAGACCATCTTCCTGAACACGCACAACCTCGACGAGGCGCAGAGGATCTGCGACAGGATCGGGATCCTGAACACCAAACTGATGGCGGTGGGCACCCCGGAGGAGCTCGAGCGGTCGGTCCGCGGCAGGAAGACGGTGATCCAGCTGAGGCAGGTGACCGAAGCGATTCTTGATTCGCTGAAGAAGCTTCAGCTGAGAAACCTCGTCAGGGAGGGAAACAAGCTGACGGTGGACGTCGTGAATCCCGAGGAGGAGAACCCCGACATGGTGAGCGCGATCGTGGCGGCCGGGGGACGCGTCGAGTCCGTCACCGTGGTCGGGTCGACCCTCGAGGACGCGTACCTGAAGCTCGTGAGGGACGCGCCATGAGCACCTGGATGCCGTGGAAGATAGCGCACAAGGAGATGAAGGTGCTTCGCAGGAAGAAGAGCGTCATCTACTACATCATCGCGCTCCCCCTCATCCTCTCCGTTCTCTTCTCGCTCGTCGTCCAGAACGACATCGTTTCGTCGTCCGGGCTTCCGTCCGACTATCAGCTCGGTCTCGACTCGCTCACCTACTTCTTCGTCGTCTTCGCAGCCATCCTGCCCGCCTCGATCGCGGCTTACAGCATAGTGGGCGAGAAGGTCGAGAAGAGCCTGGAGCCTCTGCTCTCCACCCCGACCACCGACGGTGAGATTCTCCTCGGGAAGAGCATCGCGGCGTTCGTGCCGCCCATCCTGGCGATCTGGGCGGGGGCGTCGATATACATGGCGGCGGCGGACTACCTGACCGACGGCCTCCTGTCCCACCCCTACTTTCCCAACTGGACTTCGGGCGTCATGCTGTTTCTCCTCGCTCCGCTCGCGGCAATCTTCAGCATCGAGCTGGCGGTAATCGTGTCGTCGCGCGTGAGCGACGTCCGCGGCGCGAACCAGGCCGCGGGCCTCTTGTTCATTCCGTTCATGGCCGTCTTCTTTGCGGGAGTGGAGGGGACCATCGCGCTTGACGCCGAGACGCTCCTAGTCTTCTCCGGCATCGTGCTGGTCGTGGACGTGGCTCTCTTCTTCGTGAGCACATCCACCTTCCGTCGAGAAGAGATACTCACAAGGTGGAAGTAAAGGTCAGATGTCCTTCGATGTGGAAGTAAGCTGAAGACAGCGCCGTGGAGGCGCCAGAAATCGCGAGGAAGCCGGCGAGCGGTCTCCCAGTCCCCCAGCTCCACGCCCCCTTGATGATGCCCGGCAGGTTGCCCAGCATGCTCCCCGGGGAGACGAAGCCAAGGCCGACGACGGGGAAGAAGAACGTCATCGAGTACCAAAGGACCAGGAGCGCGACGATCGCCATGACGGTGTTCGGCATCGCGATGCTGAGCTCCGACTCCCAGGGCCGTCAGCATGACCAGCGTCAGAGCGACGAGGAGTATCGCGGACGCCAGCCCGAGGGCGTTGTAGTCGCTGACTTCCAGCCTCAGCGCGAGCCCCACCAGCACGGCCGTGACCACAGAGAAGCAGATGAGCGTGTACGCGATCCGCGAGGCGAACTTGGCCAGGACGTAGTCGAGGCGCGTGACCGACTTGCTCATGATGGAATCGGCGAGCTCCCCCGCCTCTGACGAGACCGAGCTCGCAGCCAGCCCTATGATCACCAGGCTCCAGATGTAGACGAAGTCCGAGAGCCCGGAGGAGACCACGCTCGAGGTCGTCCCGGACGACGCGCGAGCCGAGCGTCCTCACCACCTGGATGAAGACCGCGGCCAGCAGCCATCCATAGGTTATCCTGCTCCTGAAGAGGCCCCTGAGGTCGGCCTGCACAATCGCCCAGAAGGGCCCGAGCGCCTCCCCCGCGCTAGGCCGCCCTGAGGAACCCACGCGACTCTTCATCTCGAAGCAGCCCCATGAACGCATCCTCGATGCTGGACGTCGAAGAAGCTCACGGAGATCAGGTCCAGCCCCAGGCGCGAGACGAGGTCCGTGACCTCCCTGACCGCGTCCGCCATGGGCATCGCGGGGTCGAAGGTGATGTCCACCGCGAAGTCGCCCCGCGTCTCGAAGCCCACGACCCACTTCGCGGCCTTCAGCGCCTCGCAGAACTTCTCCACGTCCCCCTCCAGCTCCAGGCGGACGACATGGCTGCGGGTGCTCTTCTTCATGTCCTTTATCGAGCCCGAGAAGATGCCCTTCCCTTCGCTTATCACGCCGACGTCCGTGCATATCCTGTCGATGTCGCTCAGGATGTGGGACGACACGAAGATCGTCTTCTCCTTGCCGAGCTCCGCGATCAGCTCCAGGGTCGACTTCCTTCCGGCAGGGTCGAGCCCCGACGTGGGCTCGTCGAGGATCAGCAGCTCGGGGTCGTTCATCAGGGCCGCGGCGAGCCCGAGGCGGGTGACCATCCCCGTGGAGAACCCGGCGATCTCCCTGGACGAGTCCCCCAGCAGTCCGACCGAGCGTATCAGGGCGGAGAGCCGCTTCATCCTCTCCTCCCTCCCGAGACGGAAGAGCTTCCCCACAAAGTCCAGGTACCTGATCGGGGTCATCTTCGGAGGGAACCGGGGGTTCGTGGGAAGGTAGCCCATCCTCCTGCGCAGGTTGGAGGAGCCGGGGGTCATCTTCTCCCCGAAGACCCTGACCTCTCCCGCCGTCGGCCGTATCAGCCCCAGCAGCAGCCTGATGGTGGTGGTCTTGCCCGCGCCGTTCGGGCCCAGGAAGCCGAAGATGGCGCCCTGCTCGACCGCGAAGTTCACGTTGTTCACCGCGATGAGCTTCTCGCCAAAAATCTTCGTCAGGTCTATCCATCTCGATGACTCTTTGGCCCATCGGACGAATCGGACTCGGGGCCGCCGACTCCTATTAAGATGTGCTTCGGCGAGGCGCGCAGTCGGTCTACCCGCTGCTCCAGGCTGGGTCCTCATGGAGAGCGCCCGGCAAGTCGAGAGAGACGAGGGCAATGACGGCGAAGGCGAGCAGAAGCGGGATACACGGCAGAGACGTAGAGGATCGCCAGGACTCCGAGGAGGGCCCCGGTGAACATGGCGATGACCGAGACCATACGGCGGCCGGCCTTCGATCCGCCTCCTCCGGCCAGACGGCTGTCTGCGACCATGCCCGTGATGAGTCAGCGTCAGCACGGTGGTCGTTAGGTCGGGCACCGCGAGCTTGCGGGCGGTGGCGTTCTGGAGCCCCATGGAGACCCCGAGGGCGACGATCATCCCGTAGCCGTATCCCGCGGGCACGGGGCTTCCGGCCAGGATCGAGAGGCCGGCGGCGAGTCCAAGGAGCAGAGCCTGGACCTCCGTGGCGGTCCAGAGCAGGCGTCCCCTGTGGCCGCCGAGGCGCGACCCGAGCATGCCGCCTGTCAGCGAGCCGACGGCGAAAGCGCCGAGTGCGATGAGCGGAGGAGGCTATCGAGAAGCCCTGCGCCCCGGCCAAGGGCGAACGCGATGAACAGGACGTTTCCGGTCATGTTCGCGACGAAGACGTGGCCCAGGACCAGGTAGCTGAAAGCGTCGACCAGGCCGGTGACCAGGGTCATCGCGACCAGCAGCGGGGGGAGCGGGCCGTCCTTCCCGTCGCGTGAAGGGAGCAGGGTCTCGCGGCACCTCGGCGAGGAAGGTGCTCACTGACCGGCATGGCCTCCTCCATCGAGGCCGGAGCGGACGGATGGCGTGCTCTCCTGTTCCACGCCTTCGAAGGTAAGTCTTTCGACCGGCTATTCAATTGTCTAGCAGGAATCGAAGGACGGTCTTGTTGTAGAGCGGCGGAGTGAGTGGCGTATGGCGCGTGGGACGAGTCCCGGATGGTGGAGACGGCGCGTTCGGCATCGACTTGGCCAGAATCGACGTGATCGTCTGAAACATAGCGGGGCTGCGCTGGCCTCTTAGCAGCAGGGTGGGGACGGATATCTCCCGGGCGTCCTCGGTCGTGAACGGGTCCCTCTCCGGCGTGGGCAGCTCCGCGGCAAGGGTCTTGGAGTTCTGGAGAATCATCTGCCGCGTACCGGCGGGCAGGCGGTCGAACGCTCCCGCGCCCATGACGAAGTCGATGAATCCTCTTGCGGTCGCTGCATCGTCGCCGTCTCGAAGGTGGGCCAGCACCATCTCGGCGAATCTGCTCTCTGAGGCGCGATAGGATTTCTGGCTCCTGGGGTCGTCCGCCAGCAGCGACAGCATGGGAGGCTCCCCGAGGACTGCGGACCGCACGACCTCAGGGTGGTCCTTCTCGACGAGGGCCGCGATGTATGCGCCCGTACAGACGACCCGACGATGTGCACGGGAGCCTTGAGGCCGAGGGCTCCACCAGGCCCACGAAGTCGTCCGCTCTCGTCCTTGACCGAGAGGCCGGGCGGGTACTCGCTCCACGCGTTCGGGAAGTGGTTTCGCCGGCTGTAGGCCACAACGCGGAATCGCTCCGCGAAGGGCTCGAGCTGGAGCTCCCAGGCGCGGTAGTCGTTGAGGCTGCCGTGGACCAGGACAAGGGGTGGGCCGGTCCCCTTCTCCACGTAGCTGAGCTCGACGCCGCGGACCTCACTGCCTTCATCGCTCCGAATCGAGAGGCTTCAGCGGTTTGACGGTAGAAATTGCTTTCGAAGCTGGACGGAGATCATAAAGGGCCGGCAGCGGACTCAAGTCGATCGTCCTAATCTCGAACTGCGTGGCGACGTCGACCTCCAGGAACTCCCCGAACCTGCCCGCCGCCTCCCTCGCTCCCTTCCTGTCCGTCCGTCGTCGAGCTTCCCGAAGGGCCGTATCGCGAGGACCACCGCTCCTTCTTCTCGCTCTTCCTCCTCCACGTGCCCACCACCTCGCCGTCCGGCACGACGACTGGGAGGAATATCCCGTTGCTGTGGGTGAAGACAATCTTGCCGCTCTTCAGCATCCTCTGCGTGTCCGCGTTGCCGAGCATGGCCGACCTGTCGGCGTAGCCAACGAGGTACTCGTCGAACGCGGGCAGGAGGTGGACCCCTCCCCGCTTCCGCGTCTGGTCTCGATGGCTTCGACATGTAGTATGTCTTCCCTTCTATCTCCTCCGACGCGAGTTTCGGGGAGGCTCCCTCAATCCCCGCCTTGGCGTCTGAGACCTTGAGCCCAGACCACCACACGTAGTCCTTGAACGTGGCTGGGCCGTGGCTTGTGAAGTACCTCGACGCCAGCTCCGCCAGCGCCTGACCGTCGGAGAGCTCCCTCCTGCTGGCTATCCGCTCCTCCAGCAGCTCGAACGTCGGTTGCTTCCCCTGGTGCGCCCCGAAGCATATCACCGCGTCCCAGGCGGCCCTGTAGATCAGGTGGTACCCGAGGGGGCCTGCGACGCCCATGCCGCCCTTCTCGAGGACCTTGTACATCTCGTCCCTCGTGAGCTGCCCCTCGCGTTTCAGGGCCTTCACGAACAGGCCTTCCGCCCTTCTGATCGCGTCGTCTCCCAACCCCAGGTGCCTGTCCCTCGAGATGGCGGTCTTGAGAAGTCGGGGAGCGAAGAGCCTCAGCATCCAGTGGACGTCGCGCGACGAGGCGAAGTGGAGGGTCCCGCGCATCAGCCAGGTCCGGGATATCTCCTTCCTGGCGATGGCCTCCTCGACTTTGGCCTTGGTGGTGGAACCCCTGCAGCGCAGCGCGATGGCCCACAGCGCGGCTAGGTAGTCCTGGGCCTGCATGGCGCCGAGGGACGCCAGGACGCCTTCCACCGAATCGGTTCTGGAATGGAGGCTGATGTGCTGGCTAGAGAGGCGGTTGCCCGCGATGTCTCCGGACTCCACGCGAGAGAAAGACCCGGGCGGAATCTTAAAGCATTATTTCGTCGGGGACGGCTGAGGGTGCCGATGAACCCGTCCCAGTTCATCGACGAGAAGATTGCCAACCTGGATGACTGGCGCGGCAATGCGGTGACTAGGGTTCGCAAGCTCGTCCACGACGTCGACCCGAAAATCGTAGAAGAGTGGAAGTGGGGCACGGCAGTGTGGTCCCACGATGGGCTCGTCTTGGCGGTGGGGGTCTTCAAAGACACGGTGAAGGTGAACTTCTTTCAGGGCGCGAGCATACCGGACCCGCTCAAGCTCTTCAACGCCGGCCTCGAGTCCGAGAAGGCCAGGGTGATTGACCTTGCCGAGGACGACGAAATCGACGAGCCCGCCCTCAAGATCCTCATTCGGGCCACCATAGACTTCAATGCGGCAAAGAGAAAGAAGAAGGTCCAGCGGGCTTCGACCTTCATCCAGGCGGCGGCGCCCTGACCCCGCTGCTCATCTAACTACGACGACCGTGACGTCGGAGTTGGCGACGACGCCCGCCGAGACGCTTCCCTGGAGGAACCTCCCGGAGGCGCCCTGACCTCGGGTTCCTATCACGATGAGGTCGGCGCCCTCCTTCTTCGCCGTCTCGGTTATCGCGTTGGCCGGCGGCCCGCTCCCTCGGACGACCGTCCCTCTTGCGACGGAGACGCCAGCGCTCTTGGCCTCGCCGACGACCGTGTTCACGTAAGCCTCGGCTTCCTTCTCGGCGTAGTCGTAGCGCTCCTTCAGGACTCCTGAGCCCGACCCTCCTGCTCTGAGGCTCGAGGGATTGGCGGCGGACGGAGACGGGACGACCCGCAGGACGTCGAGCTCCGCGCCGTAGTCGCGGGCGAAGCCGATCGCGGTCCTTGCCGCCCGTTCCCCGTTCTCGGAGCCGTCGACCGCGACCAGGACCTTGTTCATCGCGAGCGACATCTTCCCCCCGGCTGTGGGGGACGAGAGGGGGCGGGCGACCTGGAGGCTCGCCTCCTTGGACATCACGACCATCTTCGGGCTTCTGATGACAGAGGCGAAGAGGATGCCGACTCCGGAGAGCACCGCAGCGCCTAGGAAGGCGTACCGGAACCCGTCTACAGTCGCGACCGCTGCGGTCACGGACGCTCCGAGGCCCGCCGCTACCACGCCGACAATCGTCACGGCTATCGCCAGCCCGACTGGGCCACCGACCTGCGTAGACGTGTTGATGAGCCCTGAGGCGAGGCCTTCCTCGCCTCTTCTCGCGCCGCTGAGAGCGGCGATGTTGAACGCAGTGAAGCTCAGGGCGGCTCCCAGGGAGACTACCAGCATGTCCGGGAGCAGGCCGACGAGGAAGGCCGTCCCCACTGCGAGCTGGGTGAGCAAGAGGAAGCCCGCCGCCTGTATCGCCGTGCCGACCAGCAGCACTGGCTTCGGGCCGAAGCGGGTGACGAGCTTCGCAGAGAGGTAGCCTCCCACCGAGAGGAAGACCAGGGCCGTGGGGAGGAAGGCGAGCCCCGCCGATAGGGCGGAGTACCCCTGTATCTGCTGGAGGTAGATGGTCAGGAGGAATATCATCGAGCTCACAGATGCTATCGTGAGAATCGCGAGCGCGTTCGCGCTGAAGACGGCCCCGCGCCTGAGGAACGACAGCGGCATGAGCGGGGCGCTGGACCGGCGCTCGATGGCCAGGAAGCCTGCCAAGACGATCGCGGAGAGGCCGAGGGGCGCGAGGGTCTGGAGCGAAAGCAGGCCCTCGGTCGCCGCGTTCGTCAGGGCGTATACCAGGATCGACAGTCCAGTGGTCACGGAGAGCGCGCCGGGAAGGTCGAGCCGCTTCTGCCCGGGGTCTCCACGGCTCTCCACGAGGAGTCGAGTCGCGAGAACGGCGGTCACGATGCCTATGGGGACGTTCACGAAGAAGATGGACCGCCAGCCGAGGGTCGCAGTGAGCAAGCCTCCCAGGATGACGCCCGCGGCGAAGGCGGCGGACGAGACGGCGGCGAAGACGCTGAGGGCCCGGTTCCGCTCGCGCCCCTCTGCGAAGGTGACGACGAGCAACGAGAGGCCCGTCGCCGAGGCTATCGCCGCCCCTACGCCCTGGACGGCCCTGGCGCCAATCAGGACGCCCTCGGAGGGGGCCAGGCCCCCGGCAAGGGAAGAGAGTGCGAAGACGACAAGCCCGATGCCGAAGAGCCTTCGGCGCCCGTAGATGTCGGAGGCGCGACCGCTGAGGAGAAGGAACCCCGCGAACGTGAGACCGTAGGCGCTCACTATCCACTGGCTGTCGGCGAGGGATATCCCGAGCTCGGTGCGCATGGTCGGTAGGGCTATCTGGACGATCGAAAAGTCGAGGACTATGACGAACTGAGCGAGGACCAACAGGGTGAGGATTAGGGTAAGCCGTGGTGGAGAGGCAGGTTTCGTCATGGAAAATAGGACGAGTACGGCTTTCGAGTGGTCGCCTAATAAAGCAGGTAGTATTCTCCAACTAAGTAGGTATCACAAACCCATCTGCGTCTCCTCTTGGTGCCGGGAAAATCACCCGTCGCCGCCGGTAAATAGAGGGCATCCCCTCAGCACGCCGGTCGCGGTTGTCGTCAAGTCAAGGACCGGATGACGAGAATACGGAGGGAATCCCCGACAAGTGCCCGAACTGCGGGAAGAAGGGCACCTTCGTGAGGGACGAGGAGAGCGGCGAGATGGTCTGCAGCAACTGCGGCTTCGTCCTCAGCGAGAAGGAGGACGAGACGGGGCCCGCCTTCTCCGCCTCCGAGGCCGGCTCCCCACAGACAGCGTCTGGTCCTCCGACCTCTATCGCCCAGCCGGACATGGGCCTCGCGACGGTGATTGGCAGGGAAGGCACGGACGCCTCGGGGAGAGGGCTCTCATCAAGGACCAGGTCCACAGTGGAGAGGATGCGCGTCTGGGACAAGAGGAGCCAGCCGGACCAGTCAGCATACAGGAGCATGAGTAAGGCCTTCGATGAGATCAAGACCATCGCAGCGAAACTCTCCGTCGGGCAAGGCGCGATAGACCGCGCTGCCTACATCTACAGGAAGGCCCTCGAGAAGCGCCTTACGAGGGGAAGGTCGCTGACTCAGCTCTCAGCCGCTGCCTTGTACGCGGCATGCAGGGAAATGGAGATTCCGAGGAGCCTGAAGGATGTCGCAGCGTCGGGAAACATCAGCAAGAAGGACCTCTCCCGGTCATACAGGACCCTCGTCACCGAGCTCGAACTCAAGATGCCGGTGGAGGACCCGATCCGCTCGGTCCCGAGGATAGGCTCCGCGATAGGGGCCTCTCCTCGGACGATGAGGAGGGCGCAGGAGATACTGAGGATGGCAGAGGCCGGGGGCGTCTCCGCGGGGAAGGACCCGATGGGCCTCGCCGGGGCGGCCCTGTACATCGCTAGCCACCTCGAAGGAGAGGGAAGGTCTCAGCCGAGGGTGGCGAAGGCGGCCGAGGTGACCGAGGTCACGGTGAGGAACAGGTACAGGGCGCTCAAGTCTAGCTTGAAACTGTGACGCGAACCTCCGCTCAGTTCGACCCGAGCTCGCCGTGCCCGGGAAAGGCACATAGTCAGCCTTGGATTATTCATCTATGCAAGTATGAAAACTTTGGAGATTTTATACTGGTGCTCCGTTTACTGTCGCGCGAGCCATATTTTGCAAAAGAAAAACCTGATCGTCCTATCGTCTCTACTGTTACTTGCGGCGTTTGTGCCTTCCGCGGCGCTTGCCCAAACCGCAAGCCCGAACGGAGCTTCCACGTCCGTCGTAACGTCTACGACAACGACAACTTCCTCTTGTCCCCCGACCAGCTCAGTGTTGTCTTCAATCGACTCGGTCAAGCTGCCAGTGACCGTGTGCGTGGTCGACGGCTTCGGGAACATCTACAGCCTCACAGTGTCTGGCACGCGCTCAGCCTACTCGATCAGGGGCGAGATGGTCTACAGCCCCTACCTCGCCAACGCCCCGTGGAGCATCTATGGCAAGGGAAGCGGTGCATCTTTCTCATGGGTGAACACGGATCCCGTACCCAGCTTTACCACCGACTGCTCATGGCGCGTCTCTGCAACGATCAGCCCGCCAACTGCCTCCGGCACGTGGGTCAACCTCGGCTGCGGTCACGAGACCGGAACGTTTGTGCTCGCAGAGTGCTCCGCAACGTCGTGCAGCGCCAGCAATGGTGACGGGCCGGCAGTGTTCGGCAAGCCAGGGACCTAGCCGAGAACGACGCGGCCGCCCTCATTCCTGCAACGTGCAGCTTCGTCACAGCAACTCGCGCCGGGTTCGGTAGCCGACCTGCTTACGCAGATTGGTTGGGGACTGGACTCGGGACATCAGACCTGAGTCTGGCGTCCCTTGCCCAAGTTGCCGCTAGTCGGGACTTTCTCAGCCACGCCAGTGTCTCTCGGATTCCATCCTCGTAGCTCCTGGTCGGATACTTCATTCCGAAGAAATTGTTGAATTTGCTTCCGTCCAGGATGAGGGGCTCCTCGGTCAGGTATTGCATCTCCGCGAACGCCCGGGCGGTGCTGTTGAAGAGGCCCGCGAGCCGCACGGACAAGCGGCTTGTCCCGGTCATCTTCGGCTCGAAGCCCGCCTGCGTGAAGACGCGGTCTATGAAGTCGCGGACGCGAATCGGTTCGGGCCCCGGCACGTTGAAGTCCTGGCCGGACGCGTCGGGCCTTTCGGAGGCCGCCACCATCGCCTTCGCGGCGTCGGAGATGAAGATGAATTCGTGCATTGCGTCGAGCTTGCCAGGCCAGCGTGCCTTCTTGTCTTTGAGCGCCGACCGGAATATCCCGTCGGCGACGGAGGCCGCGTTGGGCCGTAGTAGTCCGGAAAGCGGACGATCACGCACGGGACGGCGCCTTCTCGCGAAAGTCGCATGAAGGTGTCCTCGAGCCCGAGCCGTATCCGCCCTTTCTTGGAGCAGGGATTCCTCGGATGGTCTTCGCGGACCTTCTCGGTCCCGCAGTGGCCGTAGATGTAGACGTTGCCCGGAAAGACCATCCGTGCTTTCGCCTTGCTCGCGGCGTCGGTGATTCTGCCGTGAATCGCGGGCAGGGCGGACCAGTTCGAGTAGGGGGCGTTGATGCAGTTGTGGAATGTCTCCACGCCATCAAACGCCTTCTCGAGCGTCCGAACGTCCTCGACGGAGCCCTCGACCAAGTCCACCTTGTCAGGACTGGCGAAGACCTTCCTCGCCTTGTCGGGGCTCCGCACGAGCGCTCGGACGGGCTTGCCGGAGGAGGTCAGCTCGTTGACGATGGCGCTGCCGAGCGACCCCGTCGAGCCTAGCACGAGTTGCAATGCAACGCCTTACCGCGCACGAGGCTCAGGCGTTGGCTATGAGCGGCTCTGACGGCTTGCTCTTCCTCTCGACCACGATGGTGCACTTCGTCGCGAGCGCGGCGATCGCTCCCGCAGCCGCCAGCCAGGGCGCGAGGAGGACGCCGACGACGCCGGCGGTAACGGGTATCTCTAGGAGGGACTTCCCGCTCTCGTCCTTCACCGTGATCCTCGAAACGTTCCCCTCGTGGAGCAGCTCCTTCACCTTCTTCGTTACATCGTCCGCTGAGACGGAGAATTGCTGGGTCGTCGTCTTCTTTCCCACTGCGTCCCCGCAAGCGTGACAGTAGTTCGCATTGTCGACAAGGTTGGCGCCGCAGCTTTGACAGGTCTCCATTAGAATCTACAGCAACACGGGCGGCGCGATTCTATTAAAGGGGGACGTATTTTTCGCGCGGGATTGCAATGCAGGGCCGGAAAGCCAGGCTAGAGCAGCTCTGTCCTGTCCCAGACCGGAACCTGGCTTGCGGGCGACTCCTCTAGAAGACCGACGTCAGCTCTGCCTTGGTCGCACGGACCAGGTCGAGATACTCGCGCGCGACGTCGAATCCCTGGTCCGTGGAGACGTACTCCGTCCTCGAGCGCTCGACACGCTGTCGCAAGAGCCCTGACGCGGTCAACGACTCTAGGATCTTTTGTAGCACTATCCAGGAAGTATTGCTCCGGTACATGATTCTGCGTAGGTCTGGTGCAGCCTGACGTCACGACGGTCAGGACGTCCATGGTTATCTCGAACGGCGACCTCCTCGTCACTGAATGCCTCTTCTCTGAGGGTTTCTCCGGAGTTAGAAGTTGCGCCATCTTGAGTGCAGTCGCTCGGAGACGCGCGCCCTTTCTATAAGAATGGGCCGAATTTCTTATTCGAGATCGCGACGCGGCAGAGAGGGGAGTCCCCGACTGCGATTCTTATCGTCCTCCTTCTTCTGTGCGTCCCAGGCCTTCCAGCGCGAGCTGTCCGCGAAGGGAGCCATCACGTGGGTCGGCTCGATCTTGATGAGGACGCGCCTCACCCCGGGCTGGCGCATCTGGTACTTGTCCTGGCCGAGGTACTTCTTCGCCATCCTGTCAATGTGCGCCTCCGCCCCTTCGAAGGTCACCTCGCTGACGCGCCCCCGGATCACGGCCATGTTGTAGGGGTTGGTCGGGTCGCAGACGTCGAGCGCGATCATGGGGTTCCTGACGGCGTTCTTGTGCTTCTGGCTCCCCTCGTTGGTGTTGATCAGGACGGTGTCCCCGTCGTGGTCGACCCACACCTGCGTGACGTGGGGAGAGCCGTCCTTCATCAGCGTGGCGACGTTCGCGTAGACCTTGGCCTCGATGAGCTTCTTGACGGAGTCCGGAAGGGGCTTCATTCTGTCTCGGCGAGAGCTGCGGATCGTTATATTGATGATGGAGAGGCCGCTTGGACGGTTCGAGACGTCCGAGTCAGTCGTTGAATATGTAGGCGACCGCCACAGCGCCAATGCCGACGATGAGGCCGACCATGCCGCCGAGGGCATGGCCCTGGACGACGCCGAGCACCAGGCCGACCACAATCAAAGCCAAGCCAAGGATGGCTACGAGCAAGCTAACGAATCCCAGGCCTGCGACTTTCAGACTTGTTCCCCTACGCCCGCATCCAGCTCGACCCTTATTAATTATCGCCCCGCCGCTCGGCGAACCCTCCATGGCGGGGGAAGGCGACAGCACCGCCAGGAGCTTCGCCCCGTCGGGGCTCCCCCACCCCGTGCAGGCGTCCCAGCCCGGGCCTCGCCTCGTACGCCCCATTGGTGCCGGAGACGACGTCATCGAAGGCCGAGGCGGACGCCTTCTGGTAGAGGAGCGGGTTGATGTAGCCGACCGGCTTGCCGATGCCCTGGTTGAGGAGGGCCAGGAGGCCCGTCCAGAGGGGAGCGACCGCGCTCGTCCCGCCGACGGTGATCTGCTGCCCGTCCACCAGGATGCTGTAGCCCGTCTGCGGGTCGGCGTCACCCGAGACGTCGGGGACCCCCCGCCCGACCTTGCCTCCGGCGTTGGCCGAAGGAGGCACGCCGGCACCCGCCTGCCAGGACGGCAGGGGGAAGACGTCGCTCACTCCCCCTCCGGTCGCCCCTCCGCTCGGAAGGTCGTCCCAGACGACCTGGCTCGTGATCTTGCCGCCGGTCGCGTTCAGGCGCGTCCCGCCGCAGCCGAGGACGTACTGGGAGGACGCCGGGTAGTCGACGTGCGCCAGGCCGTCGGTCACTCCGTCGGACGAGCCCCCGTCCCCGGAGGCGGCGCAGACCGTGACTCCCAGCGCAGCGGCGTCCTGGAAGGCCTGGTCGAGGGCCTGGATGCCCTGGGAAGTCCACTCCGACTCCGCGCTGCCCCAGCTGATCGAGATTATCGAGGGCTTCCCCTGCGCGCCGTGAAGGGCGGCGTTGACGGCGTCAACGAATCCCGCGTCCGTGTTGGGGGCGAAGTAGACGAGGACCTGCGCCTTCGGGGCGTTCGCCCCGGCGACCTCTATGTCGAGGAGTACCTCGGCGTCCGGGCCGCTCGTGTCCCCCGTGGGAGAGTTGGAGGCGCCGTCGACCGAGACGGAGGTCACCTTCGGAGGGGCGATACCGAGGTCCGAGAAGTAGGTCTGGATGTCACTCGGCGAATATCCGCCGCCCGAGCTCGATGATGCCGAGAGTCTGCCCGGAGCCGTCCTCCCCCGAGGGGAAGTCATAGAGGCTGCCGACCTGGGGAGGGGTGTAGGAGACGCCGGCCGCGGCCGCCGGCCTGATGCGGAAGTGCGTTCGGGCCTGCGGGCGGTTGTCCAACCCCAGCACCGCGCTCACCATCGGCACGAGCTCCGGGGGAAGGTAGACTGGCCCTGTGCGGCCGCGATATGGCCCCCTCTCGGGGTGCACGTAGCGCGAGAGGCTCACGTTGAAGGCTATGGAGAACTGCCCGACGGTCCCCGAGAGGACGACGGAGCGCTTGGCGGGGCTCGCTTCCAGGACCTTCAGAGAGTTGTCCCTGGCGAAGTCTCGCACCTTCGCCAGCTCCTCTCGGGTCGACCCGAAGGCTTTCTCGAACTCGGACCGCGTCGGGTATGACCGGTCGCTCGGCAGCTGGGAGCCGAGCCGTTTCACCAACGATAGCTCCCGGCCGGGAGCGCGCGGGCGGAGCAAAATCGTGACGCGGATAATCTCGCTTCGGGTCGACGCTTCCCGAGACGCGGGACCTCTCCAGCGGCTTGCGTTCGCTCCCTGCCAGCGGTGTAGCGCGTGCGACCCTTCGACATGGCTGGCAATCAGCTGCCCGGTGCTATGAAAGGGTCACTCAACTCAGAGCACTGCCTTCAGCGGTCTTCCTCCATCAGCTTCGAGACGTAGTCCTGGAACTCCTTGTCGAATGTCCCCCGCGTCCCGCTGTGGATGCGCCTGAAGAGCGGTTGCTTGGTCATCCTCTCGAGGAAGGCCGACCACTGCTGCCACGTCTCCTCGTCCATCCATTCTTTCTTGTGAAGTGAGAAGATCTCCTCAAAGAGCCCATATCCCAAGCAGCAGGTACGCGGAGAGCGTTTGCTCCTCTTGCGAGAGCTTCTGGGTGGGCCCTCCCTCGGGCGGCCTCATGGCCTCGTCGAAGTTGAGGAGTCTGGACAGCTCGGGCTTCTCCACGAGCATCCCGATATAGTCGGTATAGCGCCCCATGACGTTCTGAACCGCAGCCTCCTTGATGGACTTCTCCTGGCTGCGGAACTGGAAGATGAATACCAGGAGTGTCAAGGATATCACGATGGTCTGGACCACCGAGGTGATTATGATAAGGTCGGTGCTGTCGACCAAGGCGGCGGCGCTTGCACGGATGCGCGGCTGCTAATTAACAGATGGGTTCGAGTCCCCGCGGCGCCGCCAGCGAGCGTGACTGTCGATTCAGACCAGGGGCCTGCTCATGAGCGCGGCGACCAAGATCGCGACGATGGCGGCCGACCCGCTTGCCAATGCCAGGAAGAGCGTTGTCAATCCGCTCAATTTCGCAGCCGCTTTCCACGGGAAGCGCTTTCTCCGTATAATCAGCGGAGACGTTTTTCACTTTTGAAAACATGCGCGTGCGCCATGTGACGGAGAGTGCAAATTGAGCCCAATCTGTTAAAACCCGACGAAAGATTCAAAGGCTTAGTCGGAAAACGGTTTTGCGGTGAAGTTCCTCATGGACGTAGACTACCTCGCCTTTGCCGTCCTCATGGGGGTCTTCGGGATAGTGGGGATCACCGCGACTGCCAACGTCAGCCCCAGCATCTTCGCCGCGTCGACTTGCAACTGCATTCCCAGCCCGTTGGTAAGGCTCCAGGGGCTTTCTGTGATACTTCTCGCCTTCAGCCTCGTCCTGGCCCCGATTGGGCTGATGAAGAGGCCCACGGGCTCGGGCACCCCGACCGGTACAAGCGTCCAGGGCGCGACCTCTCCAGCAGCGGCCTACTCCGGCCCCTCGATGAGGAGCGGAGGCCTCTTCTTCCTGGGCGTCTCCCTGGTGGTCTTTGGGATAGCCCTGGTCGCCGTCCCGTCATTCCTGGTCCTCGGCAACCGACTCCTCGTGGGCGAGGGGGCGGCCATGGTCGCGTTCGGCGTCCTTCTGGCCTACCGTGGGGGGAGGTCGAGCTAGACGCCCGATGCTCTCACGCGCCGCGTTCGTCTGAGAAATTCGTGCTTTTTCGACAAACCTTTATGCGCGTTTCGGGCCGGACGGACCCGCTCGGAGCTGAAGGGCCATTCCGGGTGAAAGCGAGGAAGGGCCTGACGAAGGCCGGAGGGATTTCCTCAAGTACTCCGCGGTAGCCTCAGCGGCACTGGCGGTCGTGGGGGTGGCCGCCATAACAAAGTCGATCACGGTGGCCGCGGAAGCCCCGGCTACGGTCGCGGCCTCGGGTTTCCCGAAGGTCATGGTGGCGACGGTCGGCAGCCTGCAGGTCAACACGCCGGTCACCTTCAACTATCCGCTGGACAACGAACCCAGCATCCTGGTCAAGGTGGGGCAGAAGGCCCAGGGAGGCGTGGGCCCCGAAGGGGACATAGTCGCCTTCAGCAACGTCTGCCAGCACCTGGGGTGCGTCTACGGCTTCCAGGCGCCGGGCACGTCGCCGCCGTGCGACACTAGCCTTCGTCGCGAAGATACCCCAGGGCTACTGCTGCTGCCACGGCAGCCAGTACGACTTCCTCACCGGCGCCACGGTGATAGGAGGGCCCGCGCCCAGGCCGGTCCCCCAAGTGATACTCGAGGTGGACTCCTCCGGAAACATCTATGCCACCGGGATGAACCCGCCCACCATATTCGGGCACGGCACGGCGGGGTCTAGCGACGTCAGCCAAGACCTCTCGGGCGGGACGCTCGTCGGAGGCTCGAGCTAGCATGGGGCAAGAGCGAAGGGCAGCAGGAGCACAGAAAGGTGGAGGAAGCGGAGGAGGCGGTCAAGACGAGGATGGAGCGCCTGGCGAGCTTCGTCTCCTCGCGGACGGGGGCGACCTACCCGCTGTTCCGCCCGGTCCCCGAGTACTCGCTCAACCCGTTCTACTGGCTTGGCGCCCTCTCCGTGGTCGCCTTCGTCATCCAGGGCGTCACGGGCGTGATAATGATGATCTACTACATCCCCACGCCCGGCTTCATGCCTACTCCGACCACCCTCTACATCTTCCAGAGCGTCAACTACGGCCGAGTTCCTCGAGACGGTCCACCTCTACACGGCGTACGCGATGATCATGCTCGCCTTCATGCACATGATGAGGGGCTACTTCGTCTCCGTCCACAAGAAGCCGCGCGAGCTAATGTGGATAATGGGGATGGTGATGGGGTTCGTCACGCTCGGCTTCGGGTTCACAGGTTACCTTCTTCCCTGGACGGTCGTCTCCAAGTCGGCGACCGACGTCGGGATCGGGATGATGAGCGCGCTCCCGACGCCCATCGCCAACCTCGCAAACTTCCTGGTGGTCGGGACGGGGGGCGACCGCCGCCGAGCTCCTGCGCTTCTACGACCTCCACGTCATCGTGCTCCCCGCGGTGCTCCTGGTCCTCCTGGCGGTCAAGATGTACATGCTCGAGACCCACGGGGTCGCCGAGCCGGTCACCGGGTCGCTGACGGAGCGGCTGAAGAAGACGCTGCCGATCTTCCCCGACGTCACCGTCTACCTCCTCGAGCTCGCCGTGATCTTCGGGGTCGGAATGCTTCTGATCTCGGCGCTCTTCCCGATCCAGCTCGGGCCGGAGTACACCCCTCAAGCCGCGGCGGCGATCGCCGCCCAGCCCGACTGGTACTTCCTCTGGATCTACCAGATACTCAAGATAAACATCTTCGAGACTGCCGGCCTTCCCGTCGCCCTCACGTTTGCCTCGGCCGTCTTTGTCGTGCTGATATTGCTCCCGTTCATCGACAAGGGGGACGACCGGCGGATACTCGACCGCCCGAAGTTCGTCATACTGGGAGCGGTATTCGTCGCGGAGCTGGTCGTGCTCGCGGCGTGGGGGCTCATCACTCCGGGCCAGGTCATCCCGAACCTTACCGCAGTGGAGGTGCTGGGAGGGACGGCGCTGGTCGTCACGCTCGCTGTGGCCGGGGTGTACGCCGCCGTCCGTCCCACGGGCGCGATCGCCGGACCCGCCTCCTCAGCCTCGCCGTCCGCTCCCGTGAGCGGTCCTGTCCGACGCCTCTACGAGGGGAAATGGATGGGGCTTGGGATGTCCGCGCTGATGGGGTTCGGAGCGCTCGGCATAGGGATCTCGGTCGACTCCGTGGTGCAGATGATCGAGTTCGGGGTAACGACCCCGATGCTCGTCCGGTTCAGCGCCTCGGCGTGCCTGATGATCGGCGGTCGTCACCTGCGCGTTCTTGGGGCTTCGCTGGGTCGGCAGGCAGGTGGTCAGCCACAACGGCATTCAGTCAAACGAGGTGCGGAGCAAGCTTGGACTCGACTGAGAGGGTCGTGGTCCCGCTGCTTCTGGTGCAGACCGCCTCGGTCATCCTCCTCTGGAGCCTCGACACTTTGTCGGTGGTCGACCAGAAGATATTCGCCCTCTTCCTCGGTGCTGACTTCCTCTCGTTCGGCCTGATGGCGCACCTCTACCTGAACATGAAGACCGGCTCAAACACCAGCGGGACGACCCTCATGGCATGGGGGCTCGTGATCCTGGTCTTCTTCGTGGCGGGCTTCATTGTCTCATGAGGCCCGCGGCCCGACGCCAAGGGATCGGCCACCCCGGTCGAGTCTCATCGCGCCCAGGGTGGCTTCGGCAAGGCGGCCTGCCACTCCCTGAGCTCTTTGAACATCCTGCCTATGCTCCTTGTCGCCGCTATGGAGGAGGAAGACGTAGGACGCCAGGACCTCGTCGCTGAGCTTCTCCGTGAGCTTCGGTCGCTGAAAGTCGTACCTCTCGACGATCTCCATCCCCTTGTCGAAGGCAGGGCTGGAGATGTAGCGCTTGAAGACGGCGGCGTCCTTCGGCCACTGGGACGACATCTCCTCCCGGATCCCTGAGAAGAGGTTCCCTATCTCCGCCCGGACGGCGGGGGTGACCTCGTCCTTGAGCTTCCTCCCCACGCCGGCGCCCCCCGGCTCGGAGGTCGCACCTCGAGCGAGCACATCCGCAATCGCGCCGGCGCCCTCGGACAAGGCTGCGGTCATCTGGTCTGCGATGGCGGAGAAGGCCTCCTCGAACATCCCCATGAATATCATCGAGTGGTTCGCGATCAGGTTCTCCACCTTCTCGTCCCTGGTGGAGGTGGGCCGTCGCTTGACCATGGCTTGAGGCGCCCCCGTCAGGGCGTAAATGCGTGTTGGTGGGGAGGAGGCTGCAGCCCCGCGCTCACTCTGGCGGCTTGGCCGGGGGCCTTGGCCATGTCCCTGAACGTGTAGTTCTTGCTCATCGAACTCAGGATCACGACCACGATGGTCAGGACAAGGCCGACGCCAAAGACGATGTCGAAGGCCGTGGCGTTAGGAAGATACTGGCCGGTCTCAACCGTGTGGCCGGCGACCACCGCGGTCAGCTGGGAGGTGTAGCTCGCCATTATCGCGGTCGCGACCACGGGGCCGATCGCCCCGCCGAGGTTCCTGAGCATCGTGTTGAACCCCAAGCCCACGCCGATGGTCTCCCGCGGCAGCGAGATGGAGATCATGTTGACGATGGGGATGATGACGCAGACTATCCCCACCAGCGAGAAGACGAGGTCGAGGGAGAGGTCGAGGGACGTCGCCCTGTTGACTATGAAGAGCGTGAGCCCTATTCCCATCGAGAGGCAGGCGACGAAGAGCATCGGCCGCGGCCCGAAGCGCGCCACGGCTCTTCCGGCGAGCGGCCCCGCCACGAGCATCGCGAGCGTCGCGGGGGCGAGGGTGAGGCCGGTGGAGACCACCCCCAGGGTGAGCCCGAAGGGCGTCGGCAGCTCTGCGTAGTAGATTATCGCGAAGAAGAGCAGGAACATCACGACCCCCGACACCAGCCCCACCAGGTTGGCGACCAGGACGTTTCTTATCCGGAGCAGGTCTAGCTTGATGAGCGGCTCCGCCACCTTGGTCTCGAAGTAGAAGAAGAAGAGCGAGAGGAAGATCCCCGGCAAGAGGAAGGCGACCTCCTCTGAGTTGAGCCAGCCCAGCGACGGACCCTCGGTCGCGTAGACGAGGAGCAGCGTCACCCCCGACATGAGGATCAGAGCGCCAAGGTAGTCCACCTTGTGCTTGGCGCGAGGGACGTCCTTCCTGATGACCCTCCAGACTATCACGAAGAGGACGATGCTCAGCACGAACGCGCTGTGGAAGGCGTACTGCCAGCCCAAGTCCTGGACGACCTCGGAGCCCAGGATCAGCCCCGCCGCCGCCCCAATGGCGAATGTCCCGCTTATGACACCCTGCGCGCCGGCTATCTTGTCCCTCGGGAACGTGTCGGTGATTATCGCGAGCCCGAGGGGCACGATTGCGAAGCCGACCCCCTGGACGGCGCGAGCTAGGAGCAGGAAGTATATCGAGGGGGAGAAGCCTGCAATCCCCACGCCGAACGTGTAGAACGTCAAGGAGACCAAGACCATCCTCTTCTTGCCGTAGTTGTCCCCGAGCCTCCCGAAGAGGGGCGCCACCGCGCTGCCGACGATCAGGAAGGCCGAGGTGATCCACGAGGCGACGGTCGCGGTGGTCGCGAAGTCCTTCTGGATGACCGGGACCCCGGGGATGACCATCGTCTCGACGTAGTTGACGAGAAGGGCGACTGCGGTGACGCAGAGCAGCACCCTGGTGGGGTACTTCGAGTCCTTCGCCGCGTTCGGCCCGGGAGGAGCCGCGCTTCCGTTGCCGCCTGGCGGTGTGGAGCGACCAGGCCCGCTTTCCATGTCCAAGGACCGGCCAAAGGACCCCCATTTAACCTGAGCCCGTCGCTCCCGCGCTCCCGGCGAGTCCGCCTAGGCGGCCACAGCCGCAGAGCTTAATACGAAACCGCCCCCTTGACCCCTTGTGAAAGTAGGAGTCCTTGGAACTGGAGACGTCGGGAGAAGGCTCGGCACGAAGCTGGTCTCGCTGGGCCACGAGGTGAAGATGGGGTCGCGGACCGCCCGGAACGCGAAGGCCGCGGAGTGGACCAAGGCGAACGGGCCGAAGGCCTCGGCCGGGACATTCGCCGACGCGGCGAAGTTCGGAGAGGTCGTCTTCAACTGCACGGCAGGCGCGGTCTCTCTGGAGGCGCTGAAACAGGCGGGCGGCGAAGAACCTCGGCGGGAAGGTGCTCGTCGACGTGGCGAACCCCCTCGACTTCTCCAAGGGGATGCCGCCGACCCTTACGGTCTGCAACACGGACTCTCTCGGAGAGCAGATCCAGCGCGCGTTCCCCGAAGCCAGGGTCGTGAAGGCCCTGAACACGATGGGGAACGAGCTGATGGTCAACCCAGGCCTCGTCCCGGGCGAGCATGACACCTTCGTGTGCGGGAACGACCCGCTGGCCAAGGCGAAGGTGGTCGAGATCCTTCATGCGTTCGGGTGGAAGAGCCCTATAGACCTAGGAGACATCACCGC
This sequence comes from uncultured archaeon, assembly GCA_963783755.1. Taxonomy (GTDB): domain Archaea; phylum Thermoproteota; class Nitrososphaeria; order Nitrososphaerales; family Gagatemarchaeaceae; genus Gagatemarchaeum. The sequence continues at coordinate 112,558 of CAWAOY010000004.1, forward strand.
GGCGCGTGGGTTGGAGATGATGCTCCCCCTCTGGGTCCGCCTTATGGTGACGCTCAAGACCCGCAACCTGAACTTCAAGATAGCGAGATGAGCATGAGAAGAGCCGCGCCAGCCAAGGAGGGGGCGAACCCGTTCAAGAGGCTGGTATACGTGTACGTCGGCACCTCGAACTTCGACGGGAGACCTCGACTTTTACGGGAACAAGCTGGGCGCCAGGCTGCTCTGGAACCTGAAGGCGTTCGGGGCGAGGGTCGCCGCCTTCGACCTCTGCGGGGAGCCCTACCTGCTTCTTGCCGACCACGTGAAGGCCCCGAGCAAGCGCCTCATCTACGAGGTGGAGGACCTGGAGGAGGCTGCCGACGACCTGAAGGGCCGCGGGTGGAAGCCCGACGGAGGGAGCTTCGAGATCCCCGACGGCCCGTGCATCAACTTCAGGGACGAGAGCGGGAACGAATACGCCATCCTGCAGATGAGCAGGCCCCACATCCTGGAAGAGGAGTCCCGGAAAGGCGGCGGAAGGAAATGACGCTGCATTCAGCCTAGGCCCGCGTAGGCCGCCCCCACGAACCCGGCCATGTCGCCTTCCGCGGACTGAAGCGAGGAGGTCGCCGCCAGGTGGACCTGGATGTAGACGTTCCCCTTCGTGCAGACCCCGTTGGCGACGTACATCGGCCACCCTCGGGGTCGCTCTCGGCATATCCGTAGCAGACGCCGTAGTGCTGGTAGCCCGTCAGCGTGGAGGTGGCGTCGGAGTAGCCGGAGAGGCCCTTGGCGTTGGAAATGACGCTTGTGATGTATGTCGCGGCGGAGGCAGGGGAGCTGAACACGAGTACCGTCATGTTCGCCAGGGCTCCCCCCTGGTTCGAGTACAGCGCAGACCCCGCGCTGACGAGGCCCGACTCGTTCGCGTTGAGCGGCTTCGACGACCCCTGCGAATATCCTGAGGGCAGGAAGCCCGCGGCTGAGGAGATGACCGAGGAGGCGAGCGTGTCGTAAGACGCCGTCGCAGTCTCAGCGGTGCTCGAGGCAGGCGGCGAGCTGAAGGTTCCGAGCCCGTAGAGCAGCAGCGCTAGGAAGACTATGGATGCGATGCCGAGCGCGGCCAGGTACGTCCTCCCCCTCGGTGAAATCTTGCCGCGGTCGGCTGCGCTCTCCCCCGAGACCGGAGCAGCCCGCGAGGTCCGCGAAGCGAGACGTCTGGTCGGAAGCATTCAGGCCGCGCTCCAAGTCGATCTCAAGTTCGATGGGCTATAATCCTATCGACACGGGCGTCCCGAAAAGAGGGCGTGGGCGTGTGTCCTCGTCAGGGGAAGGCCCCCCTCAAGTCTCGACATTGACGACCTGGGAGAAGGTCGCAAGGGAGGTGACCGCGCTTATCGTCACCGCGACGGCCGCTCCGGACGGGGTCCCGCTTGGGTCGTCCACCGTCATCGTCGATGAGTACGAGCCGCTCCCCCCTGAAGGGGAGAAAGAGACGCCCAGGTCGGGGCCGTTTCCTTTGGAGTAGGTCAGCGCGCTGGCCGAACTCCCCCGGACTTGGATTGAGACCGAGACGCTCCCTCCGATGGGCACTTCCAAGACGGTGCCGTTTGAAGGCGGCCCGACAGCGACCTGGATTCCGAGCGCCACAGAGGGGTCCACCATACCCACCTTTCCCGTGTAAAACTCCGTGAACCAGGGACGCCCGGAGGAGTCGAGCCCTATCGTGAGCGCGCCGCTGATGTTCGCGAGGGAGGCGACCCGCGTGGGTATCTCGTACTCGATCAACGTCTGGTTGGAGGGGGTGAACCTCGCGATTGCGTTACCGCGGTGCTCGTCGAACCAGACGTTGCCGTGCGGGTCGACCGCCACGAAGTAGGGGAGGGTGGAGGAGACGCCGGTCGGGACGCTCGTGGAGATGATTCGCGTCGAGTTCGTCGCTGGGTCGAGCTCGGCGAAATCGCTAGCGCCGTGGAGCGTCACCCACACGTCCCCCTGAGTGTCCACGGCAATCCCCGTCGGGGAGGAAGCGCCGCTGAGTCGATATTCGTGGAAGGTGCCGTTCGAGAACGAGCCGACGCCGTCCGCGTAGACCTCGGTGAACCACACTACGCCCCCCTTTCCAATCGCCATCCCAGCAGGCCCCGTGGGGCCGGTCCCGGGCACCGCGTATTCCCTGATGGCGCCCTGAGGTGTTATCCTCCCTATCTTCCCGCCGTCGATCTCCGTGAACCAGACGTTCCCGCTCCCGTCGACGGCCACCTGGTACGGAGAGCCGAGCAGGGTGGGTACGTGGTATCGAGTGAAGCTGCCCGAAGTCACGTTTAGGCACCAGACGGAGTCTGCTAGCTGGTCGGTGAACCAGTACCAGGTTTCTCGCGTTGTCGACCGCGACCCCCCACGACACCAGAGATCCGTTCTGGCTGGGAATGCGGAACTCGCGAGTCGTTCCGTCGCTCGGGGTCAGCTCGCCTATCGCGTAGTCAGTGGCGAGCGTGAACCAGATGTCCCCCCTCGAGTCTGACGCGATGGCGTTAGGCTGGGAGTCGCCGCGCCCGACCTGGTATTCGGTGATGTATCTGGACGCTTCAGGGCTCGACGTGGCGACGGAGACCACGGCCGGCAGCGCTTCGCGGGAGCTCTCGGTCTGGCCCGACGTCGAGCTGCGCAAATATGCCACGGAAGAGAACGTCAGCAACGAGACGAGAACCACTGTGATGAGGACCTCTGTCTCCTCCGGAGCGTGACCATTCAGGTCAATGAAACGACCGCGCATGTTATAATTCTGTCCCGGGCTCTGGGCGGCGTCACCCCGAGCGCAGGCTAGACTTCCCTGAGGCGCCTACCCTCCTCCCGCTTCCCCGCCGAGCTCGTGCGGCCAAATCTCTTCCATCTGCTTCTGGTTGTAGTACTTGTGCCCCTCGTGGGCCTCCATCTCGTTCTCGAAGAAGTTCACCCTGCAGGTCATGCAGTAGTAGTCGGTGGGCGGGGCCTCGAGCCGCTCCTCCAGGTAGTGAACCCTCTCGGAGAAGGAAGAGACAGGGAATATCTCGACGCTTCCGATAAGGTAGAGGGGCTCGAGGTAGTCGCGGAGGGCTTCGAAGCTGTCCGTCTGGAGGACGATGAAGCGCGCGTGCTCGATCGGGGCCGTGTACAGGGCGACCAGTTTGATCCCGAGCCGTCTGGCCACGTCGACCTGCAGGCTCCTGTAGTGCTTGTCCACCGCCTCCTTCCCCTCGTTCCCAGGGCACTTTTCCGCGCTATGCCTGTGGGATATCAGGAAGAGCAAACGGTCCACGGATTACCGGGCTGGAATTAATGCGTTTCTAGGATGCCCCAACGCGGGCGTTTGGACCTCGGTGCAAGACTGACGGGACAAGGGCTTAATTGGGCAGGCGGCGGACGAGCGGTCGGCGATGGTCACATGGCTGGGATAATGTCCGAGGAGCAGCTTCTTCGCGAGCTGCGCGTCCTCTACGCGAACAGGCCGATGCAGTTCACGAAGCTGATAACGAAATACTACAAGGGAGAGAGGGCCAGGCAGATTCTGGAGACGCTGAAGACCTGGCCCTCGAGCTAGCGGGCCAATCCGTATTGTGACCCTATAGCTCCTATTGTGTCCAATAGATTATTTCGGAAAGTGCTATACTCCCGCCCTCCGTGAAAGAGTGCTGGCCTTGAAGACAAGGTGGGCTGAAAGATGAGCGAGACGACGCACGCCCAGTTCAAACGCGAGACCGCCTGCCAATACTGCGGAGGGAAGCTCCACCTGGGGTATCACTTCACGTGCCACGTCTGCGGCGATGCCTACTGCTACATTCACATGGCGAGACACGCTCGGGCGCACGCCCCACGGCCTGTGCCCGAACAGGTCTACGCCAGGTAGAACGAGCTGGGCTAGCCGCGTCGAGCCGGGGCAGCCAGGCAACGGAAGTCGCCACTGAGGCCCAGGCTGAGGCGAGAGCATCTTCAGGCGTCGGCTACCGACCAGGTATCGTAAGCGCAATTATTATAAGTGGACATATGAATACTGATGACGCGAGCAAAGATGTGGGAATTCGAACACAGCGAAGAAGGAGTGGCGAGCAGGAGCGCCCTATGGGCACTCTACAGCGACGTCATGACCTGGCCCGAATGGGACAAGGGGATAGAATGGATTAGGCTGGACGGCGAATTCAGGGAAGGCGCCTCAGGGACGATCAAGCCCGTCGGGCAAGACCAGCTGCCCTTCCGCCTGACGAAGGTCACGGTCGGCGGCGGCTTTTCGGATGAGACCGAGATTCCGGGAGCCGGCGTGACGATAGGGTTCAAGCACACCTCGAATCGGTTGGCGAAGGGAGGTGCAGGATCACCCATCGCGTTTCCATATTCGGGCCCGGATCGGCGCCCTGGCGCCGGAGATTGGCCCGGAGATGGCGAAGGGCATCCCCGAAACGATGCAATCGCTGTTGAGGATGGCGCAAGAGCGGCGCGGGTAGTCAGGTCGTGCAAGCGCGTCTTTTCGCGGGGATCGTGATTGACCGGCTCGGGAGGCTTTCCGTCAAGGTTCAAGGGACCCGAGGACAGCCCTGGGTTTCTTCTCTGGCGGGTCACGAACAGCTGGCAGCGAAGGATTCGCCGGGCGTTGAAAGGGGTCGGGTTGACCCACGTCCAGTTCGTGCTGCTGACCTCGACCGATTGGCTGAACGAAGCCAAGCTCCCTGCGACCCAGAGCAACGTGGCCAAGTTCGCTCACACCGACGTGATGATGACTTCTCAGGTCGTCAGGACGCTGGAAGGCAAGGGACTGGTTGTCGTGGAAGGGGACCCTTCGGACTCGAGGGCGCACCTGCTCAGGGTGACCCCGATGGGGAGGCAGCTGGTCAAGAGGGCGCTGGAACTGGTGGAGGCCGCCGACGGAGCGTTCTTCGGTCCGCTCGCGCGAGACTCGGCCCGTTTCGTGGAGATGCTCAACCTGCTGATCAAGTCGGACGGGCCAGCGCCGAGAACTGGCGTCCTGATCGGAAAGCGCTTTGTGAAGAGGACTGATGGCGCGCCTTTCGCTCGCCTAGGGCGAAGAGTCCAGGACGAGCGGAGCCTGGAGGCTCACCAGAGACTCGATAGGCGGGAAGCTGCCTCCAGCCCACCCGTGGAGGAAGGAGCCGCCGCTGATGCATATCCTCCCGCCCGAGTCCTCGATGTGCCCGAGAAGCCCCGCCGCGTTGAGCTCTTGCGAGGTGTCTCCTCCCAGGAATATCAGGCCGTCCCCGCTGATGCGCTTGGTAAGCTCAAGCCCGTTCTGGAAGCCCTTCTCGTAGACGCCTAGCGGCCCGGCCCTTATCCTGAGCGGCTTCTCCTGAAGCGCCTCGGCATAGGTCTCCAGCGTCTCGGGACCGATGTCCCTGATCTCGCCCTTGGTCTTGGGAAGGTCTTCGAGCCTGACGCTCTTCCTCACCCCGCCGTCGTCGACCATGAAGTCTATCGGGTGCCTGAGCCCGTGGCTGCAGTGCGCCTCGAGGAGCGAGTCGAGCTTCTTCGCCTCGCCGAAGTCCTCGGCGCTGAACTTCTTCGCGAGGAACTTGTTGTTGGCCTCGCCCAGGTCGTAGCCTCTAGACTTGGCGATCACCTGCCCTGGGAGCCCGCCGGTGAAGATGTCCACGCCCGTCTGCGCTATCTTGATGAGGTCGGCGACCTTCTGGATCTTGGCCCCTCCCATTATCAGGGCCTTCGGCTCCTTGCTGTTGATGACTTCTTGCAGGATCCTGAGCTCGTAGGAGGAGCGCAGCCCGATCCAGGTGGGGGCGATGTAGGGTAGGCACATCAGGGACGAGTCCTCCCTGTGCCAGGTGGGGATCGAGTCGTTCACGCAGCTCTGTATGAGTCCCTTGAAGAACGGGACGTAGGTGTTGTGCTCCGCGTTCCACTTCTTCTCTTCCTCGAAGTACCTCATGTTGTCGAGGAGGATTATCTGCCTCCGCTTGAGGCCCTTGATCTTCTTCTTGGTCTCCTCGGTGAAGATCTTCTCGTAGGGGACGAACTCGACCATCATGTCGTCGGGGAGGAGCTTCCTCAGCGTCTCGCAGTGGGGGGCGAAGGAGGTGAAGTCGTCGCCACCCTTCCTTCCCTGGTGGCTCATGACGACGAGCCCCGCGTAATCGGAATACATCTCCAGCACGTGCCCGTAGACCCGCATCCTCAGCGCGTCCTCCTCGATCTGGCCGTGCGAGGCGGGGAGGTTGATGTCCACGCGGACGAGCACTGGAGTCTTCAGCTGCCGCCCTAGGTTTACCAGCTTGTAGGGTTGAAGCTTGCTCAAGTCCACAAGCCAAGTTTGCTTTTGACGATATTTATGAATTCCGGAGCAGTGATCGGGGCCTAACCCCCTCGATCGCGAGGGGGACGGCCGCCTCCGTCTGAAATGCCCGGGGCGCGAGCGCCCGGAGCGAGCAAGTCCGCGGCTTGCCCTACGTCTTTGCCGCCGGCTTCATCTCAGCCATGGGCTCCTCGTCCTGGGGCTCGATCTCCTCGCCATGGATTGCCGTGTCGCCCTCCATGAGCTCCTTGTCGGACATCTTCAGCGGCATGAAGATCCCTATGACCTTCCATATCCCGAAGGTCACCACGAAGCTGTAGACTATGACGACCAGCGCGGCCACGAATCTGGACCCCGAGCAGACCGATGTTGCCGAAGGCCGCGCCGGTGAGCCCTGGGTAGACGTACTGGGTCACCGCGGGGTCGGCGAGTATCCCGGTCAGTATTCCTCCGGTAAGGCCCGCGACTCCGTGCGCGGGGAAGACTCCGAGCGCGTCGTCGACCTTCATCCTCGGCAGGAGCTTGTACGTCGCCAGCCACGGGATGGTGCCGCCCGCTGATGCCCAGGACTATGGCGCCGTATCCGCTGACGTAGCCGGCCGCCGGGGTGATTGCAACAAGCCCGGTGATCGCGCCACTCATGGCTCCGACGAGCGTCGGCTTCTTCAGGAACTTCATGTCCATCGCCATCCAGGTGACGGCGCTGACCGCCGTGGCGAGGTCGGTGTTGATGACGGCAATCGAGGCGTCGATGCTAGAGCCGTAGGGGTCGCCTCCGTTGAACCCGTTCCAGCCTAGCCAAACGAGGCCGCAGCCGACGAAGACCCAGTAGAGATTGTTGGGCTTGATGCCCCTTGCCTTCAGCGCCCTGGGGCCTATCGCTATCGCGGACGCGAGGGCGGCGATTCCCGCGTTGAGGTGGATGACATACCCGCCGGAGAAGTCGACTGCTCGTGAACGGTTCCAACTGGTTCAGCCAGCCGCCCGCGAAGAGGGCGTAGGCCATGGGGCTGTAGACCAGGAGTGACCACAAGTGGGACGAAGATGATCCACGCCTTGAAGTTGGTCCTCTCGATGATCGCGCCGACGAAGAGAAGGGGTGTGATCGCGGCGAAGACGAACTGGAACCAAACGACCGTCGATGTCGGCAAGTTGAGCGCTAGCCCGGCGGGACCGACGACAGCCTGCGAGCCCTCGGAGAGCCCGGGCGCGACCGAGCTGAAAGTGCCGAGGATCCCGTAACTGCCGATCTTGACGCTGGCCGGCGCCGAAGCCGAAGTTGTATCCAGCGAGCACCCAGACGACGAGCACTATCGAGAAGCCGTAGAAGCACATCAGAGCGGTGTTTATCGAGAACTTCTTCCGCGTAAGTCCGCCGTAGTAGAGCGACAGCCCGGGGATGCTCTGCAACCCCACGAAGGTGCCTGCGGTCATCATCCATGCGTTGCTGCCGGTGTCCAGCCAGCTAGGGACGGCGGGTGCGGGGAAGCTGCTGAGGCTCGCGGGAGGCGTGTACGCGGTCTGTGCGAACGCGGGATGCGCGCTCATCAGATACATCAGAACCGCCAAAGCCATCGCGGCGATGGTGTACTTGCTCGCGAGGAACTTCGTTAATCTCATAGGCATGCTTTCGGAAAGTGAGTTGGATTCGTTCACTTCGCCGAGGCTTACCTTGCATATTATATAAGTTTATACCGATTTACTGCTACATATGATTACCACGTTCATTGAAAATCAGCCATATGTTTAGCACCTAACGCGACTTTTTGCACTTCTGTGTTAAAACCGGATTCCTGACCGTGGGCATTCTTCCCAGGGAGAGCGCGGTTCATGACGCAAACGGAGGGCCCTGCGTGCCGTCCTGGGAGAGGAATGGCCGAACGTAAAGCCCGTGCCCAAATTCTTAAACAAGCGTTTGGTCCCACGCTGCGACGTGGACGCTCCAAGCCTGAAGCGGGCGGGGACTCTCGTCTTCGTCGGAGTGGCGCAGTTCGCTGTTCTTCTTCGCCTTGGCCGAGATCTACTACCCGGGCTACGACGTCTCCACTCAGACGATCAGCGACTTGGGCGCAACCTGCAACGGCGGGGTCTGCGAGTTCGTCCAGCCTTCGTCCGACATATTCAACGCCTCTGTCTTCTTGATGGGCATCGCGCTGCTCTTGACGGCCTACTATACTCTGGAAGGGCTCCGGGTCCAGGGCGCTCTCCCTCTTCGAGGTGCTCGCGGGAATCGGCGCCATGGGCGTGGGGATCTTCAACGAGAGCTACGGAGGGGCCCACGTCTTCTTCTCCGCGTTGACGTTCTTCTCGGAGGCATCCAGGCGCTGCTTGTGTTCAAGGTGGCCAAGCCCCCGTTCGCCTACTTCTCTGCCGTCACGGGAATCGTCACCCTGGTGCCGTCGTCCTCTACGGGACGCACACGTATCTCGGGCTTGGCCAGGGAGGGATGGAAAGGATGATTGTCATACCCCGTCCTCTTCGGAGGGCTGGCGTTCGGGGGCTACCTGATGGCCTTCGGCGAAGCCTATCTCCGCTGACAGCAACGTCCCGAAGGCTCGTAAGTGCTATAAGGGCCATGAGGGGGAACGCGGGAAGACATGGGGGACCCCGGCTTTCCCAAGCGCACTAGCTCCTTTGTTCCCCGCAACAAGTATCTCGCGGTGGTCGCGCTCGCGGCCCTCTGCCTGAGCCTGGTAGAGCTGGTCGACCTCTTCGAGCTGCCCTTCGAGTCCCACCTCGGCGGTGCGGCCCCGTCGGGGGCTTTGTTTTCGATGGGCCGCGCTCACCTCCTTTCTCAACATCGGGTACGCGGGGTTGTTCATCCTGATGGCCATGGAGAGTTCGGCGTTGCCAATCCCGAGCGAGGTCGTCCTGCCGTTCGCGGGCTACCTCGTCTTCTCTGGCAAGATGAACCTTGGGCTCGCGCTCGTCGACGCCACGGTCGCCGGCCTGGCCGGCTCGCTGATCGCCTACTACCTCGGCCCTGAAGCTCGGGCGGCCGGTCGTCTACAGGTTGCTGGGCAGGGTGGGAGTCTCTCCGAAGCGCCTCGACGACGGCGAGCGATGGGTCGATTCCAAGGGCGCCTGGAGCGTCTTCGTCGGGAGGTTCATCCCGGGGGTCAGGTCGGTGATATCGATCCCGGCGGGTATCCTCAGGATGGAGCTGAAGACCGTTCGTGGTCCTCACCGTGGTCGGTTCATTCGTCTGGTCGGCCGCGCTGATCTACGTGGGCTACTCTGCGGGACCCCTCTGGCACAGCTCCCTCGGCTCGGTCTCGATGTTCGCGAACCAAGCGGCGCTCGTCGTGATAGCGGGCGTTTCCGTCCTCTATGTGGCCTACTACTTTGGAATCTTCGGCCAGGAAGGGATAGGCCGCGTCATGACCTCGAGCAGCAAGGCTTCCGTCTTCTCGCTGGCCTACCACCACCACTTCGTCAAGTTCGCCATCGTCGGCGCGATTGGGATAGTCGTCAACGAAGGGCTCCTGATACTCATACAATCCAGGGGCGTCTACTACCTGGACGCGGGCGCAGTCGCCATCGAGGTATCCATCCTCTCCAACTTCGTCCTCAACGACCTCTGGACGTTCAGGGACAGGCGGTCGGGGCACACCGCTTTCCGGCTCGTGAAGTTCAACGCCCTGATGTTCGCAGGCCTGGTGCTCAACCTGGCCGTCCTCTACGCGGGGGTCGATTATTTCGGAATGACGCCTGAGATTGCCAACCTCGTCGGGATCGCCGTAGCCTTCTTCCTGAGGTACGGGCTAAGCGTTAGGTACGCGTGGATGCGGATCGAGAGCACAGAGGAAGGGCGGGCGGCTCCCATACCACAACCCTTGACCGGATCTCAGACTGCCTGAAGCCGACGGCAGGCCGTTATCGTTGCGGCTGGAGTCCCTAGGACGCCTTCAGCGCGGCCACGAGGTCCGAGAGGACCTTCTTGGCGTCCCCGAACACCATCCAGGTGTTGGGGAGGTAGAAGAGCTCGTTGTCTGACCCGGAGAACCCTGGGCTCATCGAGCGCTTGATGAAGATCACCGTCTTCGCCTTGTCCACGTTCATTATCGGCATCCCGTAGAGGGGCGAGTCGGGCTTGGTGCGCGCCGCCGGGTTGGTGACGTCGTTCGCCCCCACGACTATGACGACGTCGGTCTCCGGGAAAATCGGGTTGATCTTCTCCATCTCCCAGAGCTGGTCGTAGGGGACGTTGGCCTCCGCGAGGAGGACGTTCATGTGCCCGGGCATCCTTCCCGCGACGGGGTGGATGCCGTACTTGACGTCGATGCCCTTCTCTTGCAGTAGGTCGCTGACCTCCTTGATGGTGTGCTGTGCCTGGGCAACCGCCATCCCGTAACCTGGGACGATGACCACCGACCTGGCGTTCTCCAGGATGGTGGCGACGTCGTCCGCCGAGAGCGACTGGACCGGGCGAGCCTGCGCCGCTGCCGCGCCTCCCTCGGCCTTCACGACCTTCGCGCCGACACCGCCGAAGAGCACGTTGGTGAACGAGCGGTTCATGGCCTGGCTCATGATGAGCGCGAGGACGAACCCCGAAGAGCCGTCGAGGGAGCCTGCGACGATTAGGAGCTTGTTGTTGAGGACGAAGCCCAGCGCCGCCGCTGACATGCCCGTGTAAGCGTTGAGTATGGCGATCACGGTCGGCATGTCGGCGCCGCCGATCCCCATCACGAGCAGGAATCCGAAGAGGAGCGCGAAGACCGCCATTATGGGGAGCGCGAAGGTCTGCGACGGTTCGGCGACGAGGAAGACCCCAATCGCGGCCGCGACCAGAGAGTATCGCGATGCTCACGAAGTTCTTGCCCGGATAGACAAACGGCCTCCCAGGGATGAGCTCCTGGAGCTTGGCGAATGCGATGCAGCTGCCCGCGAAGGTCAGGAAGCCGAGTATCATCTCCGCCGAGAGGACCGACAGCGTGAAGGTGTTGGCCGTGGTGTGGTAGTCGTAAAACTCGGCGGCGCCCACTAGGGCCACCGCAAGAGAGCCGAACGCCTGGGACACCGCAGTCCTCTGCGGGAGGGCCGTGGTGGCGACGCGCAGGGCGATGGGCGTCCCGACCACGAACCCGATGAGGATCGCGCCGATCAGGAGGTCGACGCGTTGTATCTGGTAGGCCGCGAGGGTCGCCGCGACGCCGATGGCCATCCCGAGCGCGGCGGACCGGCCTCCCCACCTCGAGGTCTTGACGTCGCTCATGAACCTGAGCGAGAGGATGAAGAGGACCACCGCCACGACGTAGAGCGCGAGGACGTAGGTCGGGTCGAGGGTCATTTCGCAGGCTTCCCCTTCGGCTTGCTCTTGAAGAGCCGGACGATGCGCTCCACGAGTATGAATCCGCTGATGATGTTCGTCGAGGCGAGGGCGACTCCGGCGGTGGCGAGGATGAGGAGCGTCTGGTCCGTGGTCTCGCTCATCACGATCAGCGCCGCGATCATCGAGACGGAGGAGATGGCGTTGGTCAGCGCCATGAGCGGGGTGTGGAGCAGCCGGGTGACGTGCCGGATGAGCTCGACGCCGAGGAAGGTCGCCATGACGAAAACGAGCAGGTTGGTGACGAGGTCCTGCGAGGTGTACGCGATTGCCGTCGGCGCGCCGGTGGTGACAGTCGCGTTGACCGCGAGCTCGAGGATCATGGCTTCTTGGCTCCAGCCGGCGGTGGAGACGACGGCGCACGGACGCCGATGGCGGGGCTGCAGCCGCGGCGGCTGCAGCGGCGGCCGGGTCGATCGCCTTCAGCGTCGGCATGTGGACGACCTGGCCTGCGTTGACGACCATCGAGCCCTTGACCACGTCGTCCTTCGGGTCGATCGTCAGCTTGCCTTCCTTGAGCATTATCTGCAACAGCGATGAGATGTTCTTGGAGTAGAGCCTGCTGGACTCGGGCGCCATCGTGGAGGGCAGGTTCAGGGGCCCGTGTATCGTGACCCCGTACTTCACGACCGTCTTGCCCGGCTCGGTGATGGCGCAGTTCCCCTTCGCCTCGGCCGCGAGGTCGACCACCACGGAGCCGGGGCGCATGCCCTTCACGGCGTCCTCGGTGATCAGGATGGGCGCCCTCTGGTTGGGGATGAGCGCGGTGGTGATCACGACGTCCATCAGCTTGGCGCGCCCCGCGAGGAACTCCTGCTGCTTCTTGGTGAACTCCTCGCCCATCGCCTTCGCGTAGCCGCCGGCGTCCTGGGCGTCCTTGGCCTCCACGGGCATCTCGGCGAACTTCGCACCGAGGCTCATGACCTGCTCCTTGACCACGGGCCTTACGTCGTAGGCCTCGACGACCGCGCCGAGCCTCTTCGCCGTCGCGATCGCCTGAAGCCCCGCGACCCCCGCCCCGAGGATGAAGACCTTGGCGGGAGAGATCGTGCCTGCGGCGGTCATCATGAGCGGGAAGAGCTTCGGGACGGTGTCCGCCGCGAGTATCACTGCCTTGTAACCCGCGATGTTCGCCTGCGAGGAGAGCGCGTCCATGGGCTGCGCCCTGCTGATTCGCGGGATCAGCTCCATGGCGAACACGGTGGCCTTGCGGGACGCTAGCCTCTTCACGGTCTCGAGGTTGGCCAGGGGGGAGAGGAACGAGATGGTGGTCGCCCCCTCCTTGACGAGGGAGGCCTCGTCCGGGGTGAACGGGGTGACCTTCAGGATGATGTCGGCCTGCGCGTAGAGCGACTTTTGGTCGGCGGCTATGGTCGCGCCGGCGCTCGTGTAGTCGGAGTCAGGGAAGCCCGCGCTCTCGCCCGCACCCTTCTCGACGACTACGCTGACTCCAGCACCGAGCTTGGAGACGGTCTCCGGGACGACGGAGACGCGCCTTTCGAGGGCCGCCGTCTCTTTCGGGACGCCGACTATCAATCGTTGAACCCCGACAGGCCTGCGCTATGGGGAATTAAGCTTAACCGTCCCCCTCTCCGTTTGTAAACGTGAGGCAGAGGTGCCCGAACTTCACTTGGCAAGGTAGTTCTCCAGCGTCTCGCCCAGCCAGAGCATCCCCTTCTCGAAGAAGTCGAGCCGGATGTTCTCGTTGGGCGAGTGGAGCGCGGAGTCCACCGGGGAGATGCCGATGTCGAGCCCCGCGACGCCATACCTCCGGGTGAAGATGTAGAGCGGGCCGGTCCCGGCGCTCGAGATCTCGATGGACGGGCTCCTTCTGGAAGACCTCCTTCGCCGCCTTTATCGCGGCCTGGGCGAGGTCGCTCTTGTAGCTGGTCCTGGCGGCGGGCTCGCTCGTCTCCATCGCGATCTCGACGTCGCCGTAGCCGTTCGCCTTCAGGTACGTCACGAAGCTTCGCGTAGAGCTCCTCGGGGTCCTGGTTGGGGACGAGCCGGAAGTCCATCTTGCAGTGCGCCTCCGCCGGGAGCACGGTCTTGCTCCCCGGGCCCTGTGTAGCCGGCCCAGATGCCCGCGATGTTCGCGGTGGGGCGGGCGACGAGGGCCTTCTTGGCCTGGGCGAGCGGCATCCCTCCGGCGAACTCCTTGCTCCCGTATGTCTTGAGGAGCTCCTGCGCCTCGGAGGGCTGCTCCTCGAGGAGCTTCAGCTCGTCCTCGGCGAGGTCTTGGACCTTGTCGTACCAGCCCGGGATGAGGATCCTCTCGTGAGAGTCCTTGATCAGGCTGAGGAGCCTCGTGAGCCTCCAGACGGCGCTCGGGAGGGCGGCCGCGTACATGCTGTGGGCGTCCTGCGACAGCGACCTCACGGTGAGCTCGAGGTAGATCATCCCCTTCACGCCGAGGCCCACGACCGGCCTGCCGTCGCTGCCTATCTTCCCGTACTCCCAGATCACCGCGTCGGACTTGAAGAGGTCGGGGTACTTGTTGACGTACTCCTCCAGGTGGGGGCTCCCGACCTCCTCCTCCCCCTCGAAGCAGAACTTGACGTTGCAAGGCGGCTCCCCGTTGACCTTGACGTAGGCCTCGATCAGCTTGAGCCGCGAGACCAGCTCCCCCTTGTCGTCCGAGACGCCGCGCCCGTAGAGCCTGCCGTCGCGGACCTCGGGCTTGAAGGGCGGGGACTTCCAGAGCTCGAGCGGGACCTCGGGCTGGACGTCGTAGTGGTTGTAGAAGAGGACGGTCTTGGGCGACTTCGAGGACTTTAGCTCGCCGTAGACGAGCGGCGCCGCTCCTGGCAGCTCGAGCATCCTCGTCGTCCCGCCTATCTCCTCTATCATCGACTTCACGATGGCCGCGCACTCAGAGATGCCCTCCTTCCTCGCGGAGACGCTGGGCTGCGACGCGAGCCGGACGATCTCCTTCACGAACCGGCCCTGGTTCTCGTGGATGTAGTCGCCGACCTTCTTGTCATGGACCATCGGGCGCTTCTGCGGGGCGGCATCCCGTCTGCGCCAATTAAGCTTTAGAGCGCACGGGGTTGAGCCGGGTCAGGATATCTTCAGGAGCCCGTCGCCGTCGACCCTCATCGTGGTCTCGAAGCTCTTCGAGTCGAGGACTGAGACCCCTCCGCTCACGAGCCACTGGTGGAAGGCCCCGCTCTCGCTCGGCGCCCTGACGGTGTGGTTGGAGTGGAGGGAGAGCGTCTTCGGTCTTCCCCGTGTAGTTCTTGCCGTCGACGGTGATCTTCAGCCTCCCAGGGTCTGGGACTCTCGAACCTGACCTCTCTCGTGTACCTCCTGTAAAAGTGGGCGGTGATGACGACGTAGCCGACCATGCTGGCGATGTCCGATCGCATACATGATCAGCTGCTGCGTCCTGTCGATGGTTATCCCCGCAAGGCCGAGGAAGAGCAACACGATGAGCATCGCCATCCCCATCGCGACGGCCCTGATCCTATACCCCTCTCCGGGCAGGAACTCGAAGTACATCCCGTAGAGCGCGCCGAACAGGATCCCTGACGCCGCCCTGGAGGACGGCCAGGGTGGGTATGTTCGTGTTCAACAGCGTGGAGAGGCAGGCCTGCGGCTGTCGCGTTTCCGGTTCCCGAGCAGATATGATATCGTCGAGAGCGCCTGGAGCGTGCTGCTGCTGAAGGCCTCCAGCAGCGCCCAGTTGACGAGCCCGACCGCGGCCGCGAAGAAGATGCCTCCGAGTATGCCGGCCTTCGCGCCCGCGAGGCCAGAAGCCGACTCACTCACCCCACACGCGCAAGTCAGGAGAGAGCCGCGAGGACGTCCTGCTCGTGGCCGTCGACCTTCACCTTCCGGAAGATCTTCAGTATCTTGCCGTCCTTGCCTATCACGAAGGTGGACCTCTCGGTCCCCCAGTACTTCCTCCCGTAGTTCTCCTTCTCGACCCAGGTGTGGTAGAGGTTGTTGACCTTCAGGTCCTCGTCGCTGAGGAGGGTGAAGTTGAGCCCGTACTTCTTGATGAAGCCTGCGTGCGAGTCGAGCGAGTCCTTGCTCACCCCGAGGACGACCGCGTCCATCGCCCCGAACTTGGGGAGGTTGTCCCTGAAGGTGCAGGCCTCCTTGGTGCAGCCCGGCGTGTCGTCCTTCGGGTAGAAGTAGAGGACGACGTTCTTGCCCCTGAGGTCGCTGAGCTTGACGCTCTTTCCGCTCGAAGACGGCAGCGTGAAAGTCCGGCGCCTGGTCGCCTATCGCGAGCTCGCGGGTGAGGAGCCAATGTGGTTGCTGAGCCGTCCGCGAGCTGCCACTAGTAAACCTTAGCGGGGCGCTAGGGCGAGACTATCTGCGCGTTTATCTGCTTCCGGCTTGCGAAGCCCTCGTTCTGCGTGTGCCAGAACTCGACGCTCGACTCGCCGTACTTCCAGCAGAGGTAGACGACGTCTCCGAACCTCTTCGCGGGGAAGTCCAGAAGGCCCGTGTCGATGTCCCTGAGCTTGACGCCCAGGTCCTCGAGCTCCTGAGATATTCGCCATCAGGTCCTTCACGATGAGGTCGAGCTGGTCGGTCTTCTGCCTGGCCTCGGGGACCTCGAAGCCCACCAGGCTGAACCGCTCGATCTCGTCGCGCACGCTGTCCGCGACCTTCTTCCTTTCCATTATCGCCTTTAGTTTTATCCTGATGTCGGGCAGCATGCGCATCGCTTCTTGAGGAGTGAAGAGATGGGCAGGCTCATCTTTGGAGGATCCTGTTGGCGTCTATATCCCTCAGGACAGATGTCTCGGAAAGATTAGCATATATCCCTTCGGTGGCAAAAATGTGAAAACCCCAAGCCTAAATATATTGATAACAGGGATGAAATCGAGAGAATACTTGTACACGAGAGGCGGGGACAAGGGCGAGACGAGCCTCTACGGCGCCGGCCGCGTCCCGAAAGATTCCCCGAGGGTCGACGCGTACGGCACGATCGACGAGCTCAACAGCTGCATCGGCGTGGCGGTCGCCGCGTGCAGGCACAAGGAGATCTCGAAGCCGCTGAAGCGCATCCAGGCGGAGCTCTTCGCCGCGGGCGCGGACCTGGCCACGGAGCTCGCAGGCAAGGGAGGGGCGCGCGTCCCCGGATCGAGAAGAAGGACACGGAGCGGCTGGAGAAGATGGTCGACGAGCTCCAGGAGAAGCTCCCCCGGCTCACGAGCTTCATCCTGCCCGGCGGCAGCCAGCTCTCCGCTTCGCTCCACCTCGCGAGGGCGGTCTGCAGGAGGGCGGAGAGGAGGGTCGTCGCGCTCGGCCGCGCGGAGAAGATAAACCCGGAGATGGTCCCGTACCTCAACAGGCTCTCGACCTACCTCTTCAACGCGGCGCGCTACGCGAACGCCCTCGAGGGCGTCGAGGACGAGGCGTGGAAGAAGATGACCGCGGGCTCCCGCTAGACCTTGCGGTTGTCCCACGAGTCGACCTTCTCGGGGACGAACTCGATGAAGGCCCGCTTCTCCTTGTTCCTCTCCTCACCCAGTCCTTAGGCATCTCGTCCGCCTTCCACTGGCGCTCGGAGTACTTGGCCTCGAAGAGCGCGGTGACCTTCGCTATCAGCCTCTTCTCGGAGACGAGCCTGGACCTTCCCCACATCACCGCGCCCCGAAGCTCCCGGTACTTGTCGCCGTCGTCGATGACGACGCAGGCCTTCCCCTTCGCGGCGAGCCCGACCTTCACCTTGTAGTCCTGGGCGCGCATGTAGACCCTCTCGCCCATGAGGACGAACCAGATCGGGGTGACGTGCGGGTAGCCGTTCTCCATCGCGAACCCCAGATACACCCTCCTCTGCGAATCTAGGAACTTCCAGACCTCTCCTGCGGGACATGGCGACGTACTGCCTGTTCGCCCGCCTGTAGAGAGCCAAAGCTGGCGCGGCCCGCTCCTGTTGCTGAGATAAGGCTTGCTGGGGGTCTCGTCCCTGTCGAGCACCAACGTGGTCCCCACTCTGGCCGAGGGGAAGAGTCGACAATCATCCCAACCTCTAAATAATCTAATGGACCTTGGCGCCTCATGAAGCAGATACTCGTCGCGGTCGATGAGCACCCACATGCTGAGCAAATAGTGGAATGCGCCATCGAGATGGCGCAAGAGATGGCCGCCAGGATTCTCCTGATCTACGTCGTCGAAAAGACCTCCGTCCCGGAAAAATTTCGCGACGAGCACGGAGACGCGCTGCCGGAGCATTTCTACGAGGACGAATTTGCGAGGACGGTCGGTCGGTGGATTACGGCGATAAAGAATGCGGGAGTATTATGCCACGGGGTTCCCGCCTATGGAGACCCCATTAAGGAGATTCTCAGAGCCGCGAAATCGAGGAAGGCGGACTACATAATGATGGGAGCTCGCGAATTGCGAGGCCTCCGGCGCCTGAAGGCCATCAGCAGCGTGTCGAGGAACGTGATAGAGAAGGCGACCATCCCCGTCATCGCCGTGCCGTAGAGCTCCGGCTCCGAGCGGAGAAGCCCGACACAACTTCAGGGGGTAACTTGCCCGCGAAGTTGGGCTTCCCATTCTCAAGGAAACTATCAGCCCTCTTCTCGGAGACGAGCCTCGACCTGCCACTCGTGATTCCGGCCACGGGAATCGTCTTAATCTCTATATAATCGCCGAAGGGTCAAAGCCATAATGAAGCAGATACTCGTCGCGGTCGATGAGCACCCACATGCTGAGCAGATAGTTGACAGCGCCATTGAGCTGGCGGAGGGCATGTCCGCAAAGATTCTTCTGATGTATGTCGTGGAAGGGTCCGTCCCGGAAAATTATCGTGACACGCACGGGGATGCCCTGCCCGAGCACTACTACGAGGACGAGTTTGAAAGGTCGGTCGGCTCGCTGGTGAAGGTGATCGAGAAGGCGGGGATAAGATGCGAAGCGATAGTCGGCTCCGGAGACCCCGTACGGGAGATTCTCAAGACGGCGAAGTCAAGGGGCGTGAACTACATAGTGATGGGAACGCGCGAGTTGCGCGGCCTGGGTCGTCTCCGGGCCATCGGCAGCGTATCCAGGAACGTGATAGAGAAGTCGACCATCCCCGTGGTCGCAGTTCCGTAGGGCATCGACTCCGAGCTCGGTCGCTCCGCGCTGCCTCAGCGGCCTTACCTGCCCACGAAGTTCGGCTTTCTCTTCTCGAGGAACGCGCTCATGCCTTCCTTCTTGTCCTCTGTGTTGAAGAGGTCGTAGAAGAGCGTGCGCCCGAGCTCCAGGCCAGACGAGAGGCCCATCTCCTGGGACGCGGCGATCGCCTCCTTCGCTGACCGCACGGCAATCGGGCGCCTTGGACGCTATCTCCAGATGCCAGCTTGGTCGCCTCCTCCAGGTACTTGCCCGGCGGCACGACGCGGTTGACGAGGCCGAGCGCCTTCGCCTCCTCCGCGGAGATGGCCGCTCCCGTCAGGATCATCTCCATGGCCTTGTACTTCCCCACGGCCCTGGGCAGGCGCTGGGTCCCCCCTCCCCCGGGGATTATCCCGATGTTGATCTCAGGCTGGCCCAGCTTGGTCCCCTCGGAGGCGATGATGATGTCGCAGCACATCGCGAGCTCCAGCCCGCCTCCGAGCGTGTAGCCGCTCAGGGCTGCGATCAGGGGCTTCTCGAAGCTCGCTGCGCGGTCCCAGACCGGCTTGAGGTGGTCGGCGGTCTCGATGTCCGCGGCCGAGAGGTTGGCCATCTCCTTGATGTCCGCCCCAGCGCAGAAGGCTTTGTCGCTCCCCGTCAGGACGACGCACCTGACGGAGCCGTCCGCCTCCAGCGCGTCGAGCGCGGCGACCAGCTCGCGCACGAGCACCGAGTTCAGGGCGTTGAGCGCTTCGGGCCTGTTGATCTTGACCGTGGCCACAGGCCCCTCGACGATGAGAGAGATGGTCTGGTAGTTCTCCATGCCGGCAGCGGCATGGCGAGAACGTAAAAAAGCCTAGCTACGCGTCGGTGCGCGCATGCCCGTCGAGCACACGGCGAAGCTCCGCGTCAGGTTCGCGGAGACGGACGCGATGCAGGTGGTCTACTACGCCGAGTACTTCGTCTGGTTCGAGGTGGCGAGGACCGAGCTCTTCCGCTCGATGGGGATGCCCTACAGCGTTATTTCGAGGAAGAGGGGATTCCACACGCCCGTCGTCCAGGCTCACGCGGACTACAAGTCCTCGGCGAGGTACGACGACGAGGTCGCCGTGAGGGTGTGGGCGAGCAAGGTCGGGACGTCGAGCCTCAGGCTCGACTACGAGGTCACCAAGCTGCCGGGCAAGGAGCTTCTGTGCACGGGGCACACCGTCCACGTCCTGATTGGGGAGGACGGGAAGCCGAAGGCGATCCCCGCTGACATCAGGAAGAAGCTCTCGGACTAGGCGAGCTTTATCTCAATCACGGCCGTGGGGTGGTTGCCCCTCAGCCCGTTGAAGAAGTCCACTATGGCCCCTATCGTGCCGTACCTCCTCTTGATGAGCAGGCCTATCCTTTGCGCGTCTTCGCCTTCCACGAACCGAGCGTTCGCTTCGACGTAGGGCCCCAGCGTCTTCCCCCTCGCGTCGGACGGGGCTATCCGGACCCTCTGGATCTTGCGGAGGCGCTTGGCCTTCCCGCTCCTCGGGTCGGTTCTCACGTAGATCACTCCTTCATCCTCCATGAGCCAGACGGGGGTAGGCACGGGGACGCCGCTCTTCCTGAACGTGATGAGGCTGATGTACTTCAGGTTAGAGAAGTCCTCCGCCGAAGCCATCGACAAGCGATGGCCGGAGGCCTGCTATAGACCTTCGCTCTACTTCCCGGACGAGCTCTTCGTGGAGGACGCGGAGCCCCACTCGTAGAAGCCCTTCCCCGATTTGCGCCCCAGGAGCCCCGCCCTCACCATCTGCCTGATCAGGGGGCTTGGCCGATATTTGCTATCCTCGAACTCCTGCATGAAGACCTCGGAGATGCCCAAGGCCGTGTCCAAGCCGACATAGTCGAGTAGCTTCAGAGGCCCCATCGGCCAGCTCAGGCCCAGGGTCACCGCCTTGTCGATGTCCTCGGGGGTCGCCACGCCCTCGCTCACCAGGAGGGCTGCCTCGGTCAACGCCGGGAGGAGGATCCTGTTGACTATGAAGCCGGGCGAGTCCTTCTTGCAAAGGACCGTCTCCTTGCCCATCTGCTTCGCCGCTGCCCGTACCGCCTCGACTGTGGCGTCGGAGGTCTTCGCGCCCCGGATCACCTCGATGAGCGGCATCAACTGTGGGGGATTGAAGAAGTGCATTCCAACGACGTTCTCAGGGTTCTTGGTCGCGGAGCCCAGCAGCGTGATGCTGATCGAGGAGGTGTTGGAGGAGAGGATCGCGTCGGGAGGCAGGTGCTCGGAGACCTTGCGGTAGAGGTCGAGCTTGAGCTTGGGGTCCTCGCTGGCAGCCTCGATGACGAGCTGCGACTCTTCGACGGCCGCTTTCAGGTCGAGGGTGGTATGAATCCTGGAGAGGATATCGTCTGCCTTGCCCTTCTCCAGGCCGCCCTTCGCGACGAACTTCGCGAGGCTGTCCTTTATCATCGACAGTCCCCGGTCGACGAACTCCTGCTTGACGTCGAGCAGGGTGACGTCGTATCCCGCGGTCTGCGCGCAGACCTGGGCGATGCCGTGCCCCATCAGGCCGGCGCCGAGCACAGTCACCCTCTGGATCTGCGTGCCGCTCATGAGGCCGCGCCTTACAGAGTAGGTAATAATCGTTAGCGGTCGAAGCCTTTGCGCGCTAGGAGGCATATCCAGGACTCTGACCGCCCCATCGTAGACCAGAAGCCTCCTGCGAGGACCCCCAGTAGACCATCTACTGTTGAAAGCGAAATCTATCGCTTCCAAAACGAGATGCAATCTTGGGCAAAAGATAAGAAGCCAATTCAATCAAACAAAAATGCGCGGGGGTAGCAGAGTGGTCAATCTTCGCGATCCACAATAATGCGCGGGCCTTGAGAGCCTGTGACCCATCCGGGTCTCGTGGGTTCGAATCCTACCCCCCGCGCCTCTTGCTACTGCCGACGACCCTCTGCCTCAGGCTCTGGACCCGGAAAGATTCCGGCGAGGCCTCCTCCCCCGACACGTTGCCAAAGTTTTAAGCGGCTGCCAAAAATGGCCGACGTCATGGCGGGTGCCGACGAGTTCATCGCTCTTATCGAGAGCATGGGAAGGCGGGTCTTTGTGACAGACCAGCTCATCGACCTCAGGTAGCTCGACCAGCCCAACGAGATCTACGTCCTGCAGATGCTCAGCGTCTCGACGGCGGCCGGGGGGAGAGGGGGCGGGATGGGCGACAGGCGGGTCGTCAAGGTCTACCACTACACGTGCGGCCACGGGGAGTGCAAGAAGGTGGGCGAGACCGAGGACGCAGAGAAGATAGAGAGCCTCGACCTGCCCTACCACGCTACAGCGTTTCCCGTCCTCCTGCCCGACGGGAAGGAGAAGCTCGTCTCAGGGGTCGCCGACAAGGCCCTAGCGGATTCATACCGAGCGGCGCTGGGCCTTTAGCTTTCACAACCTAAATAACGTCAAACGGCGGACCGGGTTCTCCTTGAAAGTGCTGGTTACTGGCTCCCAGGGGTTCGTCGGCAGGCACGTAATGAGCTACCTCGCGGGCCACGGGTTCGAGCCGATAGGCACAGACGTCTCGCGCGGGCGCGGACGTCGTCGGCAGCATGGTCGACGCGTCGTTCGTCAACGACAAGCTCGCGCGCCTGGACTTCGACGCGATCGTCCACCTCGCGGGAATCGCCGACATCAAGAAGACGATCGAGGACCCGTACTCCTGCTTCCAGGTCAACTGCTTCGGGACGCTCAACGTCGCTCGAGCTGGCGTCGAAGAAGAAGGTGAAGCGCTTCCACTACGCCTCCTCGGCCAACGTCTACGGCGCGCCGAAGAGCAACCCCGTCACCGAGGAGGGCGCCGATGGACCCGAGGGTCCCGTACGACTACTCGAAGGTGGTCGGGGAGAACCTCGCCATGAGCTACTTCAAGACCAAGGGGGTGCCCGTCGCGATGACCAGGGCGTGGCTCCTCTTCGGGGAGTACGACCACCCCTCGAGGGCCCTCCCGCTCTTCATCAGGAAGTTCCTCAAGAACGAGCCCGTCGGGCTCTTCAACTCCGGGAGGGACGTGACCGCGCCTTCGCACGCCGCGAACTTCGCCAAGCTGATCGCCAAGATCCTCGAGAAGGACGCGGCTGTCGGACAGGCCTTCAACTTCGGCGGGGCCGAGACCGTCTCGATAAGGGACCTGGCCGAGAGGGTCAAGCGCCTGACCAACTCGAAGTCCGAACTCCAGATGCTCCCGCCGAGGTCACCCGCCGAGGCCGAGCCGCAGGTGAGCTACCCCTCGACGGAGAAGATGAGGAGGCTGCTCGGCTATGAGTACGAGCTGAGCCTGGACGACGGCATCAGGCGCACGATAGACTGGATAAAGAAGAGCGGCTAGAGGTCGAGCTCTAGCTCGTCAGCGTGAGCTCGATCTTGACGTCTTCGGGGATCCTGAGCTTCGTGATCTGCTTCATGGTCCTGTCGTCCGGCTCGATGTCGAGGATCCTCCGGTGGATCCTCAGCTGCCAGTGGTCGAAGGTGTGAGTCCCCTCGCCGGTCGGGGCCTTCCTCGTCGTGATCTTCAGCCTCTTGGTGGGGAGGGGCTGGGGTCCCTTGCTCTTCACCCCGGTCTTCTCCGTTATCTCCTTGATCTCACGGGCGAGGTTCTCGAGCTCGTCGAGGTTGGAGCTCGTCAGCTTGATCCTCGCGTACTGCGTCAATTGCTTGTTCTTTTGACGCCGATTGGCACTGGATATTTAGATGTTTGGACTCGGAGAACCAGCGCGGTGCGCCCAGCGGCCGGGTGGTCCCTCGCAAGGCGCGGGTTGAGCGTGGACTCGTTCCCGAGCCGGCGCAACCGAAAAATAGCGACCAGGCCGTCAGACGATGAGCGAATTGTCTTGAGCAAAGATGAGAAAGCGGGCGACGAGGTCGTCGCTAGGCTGAAGCTGGACGTCAAGGCGCTTACCCTCCTCTACGAGTCCGACGCCGACCTCCGCCCCGTCCTCGAGAGGTCCCTGCTGGAGTCGCAGGAGGGCTACGTGACGAGGTTCGTGGGCCTGCTCCAGTCCAGGCGGCCGTCCGAGGACGGCGGCAACCTCCCGGTGGCGGTCGGAGAGATAGTCCTCGCCTCGTTCCTCACGATCGTCGGCCTCGCCGCGTTCGTGCCCGTGATGGCGGGGCTGAGCACGCCTCAGCAGTGGCTCGGCTACTTCTCGAGCGCCCTCGCGCCTTCGTTCGCGAGCGGCCCCCTCCGCCTGGCGGTCCCCCTGCTCGACTTCGTCTTCTCGGCCTTGCTGCTGCTCGGCGCGTTCTACAGCCTGCGGCGGGCCGCGAAGAACCTCAAGAATGCGGGCATGATTCTTGAGCCGGGTCGAAGCTAGTGCCTCTCCAGAGCAGGCGCCTGGGCGCCCTCGCGGTCAAGATAGTGGCGCTCGTCGCGGGCCTCGGCGTCACCGCCTACGCGACCGGCTACCTCTACGACGAGGTGGCGTACATCTCCCAGCAGGGCGGAGCCAGCCTGGGCGAGGTGATAGTCGCCGTGGCGGCCATGAGCCTCGCGCTCACCGGCCTCGCGCTGGTCGCGTCTCTCCCCGAGTCCCTCAGGGTCAGGTTCAGGAGGCCGCGCAAGGTGGAGCGCGCGAACCCGGTGTACGGGTTCGGCACCGTCCTGGCGGTGGGGGTCGGCGCTACGCTCGGGTCCCCCCTCTTCATACTCATCCCGCAGAACGTCATCCAGTACGAGTTCGTCTCTCTGGGCTCGCTCGTCATAGCGACGGTCCTCTCCGTGCTGATGGCGAAGGTCTACGCCAACATGTATTCCGAGTCCAGGAAGCGCGGCCTCGAGTCGGTCGGAGGGCCGTCGTTCACCAGGGTCGCCGTCGGCGTGAGGAGCGTGAGATACTTCGTGAGCAGGGTCTCCATGTGGGTGGCGAACACCGCGCTGGCGGCGTACTCCAAGATCGTCTTCCTCATCTTCGACTTCGACTACCTCCCGGGCATCCTGAAGGGCTACGGGTTGACCGGGACGCCCCAGGTCGTCATCCTCTACGCGATAGCGGTCGCGCTGATAGGCTGGACGGTCCTCGACTCCTTCTTCGAGCAGAGGCTGCTTCGCGTGACGGGCATCCTCCAGGTCTTGCTCACGAGCGTCCTGGTCGCGATACTCCTCTACCACAGCGCGCTCCTGGGGGCAGCGGGGTCCTGGAACTTCGCAGGGCTGCTCAGGTACACGGGCGGAGGCTACTGGCCGGTCACCCTCGTGATCAACACGGGATACCTGTATCTGCTCTTCTTTGGGTTCCAGGAGATCCAGGCGCTGGAGCGCGACGCGCGGGAGACCACATCCGATTCCCGTCGTGTCGTGGATCAAGAGGGGGTTCAGGCTCGGCAAGGCGCAGTACCTCGGCGTGGCGATGATACTCACGGTGCTCATCACGGCCGGGATCAACATCTTCTACGGCCTGGCGGTCTACGCCGCGCACCCGAGCCCGAGCGCGGTCCTCCAGGCGCAGATCCCGGCCCTCTACCTCGCCAGCACCTACCTCGGGCGCTTCCAAGAGCTCCTGATAGCGATCGCGTTCCTCATCGCCAGCGTCACGACCTTCGTGCCCGCCTTCCTCGCCGCCACGCGACACCTCAGGTCGCTCGGGGAGGACGGATACATGCCGCGCTCCCTTGCGAGCCTGTCGTGGCTGTTCACGCTGGTCTCGATATTCCTCCTCGCCGTCGGGCCCCAGAGCTTCCTGGTGGAGATAACGGACTTCATGGTCCTGGTGAGCCTCGGGATAATCACGCTCTCGGGCGTGTGGCTGAGAAGGTCGCGGGGGGCGGCGTACGGGAGGGCGGACATCCTGCCGATAGCGGTGAGCGCGAGCTGCTTCGTCGCCGGGGGCGCCGTGTACCTCATCAGCTCCTCGGTCGTGGTCTTCGGAACCCTCGCCATCCTCTTCGCCTACCTCGCCTTCGACATACTGGAGCTGGGCCAGCTGGGCGTGCAGCTCTTCCTCTCTGTCCTGAGCCTGGCCTGCCTGCCCCTGCTCGAGATCTTCCCCCACTCGGTGCACGCCAAGGGCACGCTGCTCTCCCTTCTTCCGCTCACTCCGACGGGCGCGAACGACCTTCTCCTGGAGATGCTCGCCGTCGCCCCGCTGATCCTGCTGCTGAACCTCTATGTCGACGCGTCGCTCCTGAGGAGGGCGCCGAAGCGCGCGGGTTGACCTCCGACGCGCGAGCCGCTGTGAGTGGGCCTACCTGCCGCTCCGCTTGACCAGACCGAGGGTCTCCATCATCTTGGTCCCGCCGGGGCCCAGGAGCTTCAGCCTCTCGATTGCCATCTTCGGGTCGACCGCGCTCATCGCCTTCATCGATTCCTTCGACTGGGCCAGCGACGACGACCACCCTCTGCATGAACCCGAGGCAGTCGAGCGTCGCGAGGACGTCCTCGCCGGCGCTCTCGAGCTTGCTGAGCTGGAGCTTGTCCTTCCTGAGGTCGAGGATGGCGTCGAGCAGACGGCCGGTCGCGCCCTTCATCAGCTGGAGGTCGAGGTGCTTGCTCAGCGCCGCCTCCCCGGTGACGTCGACCTTGCCCTTCTCGTCGGAGTACTCGATGGTCACGAAGGAGTCGTTCCCCGACCTCGAGAAGACGAGGTCGACCGCGCTCCCGGTCCCGTGGTTCACGAAGGTCGCCTCGAGGTGGTTCTTGGAGGCCCTGGCCCTGGCGAGCGCGTAGTCGTCGAGCTTCTCAAAGTCGGGCACCGGCTCCTTCCTGAGCCAGGTCTTCCCGAGCCTGACGGGGAGCCTGGCCCCCTTCCGGACGCCCGCGAACGTGAACTCTCCCCTAAAGTGCGGGGAGCTCGCCGTGTTGAGGAGGAACTCGTACTCTATCTCGCCGGGGCACGTGTACTCGGCCTTGGCGGAGTAGGAGCTGTCCGAGAGCTCCAGAGAGATCTCCTTCGTCGGTCACGGGGAGCGGGCGTCGCCGCGAGATATGACTCGAGGCTCCTCTTCGCCTTCAGCTCTTCCGACCTCGATTCAGCCAGCATGCCTGTCAGGCTCGTCTCGAGCTTCGCCTTGACCCGGTCCTTCGTCTGCTGGATCGCGAGCGCCGCGAACTCGTTTACCTTCCTGGAGAGGGTCTCGGAGTCCTCGACGTCAAGGTGAAGGTCGTCGAAGGCCTTGGAGATGCGCTCCCGCCAGGCCCTCGAGCTCTTCCAGCTGCTCGGCCGCCCTCGTCCTCGCTTCGTTCTGCTCCTTGATGCTGCGCTCCCAGTTCTGCGAATACCTCACCGCGTCTGCGAGTTCCGTGAACAGGAGGTCGGCGCCCTTGGACGCTTCGGACAACCCTCGAGACCGCCTTCTCCCAGTCTGCGATTAGATAAAGTTGGCAGTCGGCCGCCGGAGAGGCTCACGAGCGCCTGTCTTCGCGCCGCCAAGACTCCTGTCGCGGCGATGAACACGACGGCGACGGCGGCCACGGACAAGAACGCGGCGGACGAGACGCCCGACGAGGTGGTGACGTAGCTCGTCACGACCACCGAAGTGGTCGACCGTGGTGGAGTTCGTCGGCCACGGACATGGGCGCCAGGGCGACCATCACGCCGTTGTTGACGGGGAGGCCGACGTCTTCGTTGCCGTTGCACACAGGGAAGACGAGCTCCTCCTGGCCGCCGATGTCCTGCCCGATCGCGGGCTCCGTGCAGAGCGCGGCGCCGATGTTCCTCTGCATCACGAGCTGCCCCGTCTTTTCGTTTAGCGCCCTCAGGTACCCGTCCGCCGCCGGCACGATGACCAGCCCCCGCTGACGTCCACTCCTCCGCGGAAGCCGATGTCCGGGATGGGATACTGCCAGAGCGGCTTGCCCGTGTCCACGTTTATCGCCCATATTGTGGTGTTCCAAGGCAGGCTAGGCCCCGCGTAGGAGAGGTCGAGCCCGAAGCTGCCGTAGGGGACTCCGGCTCCGGTCGTGGGAATGACGCTGTCCCACAGGGGGCAGTTGTAAGTCACGACGACGGCGATGTTGTTCACGGGGTCGTACGCGGGGTCCGATTCGATCCCTCCGCTGTGGCAGGGGTTCTGGACGTAGGGCTTGACGGACGGATAGTTAGCCCATGGCTTGACCATGTCGGTCTTGTTGGTCGGGTCGAGGATCGCGCTCGCGGCAGCCCTCAGTATCGTGGGGCGCGTCGAAGTACCAGAGCATCTTCCCGGTGGCCGCGTCCAGGGCGTAGAAGTAGCCGTTCTTGCAGCCCTTCATGACCGCCTTCTGGGTCTGCCCGTTCACGGTCGCGTTGGCCAGCATGACGCTCCAGGAGCAGTCGTAGTCGCTGAGGTCGTGCGGGGAGGTCTGGAAGGCCCAGACGAGCTTCCCGGTCGTCTCGTCGATGGCGAGCACCGACGAGCTCCAGAGGTCCAGGCCCGGCCTGGTCGTCGCGTTCCAGTCCGGGGAGGGCTGCCCCGTGCCGACGTACACGATCCCCGTCTGAGGGTCGTATGCGTCCGAGCCTCCCCAACCTCCGTCCGTCCCCGCGAAGCTCTGTGCGCCGTTGAATCCGAAGCTCCCCCAGTCCCCGTAGAGCATGCCGTAGAGGGTGGAGTTGGGGAGGGCCTTGAGGTCGACCTGCGCGGTCCCGTTGAAGACCCACGCGTAGCTGGCGTTCTGCACAGACTTGATCGACCAGAGAGGGTCGGACCCGTCCTGCGGTGGCATGAGGAACGTCCTCCACAAGAGCGTCGGTGGGTCCGCGGTTACGTTCCAGCCTTCGAAGAACCCCCGACCGGCGTCCGTCCCCTCGGAGACCGAGTCCGTGACCGTCAGTATCCCTCTCCCCTGATCGATGACTATCTGCTTGCCCCCCGGGTCGTAGTTCCCGTAATTGCCGGGGACGCCGACCGGGAGGTAGTCGACCTTGAGCGCCTCGGCTCCGTTCACGGCGTTGAACGCGAACACGGTGTAGTTGTCCCCCGCGACCCAGACGAGAGGGAGGTCACTGACGGAACGTGGTGTACCAGATAGCGTGGTAGTGTCCCTGGAGGTTCAGAGACTCGGGCAGGACGCCTATACCCGGATAGTCGTAGTTCAGGGAGAGGTTCTTGCTCCAGATGAGCTGGCCGTTGCTCGCGTCCTGGGCGATGAGCGTGTCGGAGCTCGTGATGTAGTAGACGGCTCCCTGGACGATTATCGGGGTGACGATGACGCTCGAGCCGAGGGTGTTCGGGATGCGCGGGCCGGGGAGGGGGTACAGCCACTTCAGGCCCAGGCCGTTCACGCTCGTCAGGTTTATCGCCGTCTGCGGGCTGTAGTCCCAGTTGAAGGGGTAGTTTCCGCCAGGCCCGACCCAGTTCGCCGAGCCCTGGGAGCTCTGGGCGCTGGGGGACGCCCGGATGCTTCCCAAGGAAGAGGAAGCCGAGAGCAGGAAGACGATTGCGGCGACACGCAAGGTGAGGACGAGCGGCGGCCGCGAAGATCCGGCTGGCAAGGCGAGGGCGGCACTTCAGGCGCGGGAAACGGATAAAAACGCGACTACGGGCCGGCGCTCGAGATGATCGACCTGTCAAGGAAGAAGCTCTTCCTCTTCGACCTTGACGGCGTGCTGACCGCGGGGAAGGAGAAGCCGGTCAAGCTCGGGGGGACCAAGGTCATCAACAAGATACGGGCGAGCAAGGGGAAGAGGTTCTTCGTCCTGACCAACGACTCCACCGACACGGTCGAGACCGTCCTCGAGCGCCTGCTTAGGTTCGACATCCCCGTCAGACATGAGGAGATACTCACGAGCGCCAAGCTCACCGCCCAATACGTCGCGAAGAGGCACCCGAAGGGGACTTACTTCCTCGTGGGGGAGCGCGGCCTCGAGGAGGAGCTGGACCGGGAAGGGCTGCGAAGGACCAGGGGGAGGAAGGCCGACGTCGTCGTGGTCGGCCTCGACAGGTGGCTCACGTACAGCAAGCTGGACCGAGCGGGCGAGGTGGCCAGGAACGGGGCGTCCATAGTGGCGTGCCACTACTCGCGGCTATACATGTTCAAGAACCGCGTCGCGATGGCGGTCGGCCCCATCGTCAAGGCCATCGAGTACTCGTCCGGGAAGAAGGCCGTGGCGATCGGGAAGCCGTCGCGCCTCATGTTCGAGCTCGCGCTAGAGATGGCCGGTTGCAGGCCAGAGGACGCGGTGATGGTGGGTGACCAGGAGGAGACAGACATCCTCGGGGCGAAGAGGATGGGGATCACGAGCGTGATGGTAAAGACAGGGGTCTACTCGCGCGAGGAGACCAAGACCGAGGCGGACGCGGTCGTCGAGACCGTCGACGACATCGCGCAGAGCATGTGAGCAAGGCGTTCGCGGGCGTAGACTAAAGTGGGTCGTCGCCCAGACGCGCGTGAGCGGCATGAAGCCTCTGGGCACCGGACTCTTGATCTTCCTGTGGGCGCTGCTCGTCTACGCGTTCTCGCTCAACGGGATCTGGGCCGCCGACCATCCGACCAGCCTACTTCAGCTCGCGTACGCGCTCTGGTCCAGCCACTCCGTCGTCTTGGGGAAGGCGAGTCAGTTCTTCCCAGGGACGGTGGACGACTTCGTGTACAAGGGGAACTACTACAGCGCGCTCGCCCCTGGGGTCGCTGTCCTCGCGCAGCCCTTCGTGGGCCTGGGGTTCACGCTAGACGGCGGTTTCAACCTGTTCGGGAACGCGATGCTCCTCTCCGAGTTCTTCGTCGCGGTCTGCAACGCCGCCGCCGCCTATCTCGTGTTCAAGCTGGCCTCGATGTACTTCACCCAGAAGACCTCCGCGTTCGTCGCGTTCGCCTACGCGTTCTCGACCATAAGCTGGCCGTTCGCCACATACTTCTTCGAGAGCGACGTCTCCGCGATGCTCGACGTCCTCGCGGTCTACCTCGCCATAAGGATGGCGCGCAGCGGGTCTTCAGGCCTCGCGGACGCCGTACCCTGCGGAGCCGCGCTGGGGGTTGCTCTGACGGTGGACTACATCAACGGCGTCCTGGTCCCCATCGTCTCCGTCTTCCTCCTGTACACCTTCAGGAAGAGTCTTGCAGGGTTCGCCAAGGGCTTCGCGGGGTTCCTCTTGGCGTCAGCGGTCGGGCTCCTCATGCTCGCCCTATACAACCAGGCAGCCTTCGGCAACCCGTTCCTCACCACCGAGCAGGCCTACCAGCACACCTCCTCGCTCCTAGGGAGCTTCTCGTATCCGCTCCTTGACGGGCTGTACCTCGACCTGTTCTCCCCCCTCCGCGGCGTATTCGTCTACTGCCCGATACTCGATCCTCGGGGCGCTGGGCTTCTATTTCGTCCCGAGGCGTCGCGAGATGGTGAGCGAAGGCCTTCTCCTCGCCGCCTGCTTCGTGGGCTTCCTGATTCCGTACGCGATGTGGTACAACGCGGTGGGAGGCGAGGCCTTTGGGCAGCGCTTCCTCATCCCGGCGATCCCGTTCCTCCTGCTCCCGTCGGGCTTCTTGATCGAGGCGAAGAAGCCGGGCGTCGCCGCTGTCGCGTACCTGCTCTACGGCGTGGGCGTCGTCTTCAACGGCATCGCCGGGGTCACCTTCGCCATCCCGCAGCAGGACGCCGTGTCTCACTTCCCGTTCCTGACGACCGTCCTCCCTCTCTTCCTCAAGGGCCAGCTGGACACTTGGTGGTGGAGAGAAGCGGGCTCAGGTTGGTGGGCTCCCGCCCTGCTCATCATCGCCACGGCGCTCGTGCTGCCATGGGTCGATGTCCCGTCTGTTGCGACTGAGACGACAGTCCGCCCGGGGTCGACTCGATGGCAGACCGGGTAGAGGAGCGGCCAGCGAAATCGTCTTAAGCAATGGTTGTTTCCACCGAGCAGGTCATGCAGCACTCCACCGGCAAGACAATGAAATGCGCCATGTGCGGCAAGGAGGAGTCGACACCCGGGACCTTCCCGATGGTGATCGGGGTGGGCAGGATCTGCCTCTCTTGCGGGATGGAGAAGGTGAAGTGCGACGTCTGCGGCCAGGAGGTGAAGCGCCTGACGTCCTCGCGGTTCCAGGGCAGGAACCTCTGCCTGAAGGACCACATGAAGGAGGTCGAGAAGTACAAGCAGCACATCGTCAAGACCTTCGACGAGGACAACGAGAGCGTCCAGGAGATCCTCAGCAAGTCCCTCGTCGACGCCCCGGAGGGCTACTCGCTGGTCACGGTCAGGAGGGCGAGGAACAGCATGCACGTCTGGGAAGCCGAGTACGAGAAGACGGAGATACTGCAGTCGCGCTGCAGCTGATGGAGTGGAGAGGATGTCAGACAACAGCGAGACAGGCTGATCCAGAGGCTCGTCAGGAGATCGAGCGGCTCAAGCTGGGGCTCGACCCCGAGGTCCTGGCGGCGTGGTATCGGAAGGTGGAGGTGGACGCGAAGGCGAGGGCGCGGCCCGACCTGAGGGACAGCATCCAGGTAATCAGGGACCCGATCCTGACGATGAAGTTCGAGTTCAAGACGTCGCGGCGCGCGGTCGACAAGGTCATCGAGGCGATAGAGGCCAACCTCTCGGCGATGCCGCTGGCGACGAGGCTCTACTTCGAGAAGCTCGAGGAGCTCATCCAGGCGCAGGCGATGGCCTGACGGCGCTAGTGCCGCGCGACGATCGCGAGCTCCTTCCCTATCTTCTCGAAGGCGCCGATCGCAAAGTCGAGGTCCTCGGGGGTGAGCGCGGCGTTCATGATGGTCCTGATCCTCGCCTTGCCCTTCGCGACCATGGGGAACACGATCGGCAGCGCGAAGACCCCCTCCTCGAAGAGGCGGGCGCTCAGCTTCTTCGCGACCTCGGCCTCGCCGACCATGATGGGCGTTATGGGGCTCTCGCTCTTCCCGATGTCGAACCCCAGGTCGCTCATCGACTTCTTGAAGTGCCTCGTGTGCCTCCACAGCGTCTGGACGCGCTCGGGCTCGTTCTCGAGGACGTCTATCGCCGCTATGCACGCGGCGGCCACCGCCGGCGGGTGCGAGCCGCTGAGGAGCCAGGTCCTGGACTTGTTGTAGGCGAAGTTGGTCAGGTCGCGCGAGCCCGAGACGTGCCCTCCGACCACCCCGAACGCCTTGGAGAACGTCCCCATCTCGATCTGGACCTGCCTCCTGTCGAGGTGGAAGTGGGAGACGATGCCGCGCCCGCCCTCGCCGAGGACGCCCTCGCCGTGGGCGTCGTCCACGTAGACCATCGCCCCGTGCTCGCCGCGAGACCTTGGCTATCTCGTCGAGGGGCGCGATGTCGCCGTCCATCGAGAAGACCCCGTCAGTGATGACCAGGATCCTGCGGTATTGCGGAGCGTGCTTCTCCGCCTCGTCGAGCACCCTGGCGAGGTCCGCCGTGTCTGCGTGCTTGTAGACCGCCCTCTCGGCGCGCGAGAGCCTGACGCCGTCGATTATGCTGCCGTGGTTGAGCTCGTCGCTCACGACCAGGTCCTGCTCGCCCACGAGCTGGGGAATCAGCCCGCTGTTGACCGCGTAGCCCGTCTGGTAGACCAGCGATGCCTCGGCCCGCTTGAAGTGGGCGAGCCGCTCCTCGAGCTGGATGTGGAGGTCCATGTTCCCCGCGATTGCCCTGACGGAGCCCGAGCCCGCGCCGTGGGTGGTCACCGCGTCGATCGCGGCCTTCTTCAGGGCGGGTGGTTGGTGAGCCCGAGGTAGTTGTTCGAGCAGAGCATCAGCACCTTCTTCCCGTCGATGTGGCACCAGGGGGTGCTCGGCCCTTGGAGCGTCCTGATCTTCCAGTCGAGGTCGCTCTGGACGAGCGCGCGGTATTCTTCCCCGAGGAAAGAAGTCGGGTCCCTGCTCATCTCAGGATTCTCCCCGGCCTCGCCTTATTTTCCTTTTCATGCTTCGCGGTGGGTGCTGAAAGGCTTAATCTTGAGGCCTATTAGAAGTCAGCTACTCTGGACGAGCTTGCCCTGCTTCGCGCGGGCGCTGAGCTCCTTGATCATGTCCTTGGTCATCGCGGCCAGGTTGTACTTCGGCTTCCACCCCCAGTCTCTGCGCGCGAGGCTGTCGTCGACGGACTCGGGCCACGAGTCGGCGATCTTCTGCCGGAAGTCCGGGACGAACTCGCACGTGAACTCAGGTATGTGCTTCCTGATCTCCCTGGCGAGCTCCCCCGCGGAGAAGCTCAGCCCGGCGAGGTTGTGCCCCATGTGGTAGGTGACGCTCTTCGGGCTGGCGTCCATCAGCATCAGCGTGGCGCGGATGGCGTCGGGCATGTACATCATAGGGAGGACGGTGTCCTCCCTCACGAAGCACGTGTAGCGCTTCTTCAGGATTGCCTGGTAAAACATGTCCACGGCGTAGTCGGTCGTCCCCCCGTGCGGGGGCACCTTGTTGCTGATTATCCCGGGATACCTGATCGAGCGGACGTCGACGCCGTAGCGCTGGTGGTAGTAGTTGCAGAGGAGCTCGCCCGCCGCCTTCGTTATCCCATACATGGTGGTGGGGACGAGCGGCACGTCCTGGGGCGTCTTGACCCTGGGGATGCCAGGCCCGAAGACCGCGATCGAGCTCGGCCAGTAGACGCGCTTCACCCCCAGCTCCCTCGAGAGGTCGAGGATGTTCTGGAGGCCCTTCATGTTGACGTCCCAGGCCGTGCTGCGGGTTCTTCTCTCCCGCCGCGGAGAGGATGGCGGCGAGGTGGTAGATCGTGGTCACGCCCCAGGTCCCGATGGCCTCCTGGAGCTTCCGGATCTCGGTGACGTCGACCTGCTCGTTGGGGCCTGACGGGAGCACCCTCTCCACGGCCTTCAGGAGTATGTCGGTCGCGATGACGTTCTCCTCGCCGTGCTTCTCGCGGAGGGCGACTACGAGCTCGGAGCCGATCTGGCCGGCGGCTCCCGTCACCAAGATCTTGCCCATGAATTCTCGCGCTTTTTCCGCGTTCGCTACATAAGGGTTTGCAAGGCCTCGCTTTGCCTTCTTGAAGGGGAGCGGATTCCGCGACCGCGAACATGGGGCGTCCTCGCGTTGTCCTAGAAATCCCGGCGTAGGACGGCTCAGTCAATAAATAGGTCTGGCGGCCCTCGACGAGTGCATGTCCGAGCTTGAGATCAGGAAGGCCGTCAAGGAAAGGTACGCCAAGATAGCCACGACTTCCAAGGTCGATTGCTGCGGAGACGGCTGCGACGATTCCAACCTGGTGTCCCTCGGCGAGGCCGTTCCGACGGAAGCTTCCTCGGTCAATGCGGGATGCGGCTCTCCGCTCCTTTTGGTGACCCCAAAGCAAGGCGACGTGGTCCTCGACCTCGGGAGCGGCGGCGGGATAGACGTCTTCAGGGCATCCTTGATGGTTGGCGGGAAAGGGAAGGCGATAGGCGTCGACGCCACCCCTGAGATGATCTGGAGGGCGAGGGAGACCAAGTCGAAGTATGGGAGAAAGTACTCCAACGCTGAGTTCAGGCTTGGGGAGATCGAGCACCTGCCGGTCGAGTCGGGCAGCGTAGACTACGTCATCTCGAACTGCGTGATCAACCTCTCGCCAGACAAGGCTGCCGTCTTTGTGGAGGCCTTTCGCGTCTTGAGGGAGGGTGGAACCTTTGCGGTCGCGGACGTCACGCTTCCGAAGGAGATTCCTGAAAGCGCGAGGAAGGACATGGACTCTTGGTCAGCCTGCATCGCTGGGGCTCTGACGGACTCGGCCTACAAGAGGCTGCTAACGCGGGTTGGGTTCCAAAGCGTTGAGATCGAGCACGTGTCGGATTCGAACATCGGAAAGTACCCTTTCAGCTATCACAGCTCGCACATCAAGGCGAGGAAACCCACGACTGGCTCTTCGAGATCGCGACAGCGGTAGCCGCCTTTCGCAGCGACCCCATGAGAAGGGCAGGCATGGCAAGAGGTTAGTCAATAATAGTCTGGCCTCTCACTCAGACGACGACCGGTCTTGGCCAGGCATGGAGGCCCCACGAAGAACTCACTGCTCTTCGTGTGCATCGAGAACTCGAGCCGGAGCCAGATTGCCGAGGGATTCGCGAAGGAGTTTGGTCTTGAGGCCGGGAGCGCAGGCACAGTGCATTCAACGCACGTCAACCCGCTCGTCATCGAGGCGATGAGAGAGGAGGGAGTCGACATCTCCCGCAACAAACCGAAAGAGTTGACGGGCGAAATGATAGACGATGCGGACCTGGTGATTCTGACAGACGCATCGTTGGAGAAGTCGCTCCCGGGCAATCTCCGCAGGAAGATGCGCAGGAAGGTCGTCGTTTGGAACATCCCTGACCCTCAGGGGAAACCGATAGAAGAGATAAGGTTCATCAGGGACGGCATCAAAGCGAAGGTGGAGTCCTTGGCGAAGGATCCCTCTCTGACGGGCCGATAGCGAGCCGAGCGGCTACCGACCGCATTCGCCGAGATACTTGCCGTCCACCTTCTTGACCAGCCCATGGACTGCCAGACGGCGGACGATTCTTGAAAGCACTTCCTGATGGAAGTCGGTGGCCTCCTTCAATCGAGTAAACGAGACGGGTTCTTGGGACTGACAGACTATGCTGCAGACGAGCGACTCTCTGTTCGTCAGGTCGACGCATTCGTTGGTGTCGCAGTTCCCGGCGGCGCAGACGAGAGGCATGAAGAGCGGAAGGCGCCGGAAGTATTTATTGACTTCCGGCGTGGCGCCGCTGATTACATCTTGGATAGATTCTTCGAGTCTTCGTCGAAGACCGTCCCAAGGAACGCCAAGACCGCCCCTTTCAGGGCGGCGTCCGGGACCCCCTTGGAGACGTACTCCCCCACGACGGTGACCCCGGTCTCGTTCCCCTTGGGCGTGTAGAACTGGAAGGACTTCGAACCCGCCATCGGCCCCTCGAGCGTCTCGAAGGCTATCCCCACCGGAGGAAACGCGGTCGTCTTGACCTTGTTCTTGGCCCACGACCCGTCCGGCATCTTGGTCTCGTAGCTCAGGATGAAGTGCTCTCCCTGAGGCTCGCCCTTCTGGTTCCTCAGGCTCGGGTGGCTGTGCTCGCCCTCGGACTGGTTGAGCTTCCAGACCTTGTCCAGTGGCGCCTTGAAAGTGCTTCCTTCGTCGAATATGAATACCATGGGTTGCGAGAGCCATCGACGGATATTAAGGTCAGATAGAGAAAAAAAGGATAGCCTCTCTTAAATATCCAAGTATACTAAAGATATCGCAGGCATGGAAGACAAGATCCCTGCGCGCGCGCCCAAAGGACAGGGGCAGGATGACTCGGTCGACCTGCTCACTCCCGCGGTCCCCATAGCGAACTGCCCCATCGCCACGAGCCTCGGTGTCCTCGGGCGCAAGTGGACGATCCTGATCCTCAGAGACATGACCATGATGAAGAAGGAGAGGTTCAGCGAGATCCTAAAGTCGACTCCTGGACTCACCCCGAGGGTCCTCTCGAACCGGCTGCGCGAGCTGGAGAGGGAGGGCATGATCACGCGAGTCGAGAAGAGAAAGGGGCCGAACTTCGTCCGCTGGGCGGTTACGGAGAAGGGGAAAGACACGATACCAATCCTGATGAGGTTCGCGGCGTTCGGGTCCAAGTGGTATGCCGGCGTCGTGTTCGAGGACAAGGCGCCCAAGAGGTTGCGGGAGATCTACCCCGCGTGGGAAGCTCAGAGCATCGAGAAGCGCTATCCGTAGGAAAGACATAACCGATTGAGCTTCTAGCAGGGTAGACGAGGCCAGCCGCCTCTGGCCAGGCACGAAAACCATGACGCCCGACCTCTCCATATTCGTCTCGCTGGCATTCCTCTTCGGGATAGCGGCCCAGTTCAGGGCCGCGGACGGGTACTCCTTCCTTAGGGGGATAATCTCGGCGCTCGAGGGAAGGCTGGGGCTGATGTACGCAGTCGTCGCGGTCACCGCCATCTTCTCCCCGTTCGTCCTAAACGACGTGCTCGTCCTCATCCTCACGCCGGTCCTCGTGAGCTACTCCAAGGAGTCGGGCGCGGACATCGCGCCGCTGCTGGTCGCGGAGATAACCTTCACGAACATCGCCAGCTCGCTCACCCCGCTGGGGAACCCCCAGAACATCCTGCTGTGGCAGGCCTCGGGGATCTCCGCCGGCGAGTTCGTCGCGGGCACCTGGCTGCCGTTGGTCGCCTCGGGGGCCATCGCTGCGCTCCTGCTGTTCGGGTTCAGGGCGAGGGTCTCGGGCAGTGGTGGGACGTCCACCAAGGTCGGCTCTTGGCTCCCCGCGGTCTATCTAGCCGCGTCCGCGGCGATCGTCTTCTCTCTGAACTTCGCGGGGGTCTCCAACGTCTTCGCCCTGGGGTTGGCCTTCGCCCTTGGGTTCGTGTTCACCTTCAGGTCGCCGAGGAAGCTCGCCAGGGAGTTCGACCTGAGGAGCCTGCTCATCCTCTGCGCGCTCGTCGGCGTGGTCGCGCTTCTCGCCGCCCTGATCCAGCCTGCGATCCTCCCATACGTGTCACCTGCAGCCTCGGGCGAGCAGCCCTACACAGCGGGGTTCTTCGGGCTGGTCTCGGCAGCCATAAGCAACGTCCCCGCGACGCAGCTGGTCCTCAGCACCTCCTCGGTGACGCCCCACGCCGCTCCCGTCCTCGCCGTCGACGCGGGACTTGCGGGAAACATCGACCCGATCTCTTCCTTCGCGAACCTCCTCGCGCTGCTGATGGTGGGGAGGAGCGGGCTTCCGGTCAGGAGGGCCATAGTCCTGCAGCTGGCGATAGGCCTCGTCGCGTTCCTACCGGCGGCCCTGTGACAACATGGGAGTAGACGTCAAAGGGATCAGCGACAGGTCCACAGTCCGCTCAGATTCTATCCCGCTCGCTGCTCCCCGTCGGCGCCGAACAGCTCTCGGGGGGTGAACTTGTCGGCCAACTTTAGAGCCTTTCCGAAGCTGTCAGGAAGGAAGAGCTTCCGGGAGGATCCGTAGTGGACAAGGTAGCCTCGCTTCACCGCAGGGAGAAACGCCGCCACCGCGATGGCGGCGGGTACGAGCGGGAGCAGAGTGGTCAGGGCTCCGGTCGACCCTGGAAGCCCGAGAGGCAAGAGCCCGGAGGAGAGAACGGCAGCAAGAGGACTGAGCAGCCCCAGTCCCATCACCGTCTGCGCCACGAGGAAGCCCGTGGCCACCGCTCCGACCGCGAGAACGGCCCATGGAGCTTCGGCGTGCCTTTCGATCCGGGCTATGTCGCCGTAGAGGATGGTCGTCACCTCCCTCCCGCCTTTGGCCGACCTGACTATCAACCGCTTCGAGGTCGCCGCCACCTTCTTCCCCTTGTGCGCCCAGGCCTCGATTATCCGTTCGTCGCCGGGCATGTTGCGCAGGGCGGGCATGTCGTCCGCGAACCTCCGCATCTCCTTTTGGAGACGGGCTGAGAGGCTGTCGACGAGGCGGGTCAAGGAGTATGAGGAGGCGGTCCGGCTCGCGATCTTCCCCAGCCTGCGTCTCAGCTTGGGATGGTCCGCCAGCTTCAATATCGCGTCCGCCGCCCCTCGGGCGTCATCGGGGCCGTTCAGGACCAGCCCGTTGGAGTCGTTTCCGACGATCCAAGACTGGCCCCCTACTCCGGAGGTGATCACCGGGACGCCGGCGGACATGAACTCCAGCTGGGCGATGCCCAGAGACTCGGACCTGCTCATCGTGATGTTGGCTAGGGAGGTCCTGATGAGCGCGGCCTTCTCCTCGTCCGAAATCGGGCCGAGCACGGAGACGTTCGGGAGCTTGCTCGCGGCCTCCTTGAGGCTGTCCGCGTACGCGCCCTCCGCCCTGCCCGCTATGACCAGGCGTATGTCCCCCCTCTTCGACAGCAGTTTTGCTACCTCTAGAAGCGCGAGAGGGTTCTTCCTCTCTTCCACCGTCCCCAGACATGAGACGAGCTTCGCCTCCGCCGGGAGCTTGTACTTTGCCCTGAAAACGTCCTCCTTGCCAAGCGAGGCTATGTCCTCGTCGTCGATGCCGCCCGGAAAGAGGAAGATCTTCTCGTCCTTCGCGCCCATCTCCTTCATGAAGTCGGCCTCGAACGGCGTCGTCACAAGGACGAGGTCGGCTTCGGCCAAGACCTGCGGCAGGATGACGTTGTTCCAGGCCTCCCTGTACGACCTCTCCACGATGGCGTATCTATCGTCGTTCGGCTCCTGGAAGTGGCTCATGTGGCAGAAGAGGAGCGGTGAGCGCGGGGCGCCGCCCTGCGCCATCTTCCTCCTCCACGCCACGAACTTCACCACCTCCTCCGGACCGTTCCAGAGGGTCGAGTGGGTGATCAGGACGTTGAGCTTCAGGTCTTCCACGATGTTGGTCAGGACGCCGACGAAGTCGCTGAAGGAGATCCGCCTTGGCGGCCAGGTGGTGTCGTCGCTGTTGACCCTGATTACCGGGATTCCCGAGGTCCCTGTCGAAGACGTGGACGTAGCCTCCCCTCTTCTTCACTTCCTCTGGGCTGACGGCCTGCTCCGAGTCCTGGTATATGCTGGTGATGAGGAACGCGTCGTGCCCTTGTCTTCGGAATTCCCTGACCATCCTCTGGGCCACCAGCTCTTGCCCTTTGGTGAGGCTGGTCTGATACATGACCACGCCGATTCTGAGCAATTCTAGACCGCCCCCTACTCGTCCCGATGCCGAATACGTCGGCCAGCGTTTGCCTTCAGGGAATCCGCCAATTCGCATTGCGTCATGGCCGGATGGAAAACGATAGGTCGTCTTTCTATAAAAACCCGTGTGAAAGAATTCTACAGAAAAAACTTCCATCGTGTAATTCTGGGCCGCCTTGCAGCCAAAGCGTCAGGAAAGAGCCGCGCGTAGCGCTCTCCTCTCATTTGCGCGCGAGCGTGCGAAGGTCCAGGGACAAGTGGTCGTCTTCAAGCGAGCGGAGGAACCTGCCCAGCTCCTCGCGCCTTATCGCGTACCCGCATTCGAGGCCATCGAGGCCCTGGCCGTGGTCGACGCACATAGCCAAGT
This sequence comes from uncultured archaeon, assembly GCA_963783755.1. Taxonomy (GTDB): domain Archaea; phylum Thermoproteota; class Nitrososphaeria; order Nitrososphaerales; family Gagatemarchaeaceae; genus Gagatemarchaeum. The sequence continues at coordinate 153,074 of CAWAOY010000004.1, forward strand.
CGGCCTCCCCGAAAGCCGAGTTGTCGGCCGTCGAGTCTCCGATGAACAAGACGTTGCCGTTCACATCGAGGAGTCTCTTCATCTCGCGGACGGCTCCTCCCTTGTCCGGCCTCCTCCCGAAGACGTCGAGGAAAGGTCGCGTAGGGTCGTAGGCAACCGTCAACCCCATGTCCGACAGGTCAGCCACTGGCGGTCGTGATGAACTCGGCGGGGGGCGCCGGCTTCCCCCTCCAATCCATGGAGAATGCGAGGAGGCCCTTGGCGGTGCTTCGCTTGAGCTCCAGCGCCAGACCGAACTCGTTGCGACGCTTCACGTACTCGAGGCCCTCGCGAAGGCGGCTGCCCGTCTGAGGGGCCGCGAACGACCTGCCGTCTGAGAGGACTATCTCGAGGCCGGACACGCAGGCCCAAGCTCGCGCGAACGGCGTCCTCGGACGGACGAAGCCGTAGTCTTTGGAGGTCACGATCGCCACGGGGACTGAGGAGCTCAGCCTGAGCAGGGGCCCGCTATCTCCTCGGGCACGCCGGACGCGTCGAGGGCGACGTCCTCTGGTGCGAGGGTGCCGTCGTAGTCCGAGAAGATTGCGCTGATCTTCAAGGCGGCGCCTACGATGGCCTCCCTGATCGGATCGACCTGCCCGAGGGCCTTGGCTTTCTCCTGCCTCTTCCAGCTCCCTGTGCAGCCTGATGAGGCGGGTCAGTATCTCCGACTTTATGAGCGCGTGGTCCTTCTCCTTCGCGTTCAGCACCGCCTTGACGATGTAGTATTCTTTGTCGCTCTGCTCGTTGACGAAGAGGTTGACGACGGGAAACTTACTGATGTCCTCCCTAATCCGGAAGAGGACCATCTCCGGGTCGAACCGGTTCGGGAATTCGTATCTCACGTTGAAGAAGTAGTCCTCTTCCGTGTATGACAGCACCGCGGCGTCCGTCGCCAGGATCGAGTTGGGGATCTTCATCATCTGGCCCTCCTCGGTGAGGATCTTCGTGAAGAAGAGCCCGACCTCCTTCACCTCCCCCATGTATCCTGCGTAGATCGAGTCCGGCGAGAAGTACTTGTATCCAGGAGCGTTGGCCCACTGAAAGGGGATGTGCCACGTGAGGATCCTCACGTGGCTCCCGGGGCGTATCGCGCCCGAGAGGAGTATCAGTATGCCGGCGAAGAAGCTGCCGAGCGTCGGCTGGAGGGCAAGGCCGAGGACGAGCCCGCTGAATGCGGCCTCCGCGAGGAGGGCGGTGGGAGAGAAGGACAGGTAGGAGGCGGCGGCGACAGCCGCGGCCACGTAGCCCAGGACGGCGACCGCGTTGCTGAGGACGGGCGCGTTCTTGCCCAGCTCCGACTTGAACTCGACGGCGATGATCCGGGACAAGGCCCTCGATATGAGCACGCCCCCGGTGAGGATCAGGCCGGCGAAGGCGAGCCTGAAGTAGTCCGAGTACCCGGTGAAGGCCTTGCTCAGGTAGAAGAGCAGTATCGCCGTCGCCAAGAGGATGACCACGTCCGTGACAAATCTCGTGACGGCGGGTCTCATTCTGGCCTCGATTTGGCCTAAGAGGCCTTCTGCCCTTTTATTGGTTATGAAAGGGAACGCCGGAAGACCATGTCGCCCCTGCGGGCGTCGCGTCCGATGCCTCTCAAGCCGCATAGGTCCACCTTATAAGGGCGGGTTCTGGCGCTCTTCTCACTGGATGAAATAACGGTAGGAAGAGTGAATATGATGAGTTTCGGAAATCGAGGCGGAGGATTCGGCGGTAGTCGAGGAGGAAGCGGAGCGGCGGTTTTGGTTCCTTCAAGAAGCCGGTCGAGGTCGGAAAGGAGTACAACGTTACTATCTCCGACACGAGCAGGCGAGGAGAAGGGATTGCCAAGATCGACGGGTTCGTGATCTTTGTACCAGGGACGAAGATGGGTCAAAGCACGAGGATCAAGGTGACGCAAGTCTCAGAGCGGTTTGCCAACGGGCAAGTCGTCGAGGGGTCTTCTTCAGCAGCACCTGCAGCCTCTCAGTCAACAGACAACACAACGCAGTAGGCGCGTAGGCCTCGCGGCCCGCGTGTGACTACGGTGGTTGACCCTAGCGGGTCAACCATGTCTCTCCATTTTTGTAACCAGGACAGTTCTCCCTGGACCGCGATTCCGATTTGGTCCTGAGTTCTGACCAGAATGCCGGCGTACGCCGGCAGAAAAGAGAATAACCCGGAGCGCCGGACGGGAACGACGTTGGGCATCCCTATCGTGACCGTCGACGCGTTCACGGACGACTCGTTTCGCTGGCAACCCTGCTGCGGTCTGCCTGCTCCCTCCTGGGAAGGCCGACGAGGACTGGATGCAGAAGGTCGCGAGGGAGATGAACCTCTCGGAGACGGCGTTCCTCCGCAGCCGCGACGGCAAGAGTCCGAAGGGCGCAGGGGTGCCCAAGGGGCCAGATCCTTCGACCTGCGCTGGTTTACACCAACCGTTGAGGTCGACCTCTGCGGGCACGCGACCCTCGCGAGCGCGCACGTGCTCTGGGAAGAGGGGCATGTCGCGCGCAAGGAGAGGCTGCACTTCCACACGAGGAGCGGCGTCCTGAAGGCGGAGACGCGCGTAGAAGGAGGGCAGGCCTGGATCGAGCTGGACTTTCCCGCGCTGCTTGAGAGGCCGTTCGAGGGCTCGACTGACGTCATCTCGAAGGCGCTCGGGACCAAGCCGAGATACGCGGGAGCCTACGGCTCCGATTACCTGGTCGAGGTCGAGAGCGAGAGCGTGCTCAGGCGGCTCTCCCCGGACTTGGCGCTCATCAAGACGCTGCCGGTTCGCGGAATCGCCGTGACGTGCGCGCCAAGCGCCTCGACGAAGGCAAAGGGCTACGACTTCGTCTCCAGGTTCTTCGGACCGAGCGTGGGGGTAAACGAGGACCCGGTTACGGGCTCGGCGCACTGCTTCCTCGGCCCGTTCTGGGGGCGACGCCTGGGGAAGGACGAGGTCCTGGGCTATCAGGCGTCCGCGCGAGGAGGCTCCATGAGGGTAAGGATGCGGGGCGACCGCGTCCTCCTCGGAGGAAAGGCCGTCACGGTGATGCGCGGGCAATTGGAATAGGAAACAGCTAGGTTATTATTCAGGGACGCCGATTCTTCATCGCGGCGATAGGAGCCTGTGCCAACGTGCCCAAAGTGCGGGAAGATGATCAGCGCCCAGAGATATTCAAGGCACCTGAGGCGGTGCGGCACCACTCACAAGAATAGGAGCAAGGTCCTAGACCATCCGGAAAACTTCTTCATGAAGATCTGACGCCCGAGCGTCGCATCGAGACCGAAGGGGTAATGTCCCTCAAGACCTCGAGGTTCCGCCTCGTTGGCATTAGACAATCCCCTCGTGGCTTCTCGTCAAGCCAAGGCGCAGGGTGCGGAAGACGAGGCCTACGAGGAGGATTGCGAGGCCTATCCCCACTTCCTCCGGAGCCAGGGAGAAGGCCAGAGCGACGCACCCGACCAGGCCGGCCACCGCGAGCACTCGCGGGAACATCCGCTGGTCCTTGGTGAGCCGCAAGGCAGAGAGGTTGGTCACAATGTAATACAACAGCGTCCCGAAGCTGGAGACGGCCACCGCGACGTAGAAGGGGGCGAACGCCGCGACGAGGATGGAGATGGCTCCGACGAAGACCACGCTCCGCCAAGGGTTCTGCCCCGCGCCAAGGCGGGCCAGCCCCGAAGGAAGGTCGGACCCGCGCCCCATCGCGAAGGCGACGCGGGAGACCCCGAGCAGGTCCGAGAGGCCCTCGTTGAAGGTGGTCAGCAGGGCGCCCGCCGCGACGACGGCAACCCCGAAGCCGCTCCCGACCGCGACCATCGTCTCCTCCAGCGGCGAGGAGGACTGGGAGAGTCGCGTTGCCCCCAGGACGGCGAGTACCGTGGTCGCGACGAGCAGATAGAGGAGGGTGGCCGTCCCCAGGGCGATCAGGGTAGCCCTGGGGATTGTGTGCCTCGGGTTGTGCACCTCTTCGACGAGGGTGGCGATGCGGCTGTAGCCCGTGTAGGCGAAGAAGAGCAGGCCGGTGGCCTGCAGTATCCCCGCCGCTCCGCTCGGCGCGAACGGAGTCAGGTTGGACGCGCGTGCCCCCGGGAGGCCGATCACGACCACGGCAAGAAGCGAAAGGACAGAGAGCACCACCACAGCGTCCGTCACCCGGACCGAGCGCCGGATCCCGGCGGCATTGATAGCGGTCATGGCAAGCGCCGCTAAGACGGCGGCGGTCCGTCACGGGCACGGCGCCGACCACCGCGTTGAGGTATCCCCCGAAGGCGAGCGCGATGGCGCCGGGGCCGACCGTGTTTGCGACAAGGAACATCCATCCCGCCGCGAATCCCCACCAGGGACCCATCATCCGCCTTCCGAACGCGTAGGTCCCCCCCGTGCGCGGGAGGACGGCGGCGAGCTGGGTGGAGGAGAGCGCGTTGCAGAGCGCCACGAAGGCCCCTATCGCGAAGGACACGAGCAGCGCCGGCCCCGCTATCTTTGCCGCGGGAGCTATCACTGCGAAGATGCCTGCGCCGAGGATCGCCGCGAGCCCCGTCGCCACCGCGTCGAAGAACCTGAGCTGTGGGCGCAGCGTGGATTCCGGAGCGGTGCCCGGCCGATCGCCCATGGAGCACCGGAGGGCGAGGCGCCTATAATTTCGTTCTCGCGATGAGAGCCGTCGCCGCCCGTCGTCGCCCAACGAGGTCTAGCGGCGCAGCTCTTCCGGACTCAGCGGGGTGCGTCGCAGCCTTCTCCCAAGCGCGACCTCGAGAGCCCGGACGAGCGCGGGGGGGACTCCGATGGTCGGCGCCTCCCCGACCCCTTTGACGCGCCCCCGCGAGAGAGTCCCCGGTTCTTCCTTCATGAGCGTCGTGGACACGTGGGGCATCGACGACGCGAGAATCAGACCGGCGTCGGCAATCGTGCCGACCAGCTGCTGTCCGTCTTCGTTGTATTTGACGTTCTCAAAGAGCACCTGCCCGATTCCCTGCGCGCAGCCGCCGACTATCTGACCTTCTACCATAGGGGGGTTGATCGCCCTGCCCACGTCGTGAAACGCGGCGCACTCCTCGACCTTGGCCTCACCGGCGTCGCTCAGAGAGGCCCGCACGAGGATCGGCCCCGAACGAGTTTGCCTGGTCGCCCTCCCGGTGGAAGACGGTGACGTCGAACTCGTGCTCCAGCAGCCTCTGCGGTGAGTATTCTCCGAGGGCGGCGGTCGCCTGCTCCCTTATCCTCCCGGCGGCCTCGACCAGGGCGCCTCTCAGCACCACCGCACTCCGGCTCCCCCAAGTGCCTATCCCCTGGTCCAGCTGGTCGGTGTCGCCGCCTTGAAGCTCGACGACGGACTCAGGTACGCCAAGCTCCTCGCTCAGGATGATCTTTGCGATGACGTCGTGGTCCTGGCCTCCCGGGCTGGGTCCGAGCCAGACCTTCACCTTCCCGCCCTTGACCGCCACCCTCGAGGACTCCCCCGGCTGCACCGACGACATGAGGAGGAACGAGGAGAACCCGAACGCCCCGGACCTGTCCCTCGTCGCATACCCCAGCCCTTCCACCGCCGACTTTAGGAAGGGCTGGAAGGGGTCGATCTTCAGGCCGAGCGGCGAGACGAACGGCGCCGGGCTCGCGTTCCTCAGTCTGACCTCGACGGGGTCGAGCTTGAGTTCGTCCGCGAGCAGGTCCATCATCCTCTCGACGAAGAAGGCGGCCTCGGGCCTTCCCGCTCCCCTGTAAGGGCCGAGGGGCACCTTGTTTGTGAAGACGTTGGTGGCATCCACTAGCGCTTTCTCTATCGCGTATGGCCCGGTGAGCTGTAGGCCCACGAACCTCGCGGCCATGGCCCCGACGCCCAGCGCGAACGCTCCGCTGTCGACCAGCAGGTCTGCCTTGATCCCCAAGACCCGCCCGCTCCTCTCCGCGATAGACCTTCATCCTCCCCCTCGCGCCCCTGCCCTGGCTCGTCGCTTGGAGGTGCTCCGACCTCGTCTCTATCCACTTGACAGGCCTCCCCGTCTTCATCGAGGCGTAGCACGCGACGGCGTACTCAGGATAGAGCGCGCTCTTGGACCCGAACGCCCCTCCGGTGTCCACCTCGACGACCCTCACAGCCTCGCGGGGGAGCTGCAGGGCGGCGCAGATGCCGCTCTTCCAGCTGTGGACGGACTGCGTCGAGGCCCAGACGGTGAGCCTTGAGCCGTCGTAGCGCGCGACGAGCCCGCGCGGCTCCATCGGGTTAGGGATTATCCTCTCGTTGAGGAGCTCGTCCTCGAGGACCACCGGGGCGCCCTCGTCGAACTCCTGACCCAGCCTGGCGCGGCCCACCAGGTTGGACTTTGTGCCCGGATGAATCGGCTCGAAGTCCAAGGCGTCCTCCGGGTCCACCAGCGGCTTGAGCGATTCGTACTCCACCTCGACCTCTTCCATCATGTCTTCGGCCTTGTAGGGGTCGTCCGCCAAGACAGCGGCGACGGGCTGGCCTACATAGCTGACGTAGCTGGAGGCGAGTGCGGGGTACGGGACGGAAACATACCCGCCGGCCCCCCAAGCTCCCTCCCCGACCGCCGCCACGTTCGCTTTGAACTCGGAGCCCGTTATCCCGCCCTTCACGCTGAGGACCCGCGCCCGCGCGAAGGGGCTCCGCACCATCTTGAGGTGCAGCATCTCTTCCATGCGGAGGTCGTCGATGAATCTCCCCTTCCCGATGACTAGCCGGTCTGGACTCTCCAAAGTCAGGCACTCACGGCGGCCATGGTTTCCTCCTCCTAAAAACAAGCGCGTCAGCGCCCGAAAGTTTGGCCTCCTTCGAAGAGGCCTAGGTTCTCCAGCTGACTCCTACGTTGTTGTTCACAAAAGCGAGCCCGTATCCGCAATTCAGGATTGGGTTCGTAGGTATTGTCTTCCAATCAGATGCAGAGAGAGGATTGTTGTTTACGAGTATGTTGCTTTGAACGAACCAGCCTGAGTTCGGCAGCTGGGAGCATTGCGTGACGTTGTGCATTTCCAACAACCCAGCCGCTATCGCCGTGTAATGCTGGGTCGGCGCCCCGCAAGCGCTATCGTTGAACGTCATGGAGGCGTTCGATATGCTGAACCTTATCGATGGCGACGGAGGCTTTAGACACATCGACGTCGAGAGCGAGATTGTGTAGTTGCTATTCGGTGTCAGTCGGTAGCCATTCGATGGTAGCTGAACCCTTTCCGTTGAAGACATCTGAATGAAGCTAAGGTAGAACACGTATCTGTTTTTGAAAGGCGGAAAGCAGGCCTTGAACTCACTGACTTGGCAGCCGTAGGATATGGTTGTCTTGACAAAACTGGCGTTGTTGTTAGATAACATGCCAAGATGAAACTCGTAGGCATCATTGCAACAGACCGATGGCAACGGCGGGACGTGAACCTCATATGTTATCGACATTATTGACGGTTGTTTGGAGGAGACTGCTTCGGTTGCTATTGCCGACGTAATTCCGTACGCAGAGGCTCCTATCAACAACAGCGCGATGATTGTCGATGATACGCCTATCACTATTTTTTTCATCGCTTCACCTCACCCCGAACCCGCACTCCACTATGAGAAACGATCCGCTGGCAGACGGCCCCCTTGCCGACCTTTAGGGGAGGCTTGAGAAGGCCTAGGTCAGAGTATCTCCGCTCGACCCTCGTCACTCTGGAAGGGATGGAAGCACCATATCGCGCGTTCCCAGTTGGCATGCCGCCATCGAAGAGTAGAAGCGTCGAGAATCATTTAAGGAGAGGAGTCGTTTCTCACTCTTGGGAACCGGCGCGGGGCTTTGAGCGCTCAAGAACAATAAGCTTTGAGGATTCGGATTCAGATTTCCGTTCATGTGCCCAGGCCTATTTGAGATAGCCTCGATCTGATTAGCCTGGCGGAGTTGAGTATGAAGATGAGCTCGGAGGTGACGTGTATCCCCGCGGCCAGCAGGGGGTTCAGGAGGCCGAGGAACGCGAGGGACACGCCCAGGCCGTCCACGGTCAGGGTCCCGTAGAAGTTCACCATTATGGTCCGGTACGCCTTCCTGCTCAGCCTCGCCACGTCCGCTATCCTCTGGAGGTCGTTCGTCATCAGCACGATGTCCGCCTCCTCTATCGCCACGTCGGTCCCGCGCCCATCCCGATCCCCACGTTCGCGCGGGCGAGCGCGGGTGCGTCGTTGATGCCGTCCCCGACCATCGCCACCTTGTGGCCCTCGGCCACGAGCCTCTCCACGATGGAGACCTTGTCCTCGGGGAGCAGCTCTGCGTAGACCTCGTCTATCCCGACCTCCTCTGCGACCTGCTGTGCGACCGCCTTGTTGTCCCCCGTGAGCATGACCGTGCGTATCCCCATCTTCTTCAGGTCTTCGAGCGCCCTCTTGCTCTCTCCCCTCACCTTGTCGGCGACGGCTATCACCCCGCACACCTTGTCCTGGTAGGCGACCATCACCGTGGACTTCCCTTGAGAGGCGCTCCGAGAGAGCCAGCTCCTCGCCGCTCGTCTGGCAGCCGGACTCCTCTTCTCTGCCATCAGGGCGCCGCTTCCCACGATGATCTGACCACCGTTGTACTGGCAGACGATGCCCTTTCCGGCGATGTAGCTCGACGAGGCAGGCTGTGCGCCCTCCGGAGAGCTCGATCCCCGACTCGGCGGCCTTCCCCATGATCGCCCGCGCCAGCGGGTGGCTGGAGTATCTCTCTGCCACCGCCGCGTATTCCAGCACCTGCCTCGCGCTGCAGCCGTCGAAGCCGACCACGTCGGTGACCTCCGGTTCGCCGAAGGTGAGGGTGCCCGTCTTGTCGATCACGACGGTATCGACCCTGCTCATCTCTTCGATGTAGGCCCCGCCCTTCACGATCGTGCCCTTCTTCGCGGCCTTCCCCATTATGGCGACTATCGCGAGCGGGGTGCCGGCGGCGACCCCGCAAGCGCCCGCGACCACGACGACGGAGAGGGCAGAGGTGACGTCCCTGGTCACAAGGAGAGTGAGGGCCGAGAAGCCGATGGCGAACTCGACCAGCCAGGTCGCGAGCCTGTCGGACAGCTTCTGTATCGGCGCCTTCCTGTTCTCGGCGTCCTCGACCAGCTTTATGATCTTCCCGAACACGGTCTCGGTGCCCACCTTCTCGGTGCGCACCTCGATCAGCCCCGACTCGTCCACGCTCCCCGCGTAGACGCTGTCGCCGGCGCTCTTCTCGACCCTGGCCGACTCGCCGGTTATGGAAGACTGGTTCAGGAAGGCTGACCCGACGACGATTGTCCCGTCGACCGGCACCCGTTCGCCGTCCCTGACGATGACCACGTCGTTCGGGCACCAGAGTCCCCACGTCGACCTCGACCTCCTTTCCGCCTCTCCTGACGAGGGCCAGCTTGGGCGCCGACTTCTCGAGCAGCGTGATGGTCTGCCTTCCCCTGTCCACGGCGTAGGTCTCGATGTACTCGGAGAGGAGCACGAAGAAGGTGATGACCACGGAGACGGTGAACTGCCCCACGAGCAGCGACGCGAAGATGGCGACGGCCATCGAGACCTCCATGTTGACGCGGCCGTGCCTGAGCGCGAGGAAGGTCTCCTTGTAGACCGGATAACCCCCGAGGAGGGTCGCCGCGATGGCGACGGCGTCGAACGGAAGGAGCTGGCGCCAGACCCCGAGGCCGCTGGAGACCGCCGCGAAGGCCATGACGAGAGCCGGACGAGGTCGGTCCTCGTGTTCCCGTGCTCGAGTGGGCTGAGTCCGTCGTCATGACGTCCTTGACTCGCGCCAGAGGACCCTCAGTCGACCCGAATTCTCATCTTATCGTGGCGACGACCTGTTTCAGCTCCGCCAGACTGTCCGTCAGGTTTTCTTTCTTCTCGGACTTTGCGACGCAGTCCTCGACCAGGTCATCGACGATGACCTGGATGACGCTGTCGAGCGCCGACCTCACCGCAATTATCTGGTGCACTATCTCGGAATACGACCTTCCGTCGTCGAGCATCTCGTTGATCGCGTGGACGTGGCCGTGTATCCTCGCGACCCTCCTCGCAACGTCATCCCTCCTGTGGGTTGCCAATTATGCCATCCAGGGGGAGGGGATATTCGTATATACCTATCGCCTTATCGCCACGGAGTTCAACCTCGAGTGGAGTTTGCTTGGCGTCTCAGTCAATCGAAAGCGAAGCCGGAACGAGAGAGGCAAGGTCCTCGAGGGGCAGGACCTCTCATACCACTATCCAGGAGCGACGAAGCCCGTCTTCGAAGGCATAAACCTGTTCACGAACGAGCGACGAGCTGATCGCGGTGGTCGGACCCACCGGCACGGGCAAGTCCACCCTGCTTCGGGTCCTTGCGCAGCTCATCCCTCAGGCCTCGGGGAAGGTCTTCCTGGACGGGGTCGAGGTGACTCGCCCGTCCCCGAAGATCTCCCTCGTCCACCAGTCCATCGCAACCTTTCCCTGGATGACCGCGCTGGACAACGTGAACCTGGTGCTGGCCGGGAGCGGGATGGACGAGCAGGAGGCGATCCACGCTCGGCAAGAGGATGCTCAGCCTGGTGGGACTGCAGGGGTTCGAGGGCTACTATCCAAAGGAGATGAGCGGGGGGATGCGCCAGAGGGTAGCCATAGCGCGGGCGCTCGCCGCGTCCCCCGAGGTGCTCCTCCTCGACGAGCCGTTCGTCCATCTGGACGAGCTGACCGCGAACGAGATCAGGAAGGAGGTCTACGACCTAGTCTTCAACCCGGCGACGACGCTGAAGTCCGCCGTGCTCGTCTCGCACAACCTGCACGAGGTCGTCCAGCTCGCGGACAGGGTGTACGTCATGAACAGCTCCCCGGCCATCATCGTGGACGTCGTGAAGATCGACCTCCCGAGGCCGAGGACCGAGAGGACCCGGGTTCCTCGACTACGTCGACGAGCTCTACAAGGGCCTCAACGTGAAGAAGGCGAAGCCGTGAGCCGCCGATGGACCTCACCATCCCGCTCGCGACTCTGGCGACCGTCGGACGCATATTCCTGCTGATAGCGCTAGCCATCTGTCAGCGGGCATCTCCTCGCCTATGCGCGCCATCAAGAGCAGGAATTTTGAAAACGTGTACGTCCCGCTGGTCAACGTCTTCGAGTCAATCCCCGTCATCGGCTTCCTCCCCCTGGTCCTCGTGGCGTTCGTCCTGACATTCCACGGCTCCATAGGCATCGAGCTCGCGGTCGACTTCCTCGTCTTCGATGCAGTCGCCTGGAACGTCTGGATCGGCATATACCAGGCCTTCAAGACTGTCCCCCTCCACCTGGTGGAGGTCGCGGACAACTACAACATGGGCTTCTGGAAGAAGATGACCACCCTCTTCGTCCCCCATTCTATCCCGAGGGTCACCTCGAACATCTTCTCCAGCTTCGCCGACGCCTTCTTCTATATCTCGGTCAGCGAGGTGTTCAGCGCCGGGGCGGCCACCGCGAGCCTGTGTCCCGCGGGCTCGTGCTCGACGTTCGGGATAGGCACCCTGATCACCCAGTACACGGCATCGGGAAACTACGTCGAAGTCTACTACTGCCTGATTTCGATCGCCGTGGCGGTAATCGCCGTCACCGCTGGTGCTCTCGCGCCTCAGCAGGTGGGCACATCGCGAAGTTCGGAGTCGACACGCCCGGCGTGATAAGGCGGCACGCGGGGAGGTGGCGCGGCAGGCTTGTGACCAACCCCTGGCGCGCCTTCCGCAACCAGACGAACGTCTTCAGGGGCTACGCCTCAAGGCTGAGGCCGAGCCCGCGCGAAGGACAGACCCGAGGCCGGCGGCAGGCGGAGAGGGCCAAGGTCACGAAGTATGCAGGGATATCGGTGGGCGTCGCCGTGCTGGCGTTGCTCCTCTACGCGACCGCGAAGGTTGTCACTTCGGTCTCGGCCCAGACTTGGTACGGGTTCTTCCGGGAGACCCCGCGGCTCCTCGAGTACGTTGGAGCGGACTACGTCCGCGTGAGCCTGATCGCCGCTCGCCTCGCTCGCCCTCGCAATCACCCTCGGGTACGTGCTGGCGACGCACCGCAGGGCGGGTGACGCAGCCCTCCCGCTGATCCAGGTGCTGGCTGCCTTCCCGGCGCCCACGTACTTTCCCCTCATCTTCATAGCAACGCTCCCCTTCCTCGAGACACGCCCTCCCCTCCCTCTACTCCGAGGTCTTACATCTTCATCCTCGGGTTCCTCAGCTGCTTCTACTACGTCTTCTTCGACTTTTGGATAGGGGTGCTAGGCGATACCGTCGGAGTTCGTCGAGGTGACGCGGAACTACAGGTTGCCCGTTCCTGACCAAGATGAGGCGCGTGATACTCCCTGCTAGCCTCCCCTACATGATCACCGGCCTCTCGAGCACAATAAACAGCGCATGGGCGGGAATCGCGATAGGGGAGTACTGGCCCAACATCGCGCCGCAGGTCGCGCCGAACGGCCTCCAGGTCAAGTTCGGGATGATGTACTACATATCGTCGAACATGGCCGATCGGTCAGATTGGCGCTGCCGCGTACGTCTCTCTCCTCTTCGCCATCGTGGTCGCCATCTATGGGATCGCGTTCACGAGGAACCTGATGGACCTGGCGCGCAAGAAGTACGTGGTGGAAGAGGGCATATTCGCGGCATGAGCGACGCCCGATATCGAGAGCGCGGTCATCCAAACCCCGAGAAGGCCCAATCCCTGGGTCACGTTCCGGATGGCTGACGAACCTTAAGTATCGCGGGAGGAGTCTGACGAGCATGAGCGCATCGGGTGTTGGCGGCACGTCCAAGCGAAGGAAGGCGGTTGCGGCAGAGAGAGCCCGTCGCAATGCCCTGAAGGACGCCATCCCAGATATCGAGCCCCTGGGCGAATCAAGCGCATGCGCGAGGACGACGAGCCCGCAGCAGAAAACGACGAAGAAGACGACTGACCAATTGTTGAACTAATTGGAAGCCTAGGAAAGAAATTCCAACAGAATCTGGATTCCAGGAAGTCGGGGGTTAAATCCCGCATGAATGAATAGCGGGCATGATTCAGAGGCTGTCCGTAGTTTCCGTCCTTGTTCTGGTCGTCCTTGCGGGCGCCGGGTCAGTCTTGGTGGCGACCCATGCTTTCACCGCGAGCGCTCCCTCTTCTAGCGGCGCGCTCCTCCTGCCACCTCCCGGCGGGGCGTCCACTAACGTCGCTGGGGGAGTTTCGCAGACCACCGTCCACATGACCTCGACAGTAACGGTGACGTCGACCGCCCAGGCGTCGACTTCAGCCTCGACGACCGTCTCCACCTCCACGTCCGTTCAGAACTCAACGAGTTCTGGGAGCGGGTCGCTCCTGGTATCGGGCTCGTCGTCTTCCGGGTCAAACTCTACCAGTCACGATGACGGCGGCGACGACGGCGCCGGCGACGATTGAGTCTGCTGCGCGGACTGACATGAGATCTCTGGAGTAGGGCAAGTCAGGGCCGGGGTGGCGAGGTTGGTGTCGACGCTCCCTGCTATCTCGATAGGAGGCATCGCGATCGGGGACGCCACGGGTTTTCTCGCCCTGATCCTGATCGGGCTCTCCTCGATGTTCATGCTGCTCCGGTCGAAGCTGCTGAAGGTCACGAAGAACATCGCGGCAATAAGGGGCACGCACATTGCGGTCTCTGCTCTTGCGGGGGTCTTCCTTCTTATCCACGTCGCATACCTGTTCACCCCTCCGGTCTCGGTCTCGATGGACTTGGGCTATGTTTCTGTCGCCGTAGCCGTCGCGGTCTGGCTCACCGGGACCGCTTTCCTCGAAAGGCTCCGCGACTCGCTTTTCTTTCATGGAGCTCTTTCCTCCATCCTCATCGGGCTGGTCATGGTCCACGCCGCCACCTCCAGCGTGAACATCCCGCTGTTCCTGGTGGAGATCATCCTGGGGACGACCTTGGTTCTGATGGTCGCAAACGCCACCTATCACTTCAGCCGCGCCGTCCCAAAATCCCGGACAGGCGGGGGATGACCGGGCTTGTCTCTAAACCGAAGGGAGTTCCTGCGGAGGATGGTCGCCGGGTCTGGCATCCTGATAACGGGGCTCGTGAGCTCGTGGGAGCTCATCCAGAAGTTCCCGCAGGGCGGCGCGAAGTCGACCGGCAGCGCTGGAAGCGGCGGTCAGCAGTCCGCGTCCGAATCGACCCAGACGGTCACCGATCTGCAGACTGTGACGGTCACGGAAAACGTCTCCGGGCAATCGACGCAGCAAAGCTCGACAAGCCAACAGTCTTCTACAAGCTCACAGACCTCAAGCTCGGCAAGCCAGTCCGCACCTCCAGGGTACGTCCTCGTGACTCCTCTGAGCGCTCTTGCTGGGAAGACCTCGGCTTACTTCAACCATCCTACGCGGGGGCTGTCGCTACTCCTGAACTCGGGCGGACAATGGAGGGCGTTCAGCGCAACCTGCACGCACGCCCCCTGCACGGTCCAGTACACCGGTTCTGCCATATCGTGCCCCTGTCACGGAGGCACCTACAATCCAAACACAGGCGCGGTCACAGGCGGTCCGCCCCCCGCTCCTCTCCCCGAGCTCGGGGTCCTGTTCAGAACGCCAACCTCTACGTCACTGCGTGACCGGCGCGGCCATCCAGCGCTCATTCTTCGTCCGCAGCACCCTCCCGTGCTTGCCTTCCCGTCATCCACGAGCCCAAAGAGGAAAAGATGACTGACCTGAAGTCCTTGTCAGCGATGATTCCCGCGATGACTGCCGGGGTCGCGCTCGCCGCTACCGCTGCGCACTCCCTGAGTCTCCTCGAGACTGCGTATTTCGCAAGGTCGCCGACGTTCGCCCTGCCCTTGGACCTCAAGTAGAGGTATGAGGCGAGCAGCTCTGCGAGCGTCTCGCGGTCGACGTTCTCGAGAATTGAGTCGGCTACGGCCAAGAGATAGGGAGAACTTGACAGCTTCCGAATCTTTCGGTCGTCAGAGTCGTGCGATTTCAAGGGCAATCAAGTTGGAAAAAGGGGCGCGGCGGGTTCCCCGACGGGAGAGCCCGCCTTGCGTGTGACGCCTTGGTGTTTCGGGTTGGCTACTTCGGGATGCCGGATCTGTTCTTGGGGTGGAGGCTCGCCTTGATGTCCACTTCGACGCTGAACCCGTCGCCTTCCTTCTCCACGGAGAACTTGTACATCTCGACATTTGCCTGATGGCTGTCGAGGAACGCCCTCATGTCGTTCTCGTAGGTGGCTAGCCTGCCCCTAAGCTGCTGCGAGAGTTAGATTCGGTCCGCCGCCCTTGACTTCAACGATTTTTTCGGATGTCATGTCCCTTCGTCGGGGAGAACGTGGGCCGAGTATATACGTCATGGAGACGATTCCCATTTTTAGGAATCGTGTGGAGTACTCAACAGACTTCCCGGCCAGCGAGCCGTCGGATTTCTAGCCGCCATCCTTTGGGAACGGAATTGTCAGCCTACCTTGAAGGCCTGCGACGTCGCGCTTCCGAGGTAGTCGGAGTCGCCACCATAGGTGGCCTTCACAGTGTAGGAACCAGTCTTGGTGGGAGTGAATGTAACGGAGCAGGTCGTCACATCGTTGTTCTCATTGAGGCTGCAAGTCTTGGACGTGGAACCCCCCTTGTGGCTGATCACGAATTTCACATTTCCTGACGGAGTCCCCAGGTTCCCTGGGCTGGCGTCTACCACCGTGACCGTGCAAGTGATAGGGGTTCTGACGTGATACGGGGACGCGCAATATATGCTGGCGGACGTGCTCCGCTGCCCAGCCGTTATCACGAAGCTGGCTGCGGGGCTGCCCAAATGGGTGCTGTCGCCGGCGTAATTGGCGGTTATCGTCTGGGCGCCCTCCGTGCCGAATGCAGGGGTGTAGCCGACCAGACAGGTCGCCGTCGCGCCGGTCCCGTAGAGTGAGCAACTTGCGGAACTGAAGGTCCCCGAGCTGTCGCTGCTGGTGAAAGTCACTGATCCGGATGGCGTCACGGGGGTGCCCGAAATCGTGTCTGTCACTGTGGCCGTACAGGCGGTCTGGGCGCCAACGGCGACTGGGGTCGGGCTGCAACTCATGCTCATGGCCGTCGTGTGCAAAGGCGTCTCATCGATGGAGATCGTGCCGCTGACCAGGGTGTAGGTGTTCCCTCCTCCTCGCCCGCTGTGCCCCTTGATCCCGACGACTGTGACGGTCGTACCCGTCACCACTAGACCAGTGTTCACGTCCAAGGTCGCGAAGGTTCCGGTCGACTGGTAGAGGGTCCCGGCGTTCTGGTCATAGCCGTCGAGCACGGCCACCCCGCTGTAGACACCGTAGGCCGTGGTAGGCAGCGCGTCGCCTGGCAGTTGGAAGGTGACGTAGCCGCCCGAGAAGTATAGAGGAGACTGACCCACGTATCCGCCAACACCGGCCGAGGCGGTGGCCGTGCCCGTCCCCCCGTTACCGTCTGTGAGGGAGAAGTTGCACGAAGCAATACCGCCGCAGCTGGTCGCGACGCCCGTGACCGGGCCCGCGGCGTAGACCGAAGTCAACGGCGTGCTCAGCACGACCGCGCAAATCAGGAGAGGAACCAAGAGTCGGAGTGGGTTTTTCATCGTAAGAATATCTTGGACGACGTTAGCAGACACACCGTTCTTAAAGCTTGTTCGCCATGGAGAGTCTCTAGGCTCGCTACATGTCGAAGCATCGGCGCCGGGCCCAGAGCGCAGCCCCCGACAATCTTCTCTTCACTGACGATTCTTCAGCGGTCGGGTGCTTCAGTTTCGGCCGTCATTGCGAATCGGCCAAACCCTTATTATTCGAGAGCCACCCCGTCCATCCATGCGCTTCTTCGTGATGGAAAAGGTGAGGACGAACGTCAACATGGACTCAAAGGAGTTCTCGAAGACGGCCGTGGACTACCTGAAGTACATGGCAAAGCTCCAGAAGAAGGGCAAGGTGATCGGCGGTCCTTGCCTGGACATCCTCGGTAACGGCTACGTTTTGGAGACCAAGACCATCGAGGAGATGGGCGAGATATTCTTCGGCTCACCGGCCAACTTCATGCTGGACCGCGAGGTGCATCCCCTTGGTAGCTTCGAGGACAGCCTAGAAGGCATGAAAGAACTTTAGGCCTCGAACCACAGCGACAGCGTAATCTAGCTCTTGCTCGTCTTGGTTGGCAGGAAAGAGCTGATAGAAGGCCACGTCCTGCCAGCGTGAGAACTTGAAGCCTACCTCCTTGAAGTTGCCGACATAGACGAACCCGAATCCTTCGTGAAGCCTCACGCTGGCCTCGTTCGGCGGGACGATTCCTGCGACGACCGTGTGGTATCCGAGGGCGACCGCTCTTTCGAGGATCACCCTCATCAGCGCCTTCCCCACCCCCCTCCTTGGAAGTCCTTGTGCACGTAGACGGAGTCCTCTGCGGACTTGGAATAGCCGGGCTTGTCCCTGAACCTCGAAAGGCTTGCGTAGCCGATGACTCTGCCATGCGCCTCGGCGACGACCAAGGGGAACGACCGCCCGTGCTCCAAGAACCACTTCTTGCGCTGCGCGAGAGTCTGGGGCTCAAGGTCGAAGGTGGCCGGAGACGTGAGGACCGCGTCGTTGTAGATCTCGAGGAGAGCGGGGAGGTCGCTCTGCCTCGCGTCCCTCACCAATATCTCCTGGTCGGCCAGCGGTTTCCGACGGGGTCTGGCGGCCATCCGCTTCGCTTGGCGTGCCTCTAGATGTCGAAGTAGAGGTGTAAGTTGAGTTCTACCTTTATTCCCTCTCGGGCTGAATGTTGCAGAGGGCAACAACCTCGGAGAAGAACGTGTCACGCCCCAGTGCATGGGCAAAGGTGTTTATTCGCTTCGACCAGCTCTTAAGGAGCGACGAAATCCCACGAGCCTAGAGCCGACAGAGCATTGGAAGCGCAAGAGGAAATTCAGGCAAACGGTTACAGATGAAGCGATACTTCTCGCTAACACTAGAGGGATTAAGAGGAAGGATTCGAGATGGGAAGGAGTCTTGAATGCGTCACTGCGTGTTCCACCCTCAGGCAGGACCCTGAAAGTCGTCGATCGAGTAGTTGGCCCAAGGAAGTATAAAGATTATAACCGCGTACTGGCTAGATTGTAGGTCGGTCCCTGGTTTGAGCGAGACTCGGTACGAACAGAGAAGGAGGATATTCTCGGAATCCAACTGAAGAATCGCGAGTATTGGAAGAGCGTCGAAATGTCCAAGAACGTGGTGGTAGACCTCTCTGAAGGCGGCGAAATAATTGGCATAGAAATTCTTGGAGCGAAGCGCTCGTTCAAGAAAGATGCTCCGCTTATCGTGTCAAAGGCTTCCAGCAAGAGCTAAGTCCCTTCTGAGCCACAATGCCATGCAGGGCCCATTGTGTGACCAACTCTCAGCACGTGGCTTGATACGTGCGCCTTAGAGGGAAAGAGAGGAGGGACTCGGTTCTCGCTTCTAGACTAGCTAAATCTCGTTGGACAGACAAACCTGAAGCGGCACTACGATTCTTTCTTCCCCTTCCGAAGAAATAACTCGCCGCCACCACTATCGAGATCACGACCACGGCTGCGATTCCATAGAGTGCGGTAGCGCCAGTCCCTTCAGACGCGCTCGATGAAGAGATGACAGAAAACGAGGTTGAGGATGATGAGGAGGACCCGATGAAAGTTGACGAGGACGTCGTGATGCTCGCCGTGGATGTTGTGGATGACGTCGAGCTACTGGTTGCAGACGTGGAAGTCACCTCTGAAGAATCCGATATCACGTAGATCCCCTCCGTCGAGCCTGAGCTCGCATATATCTCGCCTCTGCCGGAATCATATACCAGCGCATGTGGGTTGTTAGGGAGAGTGACATTTCCCGCCACCCCATTCGTAGCGTCCGAAATTGCAAAGACCTGAGTGACGTTGTCCGCTCCCAGACCCGTTGCGAATACCTCATTCTTGGCAGAATCATAGACCAGATCACGTACGGCGATTACCGGAAGGCTTGCGACGACTGAATTTGTCCTGTCGGAAATGACGTCGATCGCCGCATGAGAACCACTCGGAGGAGGGAGAGTCGCGTAGCCGCTGCTCGCCACAAAGACCTCCCCTTTGCCAGAGTCATAGGCGATCGCCGACGGCCCCGCTGTGACGGTGATGTTCGCTACGATTGTGTTCGTCCTGTCCGAGATGACTGAGACGAAGTTGGAGTAGGGATGCGCAACGAACACTTCATCCTTGGCGGAATCGTAGGTTATTGCCCCTAGTACGCCATAATCACAGCATCCGTAATTTGGGTTTATGGTCTGGACGACTGAGTTGCTCTTGTCCGATATGACAGAAACGGTTCCGTCCATATTGGAGACGTAAATCTCATTCTGTCCTGAATCGTAAGCGACATTATCGTGTGGTTGATCAAGGTCGCTTCCGACCTGAAAGTTTGCAACGACGCTATTACTTTTGTCAGAAATTACTGAGACCCAACCGAAGGACGATATTGTAGGGTTGTATTGCAAGTCGTTAACGTACACGTTGCCGTTGCTCGGATCGTAGGCCATGCCCGCGGGGTCTCCGTCAAGTTGAATAGTTGCCAGAATCGTATTACTGCTGTCCGACAGTACTTTGACCGGACTTGCATTGCCGATGCCTTGGT
The DNA here is from genome assembly GCA_963783755.1 of uncultured archaeon. Lineage (GTDB taxonomy): Archaea > Thermoproteota > Nitrososphaeria > Nitrososphaerales > Gagatemarchaeaceae > Gagatemarchaeum. The sequence goes on from CAWAOY010000004.1 coordinate 172,614, forward strand.
AAATACCAGACGAAGATCTCCTCCTGCGAGGAATCATAGGCCAGATCCCCAGGAAGGGTACCTCCCATTGCCACTGTCGTTATGAGGGACTGGCCGTGAGCTTCGGGCACGCGAAGGAGAGAGGGGGTAAGCAAGGCGGAGAAAAGAATCAAGGAGAGTAGAAAGATGCCTAGAGGGGCGCGTCTTGACGATGGTAACAACGACGACCCGCGCCTTTTCGCTCTTGGTCCACCAAGGCACGGCCTGCTGCCAACCTTCATGTTGAAGCCGTTCAACTCACATGTGGTATCTTTTGAATTTGTTGGCTCCCATCTTAAACTTCAGAAGACAGAGGAAGGAACCTGCAGAAAGGGCCCCTCAACTCACTTCGAGGACTTTCTACCTTCCCCCAGCTCTCAAATTAGAGGTAGAAGTTGAGTTCTACCTCTCATCTAGATGTCGAAGTAGAGGTAGAACTCGTACGGGTGGGGCCTGGCGGCGACCGCCTTGGCGTTGGCCGAGCCCAGCTCGATGATCATCTCGACCATGTCCTTCGAGAAGATGCCGTCGAGGAAGCTCGAGTCGCTCTCCAGCGCCTCGAGGGACTCGAACAGGCTCGTCGGGAGCTCCTTCACACCGTAGCGACTTCTTCTTCTCTGGTGTGAGCTTGTAGATGTCCTCGTTGATCGGGCTGCCGGGGTCGATCTTCTTCTTTATGCCGTCGAGCCCTGCCGCGATGATTGCCGAGAAGGCGAGGTACGGGTTGGCGGAAGGGTCGGGTGTCCTGAACTCGGCCCTCTTCCTCTTCTCCTCGCTTGCGCCCTTGTGGTAGACCGGTATCCTCACGTTCGCAGAGCGGTTCGCCTTGCTCCAAGCGACGTAGATCGGGCGCCTCGTATCCAGGGACTAGTCTGCGGTAAGAGTTGGTCGTCGGGTTCGTGATGGCCGTGAGCGCGCGGCTGTGGCTCAGGAGGCCGCCGACGTAGTATCTCCCGATCTGGCTGAGCTCCGCGTAGCTGTCGCTAGAGTCGTAGAAGGCGTTCTTCGACGCCCTTCCAGAGGCTCGAGGAGACGTGCATGCCAGAGGCGTTGTCGCCGAAGATGGGCTTTGGCATGATCGAGGCGATGAGGCCCCTCTTGGCGGCGATGTTCTTTATCACGAACTTGTAGCTGAGGCAGCTGTCTGCCATCGGGACGAGAGAGTCCCTATACATGTCGATCTCGCACTGCCCCGCAGTCGCGACCTCGTGGTGGTGCGCGTCGTTGACCACGCCGAAGTTCTCGTCGAGGAGGTAGGCGACCTCGCTCCTGTAGTCCTGGAGCGTGTCCTGCGGAGGGGCAGGGTAGTAGCCCTCCTTCCACCTGATGGGGAAGTTGGTGCCGCGCGACTCGACCGCGCTCTCGACCGAGGTGATCTTGAAGCCGACGTCGAACGGGTTGTTGACCTGCCACGTCGCGCTGTCGAAGACGAAGAACTCTATCTCGGGGCCCCAGTACGAGTCGGTGAAGCCCGCGGCCTTCATCTTCTCCTCTGCCTTTTGGGCGATGTACCTGGGGTCCCTGGAGAACCTGCCCTTTCCGAAGCCCCACTGGATGTCGCAGATGAGCCTCCCTGTCGGGTACCTCTCGTCGCCCCACGGGATCAGGGCGTAGGTCGACGGGTCGGGGACGAGGAGCATGTCCGACTCGTAGATCTCCGCGAAGCCCTTGATCGAAGAGCCGTCGAGTTTGGCGACGCCCACATCGAAGATGTCTTCCTCGAGCATGTTAAGCGGGATCGAGACGTGCTGGATCCGCCCGGGCACGTCCATGAACTGCAGGTCAACGTACTTCACGTTCTTCTCCTTGATCTCGGTCATCACCTGTTTGGGGGTCCTCTTCCTAGGGACAAGGCCTTTAGGAGTGTGGTCGAACGGCATTGGAGGCGGGTCGGCCTCGAAGCCGATATAAATCTTGCCTTCGCATGTTTGCGCTTGTTTACATATCTGTGATAAAAGCTTACCAAATGGCTAATATATGAGCGGCTGAGGTAGCAAATGCATTGGACAATCTCGACAGGATCATCCTGAAGGAGCTGATGACAGACGCGAGGCAGTCCTTCCGGGACCTCTCTAAGAAGGCCCACGCGTCCGTGGTCACAGTCGCGCAGAGGGTGAGGAAGATGGAGAAGGCGGGCATCATCAAGGGATACTCCGTCCAGGTGAGCTCAGAGATGCTCGGGTACGAGATAACCACCGTGACCGAGGTCACCGTCTCCAAGGGGAAGGTCCTCGAGGTGGAGAAGGACATCGCTAAGCTCGCGCACGTCTGCGCGGTCTACGACGTGACCGGGGAGGAGGACAGCATAGTGATTTCCAAGTTCAAGAACAGGGAAGAGCTCAGCAACTTCGCGAAGGAGGTGCTCGCCCTGCCGCACGTCGAGAGGACCAACACCCACGTGGTGCTCAACACCACCAAGGAAGACTTCCGCAGCCCGTTCATCCTCGACTGACCGCTGGCTCGCGACTGGCGTCCTGCCCCACATGCGTACGGAGTGCCTCCGACGCCACGCCGGTGCTTCAGGAGTTCACGAGAGGCGCGACCACGAACATGCTAAGCAGGAGGATCGCAAGGACTGTCGTGGTTATCGCCACGAAGGCGTACCTCTTCTCGTCCGCGAAGAGGAATATCGATATGACCACCCTCGCCACCGGAGTCGCGAGGAGCACGACCAGCCCTAGGTCGATGATCGCATATGGCTTGGCCGAGGCCACGCCCTGGATCAGAGGGGAGAGGCCGATGAGAAACCGGTTCTGCGAGTCGAACAGTTGCTCCGCGGTCCCCATCGGGTAGTATCCCGTCTGGCCTTCGAGAAACAGGAGCGTCGAGCCTAGCGCAACCAGTGCGAGGGACGCGATTACGCCATACCGCAGCACGATGCCTATCGCCGCCCTGAAGGCCGTCTCCCCTTCGGTCATTCTCCCCTACACTCCATGGAGGAGCATCTCGACGGCGAGGAGCAAGATGATGGGGATGAACGCCTTCCTTATCGAGGAGTTCCTCGTCCTGACCATTATCCGGGCGCCAGGCACCGACCCCAGCAAGACGCCCATCATCACAGGCGCGGCGACGAAGGGGTTGATGTATCCACCCAGGTAGAATATCCCGGTGCTGGCCGCCGCGGTGACTCCGATCATGAAGTTGCTTGTGGCCGTGGAGACCTTCATCGGGAGTTTCATCCCCACGTCGAGCGCGAGCACCTTCAGCGCCCCGCTCCCGATGCCAAGGAGGCCCGAGATCAGGCCTGCCGCGTACATGATGGCGAGCCCCAGGGGCGACCGCGTCGCCTGATAGTCGACCTGCGCCTTTAGCGCCTTGTCGTAGTATTCTCCGCTCAGCTCCAGCCTCCTGCTGATGGAGTCGGGGGTAGCGCCCGAGGGCAGCTCCTCGCCGAGCCTTCTCAAGAGCGGGAGCACGGAAAGCAGGAGCACTACTCCGAAGGTGAAGTAGACCACTCCCTCGAGGTTCGCCCGCGCGAGGGCGATCGTGAGCACCGCGCCCATCACCGCTCCCGCGGTCGTCGCAATCTCCAGGAACATCCCTATCCGTAGGTTGGTGATTCCGTCCTTGATGTAGACAGACGCCGAGCCGCTGGAGGTCGCTATGACGGAGACGATGCTGGCGCCGATGGCGAACAGGGGCGGGACGCCCAAGAATATCGTCAGGAAGGGCACCATGATCACGCCGCCCCCTAGGCCCAGGAGCGAGCCGAGGATTCCGGCAAGAAACGCCGTCGAGAGCACGACAAGGAAGAACTCGAGCGGGTCCAAGGTCGCAGCGCCGCCCCCTGGTCAGCGGTGGGCCCCGATCAACCCGAGGCTCGAGAGCTGCGAGCTCAGGGGGGCGATGCTTCCGGGGTCGTTCTCGATGACTCTCTGGAGGGCCTCGCCGTAGAGGGTTATGATGAGGGACTCTCTCCCTCCCGTGAATGGCAGGTCTTGATGCTCCTTGGCGACCTCGGCGAGGGAGTAGGCGAGCCTGTCGGCGAGCCTCTCCATCTCGCCGCTCGACAGGGTTATCGTGATTCCTCTGATCGCTTTGAGGATTGCGAAGACGCCCCTCAGCCTCTCCAGGTTGACCGCGAGGAAGTAGGCTCGAAGCTCGAGCGGCAGCTTGGCGTAGTCCGCTATGTAATACATGGCGCCGGCCGCGTAGAACTTTTGGACGATGCCGTGCTTCTCGGGTTCGCTCCTGACCACGGTGACCAGCCTTGCCGCCTTGAGCTCCTTGAGGTGGTAGTAGACAGACGGGTCGGCGATCCCCAGACGCTCCGCGAGCATCTTCTGTGTGAGTTCCTCTTCGGCGAGGTGCCGCAGGATCTGCCTCTTGACCGGATCCACCAGCAGCTTCGCCACTCTCTTGTCCGAGATCACCCTGGTTGCGGCCCTGACCATGCTAATGGTTAGGATGGCCTAAACGATTATATAAATCTAAACGCTAGTGTGTGGTGTCGCCGCCGCTGAGATCGGTCATCAGACTTGCCATCACCCATTACCGATGACTAGATATTGTCCTGGTAATGCGATGTCATGGATGAGACGGAGGACCGCGGACGTTCTAGCAGTCGTTGCCGTAGCGTTTGGATTCCTGTTCCTAGTCCCCGTGCTGGGCGTTCCACAATATCAAGCCCAGTCCGAGTCGTGCAGCGCGGCCTCTTCCAGGGAATCCCAACAAGCAGAGCCAGAGCAGTTCGAGCCTTGCACGGTGCCTGAATTCGGGTCGGTCACGTACTCGGTCTTCGGAGCAGGCGGCGTTTGGATGGAGGACGAATACGCTCACTATTACGTTGTGTGCGCCTTTGGACCGGCGAGCTGCACCTGATGCGCATCGCCAAGGACGCGCCTACCAAGGTCCCGTCGTTTGTGTGCTCGGAGTACGTGACAAGCCCCGACAATTCAAATACCAGGCCCGTAATGAAAGCGTGACGTGCAAAGAGAGAATCCCAATCTCCCTGCCTACCAGATCGTGGTCGACGACGTGACGGGCGGGGAGATCGCCAACATCATCAGGGGCTACATCGCGGTCAACGGCGAGAAGATCAGGTTCAAGGGCATCGCGTACGGCCGCTACGGCGGGCAGAACGTCGCTCCGCGGCTCTCTCCGATATCGAAGAAGAGGGTGAAGGCGGTGTTCGGGGACGTCTCAAAGTTCGAGGAGGACCTCCAGCAGAAGCTCGTGAGCGGAGACTTCGAGGTCGACCCGGTGGCGGCGGAGGCCTCAAAGAAGAAGGAAGAGCTAGAGCACCACCACACTCACTCGTGAAACCCGTGATTTTCATGTCGCCGCCGAAGCCGTTTGCAACAGGGACGAGACGGTAGCTTGAACCTCATAGTCGGCGGGACGGGTTTCATCGGGGGGCACCTCGCCGAGTACTTCTTCCAGGAGGGGGAAATCTCGAAGGGGATCTTCCGCAAGGGCTCGCACCTCAAGATAATGGACCAGTGCGGGATCCAGATCCTCGAGGCGAACCTGCTCGAGAGGGACTCGCTGCACGAGGCCGTGGACGGGGTGAACGTGATCTACAACCTGGCATCCCCGACCCCGGACCACGAGGGGCAGGGCGACTACCTCGAGCCGAACACGCTGGGGCTCCGCAACCTCCTCGAGGAGGCTGAGGAGCACGGCGTACAGGACTTCGTCCACCTGAGCACCCTCGACGTCTTCGGTTTCAAGAAGAAGAGGATCGGCGCAAGCGAGGAGGTGGTGGGGGGGTCCCCATCGCACCCCTACCAGAAGGCCAAGCTACAAGCAGAGATGGAGATCCGTGAGTTCGCGAAGAAGGGTGGCGAGATGCGCACCAAGGTGGTCAGGGCGGCGAGGACGACCGGCCCCCGCGACACCACCCTCGCGCTCCCCTTGCTGAAGATGATGGAGGGCGGGAGCGTCGTCCTGCCTTCGGGGAGCGACTCGCCGATGTCCTTCACCTACCCCAAGGACGTGGCGAAGGCCCTCTTCAGGGTCGCGACGGCAGGTCAGTCCGGAAAGGTCTACCAGGTGAAGTCGTTCGACTCGACGGCGGAGGAGCTCGCCAGGGGGGTGGTGAGCGCGTGCGGGAAGAAGGCCCAGGTCAAGCGCGAGGGCATCTTCGCAAAGACGGCCCTGCCGCCATACACCGCGAGCCAGGTCAGGGCAGGGATCCTCCTCGAGAAGCAGGACTCTTGGGGCGCCATCTCGTACTCCCCCGACTACGACCTCCAGCGGACGAGCGCGGAGATAGCCGATTGGCACGGGAAGGAGCCATGGCTGACCGAAAGCGAGCGGACATAGGCCCGATCCTGCGCCAGATCGCGAAGATGGTTCGCGAGAGCAAGGACCCCAGGGCGACGGCCCTCGGCCAGCTCAAGGACGCGGAGGAGGGCAACCCCTTCAGGATACTCATCGGGACGATACTCTCCCAGCGCACCCGCGACGAGAGGACGGCCATCGCCACGGAGACGGCTCTTCTCGAGATTCAAGGGGCCCGAGGAGCTGGCCAACGCCGACGAGAGCGCGGTTCGGGACCTGATCAGGCCGGCGGGCTTCTACAACATGAAGGCGAAGAGCGTGATCAAGGTCGCGAAGCAGCTGGTCGAGAAGTTCGGGGGCGAGGTCCCGTCGGACGTGGAGGACCTGATGTCGCTGCCCTCCGTGGGCAGGAAGACCGCGAACTGCGTCCTGGTCTACGGGTTCGACAAGCCCGCCATCCCCGTGGACACCCACGTCCACAGGATCGCCAACAGGCTGGGGCTGGTCGAGACCAAGACCCCCGAAGAGACCGAGGCCAAGCTGGTCGAGACTGTCCCCAAGCGCTACTGGCTCGAGCTCAACGAGCTCTTCGTCCGGTTCGGGCAGACGACCTGCAAGCCGATAGGGCCGAAGTGCGGAGAGTGCACGCTCAGGGCGAGTTGCAAGTACTACAGGGAGGTGGTGAGGCCGAAGCAGGTCACGCTCTCGCGCGCCCGGTAGACTTCTCGTTCTGGTACCTTCCGCTGTAGAGCTCTGTCGCGGGGGCCTCGTTCCTGATGAAGACGAGCTGGACGAGCGCCTCGTCCTTGTGGACGCGCGCGTCCAGGGGCGTGAAGATGCTCTGCGTGAACTCGCCGGAGTAGCCGCTGTCGAAGACCGCGCTCTCGAGCTTGATGATTCCGAGCCTGTTGACCGTGGAGCGGGGGAAGGCGAACCCCGTGCAGTCGGCGGGGACGGTCACCTTGGGGAACCGGAGCTCGTACAGGTTCCCCTTGAGGAAGTCGTAGAAGCCCTCCTTGTCCGGGGCGACGAGCTCCTTCACGTCCCTCACCTCCGGCTTGCGGGCGGCCTTGCCTCGCGTCGCGGAGGGCGCGATGTAGCCCCTCTCCTCGCCGTGGAGGTAGATCTTGTAGCCGCGGGGGACGAGCTTGACCTCCATCGGGGCGATGTCGACGCCGTTGGGGTTGACCTTCTTGTAGGAGGAGCACGACCTTGCGACCTCCTTCCCGCTGAGGACTGACACGGCGTCGGCCACGAATCGAGCCGCGGATAAAAGCGAATCTGCGCCGCGTCAGCCCTTCCTGGTCCAGAGCAGCGTCTTGCACTTGTGACATACGATCCCGTCGAAGACGACTCCCTTCTTGTCGCGGACGGGCTCGACGGTCATCATGGCCCCGCCACAAGAGAAGCACTTGGCGGAGGAGGGGCCCTGCGAGACCTTTCCCCAGTCCATCATGAAATATGTTAAGAAGAGCGGCGAAATGTTTGTTCGCAGGCCAGACTCGGCCTCTCTGTGGACCGCCCCTTCGAATGCACCATGCTTTGAGGGCAAGAGTCATAGAAGAGATGGGAGGTTAAATTAGTATTGTGTCTCAACAGGAAATGGACGATGAATCCAGCCATGATGACCGGATGCTTGCCGGCGCACACGCATCCTACAGTGGATATTCCTCTTGGGAACAAGTGTCCGGCTATTTTGATGGCGACGGAGGCCTAAGAATCACCGTAGGCCAATTCACAATTCAGATTCTCATTGTGTGGTCCGAAACCGATCACGAACAACTCGAACACATCGCCGAGTTTCTGATAAGACGGAAGATACTGCCTGAGGGGCCATACTTGAGACGCGGCAAAGGCAAGTCCAACGACGCCTACATATTGGCTATTTCCGTGGAGGGGGGCGCCATAGTCGCCCTCAAAAGCATGCTCCCGCATGTTGACAAGAAGCGCGGCCAAGTGAAGGCGGCGATAGACTATCTCGAAGATAAGATAACAGGAGACGAATTCATAGCAAGGATTAACGCTGAAGTTGAGCGGAAAAAAAGGCGTGCCCCTAGAAGACCCTTCTTGTCAGGAAGACCGGGGCTCCCTTACTCGAAGAGTGAGGGATTGCAGAAGCGGGCCGCTTTGGCAGCGGCTCAAGTGCGATTGAAACTTGGACTCGGCTTTAGTCAAGATGAGATACGTGCAATCAAGGACGCGGTCTTGAGGGACAAGACACCGATTATCAGGTGGCAAGACAATTTGGTGTAAGCTGGAATAGCATCTCGAGATATGCAACTGGAAAGCGCAGACGATAAAGCTCGAACTCATCTCAATTGGTCGAGCAAGCGGTAGATGGAATCGCTTAGTTTAAACCCCGCCGGTCGGCCTCTTCGCTCCAGGACATGGAGAAACTATTCGCGAGGTCGGTGGAGGATGCGAAGAAGCTCGTCGACCTGACGGAGGACGACCACAAGCTCTTCGAGAGGGTGGAGGCGGCCTGCGACGAGCTGGTCCTTCCCGAGTTCGAGAGGTACGTCGAGAGGAGGTTCAACGAGAAGATACCCGGAGATCCTCAAGAAGCACCGCCTGATGGGGATCCCGATAGCGAAGAAGTACGGCGGCGAGGGGTCGAGGACGCTCGTCCACGCGCTCGCCCTCGAGAGGTTCGGGCAGCTCGGCCTCGGCGTCATGACCTACGTCGACGTCCACCAGGCGCTCGGGCAGCCTGACGATCCAGGAGTGGGGGAACGAGGAGCAGAAGCAGAGATACCTGACGAAGGCCGCGACGGGCGAGGTGGTCTTCGCCTACGCGCTCACCGAGCCGGAGGCGGGGAGCGACCCTGTCCGCGCTGAAGATCGCAGTTCAGGAAGGACGGCGACGACTACTACGTCACCGGCTCGAAGTACCTGATCTCGAACGGGTCCGTGGCCAACAAGCTGATAGTCTTCGCGCTCCCCGAGGGCCAGCGAAGGGGATGACGGCGTTCCTGGTCGACAAGGACGAGCCGGGGTTCTCCGTGGAGATGAGGATGGAGGAGAAGATGGGCCTGTTCACCTCGGACACCTCCCTGCTCACGCTCGACAACGTGAAGGTGCCCGAAGGAGGACGTCCTCGGGGAGGAGGGGAAGAGGACTCGCGGTCGCGTACTCGGCGCTGCTGAACGGAAGGATAGGGATAGCGTCCGGATGCCTGGGCGTGATGGAGGACTGCATCAACCAGGTGAAGGAGAGGGTGTCCTACAGGACGCAGCTCGGCAAGCCGATAGGGAAGCACCAGCTGATCCAGAGGCACATCGCCACGATGGTCGCAACCTCGAGTCGTCGCGCTGGCTCGTCGTACCAGGTCGGCGCTCAAGAAGGAGGAGTACGACGACAACCGCGGGAACCTCGAGATGCGGACAGAGGTCGACAGGGCGAGCGCGGTCGCGAAGTACGTCTCGTCGAGGGCGGCGTACAACACGGCGGACGCGCGGTCCAGTGCTTCGGCGGGTTCGGGTACTCGATCCTCTCCCCGGTGACGAAGCACCTGATGGACACGCGGGTCGCTAGGATCTACGAGGGGACGGACGAGATAATGGAGCTCAAGATCGCGTCGACCGTCCTCGGAAGGAGTTCGAGGCCTACAAGTAGGACAGAAGGGATATAGAGAGACTCGTGGAGGACGGACATGCAACTTCATCTTGAGGGCTCCGAAGACCCAACCTGTCGAAGGAGAGCGGGTCTATCAGCTGCTCACCGAAGCTCGAGCTTCATAGCCAAGTCACTCCTCGACGCGGAGGAGACGAAGGTCGTAGACGACAGCAACATCGAAGCCAAGGTGAAGATCAAGATGTCCTTCCTGACGGCGCACATGGCCGTGAAGCTGAAGATAGCCGACAAGGTGCCTTCCAAGCACGCCAGGCTGTACGTGGACGGCTCCGGGAGCGGGCAGCAACATGAAGATCGCCAGCGACTTGCGACCTCGAGGGCGACACGGCCACGAAGATGAAGTGGGCCGCCAACTCGAGATCACCGGCCGTGATGGCCGAGGAGTCAGGGTAGAACCTCTGAGCATCATCAAGGGATTCGCCGAGAAGAAGGTCAAAGAGGTCTTGCGACGGCATCAAGACCTCGATGGTCCAGGCCGGCCCCGAGGCCGGTTATTCAATATAGTCGAGGAGTGTCGCCGGCTTCGTCGGCTCTTCTTCTCGGCCTTCTTTCGACCTGGCTCGGTGCGAGACCATGCTCTTCATGAACCTCTCCCTGCGCATGCTGCTGTAGAAGTAGGCCTCGTCGACGGTCCCCTCCGCGAGGAGGACTATGACCTTGCCCCGGCTGGTCCTCCCGGTGCGTGCCCTTCCTCTGGATCGCCCTGATCTCCGAGGGGACGGCCTCGTAGAAGACGACGAGGTCGACGTCGGGGACGTGCAGGCCCTCCTCCCCGATGCTGCTGCTGACCAGGACGTTGAACTCGCCCTCGGTGAACTTCTCGAGGGTCGCGTCTGCTTCTTCTGGTCCATCCCCTCGCTGTCGGTCTTGTTCGCCTGCCCGACGAACCTCTGGGCGCTGATCCCGTCCTTCGCGAGGCGTCTCGACTATCGACTCGATCGTGTCCCGGTACTGGGTGAAGACGATTATCTTGGAGCCGGCCTTGCGCGGCGAACTGGCCCTTGACTATCTTCCTGCAGCTCGGTGAGCTTGGGGTACTCGATGGCCTTGACGCGCTTGGCCTCGTCTTCGAGCAAGAGCCAGCGCTTGGTCCTTCAGGAGCGCGTGCGCCGACTTGCCCTGCTCGGGCTTCTCCCTCATGCGCTTACGAGGTACTTCAGCAGGACGTCGACGCCCTGGGTCTCCGCCAGCTCGAGCGCGTGGATTGATCATGATGGCCTGAGCCTGGTCGATCAGGGCGCCGAAGATGTAGCCCTTGTTCCCGCCCGCTCGTGTCGGGGCCTTCAGCCGGACCATCGTCGCCCTGGCCTGGAGGAGCATCTTCTTCGAGAGGCGGGTCTGCGGGACGAACCCGGCCTCCATCAGCCTGTTCACCTTCTCGTTGTAGATGTCCCTGCAGGAGTGCTCAGGAGTTGGTTGTACTCGTGCGGGAGCGCGACCTTCCTCCCCTCGAACTCGGTCTGCTCGACGTAGGGCTTGACGTCCTCGTCCTCCTCGGTCCTGGCCTCGACGTGCTCGATGAAGAGGGTCTGCGCGTTATCTCGTTGATCTTCTCCCTCGACCCCCCGGGCGAGGCGGTCAGGCCGAGGATCAGCGGCGTCCAGCGCCGTCTCCTTGTAGACCTTGGCGACCTCGCGTGTAGGAGTAGTCCTTGACCGAGCGGTGGGCCTCGTCGAAGACGAGCAGCACGACTCGTTCAGGTCGACGCGCCCGTGGCGCATGTCGTTCCTGACGGTCTGGGGGGTCGCGAAGACGAACCTCGACCTCCTCCAGAGGTAGCTGCGCTCCTCGGGACGGGTTCTCGCCCGTCATGAGCGCCATGTCCTTGTCCTTGAGGGAGAGGATCTCGCTTGAAGGAGTCGTAGTGCTGCAGGACGAGCGGCTTCGTCGGAGCGAGGATCGACGACCTTGCCCTTCGGGAACTTCTCAAGCCTAGCCTTGGCGACGAGCAGCGCGATCATCGTCTTCCCCAGCCCTGTGGGGAGGACGACGAGGGTGTTCGCCTGCGAGGCGGCCTCGGCTATCTTCTGCTGATACTCTCTGGGCTTGAGGGCAGCTTGGAAGCATGAAGGTGGACGTGGGTTTCGCTTCGAGATTGATACAAAAGTATTGCCCAATAAAACCGCCAATTCGAGCCTTGCACCTAGAGGCCTAGGCCCCATCGGGTCAGGGACTGCCTAGGGCGCCGACGACGCCCTTACCCGACCGAGTCACCGGACGGGGACGAAGAGCAGCCCCTTGGGGCTCTGGAAGGTGTTGCCCAGAGGCGTGATCACCCCGGTGGAGAGGTTGAGGGTCCCGATGAGCGGGTTCCCGTTGTCGTTCGGTTCACCGACGAAGACCGTCCCTGCGGCCCACCCGGTCGTGTCGAGGGCCTGGATCGTGCCGGCAGCGGCGTCGACCACGTAGAGCGTCCCGCTGTTCGAGGTGGCCACGGCCAGGCCGTCGATGGGTGGGACGTTGCCGGGCTTGTTGTCGGTCAGCGGAAGGACGGTAAGCTGTGGGGTTTGTCCTAGGTGCGCGAACACTATCTCGCCGTCAGCCTGGCTGACCGTCGCGAGGTCACCCGCGAACATCGGGCTCTGCTTGGGCATGGCGAAGTTCGTGTCTGGGTCGGTGAGGGCGAGCTGCACTGTCGTCCCGGTGAGGGCGTCGGTGGCCATACTGTTGTCATAGAAGACTGGAGAGAGGTTGGCCGTGAGCGTCGGCGTCGACCTCTGGAGCGAGACGAGGTAGTCGGTCGGCTGCGTGACGTCGTTGGGGTTGGAGTGGGCCACGTAGATTCTGCCGCCGAGTACCGCGATGCTGTCCGTCCCGCCGTTGCCGTTCACTGCCGGGTCTGGAGAGTAGGCGAAGGTCGTCACGGCGCCGATCGCAGGGAAGACCAGGTTGAACGCTGAATTGTCATCCTCGTTGACGGTGGCGATCAGGACGCCCAACCTCGGGTCTGCTGTGAGGCCGTCGACCTTTCCGGTCACCTGGATGGTCCGCACGAGGGCGCCGGTGGAGGGGTCGTACCCGGCGACCGTACTCTGCGTCGGGCCGCCCGGTGTGCCGGGGGTGCCGTCCGGGTTGATCCCGTTCTGGTACGCGGTCCAGATAAGCGCTCTTCCTCCGTCGAGGCCGCGGACGGCCATCACGGTGATGTCGTCAGGCCCCTTGGCGCCGGTCGGTGGGGCCGACACCAGAGTGGTGCCGGGGAGGGTGCTCGGCCCTGAGACGCTCGAAGAGGAAGAAGATGCCGCGACGCTAGGCAGAATCGCCAGACCAATCGAGGAAACAAGGAGGACGATGACCATGAAAGCGCGACCTAGGCTCTTAGCGGTGACGCAGGAAACTCATTGGTGTGGAACACGTGTCGACGTATTTGTCGCGTTCTCACCTGGAATATGTCGTCCACGTGCGGTCATGTATTCTATGTGAGCCCGCATACTCGTCGTCACTTTCGACGGGTCTTCGGGAGGCCCGCAGGGAAATACACTTCATATAATCAACTGTCCAGCCTCTGCAGCAACCAGAATTGGACCAGATCAGGGTCGAAGCCCCCGCCTCCTCGGCCAACCTCGGCCCGGGCTTCGACGTCTTCGCACTCGCCCTCGACAGCCCCAGAGACAGCGTCCGCCTGCGGCTTGGAAGCGGCTCCGGAGGGCGCGGCGCCGTCCGTCAAGATGGCGAGGGTCACCGGCCTCGAGGTCCCCAAGATGGAGGCACGAAAACGGGGCCTGCGTGGTGTGCCTCGAGATGGCCAAAGGTCTCGGGAGTCAAGAAGGAGATCTTCGTGGAGCTCGAGAAGCGGGTCCCGATTGGGCTGGGGATGGGGAGCAGCGGGGCATCCGCCGCGGCCGCCGCGGTCGCCATGAACGAGCTCCTGGGCCTGGGGCTCTCCTCCGACGAGCTGATCTTCTACGCGGGTAAGGGCGAGGCTGTCACGTCCGGGTCCCCGCACTACGACAACGTGACCGCCTCCATCCTCGGGGGGTTCGTGGTCGTGAGGGGAGGTGCCGGCGAGAGGCCGACCGCGGTCAGGTTCGACCCCCCGGCGGGGCTGGCCGTCTGCGTCGCGACGCCGGTAGTGAGCCTCCCCGGCAGGAAGACAGAGTATGCGCGGTCTCTCCTTCCGGAGTCCGTCTCGCTCGAGACGCTGGTCTCGAACGTCGCCAACGCCAGCCTGATGGTCTCGGGCTTCGCCAAGAAGGATATCAAGCTCATAGGGAAGGGCATGACCGACAGGGCGGTGGAGCAGGCGAGGAAGGTCATGATCCCGGGCTACGACCGAGTCATGTCTCGGGCGATGGACGCCGGGGCGGCGGGGGTCTGCATCAGCGGGGCGGGACCTTCCATGCTGGCGATAGTCGAGAGAAAGCAGAGCCAGCCCAAGAAGGTCCTGGAGGCGATGCTCGCGGCCTTCGGGGAGGAGAGGGTCAAGTCGAGCGGCTATGTCACGCGGATAGGGAGGGGAGCGAGAGTTGTCAAGAGTCGCTGAGGGGTGGACGCAGAGGTGCGTAGGATGCGGGAAGATCTACGAGAACGACGTGAGGAGCTACGTCTGCAGCAAGTGCTCAAACCTTCTCGAGCTGGTCAAGGACAGCCCGGTCTCGAGGACCGGGCTGTACGGCGAGTCCACGCAGCCCGGCATCTGGCGATACAGGAAGGCCCTCCCGATCGAGCCTGACTTCAAGGCGGTCTCCCTCTCGGAGGGGCACACGCCCCTGGTCTTGGTGAGCAGGATCGGGGAGAAGTTCGGGCTCAAGGGGCTCCACGTCAAGAACGAGGGGCAGAACCCCTCGGGCTCCTTCAAGGACAGGGGGATGACCGTGGCGGTCACCCGCGCGGTGCAGGGAGGCTCCAAGCTCCTGATCTGCGCCTCGACGGGCAACACCGCGGCCTCGATGGCGGCCTACGCGGCGAGGGCGGGGGTCACTGCGATGGTGACCGTCCCGGCGGGGAAGGTCGCGTCGGGCAAGCTGGCGCAGGTGTACGCGTACGGCGCGAAGATAATCAGGGTGGAGGGGGACTTCGACGCGGCGCTCGCCATCACGCTGAAGGTCGCCGCCGAGATCAAGGAGCTCTCCGTCATGAACTCGGTGAACCCCTACAGGATAGAAGGGCAGAAGACCAATGCCTACGAGATCTACGAGCAGCTGAGGTTCAGGGTCCCCGACTACGTCGTCCTTCCCGTGGGGAACGCGGGCAACATCAGCGCCATCTGGAAGGGCTTCAAGGAGCTGAGGGAGTGGGGGATATCCAACTCCCTGCCGAAGATGGTCGCGGTGCAGGCGGCCGGAGCTCAGCCGATAGTCGAGGCGATCCAGCACGGCAGGGACTCCGTCATAGCCGTCCAGCCGAAGACCATCGCGTCTGCGATAAACATAGGCAACCCCGCCTCCTGGAAGAAGGCCCTCGCGGCGATCAGGGACTCGAGAGGGGACCGCGCTGGCCGTGACGGACGAGGAGACCATAGCTGCGAGGATGGACCTCGCGTCGAGCGAGGGGATTTTCGTCGAGCCGGCAAGCGCCGTCCCGATAGCGGCGGTGAAGAAGCTGATGGGCAAGATCGAGAGGGACGCGACCGTCGTCTGCATCTGCACCGGGAACGGGCTGAAGGACCAGGAGAGCGTGAAGGTCCAGCTGGACTCGACACCGCTGGTCGCGAGCCCGGAGCAGATGGTCGGGCTGCTGGCGAAGACCGCGTAGCCCGGTCCGTCACTCTAGGGGCGAGCCGTGCGGACGGTGGCGGGAGGTCAACCGGATCACGTTCGTGGTGTTCTTGCTCGGGCCCACCTCGACCGTGTCCCGCGTGGTGATCCTCAACCCCCTCCTCGACCTCGTCACGCCGAAGAGGTGCGCGTCTGCGTCTCGCATCAGGCTGATCTTGAAGCTGGAGCCCCAGGGGACCGTGTAGCGGAGCGGGTGCAGGCTCGCGCTCTCCCTCGAGGTATAGGTGGGGGCTATGTGGCAGACGCCGACCTCGTTCTGACCGATCACCGTGAACTTCTCGGGTTCGAGCCGGTCGCCCTGGTCGAGCTTGTCGAGGTAGGAGTAGTAGCCGGTAGAGCCCGCCGCGGTCGTGATGACTATGCCGTTCGAGACGGCCGAGTCGGTGAAATCGACCCCTTTCCCCGGACGTTCACGGTGTAGCGGATGCAGTTGCTGTCGGCGCCCTTCTCGAGCGAGACGTCGGTGAAGATCTCGCCCCGGAACTCGCCCCCGCTGATCGAGACCTCGAGGCGCCTGTGCTTGATCACGGTGTACCGGCCCGCCTTCACCTCGCGGAGCGCGGCCTCCAGGCCGGTGAGGTAGACCTCGGCGAGGCGAGCCTTGGAGTCCGTGGGCCTGCGGGACTTCGTTCCCACGAAGAGCAGGGGGATGCCGAGCTGTCTTCCTTGGTAGCTGAAGAGCCCGTCGCCACCCACGACCACGCCGAAGGCGGGGTCGACCGCGGAGTGCTCTATCCCCGACTTTTTCAGTATGGAGATGACCTCGCTCTCGCTCACCTTGGGCCTCTCCGAATCCACGAGGACCGCCGCCTTCATGGCGCTCTCACGCGCCTATGCGCCTCCCCCGGCGGGCATCGCGTCGAGCTGCTGTCTCAGAGCCTCCACGTCGGTGACCGGAGCCTTGCACGCGAAGTTCTCGCACACGTAGACCGTCGGCATCCCCTTGATGCTTCCCTTGCCTTCGGTCAGCTGCGCCGTTGCGGGGTCGCCGTCGGCCAGGACGAGCACCTTCGTCGGGAGGTAGCGCGTCCGTATCTCCCTGACCATGGCGTTGAGCTCGTCGGGCCTCCAGCCGCTCGCGATGACGACCTCTTTGGAGCCGAAGGAGAAGTCGACGGCCGCGAGCATCTCGAGGTAGCCGGTGGGCATCGACTCCATCGCGTCCGCGAAGAGCTTCAGGGTCGTCTCGGCCATCTCACGAAAGTCTTGGTTGCCTGTGAACTCGGCGAGGCGGAGCAGGTCGAGGGCGGCGACGGAGTTCCCTGACGGGGTGGGCCCGTCGTAGCCTTCCTTGATCGCCACGATCTCTCTGCCGGGAGGCGTCAGGAAAAAGCCCCCGCGTTCGGCGTCCCAGAAGACGCTGGTCATCTCCTCGGCGAGCATGATCGACGCCGACATCCACCTCTTCTCGAATGAGGCCTCGTAGAGGTCGAGAAGGCCCGCGATCAGGAAGGAGTAGTCCTCCAGGTTTCCCTCGATGGCGACGTCCCCGTCCCTGTATCTCCTCTGGAGCATCGGGCTCGTCCCCCTCTTGACCAGCTTCGTCAGGATAAAATCGGCGCTCCTCGTCGCTGCCGAGAGATACCTCTCGTCCTGGAGCGCCTGGTAGGCGCACGCAAAGCCGGAGACTGCGAGCCCGTTCCAGGACGCCAGTATCTTGTCGTCGACGCGCGGGCGGTTCCTCTCGCCTCCTAGCCTTGAGCAGGGCGTCACGGCCCTTCCGAGGGCCTCATCGACCTGGTCGACCGTCAGCCCGAGCTTGCTGGCGGTCCTCTCGGCGGTCGTGGTGACGTTGAGGATGGACCTGCCTCCCTCGAAGTTCCCTTCAGGCGAGACGCCGTAGTGCTCGCAGAAGACCGCGCCGTCCTCCTTCCCTAGGACCTCGGAGACCTCGGAGGGCTTCCAGGTGTAGTAGTAGCCCTCGCCCTCGGCGGTGTCCGCGTCCTGCGCGGAGAAGAAGCCGCCCTCGGGGGACGTCATCTCTTCGAGGATCCACTCGAGGGTGTCCCTCGCGGTCGCGGCGTATCTCATCATGTGGGTCGCGCGATAGGCGTCCGCGTACACCCGCGCGAGCAGCGCGTTGTCGTAGAGCATCTTCTCGAAGTGGGGGACCAGCCAGTACCTGTCGGTCGAGTACCTGTGGAAACCCCCTGCGAGGTGGTCGTGGATGCCCCCGTCGGCCATGGCGTCCAGCGTCTTCATGACCGGGCCGAGCGCGGACCCCTTGCCAGTCCGGGCGTTGTAGCGAAGCAGGAACCCGAGGTAGCTCGGTAGCGGGAACTTCGGCGGGCGGCCGAACCCCCCGAACTGCGAGTCGTGCGCCGAGAGGACGACCGCGTAGGCGTTGTCCAGCAGGACCTTCGAGAGCGCCCCCTCCGCCCTGAGCGCGTAGCCGTCGCTGATCGCCTTGGTTATCTCCTCCGAGCTCTGGACGACCTCTTGCCGCTTGGTCTTCCACGTGTCCGCTATGAAGTTCAGCACCTCGGGGAAGCCCGGGAGGCCGTGCCTCGGGACGGGAGGGAAGTACGTCCCTCCGTAGAAGGGCTTCAGGTCGGGTGTGATGAAGACCGAGAGCGGCCAGCCCCCGTGGCCCGTGAGCGTCGTGACCGCCTTCATGTAGATCTCGTCCAGGTCAGGCCTCTCCTCCCTGTCGACCTTGATGGGCACGAACTTCTCGTTGAGGATCGCCGCGGTCTTCACGTCCTCGAAGGACTCCATGGCCATCACGTGGCACCAGTGGCAGGTCGAATACCCGATGCTGAGGAAGATCGGCTTGTCCCCTGCCTTCGCCTTCGCGAAACGCCTCGTCTCCCCAGGCGTGCCAGTCGACGGGGTTGAAGGCGTGCTCGAGCAAATAGGGGCTCTTCTCGTTGACAAGCCGATTGGGCTTCTTCGCCCCCAGCATTTTCGACCGGTTTGTTCGAGGGCCCACGATTTAAGGCTAAGCTCCGAGCCTCGAATTCCTTTTAAGTTTCGAAGGGAGACTCAACTCTCATGCCAAAGAAGGTGCTGATGATTGTCGGAGACTTCGTCGAGGACTACGAAGCGATGGTCCCCTTCCAGGTCCTGACCATGGCCGGACACACTGTCCACACGGTCTCCCCCGGGAAGAAGCCCGGCAGCTCCGTGAAGACCGCGATACACGACTTCGAAGGCGACCAGACCTACAGCGAGAAAAGAGGGCACAACTTCGCCATCAACGCGGACTTCGACAAGGTCAAACCCGAAGAATACGACGCGCTGTTTCTGCC
Source organism: uncultured archaeon (assembly GCA_963783755.1). Taxonomy (GTDB): domain Archaea; phylum Thermoproteota; class Nitrososphaeria; order Nitrososphaerales; family Gagatemarchaeaceae; genus Gagatemarchaeum. Next base: position 191,458 of record CAWAOY010000004.1, read on the forward strand.
GGGTGGAAGGGCCCCGGAGGTACCTGAGGCTGAACGAGAAGGTGCTCGACATGGTCCGCTACTTTGACAAAGCTGACAAGCCTATGGGCACGCTCTGCCACGGCCCCCAGGTCATGGCGGCCGCGGGAGTGCTTGACGGGAGGAAGCTCACCGCGTATCCTGCGATAGCCCC
>CAWAOY010000005.1:0-31227 GCA_963783755.1 uncultured archaeon
ACGGCGCCGATTGCCGGGTATATCAGGTCGAACGCTGAATGAAGGTCTTCCTCGTTGACGGTGGCGACGAGGGCGTGCAATCTTGGTTCGGCGGCCGGAAGCCGTCGACCTTCCCGTTCACCAAGATGGTCCGTACGAGGGCGCCGGTTGACGGGTCGTACCCGGCGACAGTGCCTCTGCGTCGGGCCGCCAGTCGTGCCTGCGGTGCCGTCAGGGTTGATCCCGTTCTGGAACGCCGTCCAAATCAGAGCTTTTCCGCCACGAGGCCCCTTGGTCGGCAAGAATGGTAATGTCATCGGGTCCCTTGGCGCCAGTGGGGGGTGCGGGACACCAGCGTCTTGCCGGGGAGGGTGCTCGGTCCGGCTGCTTGAAGAAGAGGAAGCTGCTCGTGACGCTCGGCAAGATTGCGAGGCCGATAGAGGAGGCAAGGAGGACCATGACCAAAGAAGTGCGACCTAGACTCGCGCGGCGACTCGTGGAACCAGCGAAAGGGCGGAATGTGATGAGCGTCGTATTTGTCCGCTTTCTCACCTGAAAGATGACGTCGCATATGTTAGCTGTAAAGTATTCTATGTGAGCCCAACGCGCATCTTGAGACAAAGCAGAAACGCCCGACGAGGCGGCGTTGAACGCCCCGCTGAGAAACACACTTCATATAATCAACGTCCAGCCTCTGCAGCAAGCAAATTTGGACCAGATCCGGGTCGAAGCCCCCGCCTCCTCGGCCAACCTCGGCCCGGGCTTCGACGTCTTCGCACTCGCCCTCGACAGCCCCAGAGACAGCGTCCGCCTGCGGCTCGGGAAGCGGCTCAGGAGGGGGGGCGGCCTCTGTCAGGATGGCGAGGGTCAGCGGCCTCGAGGTCCCGAAGATGGAGGCCGAGAACGGCGCCTGCGTCGTCTGCCTTGAGATGGCGAAGCGGTCTCGGGGTCAAGAAAGAGATCGTCCTGGAGCTCGAGAAGCGGGTCCCGATAGGGCTGGGGATGGGGAGCAGCGGGGCGTCGGCCGCGGCGGCCGCGGTGGCGATGAACGAGCTCCTCGGGCTGGGCCTCGCCCCCGACGAGCTGATATTCTACGCGGGCAAGGGCGAGGGGGCCACCTCCGGGTCCCCGCACTACGACAACGTGTCGGCCTCCATCCTCGGTGGGTTCGTGGTCGTGAGGGGAGGAGAGGGCGAGAGGCCGACCGCGGTCAGGTTCGACCCTCCGCCGGGGCTGGCGGTGTGCGTCGCCACGCCCGTCGTCAGCCTCCCCAGCAGGAAGACGGAGTACGCGCGGTCTCTCCTGCCGGAGTCCGTCCCGCTCGAGACGCTGGTCTCGAACGTCGCGAACGCCAGCCTGATGGTCTCGGGCTTCGCCAAGAAGGATATCAAGCTGATAGGCAAGGGCATGACCGACAAGGCTGTGGAGCAGGCGAGGAAGACCATGATTCCGGGCTACGACCGCGTCAGGTCGCGGGCGATGGACGCGGGGGCGGAGGGGGTCTGCATCAGCGGCGCGGGACCTTCGATGCTGGCGATAGTCGACAAGAAGCGGAGCGCAGCCCAAGAAGGTCCTGGAGGCGATGCTCGCGGCCTTCGGGCAGGAAGGGGTCAAGTCGAGCGGATATGTCACGCGGATCGGGAAGGGAGCGAGAGTTGTCAAGAGTAGCTAAGGGGTGGACGCAGAGGTGCGTCGGATGCGGGACGATCTACGAGGACGACGTGAGGAGCTACGTCTGCAGCAAGTGCTCTAACCTCCTCGAGCTGGTGAAGGACGGCCCGGTCTCCAGGACCGGTCTCTACGGCGAGACGACGCAGCCGGGCATCTGGGGGTACAGGAAGGCGCTCCCGCTCGAGCCCGACGTGAAGGCGGTCTCCCTCTCGGAGGGGCACACGCCCCTCGTCCTGGTGAGCAGGATCGGGGCGAAGTTCGGGCTCAAGAGGCTCCACGTCAAGAACGAGGGGCAGAACCCGTCCGGCTCCTTCAAGGACAGGGGGATGACGGTCGCGGTCACCCGCGCGGTGCAGGGAGGCTCCAAGCTCCTGATCTGCGCCTCGACGGGCAACACCGCGGCCTCCATGGCGGCCTACGCCGCGAGGGCGGGGGTCACGGCGATGGTGACCGTCCCGGCTGGGAAGGTCGCGTCGGGCAAGCTGGCGCAGGTGTACGCCTACGGCGCCAAGATAATCAGGGTCGAGGGCGACTTCGACGCGGCGCTCGCCATCACGCTGAAGGTCGCCGCCGAGATCAAGGAGCTCTCCGTCATGAACTCGGTCAACCCCTACAGGATAGAGGGGCAGAAGACCAACGCCTACGAGATATACGAGCAGCTCGGGTTCAGGGTCCCCGACTACGTCGTCCTCCCCGTGGGGAACGCGGGCAACATCAGCGCGATCTGGAAGGGGTTCAAGGAGCTGAAGGAGTGGGGGATATCGAGACTCCCTGCCGAAGATGGTCGGGGTGCAGGCGGCCGGAGCCCAGCCCATAGTCGAGGCGTTCCAGCACGGCAGCGACTCCGTCATAGCCGTCCAGCCGAAGACGATCGCGTCCGCGATAAACATAGGCAACCCCGCCTCATGGAAGAAGGCCCTCGCCGCGATCAGGGACTCGAAGGGGATGGCGCTGGCCGTGACGGACGAGGAGACGATCGCGGCGAGGATGGACCTCGCCTCGAGCGAGGGGATATTCGTCGAGCCGGCGAGCGCCGTCCCGATAGCGGCGCTGAAGAAGCTGATGGGCAAGATCGAGAAGGACGCGACGGTCGTCTGCATCTGCACTGGGAACGGGCTGAAGGACCAGGAGAGCGTGAAGGTCCAGCTCGACTCGACGCCGCTGGTCGCGAGCCCGGAGCAGATGGTCAGCCTCCTGGCCAAGACCGCGTAGGCCGAGGCTCGTCACTCCAGGGGCGAGCCGTGCGGGCGGTGGCGGGAGGTCAGCCGGATCACGTTCGTGGTGTTCTTGCTCGGGCCGACCTCGACGGTGTCCCTGCGTGGTGATCCTGAGGCCCTTCCTCGACCTCGTCACGCCGAAGAGGTGCGCGTCGGCGTCGCGCATCAGGCTGATCCTGAAGCTGGAGCCCCAGGGGACCGTGTAGCGGAGCGGGTGCAGCTCGCGCTCTCCCTCGAGGTGTAGGTGGGGGCGATGTGGCAGACGCCGACCTCGTCCTGCCCGATCACCGTGAACTTCTCGGGCTCGAGCCGGTCGCCCTGGTCGAGCTTGTCGAGGTAGGAGTAGTAGCCGGTGGAGCCCGCCGCGGTCGTGATGACTATGCCGTTCGAGACCGCCGAGTCCGTGAAATCGGACCCCTTCCCGCGCACGTTCACGGTGTAGCGGATGCAGTTGCTGTCGGCGCCCTTCTCGAGCGAGACGTCGGTGAAGATCTCGCCCCGGAACTCGCCCCCGCTGATCGAGACCTCGAGCCGCCTGTGCTTGACCACGGTGTACCTGCCCGCCTTCACCTCGCGGAGCGCGGCCTCCAGGCCGGTGAGGTAGACCTCGGCGAGGCGGGCCTTGGAGTCCGTGGGCCTGCGCGACTTGGTCCCGACGAAGAGGAGCGGGATGCCGAGCTGCCTTCCCTGGTAGCTGAAGAGCCCGTCGCCGCCCACGACCACCCCGAAGGCCGGGTTGGCCGCGGAGTGCTCTATCCCCGACTTCTTCAGTATGGAGACGACCTCGCTCTCGCTCACCTTCGGCCTCTCCGAGTCTACCAGGACCGCCGCCTTCAAGGCGCTCTCACGCGCCTATGCGCCTCCGGCGGGCATCGCGTCGAGCTGCCGTCTTCAGAGCCTCGACGCTCCGTGACCGGGCCTTGCACGCGAAGTTCTCGCAGACGTAGACGGTCGGCATCCCCTTGATGCTCCCCTTGCCCTCGGTCAGCTGCGCCGTCGCGGGGTCGCCGTCGGCCAGGAGCGAGCACCTTGGTCGGGAGGTAGCGCGTCTGGATCTCCCTGACCATGGCGTTGAGCTCGTCGGGCCTCCAGCCGCTCGCGACGACGACCTCCTTGGAGCCGAAGGAGAAGTCGACGGCCGCGAGCATCTCCAGGTAGCCGGTGGGCGTCGACTCCATCGCGTCCGCGAAGAGCTTCAGCGTCGTCTCGGCCATCTCCCTGAAAGTCCTGGTTGCCCGTGAACTCGGCGAGGCGGAGGAGGTCGAGGGCGGCGACGGAGTTCCCCGACGGGGTGGGCCCGTCGTAGCCCTCCTTGATCGCCACGATCTCCCCGCCGGGAGGCGTCAGGAAGAAGCCCCCGCGCTCGGCGTCCCAGAAGACGCTGGTCATCTCCTCGGCGAGCATGATCGCCGCCGACATCCACCTCTTCTCGAAGGAGGCCTCGTAGAGGTCGAGCAGGCCTGCTATCAGGAAGGAGTAGTCCTCCAGGTTTCCCTCGATCGCGACGTCCCCGTCCCTGTATCTCCTCTGGAGCATCGGGCTCGTCCCCTTCTTGACCAGCTTCGTCAGGATGAAGTCGGCGCTCCTCGTCGCCGCCGAGAGGTACCTCTCGTCCTGGAGGCCTGGTAGGCGCACGCAAAGCCGGAGATGGCGAGCCCGTTCCAGGAGGCGAGCACCTTGTCGTCGACGCGCGGGCGGTTCCTCTCCCTCCTCGCCTTGAGCAGGGCGTCCCGGCCCCTCCCGAGGGCCTCCTCGACCTGGTCGACCGTGAGCCCGAGCTTGCGGCGGTCCTTCTCGGCGGTGGCGGTGACGTTGAGGATCGACCGCCCGCCCTCGAAGTTCCCCTCGGGCGAGACGCCGTAGTGCTCGCAGAAGATCGCGCCGTCCTCCTTCCCGAGGACCTCGGAGACCTCCGCGGGCGTCCAGGTGTAGTAGTAGCCCTCGCCCTCGGGGGTGTCCGCGTCCTGCGGCGGAGAGGAAGCCGCCCTCGGGGGACGTCATCTCCTCGAGGATCCAGTCGAGGGTGTCCCTCGCGGTCGCGGCGTACCTCCTCATGCGGGTCGCGCGGTAGGCGTCGGCGTACACCCTCGCGAGCAGCGCGTTGTCGTAGAGCATCTTCTCGAAGTGGGGGACGAGCCAGTACCTGTCGGTCGAGTACCTGTGGAAGCCCCCCGCGAGGTGGTCGTGGATGCCCCCGTCGGCCATCGCGTCGAGCGTCTTCATGACCGGGCTGAGCGCGGACCCCTTGCCCGTCCGGGCGTTGTAGCGCAGGAGGAACCCGAGGTAGCTCGGGAGCGGGAACTTCGGCGGGCGGCCGAACCCCCCGAACTGCGAGTCGTGGGCGGAGAGGACGACCGCGTAGGCGTTGTCCAGCAGGACCTTCGAGAGCGTCCCCTCGCCTTGAGCGCGTAGCCGTCGCTGATCGCCTTGGTTATCTCCTCCGAGCTCTGGACGACCTCCTGCCGCTTGGTCTTCCACGTGTCCGCGATGAAGTTCAGGACCTCGGGGAAGCCCGGAAGGCCGTGCCTCGGGACGGGCGGGAAGTACGTCCCCCCGTAGAAGGGCTTCAGGTCGGGCGTGAGGAAGACCGAGAGCGGCCAGCCCCCCTGGCCCGTGAGCGTCGTGACGGCCTTCATGTAGATCTCGTCGAGGTCCGGCCTCTCCTCCCTGTCGACCTTGATCGGGACGAACTTCTCGTTGAGGATCGCCGCGATCTTCTCGTCCTCGAAGGACTCCTGGGCCATCACGATGGCACCAGTGACAGGTGGAGTACCCGATGCTGAGGAAGATCGGCTTGTCCTCCTCCTTGCTTTCGCGAAGGCCTCGTCTCCCCACGGATACCAGTCCACGGGATTGTAGGCGTGTTCAAGCAGATAGGGGCTCTTCTCGTTGATAAGCCGGTTGGGCTTCTTCGTCCCTCGCATTTTCGGCCGGTCGAGTCGGAAGCCCACGATTTAAGGCTAAGCTCCGAGCCTCGAATTCCTTTTAAGTTTCGAAGGGAAACTCGCCGCTCATGCCAAAGAAGGTGCTGATGATTGTCGGAGACTTCGTCGAGGACTACGAGGCGATGGTCCCCTTCCAGATCCTGACCATGGCCGGACACACTGTCCACACGGTCTCCCCCGGGAAGAAGCCCGGCAGCTCCGTGAAGACCGCGATACACGACTTCGAAGGCGACCAGACCTACAGCGAGAAGAGGGGGCACAACTTCGCAATCAACGCGGACTTCGACAAGGTCAAACCCGAAGAATACGACGCGCTGTTTCTGCCGGGGGAAGGGCCCCGGAGTACCTGAGGCTGAACGAGAAGGTGCTCGACATGGTCCGCTACTTTGACAAAGCCGACAAGCCGATGGGCACGCTCTGCCACGGCCCCCAGGTCATGGCGGCCGCGGGAATGCTTGACGGGAGGAAGCTCACCGCGTATCCTGCGATAGCCCCCGAGGTCAAGAGGGCCGGCGCCAAGTGGGTCGCGCCGAACTCGACCTTCTCCAACGCCACCATGGACGGCAACCTCACGAGCACGCCCGCCTGGCCCGGTCATCCGGAGCTGCTTCGCGCGTTCTTGGAGATGCTGGGCACGAAGATAACGTCGTAGAGGACGGCGAAGCTGCTTGGCGCCTCGTCAAGGGTGAGACCGTTCGGGCAGCGGTCTTGGGAGGTGTTGACGAATCAGCGCTTCGCGCGGTTGGCTAGCCTCAACCTCGCGCCTCTCGAGCGGAAGGTCCAGACCAGGACGTTCGCGACCACCGCGATGGCCGCCGTGACTGCAAGGACGGTCTCGAGACCCACATAGGCGCCGAAGTTGAGCGTGACAGACGCCGCGAAGCCGTCGGTCAGGCCGACCTGGGCGCTCTGGGACTCGCCTGCTTGCGAGGCCGTCACGGTGTAGGAGCCGGTCGGAAGGAAGAAGGACGCCGTGCTGATTGCTCCCGACGGGGCCGCGGGTGACGTTCACGCCCTGCGAGCCTGACACCTCAAGGGTCGCAGGGCGAGCTCTGGCCGCTGAGGAGGTGCACGGTCAGCTCGGCCAAGTTCACCTTTAGGGTCTGGGTCGAATAGCGCCCGTCCGTGGTCAACGCGCCTTGGGCGACGTCGGGCGCCCCTCCGATGTCCAAGGAGTAGTTGAGCTGGGCCGGATACCCGGATGCGAGGACGAAGAGTGAGCCGCCTTCCGTGGCTGGTCTGGAGGACATCTGAGGAGTGGGTGACGCTGACCTCGACGTCCTGGAGCGACGCGTTCCAAGGAGACGCCTCGAAGTTCACGCTGGAGATGTTCGCCCTCACGGGATAGGCGACCACGGCCTCGACCCCCGACGTGCGATACATGTAGTAGAGAGTCCTAGGCCAGCCAGCCTGGCCGGCCGTCAGGCTCCCGGAATAGGAGATGCCCGACGATTGGACCTCGCTGGGGAAGGCACGCGCTGGAGAGCGAGACCCAGGACGAGTCGTTGAGGATGAGGACCCTGCTCTGGAAGACTTCCAGGTTCGTCGAGTTCTGGAAGTAGGCCCTGAGGTCATACCTCCCGGCCCTGAGGGGCGCGCTCCACGAGAGCGTGGTCGTCGTTGGTCCGTCGGAGATGACGTCGAGCGGCTGCGACTGCGCCGCCATCAGGTTGTCGGCCACGAAGTTGTTGGTGCCCCCCTGCGTCCAGCGCGTACGTGTGGTAGAGCTCGAACCAGAATGATATCGGCTGGAGGACTCCGAGGGTCGAGACCCCGAACGGGGTCCCCGGGGTCAGCGCGATGCTTCCCAACTCCCCCATGTCCCTAGGGAGGGCAATCTCGATGGGAACCCCCGATGCGCTGCCTGCCGCGCAGACCTCCTGGTCGTAGGAGTCCGCGAGGTTCGCTTAGCCGAGATGGACAGGTTGCCTCCGTCGAGCGAGTACTGGAGGGGGCCGAGGAGGACGGGAAGATGGTCTGCCAAGTTCACGAAACGGACAGTGACGACGACGGGGCCTTCTGCGCTGCGGAGAGTGATGCTCCAGACGCCGTCAGGGTCGGCCTGCGTGAAGGTGTGGACCGGAGTGACCACCCGGGGGTCCAGGTTCAACTGGGCGGCTACGGCTCCAAAAGATACACTCGAGGACGGCCCGGCATACGCCAGTGAGAGGGCGACCGAGTAGTTGTAGCCCGATTCCGCCCAGATCGTCTCTCCGACGGTGTAGACCGGGGTCCCGCCCGAGACCGGGAGTGAGGCTCGAAGGGCTGAACCCGAGGGAGAGAGAGGATCGGTGACGTCGAGTTGGCCGCTGCGGAGGCCTGCTCCGCGACGCCGGGCTGGAACGCGATCATGGTGAGGAGAAGCCCGAGCAGCGAGAGCGTCGCCGCGGTCTTCGTCCTAGCGGCGCATGTATCCCCAAAGGACGGCGACAAGTATGAATCCCGGGACGGTGAAGGATAAAAGCGAATTCGGGAGCATCAAGGACCGCGGCATACACCCATCCGAGCGAGACCGCGGCGCTCAGCAGTGGAAGGACGAAGTTCACCTTGGGCTGGACCACGCTCGTCGGCGTTGGGATGGTCGCGTAGACGAGCAGGGAGCAGTACACCGCCACGGAGGGGACCACGACTGACAGCGCGGGGAGCGCCGGGATGGCGCGCGCAGCGACCTCGGATCTTGGTGGCGGAGACCAGGAAGTCGAAGAAGTCGCGCGAAGGTGAAGGTGCCCCGCGAATCCTTGAAGGGTGGTGGCGATGAAGACCAGCATGCCTAGCTCCAGCGCGACAGGGAGGAGGACGGCGACGAGGCTCCGGTTCCGCGCCATCTGGGTGACGACGGCGAAGATGAGGTAGGAGGGGAGGACGGTGAAGAGGGCGGCAATCCAGGTCGAGAAGATGGTCCCCGCCAGCTGGCCATAGAACGCGTCAGGCGTGGCGAGGGAAAGCGCGATGAGGCCCATCACCACGAACGTCTCTAGGGAGAAGAGGACGAGCAGCACGTCCGCCCTGGCCGGCCTCCCCGGTAGTAGGCGGCGACTCCGAGCGAGCCTCAACAGCCTGGGTGAGGATGACGAGCAGCTCGACGAGGCTGATGCTGGACAGCGTCGAGGTGCTGCAGGAACTGGACGACCGAGAGCGCGTAGAGGAAGTAGAGCGAGACGCCGACCGCGGCGCATGCACGCGAGGAGCGATCTTGTTCGTCTCGCACTACCTCTCGAGGGTCTTCCTGATCAGCGGGAGCAGGTCCTCCTTGCCCGTCCAGATCACCGCCCTGTCGGTGAAGGGCGGCGGAGGGCGAGGCCTTCTCGTAGACGAGGAGCAGGGGCTTCGCGGGCGATGACCGCTGCCATCTTCTCGTCCTCGAGCTCGCGGAGCCCCGTGACGACGAGGTCCGAGTCGACCACGACCGACTCGATGTCCCGCGAGTCTGAGGCGACGGAGCAGGACATCACGGCCTCGGCCAGCTCGTCGATGTCCTCGGCAGCGATGCTGGGTCATCCCTCGAAGCCGCTCCTCCTCGCTCGTCCCGTCGTCGCGGACGCCGTCGCCTGGCAGACCGTGGTAGTGGAGGATGGTGGTCGCGCCCGTCTCGAGGACCTCCCTCCCGACCTCCCCAAGGGCTTCGCAGAGCATGTCGGTCCACGCCGCGCGCTCGTCCTTCCGCCTCTCCGCGAAGCGCACCACGCCTATCCTCACGGCGTCCCTCACGTTCGCCTCCCTGACCCTTGCGATGAGAGCCTCGTCGGGGGACTCGGCCACCCGCCTCCAGGCTATGTCCTTCGTGTATCCGGGGTTGTAGTCGTCCAGCCTGTAGAGTTCCTGCCCCTGTCCGGGGTATGCCGCTCGGCTGCTCGCCGAACCCGATGACCTTCAGCCTCCTCTGGACCTCGGGGGCGAGGAGCGAGAGGGGCATGCGTGTCCAGCACGAGCTCCGTTCTGCACGGTCTGGTCGAGCCTGTTGAAGAGCCTCAGCGGGTCGGTGAAGGAGATGCCGACCTTGACCCCCTCGGACCTGCCCGGCGTACTTTCCGAGGAACCTGAGGCGTATCCTCATCCCGTCCGGGAGGGGCTCGACGTTCATCAGCTGGCCCGTCTCGACGTCGAAGCTCGTCGGCGTCGAGCCTATCCAGCCGTTCCCCCTCGACTCGACGGCGAGGGTGGTCTCGTACTCTTCGCCCTTCATGATCCTGACGTGCCCGCCCTCCGACGAGACGCTGACGCTGCCGCCCCTCGTCGCGAACTCGAAGATGAGGACCGAGATCACGCCCATGGTCGACGAGCGAAGCCCCGAGCACCTGGAGGAGCTTGATGTCGAGCAGCTCGGCTGCGCCCAGCACGAGAACCGTGGCGACGAGGTAGTCTCTTCCACGCGGGGTCAGCGTGGGGGCTCCACCCTGTCGAGTATGGCCGTGAGTATCGCCTCGGGGTTCCGCGACACGCCCTTCAGCGCCGCCGCGCGGTCGATCGTGAGCCTGTGCGTCAGCACTTCGCTCGCGATGGTCTTGACGTCGTCCGGCGTGACGTACTTCCTCCCGTCGAGGAGCGCCCTCGCCCGGGCGCAGTGGAGAAGCTGCACCATCGCCCTCGGGCTCGCGCCCAGCACCAGCGAGGACTCGTTCCGCGTCGCCTCGGCCATCCGCGCGAGGTACGCGAGGACCTCGTCGGAGACCTTCACGCTGTCCACCTCCCTCACCATCGCGTCCAGCTCGCCCGCCGTGAGGACGGTCTTGACGTCGTTGAGGTCCATGCTCGAGAGGTTCCTCTTCAGGATGCCCGCCTCCACCTCCGGGGTGGGATAGCTCGAAGCTGACCTTGACCATGAACCTGTCGAGCTGCCCCTCGGGGAGGGGGTAGACCCCCTCGAACTCCATCGGGTTCTGGGTCGCGATGACCATGAACGGGAGACGGGAGCTTCTCCGTGTGGCCCTCGACCGTGACCTGGAGCTCCTGCATCGACTCGAGGAGCGCGCTCTGGACCTTCGGGGGAGCGCGGTTTATCTCGTCGGCGAGGAGGATGTTGGTGAAGACCGGGCCCTTCCTGAACTCGAACTCCCTGTCCTTCAGGTTGAAGATGAAGCCGCCGATGATGTCGAGGGGGAGGATGTCCGGCGTGAACTGGACCCTCTTGAACTGCAGCCCCAGGCACTTCGAGAAGGCGTTCGCGACGAGGGTCTTCGAGACGCCCGGGACCCCCTCGAGGAGCACGTGCCCCCTTGCGAGGAGGCACGTCAGGAGGAGGTCGGTCTCCCTCTCCCTGCCGACGACGACCTTGCCGACCTCGCTCACGACCCTGTCCCTGATCTCAGCGCCCAATGCTCGCGCCTCCACCGCGCTTCCCCGGGTCATCCCGCCCAGCATGTTCGCGACGTTGACGACCTCGCGGTAGTCCAGGTCAGGAAGGGGAGCCCCGCCGTATCGATACGCCTCGTAGCTCTTCAGGGCGCCCTCCATCCCCTCGGTGCTGCACGCCGGAGGACCTCAGGCGCGCGACCGCCTCCTCCCACGTGAAGCCTGAGGGGAGGTCAGGGACGGCCTCCTTGAGGGCCAGCTCGAGGCCGTTGAAGGCGTCGCTCGAGGCTCGAGGCCGCGAACTTGCGCCTCCTCAGCCGCAGGGCGGCGAAGACCAGCGGACGCATAGAGGACGACGTTCAGCGCCAAGAGCGCTCCCAGGACCAGCTCGTTGCTGACCATGTGCGACCTTCCGGCTTTCGGGGGGTGTGACTTAAGGCTTGGAGTCGGGGCCTTGAAACGTTTTTAGTCACCGAGCTGAGCTTTCTGAGAAAGGGATTGGTAACTTTGCGCGCCGCCAGGTCGTCCAGGCTCGTCAGCGCGCGTGGCCGTCGTCGCCCTCATCGCCGTCGCCTCTCTCTCGGTGGTCGTCATCGACAGCCACACCCTTGCTAATCCGCTGCAGCGCGATTTCATCAGGCCTGCCGATGCGCCCCTGCCTAAGACGGGAGTCCTGTCGGTGCGGATGTTCTCGAACCAGGACTTTAGCGCCATCGTTTCGGAGCCTCTGGAGACGTCGATGCCGGTTCCCGAGTGGCCGATGCAGGTCGATCACCATCAACTCGAGCGTCATCTCAGAGGCGCCGCAGTCTCTGAGCACGGACTCGAACGGCGTCGCCCGCTCTCTCTCCTTCCGGGAGTGTACGTCCTGAGAGTCCCATACAACACGCTCAGGATAGAGGTCCCTGTGCGGATCTTCAGCGGCAACACCACGTCGGTGGGGCTGAACGTCTCCGAGGGCGCCTACCCGCTACTCTATAGCGAGGCGGCAGACGTGGGCGGACAACCCAGCCGTCTACGTCGAGTTCAGTTCGTCCACCCCGGTCGCCAACGTCAGCGAGCCGGTCACTCTCCAGGTGCAGAACGGGGAGACCGGGAATGGGTACCAGGTCTTCGCCACGGTGGTCTCTGAGCAGCCGCCTGCGCAGGGGACTCAGTGGCTGGAGTTGGGGTCTCTGGCAGCGTTCGACCTCGCAGGCGCGGCGACGGTCCTCCTGGCGACGTGGACATACTCGACGTCCATAACCGTGGGGCCGACGGTCCCGGCTGGGCCGCTAGGCGCTTGAGGCGGGCCTCTTCCGGCTCGCCTTCTTCTTGGCGGCTGGGTTCCCCTGGCGCTTCGCGAGATACTCCTTGAGCGGGTCCCAGTACGAGCTCTTCCAGCCGCCGGTGTAGTCTGGCGACCTGCTCCGCAGGGACCTTCGAGTGCACCATCTTCAGCTCGGTCCCTCCCTTCTTGCCGCCGAGCGTGAGCTCCAGCCTGGAGACCGGGTAGCCGTCTGGCCACTCCGTGGTCTTCCACTCCTGGACTATCTTCTTCCCCTTCACGAGCTCGAGGTTCTTCCCGGTGATGTAGCCCTCCCACGCGGTGAAGGTCGCGCCCTTCCTCGCGCTCGTGGTGGCGGGGGAGCCGGTGAACTCGCTGTGCTTCTTCGGGTCGAGGAGGGCGTCGTAGACCTCCTCCGGGGAGGCCTCGAAGAAGACGGTCTGCTCGATGGTCCCGAATCTTAACCCCAAGCGCCTCTCACGCGACTTCCATCCCTCTGGATTTTGCCTAGCGCGGCCTCCTGCCCTTGCAAGGTCTCGGCGTCGTTCTTCCCCATTCGAGCCTTGACCAGCTTCTTCACGAGTGAGACCGGGATCTTCTTGTCGAGGGGAAGGTGGACCGCCGATTTGGTGGTCACGTAGCCCGCCAATTCCTTCTTGTGCTCCTCTATTACCGGAGGGCGCAGGTAGAGCCCGATGTGCCGTCTCTGCAGGCCGAACCAGGCCAGCCGCCCTTTGTAGTTGTAGTAGGGCATCTGATAGCTGATGCTCTCCACGGCCGTCGGCGCGACCTCCCTGATCGCCGCGCGGACCTCCTCGAGCTTGTCCCGCACTTCCAACGGAGCCGCGGATATGTAGTCGTCGACATTCTTCGGCGCTTTGTTCGTGGCCGGCTCTGCCGTGCTGATTCTCTTAACCCTATCGGGCCAGCCTTGGAATCCGCACGAAGTTCCCCGATGGGATTGTTTGAAATGCTATCGGCGCTTATAAGAAAAATTAAGCTCCGACGTCGTGCCAACGCCAGAAGGACAGCGCTGCACTACCTCTACGAGACCTCGGACGAGGGCGGGAAGGAGCGGTTCGTCTACTCCTGCTCCGAGTGCTCCTGCATCCTGAACGTGTGCGCGGCGCTCGAGCCCGTGGGCGACACGGTCGAGTCCCTCGAGAACCGCTGCCCGGGCTGCGGCTCTGCCCTCGAGGCGCGGGTGTCCTGCAGGTCCGCCCACATCCCGGAGGCGTGGTCGGAGATATCGCGCTCGGCCTACGCCGCAGAAAGCGAGAGGGCGGAGACGAAGGTCGCGTTCCAGACCGCCGCGTCCCTCCGCGGGTTCTCCTTCAACTTCGCGCCGCTCGACGCGCTGGTCGCGCACTACGTCGACCCGAACTGGTCGGTGGCCTTCGCCGGGCGCTGCGCGAACGCGGTCGCGGAGTTCCTCTGCTTCAGGGCGCAGCTCCCGAAGGAGGCGGGAGGCTCTGACTCGAGCGTCGTGCTGATAGACGGGGGGAACCGCTCTGACCTCTACCTCTTCTCCTCCTACGCCAAGCTCTACGGGGTCGCCCCGAGGAAGGCCCTGAGGCGCGTGGTGACGAGCAGGGCGTTCACGATGTATCAGATGGCGGACCTGGTGGTGAACCAGCTCGGGAAGGTGGTCGACGAGTACGGGGCGAAGGTGGTCGTGCTCTCCGACGTCCTGGGCATGCTCAACGAGGAGTCGGGGCTCCGCGAGGACGAGGCGAGGAGGCTCGCGGGCGCGGTCCAGGCGAGGGCTGGAGGAGGTGAGGAGGGAGAAGAAGGTCCTCGCGTTCATGACGCTGGTCACGAAGACGCCCTACGACCGGGTGATTACCGACCACGCGGACGTCCTGGTCGGGCTCGAGGAGTCCGGCGCGTCCATCGAGGGGACGCTGCTGAAGCACCCGTTCAGGAAGGCCACCTCCTCGCGGCGGTTCACGCTGCGCGACCTCCTCTTCCACAACCACCCCAGCAGGAAGGCGGGAGGCGGCTAGCCGTGGGAAGGACGACCCCCTCGTTCAGGATCGCGGAGGCCCAGGAGATCGAGGAGTGGAGGCGCTTCAGGAGGGCGCTCCCCAAGGGAGAGAGGGCTGCCTTCGACGAGATGCTCAACGCCGCGAGGCTCTACGCCTCGGCGTCCTCGGCGGCGGTGAGGACCTCGAGGTTCGAGGGGATGGCCATGGCCATAGCCTTCCACCACTTCAAGGCGCTCGCGGGGGTGAGCGACCCGTGAGCCTCTCCGACAGGGAGATCATGGAGGAGCTGGAGAGCTGGAAGGGGTTCGGGGACGCGCTCAAGGCGGAGGACAGGGAGCTCTTCACGGAGATGCTGAGGCAGTGCTACGAGTACATCCCGCCGATGCACGCGAAGGCCTCGCCGTTCTCCGCGGAGGCCCTGCTCATGAGCATCCTCTTCGCGCAGCACAAGAGGATCGCCCGGCTGGCCAGGGAGATGGAGGAGCTCAGGAAGAAGGGGGCGGTGTAGCGGATGCGGGGGTGGATACTCGACCTCTACACCGAGAGCCCCGGGAAGATGGTGGTGTGGCTCAAGCTCGAGGGGGGCGAGACCAGGAGGCTCGTCGACAGGTGGGCGCCCTCGATCTTCGCGGCCTCCGACAGCAGGCAGGACCTGGCGGACCTCGAGAAGGGGATGGGGCGGGAATTTTCCTGGTCTAGGCGCGTGACGAGGTACGAGAGGGCCACCGACAGGAGCGAGAGCGAGGTCCTCGAGCTCGTCGTGGACGACGCGAAGAAGCTCGCCCCGCTCGCGGAGGGCGTCGAGCGCTCGAGGCCGTTCGGGGCCTACAGGCTCTACAACGTGGACGTGCCCCCCGAGCAGATGTATCTCTACGAGAACGACCTCTTCCCCCTCGCCTACTGCGAGGTCTCGGAGACCCCCGACGGGCTGAGCTGGGACATCCAGGACGACATCTGGTCGTGCCAGTACGCAGGTCCCCGAGCTCCGCTCAGTGGACGATCGAGGTGGTCGTCAGAAAGTCCGGGAAGATGGCCAAGGTCTCCGACCCCATAGAGTCGATCAGCCTGAAGGGCGGCGACGGCTCGGTCTCGCGCATTGGACGGCGGGTCGGAGCAGGAGCAAGATCCTCGGCCTCGTCGAGGAGATCAGGAGGCTCGACCCCGACCTGGTGTTCACAAGCGACGGCGACGCGTTCGTCCTGCCCTACCTCGTCTCGCGCGCGGCGGCCAACGGGGTCGTCCGAGAAGCTCGTCATCGACAGGGAGGGGAGCGCCCTGGAGGCCCCGGCGAAGAAGGGGACGTCCTACTTCAGCTACGGCAAGATCCTGTTCAAGCCCTCGGCGATGAAGCTCCGCGGGAGGGTCCACCTCGACAAGACGAGCTCCTTCGTCCACAGGGAGAGCGGGCTCGAGGGCTTCTACGAGGTGAGCAGGGTGTGCAGGCTCCCCCTCCACACGGCGAGCAGGGCGAGCATAGGGAAGGCGCTCTCGAGCCTCCAGTTCTACCACGCGACGAAGGAGGGGATCCTCATCCCCTGGAAGCCCGTCCTCGCGGAGAGCTTCAAGAGCAGGGCGGAGCTCCTCGTCGCCGACCGCGGGGGCTTCATCTTCGAGCCGGAGCTCGGGGTGCACGAGGGGGTGGGGGAGCTCGACTTCGCCAGCTTGTTTCCCAGCATCATGATGAAGAAGAACATCTCCGCGGAGACGGTGAGGTGCTCGTGCTGCCCCGACTCGGCGAACAGGATCCCCGAGCTCGACTGGAACGTGTGCGAGAGGCGGCCGCAGGGGATAGTCCCGAAGGCGGTGAAGATCATAGTGGAGAAGAGGATGAAGTACAAGAGGCTGGAGCAGGTCACGAAGGGCGAGGAGCGGGAGCGCTACGAGTCCAGGAGGAACGCCCTGAAGTGGGTGGGCGTCGCGACCTTCGGCTACCTCGGGTTCAACAACGCGAAGTTCGGGCGCATCGACGCGCACATCGGGGTCTGCGCGTGGGACAGGAAGGTGCTCGTCGACGCGGCGAGGGTGGCCGAGAGGAGGGGATTCAGGGTGATGCACGGCATCGTGGACTCCCTCTGGCTGAAGAGGGAGGGCGCGGGCGAGGAGGACTTCGAGAGGCTCCGGAGGGAGATAGAGGCGGAGACGAAGTTCCCGATCTCCTTCGAGGGCGTCTACAAGTGGATCGCGTTCCTCCCCTCGAAGGTGGACGCCGGGGTCCCGGTCCTCAACCAGTACTTCGGCGCGTACAGGGACGGGAGGCTCAAGGTCCGCGGGATAGAGGCTAGGCGGCACGACACGCCGGCGTTCTTCTCAAAGTGCCAGCTGGAGATCCTCGAGCTGCTCGCCGGGGCCGGGAGCGTCGAGGAGGCGAGGGCGATGGTAGAGGAGTGCATAGGCATATTCCTCAAGCACGCGAGGTCCCTCCTCGAGCACCGCGCGCCGATCGGGGGGCTCGTCTTCACGAGGAACCTCTCGAAGAAGCCCGGGGAGTACGCGAACCGGTCGCTGACATCCATCGTCGCGGACCAGCTGGTGCGGGAGGGGGTGGAGCTTCACGCGGGGGAGGCGGTGCAGTACGTGATAACGGACTACCAGTCCAAGTCCCCGGGGAGGAGGGCGGTCGCGTTCGAGCTGGCCGACGAGAGGACGGTCTACGACGCGAAGAGATACGTCGAGCTGCTCGCGGAGACGTGCTCGACCGTCCTGAAGCCGTTCCGGGAGGAATGCAGCGCGGAGGGGCTCATGCGGGCGGTCGACAGGGAGATCTTTCGCGCTGAAACCCTGATGTGAGAGCCCTAGCGAACGGCCCAGGCCTGGGTCTTCGGAGCGGGGACCACGTATAGGTGCACGTCCCCGCGAGACTCCACAGGCTTCCAGTCCGGGAATCGGTGCTCGACGGACACCACCAGAGCGCCTGGAGGCATCTCCCTCCCTACTTTCTCCTGGAGCTTCCTCATCAGGAGAGGAGAGAGGAAGAAGAACACCTTGTTGGAGCCGCGCAGGTCGACGTCAAGCAGGTTCTTCCTGAGCACGGTGACGCTCGTCGACACGCCACGTCTCCTCGCGCTCCACACGGAGATCGCCCTCCGCAGCGGGTCTACCTCCGCACCGATGGCATGGACGCGGTATTCTTTCGCGAAGAAGATGAGCGCCCTCCCGAAACCCGACCCGAGGTCGTAAACCGTGTCGCCGTCCTTCAGCTGGAGCAGCCCAGCGGCGGCCTCGAGCTGTTTCCTCGAGGTCGGGGAGTATCCCGCTCCCCAGAGCAAGCCGAAGAGGAAGAAGTAGACCATGAATGCAGCAAACGCCCACAAAATCCAAGCCGCCGCGACCTGAAGGGGGACCACGCCCCTACAGCGGCGCGCGATGTATAAGGGCTCGGCATCCGTGTGCGGCCTAAGCCTTAATACGATTCTGGGCCTCGCAATTTGCGAATGGGGAGCCAGGGTGGCTTTGGGCCGGACTTCCAGGTGGCGAGCTCCAAGCTCTACAGGCTGGAGTATGCCGCCGCCACGGTCGCGATCCTGGCATTCCTCGATCTTCAGGTGGCTCCGCCTGGGGGGACTCGATTGGCCTGCTACCGTCCTCTGGATGCTCTTTCCCGACCTGGTCGCGTTCATTCCCATCGGGCTCTCCTCGAAGAGGAGGGAGTGGCCCGCGTGGGGCAGCTACCTCTACAACACGTTCCACAGCGCCATCGTGTGGGGCGTCGTGTTCGGTGCGTTCTGGCTGGCGTATCGGGACCCCGTACTGGCCCATCCTCGGGTGGCTGGGGCACATCTCGGCAGACAGGGCGGTGGGATACGGCCTCCGTTCGACCGCCCCTCGGTGAGGCTAGCTCGCCGTCACGGCCGGGACCACGTAGAGGTAGATCGAGTGGGGCTTCTTCCAGCCCGCTGGCACGACCTCTATCTCCTTCGTGGCCTTCCAGTCAGGGATGGGATAGTCGAAGTTCACGATCCTGACGCCCGGCCTGAGCTCCTTCACGAACTTCGGGGTCAGCAAGTTCAGGGTATAGCTCGAGAGATAGATGCAGAGGACGTCGACCTTCCGAAGGCTCACCTTCTTGAAATTTCGGCAGGTTATCTTGGCCTGCTTGGAGAGCCCCAGCTCGCGGATCTTCTGGCGGGACGCCTTCACGAGGCGCTTCCGGGTCTCCACGCCCACAGCCCTCGCGTGGAAGTCCCTAGCTGCGACTATCACTATCCTCGCGTCTCCCGAGCCCAGGTCGAAGACGGCCTCGTCGGGCTTCACCGAGGCGAGGGAGAGCATGGTCGGGATGATGTCCTCCGGGGTGGGGACGTGAGGCTCGGTGTAATTCATCCGGCACGACCGCTTTCGTGCCTTAGATAAGCGTCGAGGGAGGACGGCGCCAATGGCCGGGCTGTCGACGGTTGAGCGTGAAGAGGGCGATGGATTCCGACTGCACAACTCTTAAGAGCGAAAAGCCGCAAATTTTGGGCAGATGGACCGGCTCGCTGCGGAGGCTCCAAAGGTCCTTGGCACTGGTCTTCATGCATAGCGGGCGTGTTTCATTCGGCGGGAGCAAGGCGGGCCTGAGCGGCAAGGATGTCTCATCCAGGAATCAGGCCATCCTGGAGTGTGTGGAGAAGGGCGTGATTAACGCTCTAGGCGTATCCTCGAAGGCTGCGACCCTCTACTTCATCGAGCTGAACGGGGGCATGAAGCTGGACAGGATCTCCAGCAATCCTGACGCGTTTGTGAAGGTCCTCCGGGTGATTTTCGGCCCGGGGAGCGCGGAGTTGCTGAAGGCTATCTCTAGAGAGCTCCGTTTGAAGGAAGCCAAGCACGGACGAGACAAGGTGTTGCAGGATTTCGCGAGCGTCGTCGAAAGAGCCATCAAGTCGAAGGCGGCCGGAGCAGTCTAGAGAAGAGGGCTGACAAGGAATGGAGACCAATCAATCCATCTTCGGGACCAAGGCGAATTCCATCTTCTCTTTCGACAAGAGGATACGGTTCGTCGTGCTCTTGACCTCGGACGGAAAGGTGATGGCCGAGTTCGGCAGGCCAGGGATGGTCCCTCTAGAGCCTCGGAGCGAGTCCGAGGCGGTCTACATGAAGGCGACGATAGCCATCAGCATGAGCACGCCCATGGACAAGTACCACGGGCGCATAAGGACCGCGATCCTTGTCAAGGAAAAGGTCACTATCGTCTGCTTCAACATGATGGCGAGGATAATGCTGATATCGGCGGACCCTGGGTTCCAGCTGCAGAAGGTCGAGGAACTGGGTCGGCTCATCGACCAGCTTAGCCTAGGTTGAGGTCACTGCGACGGGGACTTGCGGCTTCTTCGATAGTGGCCCCATAGGCGACCAGCGCGATCCCCACGACCGCAAGGAATCCGCCCAGGTAGAGGAAGGTCGGGTTGTTGTCCATCAGGCTGCTTCCCCCCATGACTCCTGCCCCCTGGGACGCCCATCCGAGGCCGACCAGCAGGAGTATCACGCCAATGACGATAGGGATTGCCCTTCTCATCTTTCCTTCGAGATTTTGACTGGCCGTCCGATATTTTAGGGTTGTTCGAAATTCGGATGCGGGACTCGAGCGGCTCGTCAGCTCCCGCTGGTGGGTTGAATGGTGCGGGAGGTGGGATTCGAACCCACGAACCCCTAAGGGATTGGAGCCTCAGTCCAACGCCGTTGGCCATGCTGGGCGACTCCCGCGCAAGTGCGGCTGCCTTTTGCAGGCTCTAAAATGCTTTCGAGGCCTGCTCCGGCTCTACGTTGAGACGGCCTCGAACCCGCACTCGTGGTCTTGGTCTGACGACGCGCCGCTCACTCCGACCGCGCCGTGGATATCCTCGCCCTTCTTGGCGAGCACACCCCCGGGGAGAAACACCACCCTGTTCCCGCTGGCCTGAGTGAGGCCGAGGGCGGCCGCTGGCCTGTCCTTCATCCGCTCCGCGATGTCCTTCGAGTGGCTCTTGAATGCTATCGCGGTGTAGGCCTTCGCCCTAGCGATGTCAGGAGTGAGAACCCCTGCCCCGTCCATCCTCGCGAAGGCCACCGGGTTCCCCCCGGCGTCCACCACGTAGACGGACACCTTCACGCCGAGTTGCGTCGCCTTTGCGCACGCCTTCTTGATCCACGCTTCAGCCTGCTCCAATGTGAGGTTCGTCATTTCTGTTGCCGGTCCTCCCTTGGCTGCCGCCGATTATATAGTGATGAGGCGGTATGGACGTGCGACTAGTCAGGGGAAGTGAGAGGGTTGCGGCGGACTCGGAGTGTCTTCATCCAAGGCTATGGAGAGCAGGCAGCCTGAGCAAATTGTCCCGATCGTCCCGTCTAGCCCAATCACTAGCGTACCGGGAGCCCCGCAGTCGCAAGACTTCGACTCCACGAGCACAGTAGAGGAGGCACCGTCGTTCCTCGCGCGTCTGGAACTTGGATGGAGGGAGTTCAAGACCCGGTTCCACCTGCTCGGACAGACTCGTGGGGAGCACTCGCTCGCGCCCCTCTGAGGAGAGTTCTCTAGCCAGTTCGCGATTGCTTCGTCGATGAAGCCTTGGTGGAATACAGTGAAGCGGGCTGCCTCAAGCACTTTCAATTCGGCTCGCATTGGCCCGCGCGAGCAGCGCGGGACCCCATTGGTGTCAGACATCAGCCAAGAACAAGACGGAATCCTAGACCATCCCATCGCTTCGAGCTTCCTCGTAAGCGGCTCATTGACGGTTTGGCTCCGTTGGCCGGTTTTCGTGGCTACGACGGCGAGTCCGCTGCATATAGCTAGGAGAGGCGATTCTCAGAAGCGAGAACGGCGGCTGGCCCCCGGAGGGTGTGGCTCCATGTCCGACCCCTCCTTGGCGGCCTCGATTATATAGCCCGAGGGCGAAAACGCTGACATTGCCGAGGACCCGAGTCGTCACTGATGTCGGCCTCTATGAGGCGGACGCCTCCTGGGCGAAAGTCCCGAAGGGCTGGGCTTTCAGGGAGGTCGCTGGCGTCGCGACCGACTCGCGCTCCCGCGTCTACGTCTTCAGCAGGGGGGAGCACCCGATGATGGTCTTCGACCGCGAAGGCGAATTCCTCGCATCCTGGGGGGAAGGAGTCTTCACGAAGGCCCACAACGTCCGCGTCTCGCCCGACGGGTTCGTCTTCTGCTCCGACCTGCTCGACCACACCGTGCGCAAGTTCACGCCGGAGGGAGAGCTTCTGATGACCCTCGGGACCGCGAACGCGCCCTCGGACACAGGGGGCGACGGGAGGAACACCAAGATCAAGCGCTCGGCGGGCCCGTTCAACGGGCCCACGGACGTCGCGTTCGGCCCTTCGGGAGAGCTCTACGTCAGCGACGGGTACGCGAACGCCCGCATCCACAGGTTCTCCGCGGGCGGCGAGCTCCTCTCCTCATGGGGAGCGCCCGGGGACGGGCCGGGGAGTTCAACCTGCCGCACGGCGCCTTCATCCAGGGCGGCAGGACGCTCTATGTCGCGGACAGGGAGAATAACAGGGTGCAGGTCTTCGACCTCAAGGGCGAGTTCGTGTCGCAGTGGACGGACTTTGCTGGCCCTACGGGGATCTCGGCGGGCGCCGACGGGACCCTCGTCGTCTGCGAGTTCGGGTACGACCCGGCGGTCCCTACGCGCTACTCAGTCCCCGCGCACGGCAGGAGGATACTCCCTAGGGTGACCATGCGGTCTCCAGACGGGGAGCTCCTCGCCAAGATAGAGGGCGAGGACAAGTGCGCGCAGGGGAGCTTCTTCGCCCCCCACTCGATATGCTTGGACGAGGGCGGGGACATCTACGTCGCAGAGGTCCCGATAACGAGGCGCGCACCCGGGCCGTGCCACACGCTCCAGAAGCTTGTGAGGCAGTAGACCGAAAGCCTCCTGATGTTTAAAAACGGCGGATATCCGGGACCGCGACAGGTGCCGACGTAGCTCAGCCTGGCAGAGCGAACCACCCATAGTGGGCTCAAGTCTCTCGTAAGGACTAGGTCGAGGGCTCAAATCCCTCCGTCGGCTCTTACTTCTTATCGACGCGCGGGAGACAGTCAGGCGGGCCTCAAGCTGATGTAGGGCGCCATCGAGCGTAGCACCTTGCCCTCGGCCTTCCGCAGGTGCTCCTCGTAGGTGGTCCTCGGGAGCCTGAGCTTGCTCGCCATCTCCTCTGTGGTGACCTTCTTCGGGACCTGGTAGTAGCCGTTCTCCACGGCGAAGACGAGCGCCTGCACCTGCTTCCTCGTCAGCCCGCCGAAGAGCGTGGCCGTCGAGACCAGCATCGTCTCCTTGACCGTCCCGGAGGGTATCGGCCGACGGGATATCACCTCCACCTTGCAGTATTTCTCGAGCGTCGCGAACACCTTTCGCAGGTCCCTCTCGCTGAAGGAGATGAGGCGGTAGTATTCCCAGCCTCCCCTGTAGGTGGCGGGCTGGATCTCGAGGCAGTTGTTCTTCTCGAAGACGGGGCTGACGGGAGCGGGCACGTTCTCGCAACCGCAGTGCTGGATGAGGAGCTGGACGTTGCGGCTGCTGTTCGACGTGCGCACGATCTTCGTCTTCAGGGCCTTCTCCATCGACTTGACGTCCTTCCGGAGGCTTTCGAAGGCGGCCGGGTCCTCCGCGGTTATCTCGAGGACGTCGGTGTCGTTGTTGCACCAGGACGCCATTATGAGCTCGGGGTGCTGCCTCGAGAGGTCGTTGAAGGGGCAGTCGTGCTGGAGCCTGAAGGTAGTTTCGTAGAGCGTCATCCTGGTGCGCGAGGAGCGGCTCGGGTATAAATCCAGTGCCGTCGTGCGACGGCACCCGCCGCCACGCTTGAAGTGGTCCTGAAACCCCGTCGTGCGACGGCACCAAGCCTAACCGATGGCAAGCCGCGACGGCCTCCGGTGAAAGAATTGGAAAGCGAAAAAGGCAAGATCAGGCTCGTCCTGAAGAGCAAGAGGGTGGCCAGGGTCACCGAATTCGGCGGCGGGGCAGTCTCCCCGAACTCCCTGATGTCCTGGTACGGCCCATCTGTTCCCGTCCCAGAAGAGCAGGGTCATGGTCTACGACTACGTCTTCGACGACAAGCAGGCGAAGGCCCTTGAGCGAGGCGAGAGACCTCGCGAAGAGGATCGGTATGGTCCTCGAGGTCACCGACCTGTCGCGGCAGAACGCGCTGGAGAGGGCATTGAGGTCCGGGCTAGGCAAGGTCGGAGGAGCGATCGCGAGAGCGCGTCTCGACCTGAAGGCGCTGCGCGGATTCCAGGAGTCCAGCTACGAGAGGATGATCAGGCAGCAGGCCTGCCGGCCTTGAGGTCGGCCTCGATGGCCTTCTTGTAAATCTTCCAGTGCTTGACCCCGTCCGCCTCCCACTCTTCCTTGTCCTCGACCTCGTCCTTGCTGTCGTAGGTCACGACGAACTTCATGTCGAGCCTTGTCTTGGACTTTCCCAGCGCCTTTAGCTTGTACTCGCCTACCTCTCTCCCGTCCCCGCAAGTGTCGAGCGTCCAAGAGTTCGGGGGGTGGAGCCACACGGCCCTGACGCCCTCTGCGTATCCCTTGCCGTCCTTGTAGCGGACCCGCCAGATGACGCGCTCGGGGCTCTTCTCCAGTATCTTCCTCTCGGTCTTCGAACCAATCATCTTGTTGTCGTCCTCGCGGAAGTCCGTGCACCACTTGAAGACATAGTCGAGAGGCGCGTTGAAGGTCTCCGACAGCTTGTACTTTTGCTTGACCGGCTTGGGCATGGCTAAACAGGGTGGGAGCCGGGGTTGTCGAGTTAAGGATTTCCGACGCCCGTAGCCTGTAGCTTAATTCTATCGATCGAGGGTGTCGCTTCTGGCGTTCTTGACTCTGTCCTACGGCCTTATGGAGAGGAACTTGTTGTACAGCATGACCTTGAATGACGCCTCGACCTTCTGGCTGAGGAACCTCCTCGCCCTCAGCGTCTCTCCCAAGCACCCTCTTGAACGCCGAGAAAGTTATCTCGACGAGCCACCTCTTCCCGTAGTCCTTCACGCTCTTCCATCCATCGTACCCGAGGGCGTCGAGGAGCATGGCCTCGTCCCTCCTCGCTCTCGAGCCCATCAGCTTGAAGCTCGCGTTCTTCCTCAGCCTGATGGCCGGTTCGGCACCTATCTCCCTGAGGAGGTTGAAGTTGCCCCTCGAGTCGTACGCCGCATCCGCGTACGCCTTCGCTACCTTCCTCTTCTTGGCGACCTCCTTCACCATCGGGACGAACTTCTTGGTGTCCGCGTCTTCTCGCTGGTGACTCGGAACCCCTTGATCTTCCCCGTCTTCTTGTCCGCGAGTATGTGGAGCTTGACGTACTTCCTCTTCTCCTTCTTCCACATGTCCTCGATGTAGGACCCCTTGTTCGAGACGGAGAGGCCGGTGGAGTCGGCGATTATGGTCATGGGCTCGTCGCCGTCCGCGTCTGCGCCAACCATCTCCGAGGGCTTCTTCCCCTTCATGGAGGCGAGTATCCTCCTGCGCATGTGGGTGTAGTGCATCTCCTCGACGAACCTGACGTACTCCGAGAGCTCCCTCGTGATCCCTTCGAGCGTCCTGTACGGTATGTCAAACCCGACCTTGACGAACGCGAGGAAGGAGATATACGAGTTTGGGAACTCGAACGGCCTGCCCAGCTTCTCAGCGTTCATCGCGTCGAGCTCCTCCCTCCACGAGACGAGGGAGCCCAGGTCGAGTATCGCGCATCCCCTCTCGATGAGCGCCTCGTCGTAGTCGTGCCATGATCGCATTCCTAGCGGTATCATGACGAGACGAGCGCGAGACCCCTTAGACGAGACCCAAGCAAATCGGCTTGACAAACGCGTGAGAATGGATTAAGCTACAAGCTACGACGCCCGTGAAAACTTAAGTGAGTATGGGCGGGGAGCGGAATCCGTGCCAAGGTAGCTCAGAAGCTTCTGGAAGCTGGGCAGCCTGGGAGAGCACTCGACACGAAAGTGAGTGAGGCTGAAGACCGAGCTGTCGCAGGTCCAAATCCTGCCCTTGGCACTCCTATTCTCCTCCAGTCTAGACTATGTCGTAGGCTTGACTTCAGCAGGCTGCTCCAGAAGCTTCGTGGGCGGTTAAATCCCGAGATTAGCTGACTGTGCGTGGCAACAACCCGCTCGGCGCCCAAGGACACGCGAACAATCTTTCCTGCCTCCTCACCGAACGCGCCAACCGGTCTGGTAATCTGGATTTGCGAGGGGACAAAGCGAAATCATCGGCAGGTCGAAGTCGTCAATGACAACGAGCTAGTAGTGAGGGCGTTCCTGGAGTACTTGCGCTCAATTGGCGTCGAAGAAGAGCGACTTCGAGCTCGTGTTCAATGCTCAGAAGAAGATGTAAAATCCGAAGAAGTTCGTTGGTCAAAGATAACTGGTATTCCAGTCACCCAATTCACAAAGCCAATTGTGAAGGTTGGTAGGAGAGTGGAAAGAAAATCAAACTCTGTGATAGTCAGATACTCGTCGCAGTCCCTAAAGCAACAACTCCTCTCGGAAGCAAAGCGATTCGGCCTGCTGCTCTAAAATCCTGCCCTTGGCACTAATTTGAACCCATATTTGCATGTTCAAGTCGTCTCGATTCGAAGTTGGAACGAGACGACGGATAGCCGAAGCCTAGACCGCTTGTGAAAAACCACTTCGTGGACCGACCATTTTGTGGTTGGGAGAGAAGACTGAGAATCTAAGCCTTGGACAAGACGAGTATCTTGTAGGGTGCCCAGCTTATCTTGGGCTTTATCTCCTTCTCAATCCTAAAGATATTGGACAGGTATTTCATATCGTCTTTCCCCTCCCGGAATGCATCGCCCAGCAAAGCGTGAGAGTTTGGTGCCATCCACGACAGCAAACGATCGTAAGCTGCGAAACGCCTCCTTCCGAGATTGTGGAAGACCAAGTTGGACACGAAGAGGTCGAACCCCCTATCACCGTAGTCGGAGGCGAGGATGTCTCCTCTCTCGAAGTGGACCCTGTCTGAAAGTCCTAGGATCCTTGCGTTCTCGTTTGCTTTCTCGAGGCTCGAGCCCTTCAGGCTCGCATGCTCGAACGTGTCGATACCGGTGACGCGAGCGCGTCTGTAGAACTTGGCACAGACGCACGAGAGGAACCCCAGTCCGCACCCCAGGTCCATTATGCCGACCTCCTGGTCCCTGGAGAAGGGAAGCACGTCGAATGCCTCCAGAAACCCCTGCGCGACCAGCGCCCTTGACCTTTCGGAGCGTTTGGGCGTGGAGTGGTGATAGGTTCCGAAGTCGGGCTTCCCTTCACCGCTTCGGGTTCTGCGAAGACTTCCAGAACCTTTCATAACCATGGGTTTGAACCCGCGGTACTAAATCCTGCCTTTGGCATTATATTCATCAAAGCCGGACTCTCTGCTCTTGGCTGAGGCTAGTCGTACTGCTTCACCGTCGCCCACTCTGCCGAGAGCGACGTGAAGGTCGGGTTCGTGCACACCACCACGGGTACGTTGTTTTCGAGGTCCATGCAATACTTGCACGTGATTGTCGTCGCGAGGGTCGTGTTTGCAAAGGCCTGCTGGTCGCTCGCGAGCGGCTCTCCCACCGTGATCAGGACCTGCCCCGTGCAGGAGCCGGGGCCCCAAATGTAGTAGTTGTTGTGCCCGCTTATCGCCTGTGGCAGTCCCATCCCTCTCCCGAGGAAGTTGACAGCGCTGGCCTCCCCGTAGTTCGACGCGAAGATGCAAGCCTGAGTCCGCTCGCCCGCAGGGAGACCCCGGTAGACCTGCGCGACGGCCGCGACCATGTTGGGCCACCCAAAGTTGTCCCCGAGGTTCTGCGGGAGAGGCCCCGTCTCACCGCTGGCGCCGCCGTTGTTGGCCTGGAGGATGGACTCCCCGTAGGCGCTGACCAGGGTCGCGGGCGGTAGGATGGGCATCAAGAGAGGCGCGAGGAGTACCGCGAGGAGGATTGTGGCCGCGAGCCAGGGCCTGGATCCGAACCAGCGCGCCACACCCTTCCTCGAGGACGCGCTCCTCTCGACCACGATGGCGCCCGCCGCGAGGACCATGGGATAGGCCGGGGCGAGGTAGTAGGGCTTCATGCCGAGGAGAGTCATGAGCGCAAAGACGAGGACGAAGGCGACCCCGGGCGCTCGCAGCTCCCTCCCCCCGTCCGACCTGAGGTAGAAGTAGAGCCCGAGGAGGAGGAGCGGGATGTTGAAGTAGTCGAGGTCGGTCAGCTGCCCGACAGCGAACCCGAGCGGTCCGGCTCCCACGTCGCCCGAGAACGAGAGGTAGAACTGGACCATCGGCCATCCGTTGACCGCGTTCCAGTAGACCATCGGAAGGACGAGGAGGACGGCCAGAGGCCCCCGACGGCCAGCCATTTGGAGCAAGGTGCCTCCTCGCCGAGGGAAGGAGCAGGAAAGAGAGCAGGAGCCCTCCCACGAAGAACATGATGGTGAGCTTGGTGAGAACCCCGATCCCGACGACCAGCCCGACACAGGCCCAGAGCTTCGGCTCCCCGCGCTTGACTATCCTGATCACGAGGTATGCGAGGAGCGACCACCAGAGTTGGTCAAGGAAGTTGGGGCCGAACTGTGAGCCGTCGGCGATGAGGACGAGGATGGCCATGGTGGACATCCCGGCGAGGAGCTGGGCTCTCCGCCCGCCGCCGAGCTCCCTCGCAATCAGCCCCGCCACGACGACGAGCAGGCCTTCGACCGCGGCGGGCAGGACGTGGATCGCGACTGCGAGTCGCCGGTGAGCGGGTAGAGGAGGGCGGCGACCCAGGCGGTCACGGGAGGAAAATCGACGTAGCCAAGCGAGAGGTGCTGAGTCCCGCTCACGATGTAGTATAGCTCGTCGCGGAAGTAGCCGTAGTTTCCCGCGAATGCCATGTGGGCTGCGAAATCCGCCAGGCCCAGATACGCTAGAAGAGCAGTGGTGCTGGTGAGCGGGCTTTTCGGAGGTAACTCCAAGGCGAAATCTGTGCTGAGTCCGGCAGCGCGCTCAGCTGATTTCAAAGGCCGCCAAGGAAGTCACGGCTCGAGTATATTTGGAGGATGTTTGGTATGCGTGCCAGCACCCTCCTCTTGGAGAGGCCGCGACGAGCGCTTGCGTACTAGGCCGCTCAGCTCGCTTTCCGCGCCGCCGCTTTGGCGGCGAGGTCCGCGAACTCTTGGCGCCCGAAGGCGGTGATGCAGTCCCTCAAGGCCTGGGGCGAGGCTTGGGTGCTCCCAAGAATCTCAGCGGCGCAAGGCTAGTCGAAGGCCGTCCTCGGTTGGCGGGGGAGGTGGGAGCCCATCACATAGACGATGACCCGGTAGCCGCGGCGGTGGTCCTTGAAGGTGCGGAGCTGTGTGGGCTGCCACCCGGGGATCCGGTAGTCGTGCGAGACAATCGTGGTCCCCTCGGAGAGCTCCCTAAGGAACTTCGCCTTCAGCCTAGCGTTCTCGCTCGCACTCTGGTAGAGCGTGACCACGCTAGCCTCTGAGAGGTCGAGGTCGTCGTAGTTCGCCTCGATTATGGACGCGTTCTTGAGGCCCTTCGTCTTCGCGAGGGCGATGGAGCAGAGCTTCTTACTCTGCTCGATTCCGACAACCTTCCTTGCGCCGTAATGCCGGGCGGCGATGACGACGACCGCCCCGTCCCCGCACCCCAGGTCGTAGACCGCGAGTCGGAGTTTACGCCGGCCAGGTCCAGCATGCTCCTTACCAAAGTCAGGCGACGGATAAAATGGCGCGCCCACGGTCCCCAGGACGGGGACGGCGACGAGATAAGGATGTGCGGGGGCCGGGCCGTCGACCCCGAGCGCGCGCATCGCCTCGGCGGGCATCTGCCGACCGCTGCCTAGACGCATAGGTGTGAGTCCTTCGACCTGTTGCTTTCTCGTTGCTCGGACTTGCGGCGCCGGTTGAGTTCGGCGATCTTTTCCTTGTATTCCTTCTTCTTTTTCTTGTTTCCTTGCACGCGCGCCTGGTCGTAGAGCCTCCTCAGGTTCTCTTCCTCTGACGCGCTATCGGACAACTTCTGACTCGAGTCGCAAGCGCTGTAATTAATTCTTTCCAGTTTCGGTCCACCTCGTAGGATATGAGACAAGGGTCATACGTATATGGCGGCAGCGCATTCTGAATGAGGAATGTCGTGGCTGAGAGACAAGAAACTGTCGCTGGCCAAGAAGGCCAGAAGGGGAGACACCGACTACCTCCACGCCCAGCTTCTCCTGGCGGGCGGGAAGGTGGTCAGGGACGAGATAGGGGACGTTCTCACTCATACTATTTCGATGCGGCTGCGTCAGGTCTTACTCGCTTAGCTCCGGGTCGTGGCAACTGAGAGCGTTTCAGCCTGCGAAACGCACAAAGACCTAGTAAGACGCCACAGCAGATGAAGCCAGAATCCAGGTCATCGCCAGACCGAATCGGACGACCCTCGCTCGCATGTAGCGATGAAACCTCGACCTGATAGGCTACGGGGATGTCCAGGCGCACTGTATATATAGTATATATAGGGTCTGAACTTCACGCCTCCGAAGTGCCCCAAACGAAGGCAATCGTAAGCATCGAGAACGTTGTCGCTTCTGCCTCGATAAACCAGAGGGTCGACCTGAACCTGATAACCAGGAACTTCGTCGACGTAGAGTATCACCCCGACCAATTCCCTGGACTTGTATTCAGGCTGAAGAGCCCGAAGACGGCTACCCTTGATCTTCAGCTCGGGGAAGATGGTCTGCACCGGCGCGAAATCGGAGGAGCAGTCAAGGAAGGCCGTGGCAGAAGTCGTCAGGAGGTTGAGGAAGGGGGGCATCCCCATCAAGAACGAGGCGGAGATGACGATACAGAACATGGTGGCATCGGCGAACCTCGGGGGGAAGATTCACCTGGAGGAAGCGGCCAGGAAGCTACCAAAATCGATGTACGAGCCCGAGCAGTTCCCCGGACTGATCCACAGGATGGCGGACCCCAAGACCGTGATACTCCTGTTCTCCTCCGGGAAGGTAGGTGACTATCGCCTCGTCGAGGTGCTTCTTCGCGTCTTCGGGCTTCGGGTACTTGGCGACGTACTCCTGGAGCACCATCGATACCGCGGTGTTGACGAGGGCTGCGACGTCCGCGCCGCTGAACCCCTCGGTCATGTCGACCAGCACCTTGAGGTCCTTCTTGACCTCGTTCGCGATCTGCTTCCCCTCCATGTTATCGAGAGTATCTGCTCCCTCGACTCCTTGTCCGGCATTGGTATCGGGATGACCTTGTCGAACCTCCCTGGTCTCACCAGCGCCGGGTCTACCATGTCGATCCTGTTGGTCGCCGCCAAGACGACGACGCCCTGAAGCTGCCTGGATGCCGTCGAGCTCGGTGAGGAGCTGGCTGACCACCCTCTCGGTGACCATGCTGTCGCCTCCCATGCCTCGCGTCGGCGCTAGCGCGTCGATCTCGTCGAAGAAGATTATGCACGGCGCAGCCTGGCGCGCCCTGCGGAAGACCTCCCTCACTCCGCGCTCGGACTCGCCCACCCACTTGCTGAGGAGCTCGGGCCCCGGACGCTGATGAAGTTGGCCTCGCTCTCCGTCGCGACCGCCTTTGCGAGCATGGTCTTCCCCGTGCCGGACGCGCCGTAGAGCAGGATGCCCTTTGGCATGTTGTAGCCTATCGCCGTGTAGAGGTCGGCGAACTTTAGCGGCCACTCCACGGCCTCCTGGAGCTCCCTCTTGACGCCCTCGAGCCCTCCAAGGTCTGCCCACTTTACGTCTGGGGTCTCGAGGTAGACTTCGCGCATCGCCGAGGGCATCACATCCTTCAGCGCGCCCTCGAAGTCGGTCATGGTCACGATGAGCTTGTCCAGGACCTCCGGGCTAAGCCTCTCCTCCCCTAGCTTCAGCTCCGGGAGCATCCTCCGGAGCGTCTTCATCGCCGCCTCTTTGCAGAGGTACTCCGCGTCGGCGCCCACGAAGCCGTGCGA
>CAWAOY010000006.1:0-134426 GCA_963783755.1 uncultured archaeon
TACTGTTCCTACCTCGGCGTTTACGTATTGCTGAACCCAGGCCAGACCCTCCCGAACTCGCCCAGGCTCACGACGCTCTCGAAGCGGTAGACCCGCAGGCCCTCCACTACTGAGCTGGACTCGAGGACGCCGCTCTGCCTCGTGCTCGCGCATGTGAAGACCTCGACCTCGTGTCCGCGGCGGACGAGCTCTTTGGAGAGGTTGAGGACGTGCCTTTCCACCCCTCCCTCGACCGGGAGGAAATACGGAGTGACTTGCGCTATCTTCATGCTGGCCAACTTTCACGCTAGCGTTCTGGGCTGCGAGCCGAAGGGCCCTGCTCTGCCTCTCCCTCCTGGGCGAACCATTCGATGGTGTCGGCTAGTCCCTTGCGCGAGGGAGAATCTGGGCCGGTATCCCAGCTCCTCTCGGGCCTTCGAGACGTCAGCGTAGCTCGCCCTGATGTCCCCCTTCCTTGGCTCCGCGTACTCGGGGGCGAGGTCCGGCTTGCCGAGCAACCTGGCGACGGTCGAGTGCGAGTTCGTTGATTGAGATCGTCCCGCCCGCCGCGATGTTGTACACCTCTCCTCCCTTGACCCGGGGGCTCGTCAGCGCGAGGAAGTTGGCCTCGACGACGTCCTGGACGAAGGTGAAGTCCCGCGTCTGCAGGCCGTCGCCGAATATGGTCGGGGCTTTCCCTTCGCGCACTCTCCTGATGAACGTCGGGATCACCCCGCTGTAGAAGCCGCCTTTTTGGCGAGGGCCGTAGACGTTGAAGTATCTCAGCGAGACGGTCTTCAGGCCGATAGACCTTCGCGAACACCCTGCAGTAGTTCTCGGCCGCCAGCTTGGAAGCCCCGTAAGGAGAAGACGGGACCGTCCCCATCGACTCTCTCTTCGGAAGCGTCTCGGTGTCGCCGTAGACGGACGAGGACGACGCGTAGACGAACCGCTCTACGCCGGCCTCCGTCGCGGCCCTCAGAAGGTTGAGAGTCCCCGCCACGTTGACCTGGTTCACCCTGAGCGGGTCCTCCACGGAGCGAGCCACGCTCACCAGAGCGGCTTGGTGGACGATGACCTTGTACCCTCCGACCACCTTGCGGACCGCGTCGTAGTCTTCGATACCCAGCTCATGGACGGTGACCCCCTGGTTTGAGCTCCTCTCCAGGTTGCGGACGTCTCCGGTGCTGAAGTTGTCGAGGACGCCCACTTCCAGGCCCTCGTCCACCAGCCTGTCGACGATGCTGCTGCCTATGAACCCCGCCCCTCCCGTCACGAGGATCTTGGAGCCGTCTAGCACGGATGTCAAATCGCGGTGGAGGGTGAGACTCCAGCCGGACCAGGCCCTGGGTGGCCTTGAACCAGTCGAGGAACTCGGCGACCCCGGTCTCAAAGTCGACCTGGGGTGACCACCTGAGGATGCTCCTCGCCTTGGCGTTCTGGCAAAGCGTCTTTGGGAAGTCTCCTCTGGTGGCCTCTAGGAATTCCGGCTCGAGGTCCGCTCCGAAACTGCGGATGACCATGCGCGCCACGGCCTCCATGGGGAAGTCCTTGCCGTAGCCCAGGTTGAAGACCTCGCCCACGCTCTCGTCGGCCATGGCCGCAAGGACCGTGCCGCCGACGATGTCGCTGACGAAGGTGAAGTCCCTCGAGACCTTCCCGTCTCCGTAGATCAGGGGCGGCTCGCCGGCCATCACCCGCTTCGCGAAGGAATATACCACCTGGTCCGGCCTCCCGCGCGGCCCGTAGACCGAGAAGTACCTCAGGCACGTGACGGGGGTCCCGAAGGTCTCGTGGAACGCCAGGCAGTACTTCTCTCCCGCGAGCTTGCTCACGCCGTAGGGGTTCGTCGGGTTCTGCGGGTGGTCCTCGTTCAGCATGGGCTTCACCGGGTTCCCGAAGATGGAGGAAGAGGAGGCGTAGACCATCTTCTTCACAGTCTTTGCCTTCCGGACGGCCTGCAGGACTTGGAGGGTGCCCACCGCGTTGACCTCTTCGGCCTTGAGGGGGTTCTCGTTGCAGTATCTTACGCCCGCCTGGCCCGCAAGGTGGAAGACGACGTCCGCGCCTCTCATCGCCGCGGCCAGCTTCCCCTCTTCGAGGATGCTCCCCCTCACGAGGGAGAACTTCGGGTTCGCGAGGTTGTGCCGGATGTTGGCTTCCTTGCCCAGAGTAGAAGGGGTCGAAGTTGTCGAACGCCACGACGTCGCACCCCAGCCTCAGGAGGGAGTCGACGAGGGTGGACCCGATGAAGCCCGCCCCGCCGGTGACGAGCGCCTTGGCGCCGTGAAGTTCCAAGCCCAAGGCTATTTGCCCCTATGCACTCTCAAGCAACGGCAGACGACTGGTCAAGGTCTGGGCTCCCCAAGCGTCAGTCCGTGGTTCTCCTGGAGGTGGCGGCGGAACCTTCGGGCGTCCCTCTCTGAAAGGTCGCGCAGCGAGAAGACGTAGAGACAGAAGGAGCACTTGCAGTGCACGGCGACGCTCCAGGAGCGCTGGTCGCCCCCGGCAGGCTTTCGGGCTCCTTTCCACGCGATAGACGACTCTTAGTTCGGCGCGGGGATCGAAGGGAGCGGCCATTCCATCCCTTTCGAGGACGGCGGCCAGGCCCCCCATCGTCCCGGTGTGAAGGAGCCCTTCGTCCCTCTTCTGGGCCATGTAGGCGAAGACCGGTTCGAGGGCTGTCCTGACCATCCTCTCGGAGCTTCCTCCTTCTTCGACTATGCTCCAAGGATGAGTCCAGAGGTGGAAGACGGCCCGGTGCCGGATGCAGATGTCGACGTAGCGCTTGATCAGGGACGCCGCGCCCGACGGACTCCTGGTCGACGTAGTAGACGGGGGGGATGTTCCAGAGCCCCTTCGCCTTGGAGACTCCGCCGACGACCCGCTTCTTCCCCCTGTACGCTAGGAACCCCATCCTCTTCAGCACGTCGAAGTGGGCCTCCCTGTTCCAGGGGAAGACGAAGGTGCGAGGCGGCGAGGAGAGCCCCAGCGCGGCGATGCATCTCTCTATCTCTGCCTCGAGCTCGTCAGCGCTCGACCGCGAGGCGTCCATGTGGGAGTAGGTGTGGATCCCTATCTCGTGCTCCGCGGTGGAGTCTAGGATGCGAGAGTAGGCCTTCCCGTCCTCCTCCGCCGTCCTGCCGCAGATCGCCCAGGTCAGGGGTATCCCGTACTTCTCGCTAAGCTCCACGAGGGCGAACGTCCCGGTCCGGTTGGGACCCTCACGCCCTGGCCTGGTGACGTCAAAGTCGATCGATACGCAGGCGGCGGCGGGTTCCGGCCATGATACCCCCACGACGGCGTCGGGCGGCTCGAATCCGATCTTCAGCCCCTGCAGCGCCGCCCGGGTCAGCGACCCGCTCGACGAGAGGATCGGGGCAGCTGCGGCGTCGAGAGCCAGCGCCTTCGCCGTCCTCTTGAGATGAATTCCCACTTCACACACCTGAAGCTGAAATTAATGAAATATGAATTTCACACCCATACGCGTGAATTCGACCTTCTCAGGCCTTAAATCACGTATGGGTAGATTGTCTGCAGGGTGTGGTGACGCCCTGGTGGAGGGGGCCTCCGTCAGCTTTCGCGAGCGTGACGGAGGATTCCTTGCCACCATAGAAACGGTCACTGCGCCTTAGGCCCCGAAGAGCCTGTCCTTGAAGGACCGGTACTCCTCGAGGAGCTTGAGCCCGTCGCTCGTCGCCTGGTAGTAGCGACCGCCGAACGTCTCTTCGCTCGTTATGAGGCCTTTTACCTCGAGGCTGTCGACTATCAGCTTGAGTTCGTTGTAGGAGATGTTGGCGGCCCTCATGATGTGGGTGGGCCTGAGAGGCTGGACGGAGCTGGCCTGGATGATGTCTAGGAGGATCTCCATCCTCGACCTCCTCTTGAGCTGGACCTCCTCCGCGGGGCGCGTTCAGCTTCCTGATCTCGTTGATCATCAACGCGATGGGGTTGTCCATGTTCCGGACGAGCAGAGAGGCCTTCTCCTTGAAGACCTGCTCTCGTCGCTCCCGAGGAGCCTCTCGACGTGCTCCGCGAGCTGCTTCGGGTCGGTCGAGTGGGGGATGTAGCGGTGGAGCTCGATCACGGGCTTGGAGAGCGTCCAGTAGATCGCGCTCACCGCCGGCTTCCCGAGGACGAGCGCCTCCATCAGCATGGTCTCCG
Source organism: uncultured archaeon (assembly GCA_963783755.1). Classification (GTDB taxonomy): domain Archaea; phylum Thermoproteota; class Nitrososphaeria; order Nitrososphaerales; family Gagatemarchaeaceae; genus Gagatemarchaeum. The sequence continues at coordinate 4,144 of CAWAOY010000006.1, forward strand.
CGGCTCCGAGGGCGAGGTCGGCGTTCGCCACGGGGCACATCGAGGTCGACTCGTCGGCTATCGGGACGTCCATCCGCCTGTACCGGGCCATCTGGCTCTCCGTCCGGGGCATCACGACCACGCTGGCGATGCCGCTCTTGGTGATGTTGCTCGACGGTCGTCTCGAGGATGGGCTTGTGCGAGGGGAAGAAGCTGGCGAACTCGGGCTCAGGCCTGACGAGGACGATGGGCGGCTTGACGCCGAGCTTGCTGTAGGCGTTCTCCGTGGATGGCGGCTCGCCCTTCAGGTAGCACGTGTGGAAGCCGTTGAACCAGACGATCTTCTCGGGGTCGGTAACCCCGTTGCGGTAGAGGTCCTGGAGCGTGTAGAACTTCGGGGCGAAGACCTTGCTGGAGATGGGGAAGACCATCTGGTTGACGTGGTTCTCCCTCTCGTCGTAGAAGATCGTCCACGCCGGGATGTCGAACCCGAAGGCGACCCTCACGGCCTCAGGCCACCTCTCCGTCAGCAGGAGGTCCGGCTTCTCCCTCTCACGATCGGGATCATCTCTTCGATGGTCTGGGCGTAGGCCTCGAGCTTGTCGGGGAGCTCCTTCCGCCGTGCTTCCCGACCGGGACGAAGTCGATCTTCTTGGCCTTTAGGATCGAGAAGATGTGGTCGTGGTTCCGGGGGGTGACGAGGAACTCGTACTCGTCCTCGAGGCTCTTGATCAGGGGGGCGAAGAAGTTGGCCTGGAACGGCGTGCTCATCGCCACCCAGATCTTCTTGACCTTCTTCGGGGGCTTGACGGACATCATTTTCACCAGTTCAGACGTGGACCAGGGTGACCACGACGGCCAGCATCGCGTAGAGGCCTTCCATGGCCAGGACCCACAGCACCAGCGTCCTCTCCTTCGTGGGCGCGACGCTCATGAAGGCGTGCACCAGCGCAGGGTAGCCGGCGGGGGCCAAGGTGCCGTCCGGCGTTTACCTGGGTGTTTCCATAGACCTTCCTCTGCCCGAAGGGATTCTTCGACGTGAGCTTGAGGGCGAAGTCCAGCGCCGCCGGCATGAACAGGATCACGGCCGCGATTTCGAGGTGCGCGATGAGCCCTATGGCCGCGATTCCGGCCCCGAACATCAGCGTGCCCGTGTCCCCGGGGAATATCTTCGCGGGATACCAGTTCAAGACCAGGAATCCCAGGTAGGCGAAGAGAAGGAGGACGCCAAGGAGCGCGCCGTCCACGCTCCCTGTGACCGCCGAGAGCAAGGTCATGACGCCGACCGATATCGCGGCTATGCCTGCCTCGAGGCCGTTGAACCCGGCGAGCATGTTGCTGAAGTTGGCTGCGGTCGTGATCGCGATCGGGACGACGAGGAGCGGGTAGAGTATTCCGAACGGGACGGTGCCGAGCACCGGGAAAGTTGACCGTGTCCCTGCCGGCTAGAGAGAGGCCGAGGACCAAGCTCGCCGCCGCGATGAGGAGAGCCTTGTCCCTCTGTCGAAGCTCCAGCTTGTCATCCGCGACTCCTACAAGCCCCGCCAACAGAGACCGTGCCGACCCCGGCGAGGAAGAGGAAGTCCCTGTCGCCGTCGAACGCCATCATTATCCCCGCCCCCAGCGAGACGGCAAGGAGCACGCCGAGGCCCCCCATCTCTGCCGTGATAGGCCTGTCAAGCTTGTGGATGTCAATCCCGGTGATGCCGAGGGAGACGAACTTCCTCGAGAAGAAGCGGGACAGGTCGTAGGACGCCAAGCCCGTTGCGCCGACGGCGAGGAGCAAGAGGATGGGGGTCAAGCCTGTCTGGGGAGCTGCGAAGAGGAGATCCGGACTACGGCTTTCCAGAAGAGAAGGTTGGCCCCCACGTAGTAGGCGGAGACGAAGACCACGAGGGAGACCAGCGCCCTCGGAAGGGCTTGAGCGGAGAGAGGAACGACCAGACCACGGAAGTGACGAGCCCCGAGATCGCCGAGGACTACGAACGAGAGCACGATGACCGAGGCCCGGGCGGCGTTTGGGTTCATGCCGTGCGTGAGGGCGCGCCGATCGTGGGTCTGCATCGCAAGGACCTCGTCGTTCACTTTCTCGAAATCGCCCATCGTGCCGACGTCGTTCCAGTACGCTTCCTCATAGTAGGAGTTGAGCCTCTCGCCCTTCTGCGAGGAGGGCGGGGAAGACATCAGTCTCAAGGCTGCAAGGCGTCCCTGTGGGTATCGACGCCAAAGACCGACTTCTCCAGCACGTAGATCCCCGCGTTGGCCATCAGGTGGAGGGTCGGCTTCTCTTCGAACTTGCGGATGACGGCGTCCTCGTCGGTGGTGACGTGCCCGTACGGGACCTTGACGTCGAAGTTCTTCAGCGCGATCGTGCCTGTCCCTCCCCTCTCCGTGTGCGTGCTTATCAGGTTCCGGATGTTGAGGGAGGTCACGATGTCGCCGTTCATCGCGAGGAACGTGTCGTCGATGTAGGGCTCTGCGGTCTTCAGCTGCCCCGCGGTCCCCATCGGCGAGTCGGCTTCCGCGTACTGTATCTTCACCCCTAGCCGCGAGCCGTCCCCTACCGTGCTGATTATCTGCCGCTTTAGGTACGCGACGCAGACGACGAACTCCGTTATCCCGTGGGAGCCGAGGTACTTGATGGTCCATTCGAGCAGAGGCATCCCGCCCACGGGGAGAAGGCACTTTGGCATCACGTATGTGAGCGGCCGGAGCCTGGTGCCTGCGCCGCCGACAAGAATCACGGCCTTCAATGACGATCGCGCTCCGCGTCTGGAGGCTGCCGATCCCTAGCAGGGAGCCCGGAACCCTTAGGTCTGAGATAGGATAGGTTAGCGATATGCCCTTCACGCCTGCGACGAATCGCCCAAGGAACAGGGCGTAGCTCCGGTCGCTTCTCCATAGGCGCGCGGCTCTGGTTGACCCCAGCTCACGGCCGCGTCCGAGAAGGACCAGGCCAGCTTCGTACCAGCGAGCAGCTGCGAATATACAGCGTCTCCCAGGTCTGCCAGCCTCTTGAGCACGGACACCAAGGCCTTCGCGAGCTGTGCGCTCTCGAAGGTGACTTTCAGGCGCAGCGAGAGCGAAAGGATTCCCCTTTCCAATGCTGCTGAGCCTGAACCAGGCACCGTTCCTCCTGTGACTTTGCCATCTGGGAAGCGAGTGTCCTTCTGACCGATTGAGTTGTTTGATTACCTTCTGTTAGTCTTGGGTCGTCAGATTCGTACACACTTCCCGTCCTTCTCCTTGTTTCCACTAAGGAACCGTCTGAGCTTGGTGACGCTCATGTATTTCAGGTATGGATCCCGAAATCTATTTTAGTCGATTGCAGCGTCTGCTAGGTAACCCGGGCTCTAGAACAGCTGTTCTAGAACAACTATACTTCGGCTAATCGACGACGGACGGTAACACAGAAGTCAAGGGAGTGAGAAGAGTCTGGGAGAGCATGATAGACCGTGCTTAGGCGTGAGCGTTCTTCCGTTCCCACACCGAGCTCTCGCCCGGGGAGATGCTCCCGAAGCGCGACATCTGCGAGAGGAAGCCCGTCCCGTTCGATGTGGTCATGAACTTCTCGCGGCCGTCCTCGTTCGCTTCCAGCTTGCTAAGCAAGCCGACTCCACCAGGAGTTCGCAGTATTTTTTCGCCTGCTCATAGCTCAGGTTGGCCGCATAGAGGATCTGCGTCCTTGACGCAGGGTGTGCGGCAACGCGGAGTACATCAGCCATTACGTCGACCATAGTTCTCCTTCCCAAGCTTCGCGAGCGCCGCATGGCATGCTACAGATGAAAATAAAACTGTTTTCGAAGTATGATATGGTGAAAACAATGCGGCGAGTCCTTTGAATTTTGTTAGAAATTCAACAAATCCTTATGCCCAGATTTGATGCAATATCCTAATCTTCAGTGTGGGCTCGCGACAAGAACAGATGGGCGGCATGCAATCCGGCCCTAATCGCACGCCGAATCTATGGCTCGACATGGTCTGAAAATGGTCGGTTGCACAAATGACGATCGCGCCAAGGACCCTCTGCTCGCCTCGTCCCGCCTCCTGGAAGTCAGGCGACCCCTGTGGTCGTCCTTCGCCGCATGACAGCGACGACTACGAATGACATCGCCACCAACGCTACCGCGAAGGACGGGAACTCTGGAACGCCAGTAGGCCCTGTCCCGTATTCTAGCGCCAAGGACTGGAAGGCGCCAAACACCGGTGTTCTCATGTTGTAGTTGCGCAACGATGTCCGTCGGGTTCGTGTCCCAGGCGTAGGAGGAAAAGTCGTCCGTGTAGAACGGGATCAGAAACGCGGCGTGGATCGACGCGGCGAACGGGTAGATGTCGCCGCTCATCCACGTGCCATCATCGGCCGGATTGCCGTTTAGGGCCGAGCCATTTGCAGTCGACCACGTCTCCGAAACCCAGACGTCCTTACCGCCGCTTCCGTAGTCGCTAAGATAGGTCAGGGTGGCGGTCTCGTCGCTCGGACCGTAGACGTCGAAGCCCATGAAGCTCAACCCCGGAAGCGCTGACACTCCCTGGAGGAATCCGTCGTACAGGGCTGAATACTTGGGATCGTCAAGCGAACCTGCGTCGGCTGAGACTCCGATCTTCGTGCCAGGTGAGACGGCTTGCACTGAGGCTATCAGTTCCTGGGTTAGCGTGATCCATTGGCTGGGCTCCGCGACCAGAGGATTCGTGCTCGCGTCCGATATCATCGGGCCATACCAGCGCGGTTCCTTGATGACGATATAGTAGTCCGGCTTGTAGAGAGCCGCGAGCGTTGACACCCTCTGGATCCAGGCTGTCTGGAACGCCGCCCAGGGGATGGGGGTTGTCCTGTAGGACTCCGACCCCGCGTCGGCGACTATCAGGCACTTGTCAGCGCTTCTGATCTGGCCTACCACGCTGGTGACTAGGGATATGGTGGCCGGGTTTGTCGGCGCCAGCCAAGGCGCGTACCCGATGTCGGTCCTGACGCAGGACGCGCCTGTGGAAAGCAGCATGCCGAGGTCGGCGTCCTGGACGGCCAGGGTGTTATATGACGGAATTCTATATGATATTCTTGGGTCTAGGACTCCGAAGGTCATGGTTCCCGACGAGGCGGCCGCCGCATGGGCTCCCAGGCTTGAGAGCAGGCTCATGAGAAGTACCCCGAGCAGGCCCAGGGTCGACGCACTTCTCTTAAGCTCCAAAGAACTCAGCATTAATCGAACAGCTCTTCGCTATCTATCGCTCGAGAGTGCCGGCTTCGCATGAGAAGCCGAAATACGCATGCCACGCCCAATAGCTGGTGGCGATAATTCCATCGTCGTCAAGATAGCTTGTGCGTCTCGAACTAGGGTCGAGCGGGGAGTCTCGCGGCCCTCGTGCGAAGCAGCAGCAGCGCTGGGACCATCATGCCCACGAGAAGCAAGATCGATTGGTTGAATTCGGGAACGCTGAAGCTGTTATGCTTGACCACCATGAATACCATTTTCGTCTTCAGCGACAAGCCGGTGTCTATGTATGTGCTCGTCACGTGGTATTGTCCGGAAACGTCCGTACCTCCAGCGTTCGGGCCTGAGCCGGTCGCCACTTGGGTCCACATTCCATGGTCTGGGAAGGTGAGCACCATCGTTGGCGAGGTTTCACTGACAGTGAAGGGAGTTTGAGTGGAGTTCCATGCGTTCCCGAGCGGGTCTGTGACAGTGACGAAGCGGAAGATGTCCGGACCGGTGTTGACTGCAGTGTTGTAGGATATCGTGATTGTGACCGTTCCCCCTGTCGCAACGTGCGAAGGGCTCACACCAACCGATGATAGCGCATAGGTCGGCGCGAAACTGGCCAAGCAAAAGAGAGCACCCAAAAGGGCCACTACGAGCTTCCAGCCTCTCAAAGACAGTCTTTCACGCGGAATTTGGGTAATAAGCGCCATGGACCCTGGATGCATGGAACAGAAGCCAGAATTCATGCCTCGCGAATGCCCCTAGACGCCCGAACCTTGAGGCATTGTGATCTTGTCACCCTTCAACTCTTCCGCCGAATCCATTCCCCGTGGCTCCAACATGAATTTCAGGTTCACACGAAAGAAGATTCGCTTCACGGCTCCTAAATAGCAGAGCCTGAATAAAGCCGCCGATACGAACGGTCTGGATGGTGCGAAGGACTTACGGAGGGGAGGGGCATTGGGGGATTCCTCGACACACTTCCCGGAAGAAGCGTCAGCCAAAACCAGGCCGTTCGTTTCAAACATCGGCTTTCGCGCGGGGACGAAATCGGGTGAGCGAGATTGAGAAAGAAACTCGCCTTTGAGATCTTCATAAGTGCGGTGGTGGTCTGGGACATCGTGGCTTCGAACGCGTATCACCTTCCGACCTTGCAGTTCTTCCCCGATGTGGGTGGGAGCCATCCTCGAAATCGAGGTGGGAGCAAGGGTCTTGACGTGGTTTTCAAGGCACGTGCACGTCCCTAGGCTGCTGCGTCCTGCGAAGTAGCGGCTAGTCCTCGAATCACGACCCTCTTGGTTCTCAGCCTTCTACCAATGGAATCCCGTCCTCATGGTCTGCCGATTTCCAGAACTTCCTCTCGAGCCTTTCTGTTGTTGGGAAAGAAAGGATAATCCTCAGAGGTCCACAGTTGGTGCCTGAAAGATGAAATGATGCAAGGCGACTTGAAGAGCGAAACGCGTGGACTTGCGGACCAAGCAGGGATTCCGACCGTGGAGGAGGATCTCTTGACCCTCAACGCGATGGCGCCCGATCTCCTGGAGCATGTACCCGTGCTCTTCGAGGAGACCGTCAGAGGGGCGCTGAGCTACATGCTTGGGGGAAAGGAATCCGAGAAACGTGCTAGAGTGGTTCCGCGGCGACGAGCTCACGAACCGCCAGGGGGTCTTCGCAAGGCTCGCCTCTGTCTACGGCGAAAGGGCGTCACCAATTCAGAAGATGATCGACAGAGTCTTTGGCATCCGCGTCCACGAGCTTCTGCAACAACTGAGCTGATCTACTTTCTTCCGACGGCCAACCTCGAGCAGCGGCTGCTGGCTAACCACGAGAGGGGGGAGCCTGCTTCTTACCTTGTTTTGCCCGCCGTTGGCTTATCACTGGACGGTCATATCCCGAATGCAGAATTCTATCAACGGCGGCTTTTGACATGAACCCCGTCATGACTGCAGCCATCGCAATGAAATCTTTCTTCGAGACGGAGATGTCTCTTTCTTCGAGGAGTATCTTCAGCATGATGCACGAGAACCATGCGACCAACTCGACGCCTTCGGGGGGTTCTCCGAATTCTCCTCCCACAATCCGCCCTATCATTCCTTCAGGCGGGACGTTGAACCTTATCAGCTCGCGGCCCTCGCCTTCCTCTAGCACCGGGGCTAACACACCAAGTCGAATCAAGCGGTCAATGCAGGAAGAGACGTCTTCTTCGCTCAGCATATGCTGATTCCGGTCGACTCCTGTCGAACATCACCATATATAAGCCCTAGGTCACCGTTTGCTATAGTGATTTGTAAAGCCGAATCGACAAAATCGTGGCCGACAGAGAATCTTCCGAATTTTGGGGGTTTCACCCACGCGGCTCGAAAGAGTTGCCGTTGTGCTGGCCAACCGCTGAAATAGTTAGCATGGTTTGAGACTTGCCAATCTAGAATCGCAATTCTGAAGGCCTTAGTATCGAGGTCTCCCTCTCTCACCTGAAGGCGGGAAAGCCTTTGGACGCAAGACACAGGTATCGCACCCCTCGGCGCAGAGCCCTATCTCCGATCATATCGATGGTGCTGCTCATCGCAATCACGTTGGTCGCCTCCGTCGCGATAGGAGGCTTCGTCTATGGCACCTTTGGCTCATCCCAAAATACCGCCGAGGTGGAAGTGACAGGAACGGCAATCCCGGCCACGGTCGGCATCGGGCTGGCGATCGTCTTTTGCTCGGTGGCCGCAGGGAATTCTGTCGGAGACGGCTATATCCAGCTGTCCAATTCTGGGATAACGAGCGCCGTCGCGAACGCCCTCTTCTTCACTTACGACGGGGCGACGACTGAAGTCTCGCTGACCGGACCTTGCACCGTCCACCCAGAGTCCAGCACCTACCTGCTCATCATAGGGATGCCGTATCAGGCGATCTCTGGCCTCGTGTACACCGGATTCGTGTCCATGTCCAACGGTGCCGAGGTCCTTTTCACCGGCGGCTTCGTCTGAGAGAACCAGGTCGGAAGGCGCGTCGCCTCCCGTCCCAATGGGAGGAGATTTCTGGATAACCTGACCGGTGGCCCCGACTCGGCCCTTCAGGGAGCCCCGAGCTGTCGCCGTGCCTGAGCCCCAAGTTCTCCGGTTCTTTAGGAGCGTCAGAAGCGGAAGGGCGACGGCTACGGCGAGTAGCGAAGTGAGATTGAATTCGGGAACTCCGTTCGTGGTGGCCAGATTGAACGAGATGTTATAGCTTCCAGGAGAGAAGCCGCCGGCGACATTTATGGGGTGCGGCGTTGTTGCGGTGCACCCTATGCTGAGTAGAATGGCGGTATTGACGCTAGAAACGCCTCCATAACAAGGCACGTCCAGAGCTGCCGCCATCGCGTCGAAGAGAGCGTCTACCAGCACAAAGTAGGTCGTCCCGCTGCCTACAGTCACCGTGAAGGTCTGGGTGCTGAAGGTCGTACCCGTCCCGTCCCATAATGCGTTGTAGAACGGGGCGACGAGATTGCTGTCGGTGTGAACCTGAGGCGTCGTTCCGACCAACGTGGGCGCGGGTGACGAGAAGGCTGGATCGGTGTCTTTGTAGAGCTGGAAGTAGTCGGCGTGGTAGCCGTTGTCGGTGACCGTGATCGTAATCGTCGCAGGACCTGTCACCGAGTATTCGCCTATCGAGACGCCATCTGGTCAAAGAACCCAAGCTATTCTGGTAAATCACGTTTTCAGTGGGCCCACCGTAGGTCGTCCCGTAGGTGACCGGTACTAGGACCTCTGGGTCGGGAGGAGCCGGACCTCCGTTGCCTGCCGCAAACACATGCGCGCCGCCGCCCAAGACGAGGAGAGTGGCGATTGCCAATGCGGGGACGACGAACGTCCTTCTATCCTTCATTGGCGGCATTCCAGCTCAATCCGTAGAACGCGTCCGGTTTTTCGTATTTATGACATCTGAAGCACGGGTCAACGAGTGTGAATCTGAGATTCACATTCGCATCGAATTCATAACACTTCTTTACGCGCTGACGATACATGCCGGCGCAACCGCGCCAAGAGAAACCAAGACTCCGGCGCCAAACTTGATGCTTCGCCAGCGTGACGCATGAGGCACCCTCTTGAAACCGCGACCCGCAGGAAGGGCGAATCTCGCTACTAGTCGAGCTTGGTCAAACTCGTCTCTCCCGAGAGTCGACGAGTCAGGCCTCTGAAGGTTGCACCGATAGCCTCTTCGATATCGTTGAAGGTCGAGAGCGAGCCGAGCCCGGAAAACCTACTTATGTGGCGCGGCACCCGGGCGAGAACCAGTTGAAGCGCATCACGGTCTCAATCGTCGGTCTTGGCTACGTGGGACTTTCCACCGGGGTATGTCTGGCCAGCCGAGGGATTCAGGTTCAGGGCATCGACGTCGATCAATCGAAGGTGAGGTCCATCCGCGAGGGGAGGGTCCCCTTTGAGGAGAAGGGCCTGGAGGCGCTTCTCAAGAAGTCGGTGAAGAAGGGGCTCTTCCTGCCCCAAAGCGATTATGGCGAAGCCATCCAAAATTCCGGCATGACCTTCTTGACCGTCGGGACCCCCAGCCGACCGGACGGGAGCATCGAACTCGCCCATCTCCAGTCAGCGTCCGCGGCGGTGGGAGAGGAACTCGCGAAGAAGCGCGGCTACCATCACGTCGTAGTGAAGAGCACGGCTGTGCCCGGGACGACCCAGGGGGTCGTCAAGAGGACCCTGGAGGAGAGCTCAGGCAAGAAGTGCGGTGAGGGGTTCGGCCTCGCCGCAAATCCCGAATTCCTGCGAGAGGGTTCCGCCGTGGCGGACACCTTCGCTCCTGACGCCGTGGTCATCGGAGCCCTCGACGAGAGGACGCGCGCGGCTCTGGTCTCCCTCTACAAGGCGATTTTACGGAAGGTTGCCCCCGATGGTCTCGACCAGCCCCGCGAACGCGGAGCTGATCAAATATGCGGTGAACACGTTCCGCGCGACCCAGCTGAGCTTCTTGAACACGTTCGCCAACCTCTGCTCGGGCATCGGCGGCGCAGACATTGACGACGTGGCCCAGGGGTTCACGGCGATAGCAAAGGCGGACCCCAGGTACCTCAAGGCGGGGTTGGGTTTCGGGGGGAGCTGCCTGCCCAAGGACTTGCGGGCGATCAGCGCGTATTGCCGGGAGGCAGGGTCGAGCCCGGCGATCTTCGAGGCAGCCCTGAGCGTGAACGACATGCAACCGGCCGTGGCCATCAAGATCGCTCGGGACCTCGTCGGCATCCTGGACAAGAAGAGGGTCGCAGTCCTGGGCCTCGCCTTCAAGGCTAACACCGACGACGTGAGGGAATCCGTGGCCGTCAGCCTCGTGCAGCGCCTGCTGAACGAGGGAGCCAGGGTTTCGGTATACGACCCGAAGGCCATGACGAACGCAAGACGCGTGCTTGAAGAGAAGGTCGCCTACGCGAAGAGCGCTCGAGAGTGCCTTAACGGCGCCGACTGCTGCATCGTGGCGACGGCCTGGCCAGAGTTCGCCAAGCTCGGGCCGCTGGATTTCAAGCGGCTGATGCGCAACCCTGCAGTGGTCGACGGTAGGAGAGCGCTTGACGTTGAAGCGCTTCGGGCGGAGGGCGTGAGATGCGTCAGCATCGGAAGCGGATAGTAGCCGCCCAGTAAAGCCGCCCTCCTAGCGGTAGACCCTCCAATTAGTCGGATCCTCGACGATGCCGCGGCGGCGCAGGTTGTCTCTCCCCGTTCGTCTACGAAGCTGGAGTTCTTCTCTACTTGACCGCGCTAGAAGCGAACCTCTTCCTCACAAGAAGCATCGCTGGAATCGCCAATCCAAGGAGGAAGGTCATGCCCATCGGGAACTCGGGGACACTGGACGTGTGAGTCACCACTTGGAAGCACTCGTTCGTGGTGGTGGTCGAGGAAGAAGCCGTGAAAGAGCCGGTAGGCGTGTAGTAGGCCGCGAAGCAGTAGTAACCCGCTGCCGTCGGCGATATGGACCCGGAGGTCGCCGAACCGCTGGACAAGGTCACTGGCGATCCCAGGGCGGTGCCCGAAGAGGAGCAGGCAGTGGGCGAAGTGGTTGGACCACAGTAGTAGAACTGGACCGTGCCTGTGGGTGTGTCGCTGCCTGAGGTGACTGTGGCCGTGTCGGTCACAGGGGTGCCTGGAGAAACAACGCCGGTCGAGCTGGCGAGCGTGGTCAGAGTCGTGCCGCCCACGACATCGAAGCACTCGTTGGTCGTGGTGGTGGATTCCGAGCCCGTGAAGGCACCGGTTGGAGTGTAAACTACCGACCAGCAGTAATAGCCGGATGACGTTGGCGACTCGGTTATCGAGGTAGCCGAACCGCTTGCAAGGGTCACTGGCGACCCGACGGCGTTACCTGGAGGATGTGGCGCACGAAGTGGCGGTGGCGGTCGGACCGCAGAAGTAGAACTGCACTGACCCTGTCGGTGTGCCGCTAGACGACGTGACCGTCGCGGTGTCACTCACGCCGGTTCCCGGCGAGACAGTTCCTGTGGAGCTGGCCGTGGTCGTCGTTGTCGTGCCTCCAACCACCTCGAAGCACTCGTTCGTGGTGGTGGTCGAGGACGAAGCCGTGAAAGAGCCGGTAGGCGTGTAGTAGGCCGCGAAGCAGTAGTAGCCCGCTGCCCGTGGGCGATATGGACCCCGAAGTCGCTGACCCACTGGACAGCGTCACTGGCGATCCCAAGGCGGTGCCCGAGGATGAGCAGGCAGTAGGGGAGGTGGTGGGACCGCAGTAAGTAGAACTGAACTGGCCCTGTCGGCGTGCCGCTGCCGGAGGTGACTGTGGCCGTGTCGGTGACGGGGGTTCCTGGCGAGACAACGCCTGTCGAGCTGGCTAGGGTTGTCAGAGTCGTGCCGCCCACGACATGGAAGCACTCGTTGGTCGTGGTGGTCGACTGCGAGCCGGTGAAGGAGCCGGTCGGCGTGTACACCGCTGACCAGCAGTAGTAGCCTGCTGAGGTTGGCGACTCCGTTGTCGACGTAGCCGAACCTGCTGAGAGCGTCACTGGTGATCCCGACGGCGTTACCTGAGGATATGGCGCACGACGTGGCGGTGGTGGTCGGACCGCAGAAGTAGAACTGCACCGACCCTGTCGGCGTCCCGCTTGATGACGTGACCGTCGCTGTGTCGGTCACGCCGGTTCCTGGAGATACTGTCTCCTGTCGAGCTGGCGAGGGTGGTTAGTCGTGCCTCCCACAACGTGGAAGCACTCGTTGGTGGTGCTGGTCGAGAAGGTGCTTCCGAAGGAACCAGTTGGCGTGTAGTAGGCCGCGAAGCAGTAGTAACCCGCTGCCGTGGGCGATATGGACCCGGAGGTCGCCGAGCCGCTAGACAGGGTCACTGGCGATCCCAAGGCGGTGCCCGAGGAGGAGCAGGCAGTGGCAGAGGTGGTCGGACCGCAGTAGTAGAACTTGGACCGTTCCCGTCGGCGTGGAGCTGTCTGATGACGTCACCACGGCCTTGTCGGTCACTTTGGTGCCTGGCGATACGATCCCGGTCGAGCTGGCCGTAGTCGTCAGCGACGTCGTGGTCAAGTATTCGCACCCGTAATTCCAGCCGCCGTTGTTGTAATTACCCGTGTATGTCGTGTACCAGATGTATAACCCAGCGGCCGCGGCGTAACCGCTTGAGCTCACCACCACAGGAGGAACCGGATACAGGCCCTTGGTCGCGGTAAACGCGGTGGACGAGGAGAGCTCCAGCGTGCCTGAGGGGGCCTTGCTTCCGCATGAGTACGAACCGAAAACCGTGGATGTTACCAAATAGAGTGCAAAGGTGTAGGTGCCCGTGATTCCGCATGGGTCGTCGGGATAACCGGTCGTCGCGCTGCCGGTCGCGACACAGCCGTTGTATGCCCCGGTAGAGGTGCCTGGGTCGTAGTAGTCCACCGAGTCATAGATCGTCTGTCCGGCGCCGAGCGAGCAAGCGGTGGTGTGGGACGTGCAGTCGCCCGTGAAAGAGTGTGATGCAGAGGTGCAGGGTGCCGACGTGCAAGTGTTCGAAGGCGATGTCGTGCTCCACGCGTACGCGGGGAGAGCCACCGTAGTCAGAAGGCCCAGGGCGGCTACAAGCAGCCCAGTGCGCAAGTACCTTCTCAGCTGATTAGACCGTCTAAGCACTCAGAATCAGACGTTAACTCCGACCCTGCGTATATAGGCTCGGAGAAGGCTATGTTCATGCAAATGAAGCTCCAATTCATGCTCGATTTCACCATATCATCATTTCACCGGTTCTCGAGCACAAGGCACGAACTCATGAGGACCTAATCCGCGCTCGGATCCGCTCGCCGGCGCGCCGGCGGTAGCGCCTTTGGTGATTCACCTTAAAAGAAAGTCCTCGGTCGAGGCTCGCGATGAACGCGACCTCCGGGCTTGCGCTGATGGTGACGGCGACGTGGGTCCTGTTGCTCGGCGAGACCTTCGTCTTCTTCGGGGTCATACGACCCCTGGCGCCGAACATCCACGAGAGCATGACCTCGTCAGTGTTGAAGGTCGGCGCGATAATCGGTCTTCTGGTCGTCTGGGGGGTCGCGATGTTCTTCATGCGGACCGCGTACGTGCGCCGAGCGCAGCATCCCTCGTCAGCTCGAGCGTAAGCCTAGACAGTGGGTCACGCCCCCGAAGGCGCAAGATTCTTCTGGTCCAAATATCTGCGCGCTTTGGCGGGAGCACAGGGGTGGACGATGGGAGGGATTTCACACCAAACAAGAAGAGGACTCCCATCGCCCCTTCTGCCGGCACCCCAATTGCTGCGTTCAGAATCGCTCGCTCTCTATATAATTCCCATGAACCTGAACTTCCTGGTTGTGATTTTCAGATTCAGCGCTGCAGCCTGCAACTCGAGTGAGGCCTAGAACCACAGAAATAGGGGCCGGGTTCACGCGGCTCGATGGACGGCTTCAATCGCTGGCTTCGCGATGTGATACCTCCCATCGCCCTTATCCTCGCGCTAGACCTGGTGACAACGGTCGTCCTCCTGGGAGTGAGCGGCGCTCCTGCCAGGATGGGGAGCCTCCGACCGTTGAACACGATCCCGGACAAGGGGCTCGAGCTGTTCCTGGTCGGGGCGGGGGTGGGCCTCACGGCGTGCCTCGCCGCGAGACGGCTGGACGTCTCCCTGCTCACTTTGGCTATCGCCTTCGTCGCGCTCATCGACGCGGACCACCTGCCGTCCGCCTTTGGAATCCCGCAGCCCATTCGCCCGGCCCACACCTTCGCCTTCCTGGCGGTGGAGGTGGTGGTGCTAGGGGTCACATTCAGGAAGAGGCCCGAGCTCGTCCTTCTGGCGGTCGCAGCCTGGTTCGGCCACGTCGCGGGCGATCAGGGGATATTCGCCTTCTTCGCGCCCTATTCGTTCGCTTACAGCCCCCTCGGACCCTATAGGATTCCATTCGCGATAATTGCGGTCGCGTTTGCTCTTGCGACCGGATATGTGGTTCGGCGGAGGGCAAGACGGGCATTAAGTTCCTAGCAAGGCTGATAGGGTCTGAATGCTGGCGTGCGCGTTTCTTACGGGCGACCACGAGTCTTGTTTGGCGGCAGGAGCGCAATACGGTCTCCATTCACTAGTGAATTTGAAATTCATGCGCATGAAGCCCGCCTTCGCGTCCGCTAAATATCATCGACCGACCGATGACGAATGCCTATGCTCGCGAGGCGGCAAATCTGAAACTACTCAGCCTTAGCTCCGAAGAGGTCGAAGGGCTGCTTGTCGAAGGCAACCTGACGATCGGGGTCGTGGGCCTCGGGCGCATAGGGCTTCCTTCGGCGGCCGCTTTCGCTCATTCAGGGTTGCAGGTGGTGGCCTCCGACATCAACCCGGAGGTGGTAGACTCTGTCAACTCCGGCAAGTCAAGGTTCGTGGACGAACCGGGGCTGAACGAGATGCTAGCGGATGTCGTCGCAAGAGGCAAACTCGTCGCGACCACGAGCAACGCGTCGGTCGCTAACCAATCTGACCTGATAATCATCTGCGTCCCCACTCCCATCGACCAGGCGAAGTCTCCCGACTACTCCTACATCGTCTCGGCCGCCAAGGAGGTCGGGGCCTCGCTCCGCTCGGGCTCGATCGTCGTCGTCGAGAGCACCGTAGGGCCGGGGACGGTCGAAGGGCTCGTGAAGGACGTCCTCGAAGCCGCTTCGGGGCTGAGGGCGGGGATCGACTTTGGGCTTGCAGCTTGTCCCGAGCGCTCCGACCCCGGCAGCATAATGATGAACCTGGGGGCGGTCCCGCGCATCATAGGCGGGGACAGCGAGAGGACGACCGAGATCGTGGCTGCCATCTACGAATCTTCGTTCGGCGTGAAGGTGGTCCGGGTGAGCAACCCCAAGACTGCAAACGCAGTGAAACTCACTGAGAACCTGTTCAGGGATGTCAACATCGCCCTCGCGAACGAGTTCGCGATCCTGTTCGAGAAGCTCGGAATAGACAGCCTGGAGACGATAAACGCATGCGCGTCCAAGTACAACTTCGTCCCGCACTACCCAGGGGGCGGTGTCGGCGGGCCGTGCCTTCCGTCCAACTCTTACTACCTCATAACCGAGGGGATGAAGGCAGGCAACATCCCCTACATCGTCAGGCTCGCGAGGGAGATCAACGACCGGATGCCCGAGCACGTCGTGGAGCTGGTGGGAGAGGCGATGAACGAGGTGGGCAAGACGATCCGGGGGTCGAAGATCGCCATATTGGGCGTCGCTTACAAGCCCAACATCAAGGACACCCAGCAGACGCCCGTCGCGAGGGTGTGCGAGAAGCTCGTCCAGATGGGCGGAATCCTGCAGGTCTACGACCCGATGTTCGCGGGAGAGAAGGCGTTGGGCTTTGACGTCAAGGGCAGCATGCAAGAAGCGGTCGCGGACGCGGACTGCATAGTCATAGGGACCGCGCACAAGGAGTTCAAGGACCTCGACATGAAGGCGCTCGCGACCACTGGTCAGCGGCCCGGCAGCGCTGGTCGACTCGAGGAACGTTGTCGAGCCCGTCAACGCGGCGGAGGCTGGCTTCTCGTACAGGGGCGTAGGGAGGCCTTCCTGGCTACAGAAGAGCGCGCTTGTCGTCCGGAAGCAGCGATCGCCAGCTCGCTGCCCGGTTTCGGGTAGCCGACGACGAACCTTAGGCCACCAATTCGCCCGACTGCCTCGATGGGTCAGGGTTGCCTTCTTGCTGATGATCGTGGGCTTTCCCGAGGCGCATGCGCCGACAACGCCCGAAGTATCCACCTCGAGGGGCCACGGCTTTGCTTGTATGCGACGCCTTTCAATCGCAGAAGTTTGCCTCGCGCCCTCAAGGTTCTTTAAATCCCCCGTGACGAGAGGGGTTGACGATGATTAAGGTAGGGGTAAACGGATACGGGACCATAGGGGGCAGAGTCGCTGACGCTGTCACCAAGCAGAAGGACATGGAGCTCGTCGGCGTCACCAAGTTCACGCCCGACTACCGGGCGAAGCTCGCCATAGACAAGGGCATCCAGATCTACCACTTGGACTCAGACGGGGCGGCGAAGTTCCAAAAGGCAAAGATCCCGACCCAGGGGAGCCTCCAAGACCTGATGAAGAAGGTCGACGTCATGATCGAGGCCACAGGCGAAGAGGTCGCCTCTGGTAACAAGGAGATGTACGAAAAGGCGGGGGTCAGGGCCATCTTCGAGGGAGGGGAGGAGCACGAGCTCACAGGATTCTCCTTCAACTCCAACTGCAACTACGACGGCGCGAAGGGAAGGCGGTTCGTCAGGGTGGTAAGCTGCAACACCACAGGCCTGTGCAGGACCCTGCACGCCGTAAAGACGAACTTCGGCGTAAAGAAGGCCAGGGCCGTCCTCGCGAGGAGGGCCGCGGACCCGCAGGAGACCGGGAAAGGGCCCGATCGACGCGGTGGTCCCAGACCCGGTGACGCTGCCTTCCCACCACGGCCCGGACGTCATGACCGTGCTTCCTGACGTCAACATCACCACGATGGCGATCAAGATACCGACGACCCACATGCACCTCCACTCCCTGATCGTCACCCTCGGCAAGAAGGCGACCGCGGAGGAGGTGGTCGCGGCGTTCCAGAGGGAGCAGAGGATAATGGTGATCGAGGGCAAGATGGGGTTCAAGTCGACCTCCCACGTCATCGACTGGGCGAGGTGGAAGGGAAGGCCCAGGAACGACGTCTACGAGGCCGTCATCTGGAAGGAGTCGGTCACCGTCGTGGACGACAACGAGCTCTACCTCTTCCTGGGGGTCCAGCAGGAATCGATCGTGGTGCCCGAGAACGTCGACGCCATCAGGGCGATCATGGGGACTGCCACCCAGGCGGAGTCCGTGAGGCAGACGAACAGCCTCCCTCGGCATCGCTGAGCCGATGAAGTAGAGGGGACCCAGGCCTAGAGGCCTGGTCCCTATTCCTTTTGCGGTCTCGGCGGCGCTTCTGAGCACGTACCGGGGGTCCTTGAAGTCCTTGATCAGGGAGCGGACCTTCTTCTTGGTAAAGTCGCTGGGCTTCTTGCCCTGGATCGCGATACGCCATGAGCTCGGCGATCTGGTCCATCTCGGCGGGGCCCATCCCCATCCGGGTCGCCTCGGCCGTCCCGACCCTGCCCCCGTTGTCGATGATGATGTTGGACTCCTCGAGCCTCTTGGCGTAGAGCTCCGCCTTCGCCTTGTCGCAGTCGAGGAGCACCTGGTGCGACTTTGAGTACCCCGAGGCGGCTCCCTTCACCTGGATGCCCCTCTCGGCGAGGCCCCTTCCCAGCGCCTGCGAGTTCTTGACTACCGCCTGGGCGTAGGCCTTGCCGAACTGCATCATCTCGAGCAGGCTCATGGCCAGCGCCGCGACCCTGTTCCAGTGGACGTTGTCGATTATCCCAGGGTGGATGTGCGAGCTGACCCGCTTGAAGACCTCCTCGTTGTTGCCGAGGATGAGCCCGCCCTGCGGCCCCGGGAGGCTCTTGTGCGTCGAGCCAAGGAGCAGCGAGCACCCCTCCCGGAGCGGGTCCTGGAACTCGCCTCCGGCGAGCAGGCCCATCACGTGGGACCCGTCGTAGACGCAGACCGCATCGTCGTCCACCATGCTGGATATCTCGCTGACCGGCTGTGGGAACGGGATGAAACTCGAACCGAAGATGATGAGCTTGGGCTTCTCCAGCTCCAGAAGGTGCTTGGTCGCCTTGGCGTCGATGTTGAAGGCCTTCTCGTCGAACGCGAAGTAGAGGTTCTTCAGCCCGAGTATCTTCCCCAGCCCGACGTGGGAGATGCCGGGGTACCCGCCGCTCTCCAGTCCGACCGAGACGACTTGTCTCCCCGGTTCACAGGGTGAGGCAGAATCGCGATGTCCGCGGCGTGCCCTGAGGTGGGCCTGACGTCGGCGAACTTCGCGTTGTAGACCTTCCTCGCGACCTCCTCGGCCAGGGCCTGGACCTCGTCCATGAACCTCGCCCCCCTGTAGAACTTGTCCGGCGCGGTGTATCGGTTGGCGAAATCGGTCACGAGCATCCCCCGGGTCTGGGGGCTGCTGAAGTTCTCCGAGGCTATCATGTTGAGGCACTCGCCCATCCTCCAGCTCTCGTGCTGCTTGACCGCGTTCTCCAGCCTGCTGAGGTATTGATACGATGAGGTTGTTGACATTTTGTTCTCTCTAGGTTGCCTTTTGGTTGCGCTCACGCCTCCCTTGAGTGGCGTATATAATCAATCAGCAGTTTCGAACTCTGAGAGATGCGCCTGAGAATGTCCCTAGCAGGATACGGAGAGCGAGATGGCTGCAGGGTTGACGTACTCGGTGTCGTTGACCGGGGCCGGCGCTCCGTTCAGGGTTATCGCGTTTCCGCTTGCCGAGATGTAGTAGTGCTCGGTGGAGGCGCCCACGCCGATCGGCGCCAGTATGATCTTTGGCGAGATCGTCAGGCACGAGGCCTTGTACTGGCTCGACGGCAGCGGGGAGCCCTCGTTGCAACTGACGTAGTATTGCGACTTCACATAGTGAAGCAGCCCGGTGGTCGTTATCTTCTCGGTGCTCCCCTGGTGGGTGATGCTTATGCACGCGTAGTTCGTGGTGTTGCCCGTGGTCTCGGCGTAGCCCACCCCCGTCGCGACCGCGACGATCACGATGAGCGCGAGTATGACCATCGGCAAGAGGGCAGGCCTCGTCCTTGCGGCGCCCTGGGCCGGAGAAGTTGTCGGAGCTGCGGACCGGATCATCAAACGCTGCCTTTCCTTCCGCATGGCTCCTGCCGAGGTGTATAAAACTGTGGTCGGTCCGGCCTGACTTTGAAAAAGTATTTTATTGCACACCGACCGTTATTCTGACGCATTGTCTCTGTCAGCGCCCGCAGCGCCCCCTGCAAGAGAGCCTCTCCCGCCAGGGCAGGTGTGGGGGAAGAAGTTCGTCATCTACGCTGCGATGGGCGTCCAGCACATCGACCCCGCGAAGTGGAGGCTGGAGGTCACCGGGCTCGTGAACACCCCGCTCATCTTCGGCTACGAGGAGTTCTTGACCCTCCCCCTGAAGAGCTACTCAAAGTCATTCCATTGCGTCACGTCGTGGTCCATCGAGAAGCCGTTCTGGGAGGGAGTCCCGATCAAGAGCCTGGCCGACGCCGCGGGGGTGAAGCCCGAGGCGACGTGGGTCATGTTCCACTGCTACGACGGCTACACGGCCCCGATACCCGTGGAGGACGCGCTGATGGAAGACTCGATCGTGGCCGTGAGGATGAACGGGAGGCCGCTCAGCGCGGAGCAGGGCTTCCCCGCGAGGCCGTTCATGCCGCACCTCTACGGGTGGAAGAGCGCAAAGTGGCTTGGGAAGATCGAGTTCATCGCCGACTACGCAGACGGGTATTGGGAGGGCTACGGGTACCACGAACGCGGCGACGTCAACGAGGAGGAGCGCTTCAAGGGCGCCAAGGGGCAGGGAGGGAAGCACTTCGCCCGCAGGGCGTTCGGCACCGCTTAGGCTCTCGACCAAGCGTCAGTTCCGAAAAACTCCGTTTGCTTCTTGCAGGGGCTCTATAGCGGTCGTTTCCCCTAGGGGTCTCGACGACCCGTCGAGGTCAGCAAAAATCGGCCGGCTTAGAAGCTGAGTTGCCTTCTCCTCAAGAGGAGCGTAGCAGCGAGACTTACGGCCATGAGCGAGACGAAGCCAAGAGACTCGAGAGGGAACTGAGGAACACCGTGCGAAGTTGGTGCTCGTGCTGGTGCTGTCGCTCGTGCTCGTGCTGGTGGAGGTGCTCGTGCTCGTCGCTGGTGCTGGTGCTCGTGCTCGTGCTGTGGAGTGCTCGTGGGCTCGTGCTGGATCTGGCCGTGGGCTCGTGCTGGTGAGCGCTCGTGCTCGTCGCTCGTGCTGTCGCTCGTGCTCGTGCTGGTAGCTTAGTGCAGGAGCTCGCTCCTCCGTAATAGTGGTGAATCTGTCCGGCATCGCCCTCGCCGCCAGCGATGTCAGGAGCTGACCTCAATCGGGTGCGTGGTGCAGTCACCGGTCAGGCCGGACACACTGAATATCAGGTAAGACGTTGGCATTTCCATTCGTATCGGTCGAGAACGGGTTCGTGCCCGTGACTAGCGTCAAGAATCCGCCAGGGTCGCTTATCGTGAAACTCGTGCTGGCCGTTTGATCCGTGAAGACGATTTGAATGCATATCTCCTCTCCATTGGCGACTATGGGAATCTTCTTGGACATTCCTAGGTTTCCCCCGAACCCTTGTTTACCATCCGAAAATATCCCGCCGCTCCAAGCCGTGCTTGTGCAGGTTGAGGAAGCTCCTGAGCCGCTCACGTTGAAGAAGTTAATCTGCCCGCCAGGAGATACCGCCGCCGCGTAGGGAATGCTCGTCAGCCAAACTCCAAATATCGAAACCAGAAACCCAGCCATAGCAAGTCTACTTGCCTTCCTCATCTTGAACATTCTAAACTGAAGGAACCGTGCCGGGACGCTATTTATCCCGAGAGGAGTTGACCTTCAGATACCTGAATTTGGGATTCACGTGACGAACTGCTCTTTAGATTTTGCAGTGCGCCGCAACCCCCTCGACAATGGAAGTTCTCGAAGTGCCCTCCTTTGGCGCGGAGTTACCAGCCCAATACCGACAAGGGGCGGGGCGCAGACGAAGCGCCGAAACATGCCTGACGAATCTTCGGACCGGCTGAGGCCCCTAGCGCCCGGCGTCTATGGTCATCTCCGCTTTCGACCTTCCCAAATGTCGAGAAGAGGCCCAACCGCCTCGCCGCGTACTGCGTCATGAGGAGGTTCAGAAGCAGCAACACACCGGTGATCGTCTTGTGGACGGCGCGCCCCACGCCCAGTAGCCTAGCAGGAAGATCGGCGGATACTCGACGAAGAAAAGGCCGACGTAAAGGCCAGGACCACGGCGACCTGGGCCTTGAAGCCCAGCCTTGCCACTGCTCTCGTCGTCATTCCCGCTCCCTCCCACCCTCGGAACCCTGATATGTGAACAAGGTCTCCGCCGCCGCCACGGCGATGACCAGGCCCTTCTCCTTCGAGGTCAAAGAGACCGACCTGATGGGCAGGGTCGGGGTGATGACCGTGGGGAAGAAGAGGTTCGAGACCCCCTGCCTGACGCCCGTGATCCACCCGGTCTGGCGCGACATCCCGCTCTCCCAGTTCAAGGCGATGGGGTTCGACGTCCTCATGACGAACTCCTACATCCTCTACAAGCGGAAGCGCTCCGAGGCCCTGGAGAAGGGCCTCCACGACCTGATAGGGTTCGACGGGGTCCTCATGACGGACTCGGGAGGCTACCAGGTGCTCGAGTACGGCGACACCGAGTTCACGCCGGAGGAGATCGCGGAGTTCCAGTCGGACATCGGCTCCGACCTCGCCGTGACGCTCGACAAGCCGACGGGCTACTCCATCTCGAGGGCGTACGCGAGGGAGACGATGGGAGACGAGCCTGCGGGCGGCCGAGGCGACGATCGAGCAAGTTCGGGGAGTCCGACACGACCTGGGTCGGGCCTGTCCAGGGCGGCATCTTCGGCGACCTGGTGAGGACGTCCGCGCGAGGCCTCGTCAAGGCAGGGTTCCAGGTGCTCGCGCTCGGCAGCCCCGTGGAGCTCATGGAGGGCTACCTCTTCTCGCCGCTGGTCGAGATGATAGTCAACGCCCGGAAGAGCATGCCCTACTCGATGCCCCTCCACCTCTTCGGGGCGGGGCACCCGCTCACCCTCCCGCTCTCGGTCGCGCTGGGGTGCGACACCTTCGACTCGGCGAGCTACATGCTCTACGCGAAGAAGGAGCGGTACATGACCGAGAGGGGGACGCTGCAGCTCGAGAGGATGACCTACCTCCCCTGCAGCTGCCCGGTCTGCAACGGCACGACGCGTCACCGACCTCAGGGCCGACGCCCAGGGAGGACCGCGTCAGGAAGATCGCCCTGCACAACCTCCACGTCCTGCGCGCCGACGTCCTGAGGTGCAAGGAGGCCATCTGCGAGGGACGGCTCTGGGACCTGGTCGAGGAGCGGGCGATGGCGCACACCAGCTCCGCCGTCGGCGTTCCGGGCGCTCATCCGCGACCACTCGGAGTGGCTCGCCAAGCCGACGCTCCCTGCTGAAGCTGAGGGGGCTGATGGTCAGGAGCGAGGAGGACACCAAGAGGCCGGAGCTCGCGCTCGCGAGGAAGCACCTCGAGAGGCTGATGGCGAAGAGGCGGGCGGAAGGGCGCGAAGGACGGCCGTCCTCGTCCCCAGCTCCGCGCGCTCCTCCCCTGACCAAGAGCTCCGGGAAGATTCGCCGCGTCAAGGGACCTGGACAAGGCCGACATCTACAGGATAAACCCGCAGCTGGGGCCCTACCCGGCGGAGCTGGAGTTCGTCTTCCCGTTCGCGCAGACGATCTCGGACAGGGTGGCGCCCGAGGCCTCCGTCGAGGCCTGCGTCAAGAAGCTGAAGAGGATGGGCTACGCGAAGGTCGTCGTGGCAGGCTCCGCGAAGGGCGAGGGCTCCAAGGGCCGCAGCTCGAAGCGAGCCTGCCGGCCTAGGAGTAGATCGCGCCGGAAGGCCCGCCCTTGTCCTTCTCCTTCTGGGCGAGCCCGACGAGCTCCCTCTCCAGCTCCTCGGCGCCCTTGATGAGCGGCTCGGTGTTCACCTCAGCGCGTATCTCCTCGCGACGAACTCGACCGCCGCCGCCGCGGCCCGGGGGTCTATCCTCTCGGTGTTCGAGTAGGAGAGTATCGCGGCCGCCGGGTATCCGCGCATCTGGAACGCGTTGAGCATCACCGCCACTGGACCCACTATCATCCTGCCTTCTTCGAGTATGGGCTCCGCCTCGAGGCCGCGGCCGTGCTCCCCGGACTTCATCGCGTCGGTGAGGACGACGCGGTACTTCGAGTCGTCCGAGCGGAGGGACTCGTCGAGGCCTCCTATCAGCGTGACCTCCTGGATGCCGGAGCCCATTATCCACTGGCTCAGCTCCCTGAAGAACCTGGTCTCGTTCTCCCTCAGCGGCGGGACTTCGGCCTTGAGGAGGAGCAGGTCCCCGACGCCGTAGAGCTCGTAGGGCGTGGAGATCTCGTTCTTCACCGTGGACGAGACGGCGGGGCGAACTCGGAGTCGATGTAGCAGACCCTCCTGGCCTTCAGCTCCTGGATGAGGAACTTCACCGTCCAGTAGCCCGTCGCGCCGATCCCGTGGAAGCCCGCGATCAAGGCCCTGGCCTCCATCCTGCTGCGCCCGATGACCTCTGGCAGGATGCGGATCGAAGAGGACGGCGAGGCTGAGGGGGAGAAGACATCCCGATTCGTCCGCTCATCAGGGTGCAGTCCTTAAAGTTTGGGTCGCTTGGCGAAAACGGTCGAGGCGCCCGGAATCCAGCATCCTCTCCTGCGACGTTTCTGGAAAGCGCCAAATCCGCTAATATCGTGGTCGGACTATCGGATTGTCGGACATGAGGAAGATCACCGTCGCCCTTGAAGAGTCGACCTACAACCGGCTGATCGACTACGTCGCCGAAAACAGCAAGAGGAAGGGAGGCCGCCTCAGCATGAGCGGGTCAGCGAGCGAGCTGATCGGCAGCGCGCTGGCGACCCTTTCCCAGCAGGCGGAGTTGGAGGTCCGATGAGCGAGCATGCAGCTAGAGCAGCGAAGCGCGCTTCAGAAGATCCCGGTCGAGTGCAGGACGTGCGGGGTGTCGGAGTCCTTCTATTCGAACCTGAGCGTCGAGAAGTTCAAGGCGAGGCACAGCGGCCACGATGTCGTCAGCGGAAGCCTGAGCGTCGCCAAGCTCGAGGCGAGGCACGGCGACGACGAGGTCCGTCAGCGAAAAGCGACGAAATGGCCCCGCCGCCCACGGCACCCGAGGCGATGCCTGCTCCCGTGGAGAGCGAGCCCTTGGTGAGCGAGACAGGCATAAAGGTCGCGAAGGTCATAGTGGACGTGCTGAACTTTCCGTCCCTCGGCGGCCCGATGGTCCGCGTCCGCGGCTTCGACTCCGCCCTGGAGGAGGCCTTCACCGCCACGCTGCTCCTCGAGGAAGGCGCGACGATCAGGGAGATGTTTGAGACGGGGAGATACCTCGACCAAGAGGCCAGCGGCCTGCTCTACACCTGGGAGCCTGACGTGGTCGAGTACGTGGACGACGCCAAGGCCAAGCTGGAGACGCTGGCGGGATGCCAAGACGAACGTGGCGACGCGCCGAACCCCTTCCCGGACTCGAGCGCGAGCGAAGGTCGTCGACCAGACCACCGTCGCCAGCGCCGCCGAGGTTGTGATCGACGCGGTGCTCGAGGAGGAGGCAGACCGGGGAGAGGCCGAATCCCTGCCGAACTGCCCGAACTCGCGTCCCCCTCTCCGACCATCGAGGAGGACTCTCAGGTCGCTGCGCCTGCCCGCGCCCGCTCAGTCGACCCCGGCGCCTCCTGCTCGAGCCCGAGGCCACAGAGCCCTCGAAAACCAGCCGAGCTGGTTCCGCCCGTGTCCGCCCCGAAGACGACGGTCAAGACCAGCCCCAGAAGTCGCGTCTAACCGCTCCGAGGAGACCGGGGAGGATGGCTATCTGCTCGTCTCGAAGTCCTGGTACATCCAGGGAGGGACCGGGAACCGGAAGGAAGCGCTCAGGGTCTCAAAGGTGCTCAAGGCGTTCAGGTGGAACGTGGAGCCCGTGTACACCATAGGGGTGATGCTCGACGACATGCTCAGCATCGAGACGAGCCGGAGCCAGATAAGCGGGACTCTCATCAAGCGGATCGAGGCCGCGGGATACAGGCTCACCGCGGTGGTCATGGAGAAGGGCAAGCCGGTCGCTTGGTTCAGGAAGGAGGGCTCCGAGACGGCTCTCCCCAATGGAGAAGCTCGCGCGGGCTCCCACGACTCCGAGATGGAGCTCGAGCCGGACGTTACCGGGTAATCTGGGATTCCTTCAAGGCCGGCTAGGGCTCCCTCAGGCCCGCTTCCCAGGGCATCGGACGCAACTAGGCGCGCTGCGCGAGCGCGGACGGGCTCAGGCCGCCTTCGCGCCCGCGAAGTACCTGTTGAGGAACTTGTCCTCCGAGACGTGGTACCGGTACTTTCCCACGACCACCTCGCCCTCCTTCCGCACGCTGTCGACGAAGTCCTTCGCCGACTGCAGCTCGTCTATCAGCCTCCCCTCTCTGTCCCTGAGGAACGCCCACTCCCCCTCCTTCTTTTTGAAGCTCTTCCACGGCAGCGAATCGAGCGTCCTCTCGAGATCGCTCTTCGACCTGACCGCGGACGCCCGCGGCACGGGCTTCGGCGGAGTTCTCGGGCTTGGCGGGCGGCCTGGTCTCGGCGGCGGCCTGCCATGGGAGCGGCGGGCGACTCCTTGCGCGCTTCCACACGCTGGAGGAGCGCCTCCTTCCGCTTTTGAAGCTCGGCGATGAGCCTGTCCAGCTCCTCGACCTTTGCGGGGTTGCGTTCTTCGTCGGATGTAGTCAAGGGATCGTCACTGCCCCTCCGCTCTCTCGGAAAGAATCAAGCTCGTAAATCCGCTCATGAAATCAGCTCTTAAGGCTATGGCGCATCTCGGAAGATCGGGGCGCGCAATCGTGCCCGAACTCGGGTGAGGCCCCCATTCCGTCATCCAAACCCTTAAAGAGGGACCAACGGGCCGAAAAGCTCAGACGGATTTAACGCATGCAAGTAAAGGTCTTAGGTGCGGCCAGGCAAGTGGGCCGCTCGGCATTTCTGGTCTCGCACGGAGACTCAAACATCATCCTCGACTACGGGGCCCTCACCACGAGGGAGCCGGGGTTCCCCATGCACGTCCAGCCGAAGACGGTGGACGGGCTGATCCTGAGCCACGCGCACCTGGACCACTCTGGCGCGACGCCCGTGATGTTCCTGGGAGACAACGTCAAGCTCCACTGCACTTCGGTGACGGCCGAGCTCTCCAACATGCTGATCGAGGACTTCATCAAGATCTCCGGGCCTTACCTGCCCTTCGAGTTCATCGACCTCATGGCCATGAACAGGCACACGGTCAACCATCGCTACAAGGAGTCGTTCCAGATCAAGGACTTCACGGTCACGTTCTACGACGCCGGGCACATACCGGGGTCCTGCGTGATAGCGGTCGAGGCCGGGAACAGGCGCCTGCTATACACCGGCGACATAAACGGGTCGGAGACAGGCCTGCTCAACTCGTCGTCTAGGGAGCTGGGCGAGGCGAACATGGTGATCACGGAGAGCACCTACGCCACGGCGGACCACCCCGCGAGGGTCCAGGTCGAAAGGGACTTCTTCGACTACGCCAACATGATAGTGGAGAGGGGAGGCGTGCTGCTGGCGCCGGCGTTCTCGGTGGGACGCGCGCAGGAGCTGGCCATGACGCTTCACAAGCACGGATTCAAGCACCCGGTGGCCATGGACGGGATGGCCCTCAAGGTGAACGAGGTCCTCATCCGCAACCAGGAGTTCCTCCGCGACCCGGCGGAGTTCAGGAGGACGCTGGAGCACGTCGAGCGCATCACCGGCTGGAACCAGAGGCGGGGTTTCATCAAGAACCCGGGCGTGATAATCGCGCCCGCGGGCATGCTCGTCGGCGGCACCTCGATATTCTACAACGAGCGGTTGGCGATGGGCGAGAAGAACGGGGTCGCGATAGTCAGCTTCCAGGTGCCGGGCACCCCGGGGAGGACCCTCATAGACAAGGGCATGACGCTCATCGCAGGAAAGCCGGTCAAGGTCAGGGCGGAGGTCCGCCGGTTCGACTTCTCCTCGCACAGCGGCAAGGCCGAGCTGCACGGCGACCTCA
Source organism: uncultured archaeon (assembly GCA_963783755.1). GTDB lineage: Archaea > Thermoproteota > Nitrososphaeria > Nitrososphaerales > Gagatemarchaeaceae > Gagatemarchaeum. Next base: position 31,496 of record CAWAOY010000006.1, read on the forward strand.
GGGCCATCAAGGGGTCCCCCAAGTTCATGACGGTCCACGGCGAGGAGGAGAGCTGCCTCCAGCTCGCCCAGGACCTCCACACGGAGATGGGCGTGGAAGCGCTCGCCCCCCGCGTGGGAGAAGTCTACGACGTGTGACGGGTGTCCCGATTGCCTGATGGAGCGCCCGACGGCAGCGTGCCGGGACTCTCGCCTCAGCCGCCCAGAAACGGGGAAGCGAAGGAACCGCCCTCGGCGGCCTTCGCGACGCTGAAGACGCTCGCGTTCATCGCCGTCATCCAGGTCTTCGCGCTCGCGATTACCAAGGTCAACGCCCCCATAACCGAAGCCGTCGGCCCCGTCTATGAGCCCGCGGGGACCTCCTCGGGCGGCTCGATCGGCAACGTCCTGATACTCGTCGTCTTCGTCTTCGCGACCACCCTGACCGCCGTGTGGCTCGCGCGGAGGAGGAGGGTCAAGTTGTTCATGGCGATGATCTTCGGAGGCACGGCCATCGCGCTGTTCCTCCTCACCCTGCTCGCCTCCATCAGCTTGACCGGAAGCTACATGGACGCGAACTCCTCCCTGTATCTCTCGCTCGCCCTCGCGACATCGACGGTCGTGCTCCTCTCGCTCATCGCCCTCCGCAAGGTCCCGGCCTCGTTCGCGCTGGTGCTGACCGGCCTGCTCTCCGCGGAGGTGGGCAGCTACTTCGCGTCCGCCATCCCCATCCTGACGGCCATACTGCTTCCCCTCGGGTTCTCTCTGTACGACATCTATACCGTCTTCAGGGGGCCGCTCAAGACGCTCATCAACACGCTGCCTGACGAATCGTTGACCACGATGGCCTCGAAGATAGGAGACTTCTCCATCGGGACGGGGGACACGGTCTTCTACGCGATGGTGCCCGCCCTGGGCTACTACCAGTTCGGGTTCAGCTCCGCCTTCCTCGCGATCCTCGCGGTCGACGCTGGAGTCGTGATGACGCTGTATCTCCTTAGCAAGGCCAAGCTGCTCCCAGGGCTCCCCATCCCGATGGGCTTGGGGGTCGCGGTGCTTCTGCTGTTCTACTTCCGGTGAACTACCCACGGCTGAAGCCTGTAGGCTTCATGCCATGAACTTCCTGCTTCACAGGAACGAACTTGCTTATCCTCCTTCGTTGGACAAGTAGAGGCCGCTCCTCCACAATGGCCAGTTCCTGGCCCAGCTTCAGAATGTTTCGCGCGGCATTCACATCCCTGTCCATGACCAACCCGCAACACGGGCAGCCATGAACTCTCTCCGATAGCTCCTTCGGAACCGCTTCTCCACATCCAGAGCATTTCTGCGACGTCCCTCTGGGTTCGACGAGAATCACTCGCCCACCGCGCCTCTCTGCCTTGTAGGCAGTTACTCGACGCAGCCTACCCCACGAGGAGTCCATTATTGCCGATGCCAGATTGTGGTTCTTCACCATGTTCCCAATCCTGAGGTTTTCGAAGACGATTACCTTGTTCTCTTTCGTTAGCTGGTCAGACAACTTGTGGGCGAAGTCGTCCCTCTGCCTCCTCACCTTCCTCCACGCCTTCGCGAGAGACAGTTTTGCCTTCACCCTGTTCTTCGACGCCTTCTCCTTGCGGGAGACGCGTCTTTGGAGCGATATTATCCGATACATGGAGCGTTTCAAGAAACGCGGGTTGTCGACAAGAGTCCCATCGCTAAGGGCCACAAGGTTCGAGATTCCTAGGTCCACACCGACCTGGCCGTCTCCTGAATGAACTCCGTTGGGAGTTTCCTCTACGAGTAGAGCGACGAACCACTGATCGATGTCCCTGATAACTGTGACCCGCCTTATCGCACCGGTGACTTTGCGGTGAAGCCTCACCCTCACCTTGCCGAGCTTGCTGAGCCTGATCCTGTCGCCTTCGAGTTTGAAACCTGACTGCGGGTACGTGAACGAGTTGTAACGCCCGCCCCTCTTGAACCTCGGGTATCTGCTAAGCCCAGCGAAGAAGGCCTGAAGTGCCTTGTCGAGCCTAAGGACGACGTCCTGCAAGACCTGCGAGTGAATCAATCTTAGGTGCTTGTCGGTGCCCTTCAATTCCACGAGCATTTTATTCTGGTCGTAGAAGCCTGTCTTGTTCTCTTTCTTGTCGGCGAGCATGGAGTTGTAGAGGCGCCTGCACGTCTCAAGCGTCTCCTCCATGGTCCGGGCCTGCGCCTCGCTTGGATAGAGTCGAAACTTGAAGGTCGAGAGCATTCGATTCAGAGCAGTTCTGAATATTTAAGCACCCAGCCTTCGTTTTCGTCGCACCGATAAACGGTTAGGGTTTCCTCGTCCCTAACCACCTGATTCGCTAAAAGTCGATTATGGGCGTCTTGAGGCCCTTTGTCATGGCCGTCGCCTCGTCCGCGGTCGTCACGAACGTGTAGAGCGCCTTGGGGGTCCTCATCTTGAGCTTCACATTGTCGCCCTTTCCCTTCACTACCCTGATCTCGGTCGCCTTTTCGATCAGGTTCTCAGCCTCTTCTTTCGACCGGATTTGGAGCGGCATTCTTGACTTCTCGAACAGCCCCAGACGGAGAGATACTTAAACGGTGATTTCGCAAAATCACACCGGGATGTTTGGGACAGCCGGCCGTCCGGCCCTGAAGGACGGGAGAGCGGCATCCCCCGTAGGGCCAATACCGTGACCTTTTTGGTCATCTTTCGATGCCCATTTGGGCGGAAACCTTCATTTACCGTCTATTTCCATCAAAAAATGACCGCTTGTTCCATGGCCATGGAAGCATCCTGAATATAGAATGGGAATCCGGCCCGGAAGCGACCTCTGCAAAACTCCGAAGCAGCGTGTGAACTTTGGCTTGAACAGCGAGGCCCGATTAAGACCCGGATTTTCTGGAAAAAGCCAGAAAGGCGGATATTTGGTCGGTTAGCATATTCGTGATGCGATGTATGTCCGCATCAAGGAAACGGCAACGGCCGTGCTGAGTGGGCGAGACCCCAAGTCCGGCGGACTCCACCATGCCAACCAGGTAGCCGCCTTTGACCATTCAGAGCGGCAGGCCGCCTTCGCCATCAGAATCAAGAATTGCATCAGCCGAGCGTTTCATGCGATTGGCGCGGGCCATCAAACGGAAGAGGTGATCTACTGGAACCTGTACATTACCCAGAATCTTGGGCGGGACGAGATCGTGAACAAGCCGGCGGAGTTCATCGAGGGAGTGAAGGTAATCTATGGGGAGGCGGGGGTCAGGGTTTTCGAATACATGCTGACAAGGGAAATCAAGAACGAGTTCGGCATCACGGCGGAGTTTGACAAGGAGTCAATCCAAGAAAAAAGCGCCTCGGACCTCATGAGCTTGATAGCCTACGCCGCGCTAGAGTCACAGGACAATCCCTGACGCTCTTGTGAGAAACCGGGTCGGCGGAGAGATATATTATTCCTCCTTTCCGCGCCCCAGGAGGAAGTGATTGAGGTGAGACCGCCGCCCCGCAGCGGGCCGTCTGCCGTTCTTCTCGCGGCAGGGGCGTCGTCCCGCTTCCTAGGCACGAAGCAGCTGGCTCAGATAGGAGGAAAGACTCTCGTCGAGAGGGCGCTCGACGCCGTCCCGCCGGAGGTGCGAGAGACGGTCGTTGTCTTGGGCCACGAAGCTGCGGCCGTGGCCACGGCGCTAGGCGTCAGGAAGGGGGTCGCCGTGGTCGTGAACGCGGACTACAGCGCGGGGATGGGCGGCTCCATCAGGGCGGGGATACAGGCCCTGGCGAGCGAAGCCGATGGCGCGATGATCCTCCTTGCCGACCAACCCTTCGTCTCTCGGCCCCTGTTGCGGCGGATGCTGAGGGAGTTCGAGGCGGGAGGCGCGAGGGGGATAGTCGCTGCTGCCAGGGGAGACCTGGTGAGCCCGCCCGCAATCTTCCCGCGAAAGTACTTCGGCGAGCTCGCAGGCCTTCGCGGAGACCAGGGCGCAAGGTCGGTGATCGAGAGGCATGCGAGAGCGGTCACCCTCGTGAAGGTGAGGTCGCGGCGGACGCTGACCGACGTCGACACGCGCGACGACTTTGAAGCGGCCCGCGGGCTACTCGAGCCGTGAGAAGCCCGGGAGAAGGTGTGCCTCGACCCTGTCGCCTTTCGCCAAGTGAGGGTCGTTTCCCGGGACGAGCGCGTACGCGTTCTTTGACACCAGGAAGCTGATCTTTTCCGTCTCGCCGCTAGAAGGGAGCGCGAGGAGGCCGCCGCTGGCCGGGTCCTTCGTTAGGCGCAGATACACCACCTGGTCGAAGTCCTTGAACTTCCCGGTGGCGTCCCAGTCTTCGCCCATCGTCGCCGCGACTGCAGGGGGTTGTTCCCAGCCCATGCCGAGGTGGTACCTGATGAGCGGATACCCCAGGACTATGAAGGCGTTCAGGGCTCCCTGGATCGGGCCTGGGAGGATGACGACCGGCTTCCCGCTGACGACGGCGAAGCCCATCACCCTTCCCCTGTTGACCCTTATCCCGTGCACGAGGGCGGTGGTGGCCTTCCCGAACCCGCGTATCGTCGACTCGACCAGGTCGGGCTCCCCCACGGAGGAGCCGGCCAGGGTGAACACGATCTCGCTCCGCTTCAACGCCCCCGCAAGGGCGCGGGCAAGGGCTCGCTTCTCGTCCGGGGCGATTGGGAGGGTCGTCGGGACGCCTCCGGCCTCCTCGACCAGCCGCTCGAGGAGCAGGCTGTGCGACTCCACCACCTTCCCGTTCCTACTGTCGCCGATGTCCGCAGTCAACTCCGACCCCGTAGGCAGGATCGCCACCCTGGGCCGCCTGAAGGCGGCGATGGTCTTGAAGCGCAGGGAGGCCAGGAGCACCAGGTCTTGCCCCATCAGCGCCCTCCCTGCTTTGAGGATGCGCTCGCCCTTTCTGACATCAGAGCCGGCGGGATAGACGTGCTCTCCCGGCTGCACCGGCCGGCCGATCCGTATCTCGCGCCCCACCGCGGAGGCGTCTTCCACGGGCACGACCGCGTCCGCTCCGGTCGGGAGGAATCCCCCTGTGAGCACCTTCATCGCCTCCCCGCGACCGAGCCTCCCCTTCGGGAGGAGGCCGGGCCGTCCCGCCCCCCGCCTCAAGGCGAGGGAGACATGGGAGCCGTCGTTCGCGCCGAGCGTGTCCGCCGAGCGCACCGCGAAGCCGTCGAAGTGGGAGACGTCCTTTCGCGGAGAGTCCTCCCTCGCGAGGACGTCCTTCGCGAGGATCCTCCCGTATCCCTCCCTTACGTCGACGCTTTCTGGCCTCGACCTCGGGCCGAGCCCGCGGGCGAGCGTGAGCAGGGCATCTTCAAGCGGGGTGTACCGAAACTCGCCTTGCAATTCGCGGCAGGATCACCCAGCCCCATGGCTAAATCCCTATGCCGACGATGGCGGCGACCTGCCAGGGCCGCGAGCCGTTTATATTCGCAGGGACACGTCTAACGCTGGCGTGTCCGAAGAAGGCGACTTTCGTCTTGGTCCCCGGCGCTTGGCTGGGGGCGTGGGCGTGGCGGCGCGTCGTCCCGCTGCTCGTGCAGGAGGGGCACGAAGCCCATGCCGTCACCCTGACGGGGATGGGCGACAGGGTCCACCTCGCCTCCAGGGAGGTCGGCATAGAGACCGCGATTCAAGACGTCCTGAACATCATGAAGTACGAAGGACCTCGAGGACGTCGTGTTGGTGGGACACAGCTTTGCAGGGAAGGTCGTGGCGGCTGTGGCGGACCGCGCGCCGGAGAAGGTGAGGCGGGTCTTGTACTTGGACGCGTTCCGACCGCAGAAGGACGTCAGGACGCCGCAGGGGGCCTTCGACCCCAGCGAGTTTGGGAGGCTCAAGCCAGGCGAGTGGACGGTCCCCCTGACCGAGGAAATCCTTGACAGCGTCGGAAAAGACGTCAAGGGTCCGGACCGGAGGTGGATGCTGTCCAAGGCGACGCCCTGGCCAGTGAAACACTCTAGCGAGCCGGTGACCCTCTCGAAGAATTTCGATTCGGTGAAGAGCGCCTACATACTTCTGCACCGGCGGCGGCGACCCCGTCGACGAGATCCTGAAAGGAAAGTGGGGAAAGCTCGACGGCCCCTACAAGGTCATAGAGTCAGGGCACTGGCCAATGATCACGAGACCCGCGGAGCTGGCGCAGGCGATACCGGGACTCGTCTAGAGGACTTGGGAGGGGGGTATTTCGTGCTTGATTCATTACACCCACGCGTAAAGAAACGTGTAATGAATCAAGAACGAGTGCAAAAAATGCGACATGAACCTATTGACCACTCCTGTAGCAAACCTGCAGAATTACCGCTCACTCGTTTTTTGCTCTCTTGTCATAAATGCTACGCGAAACTCCCAACAGCGATACCGACTAGGTAACCGACAACAACTGCCAGCATCCCAAGAACGAGGAATTCAGATGCGCTCGCGTACCACCTTCCACCTGCGACTCTTGTCTTTACCGCTCCTGCAGCGAAGAGCGTGACTGAAGCAAGCAGCACCGAGCCATAAGCTGCGGAGTTCAGGTTCGTGAGCAGGAGGTACGGGAGCAGCGTGATCGTCGCACCCAGGAGGTGTGACATGCCGAGCGTGAACGATTCTCTGGCAGGACTAACGTTCTTTCCTGGAATGAATTCAAGGACGTGTGTTATGTGCGCCTTCAGCCATCTGTCCCTGTCAAGGGAAAGGCGGTTCACGAACGAATCTGCCTCCTCCCCGCTGAAGCCTTCATCGATGTAGTATTCTCGCATCTCCATCTTCTCGACCTCGGGATGCTCTGCGAACTCCCTCTTCTCCTCTTCAATCATGTGTTGGTAGATTTGTTTCTGCGTCCTAGCGGACAGGAACTCCAGCGTCACGAGCGCCGCCAGCCCGGTGAGCATCCCAATCACCCCCGCAATCGCGACGGTCCTTGTGCTTCCCGTCGCTGACGCAACCCCTATCGAAAGGCCAAGAATCGATATCAGGCCATGCCCAAGACCGAAGACCAGCTGCCGGACGAGGTCGGCAATTCTCTTCTCAGATGCGTGCGAGTGGAAGTACTCGGGCATTGCAAGTCACCTCCATCAGCCCTCTAAAGAAGCTACGTGGAGGAGTTGTTTGTTCTACCTGACCGCAACTACGTAGAAATGCACGCAGTGGACCACACCGCCTACAGCGCTTCTTTACAACGGCCACTTCTAGAGCCCGTCTAGAAGAAGGAGGCCACCTGCTCGCCGGCACTCCGCAGTCCGGGCTGCATGGTCAGCGGGGTAGCCGCCAAACCGCCATCTGCTCCACCTGGCGGTATCGGATCTCCTTGCCGGCGTCTACGGACGCCTTCACTCTCTCTATCACGGTTCTGAGGACGTCGTCGGGCACGTCGGAGAGATAGCCATAGGCGCCCTTTTCGAGGAAGGAGAGACGTTCGCCCGCCGTCGTGACGACTTGCGCGTCCTGGATGGTGACCACCTCGTCCGGAGGAAAGCCAGACAGGAAGGAGGCCTCGTTTCTGAATCTCTCGTGCCAGTCCCCGGCCCCGGGGGGAAGGTCGTAGCCCATCTCCTCCGCGACTCTGTTGAAGGTCTCTCGCAGGCCCAGGACCTCCTCACTGCCCGCCGGGGGCATCGAGTCGTCCCGCTCCCGGAGGAATATGATTATCTCGTTTCTGGCCACCCTCGTGAGCTTCCCGAACGTCTCCGCGGGGTTCTCGAGCAAGTGGAGGACGTGCGCCATCACCGCCGCGTCGAACGTCTTGTCGTCGAACGGAAGGTGGTTCGCGTCCCCCATGACCAGGTTCTTCACCCCTTTCTGCCGGGCCTTCGCGAGCATCCCTCTCGAAAAGTCAACCCCCACGAGCTCGAAGTTTCGGCTCGCGAGCGGCTTGGCTATCCGTCCGGTTCCCACTCCGACTTCGAGTATCTGCCTGCAGCCGTCCCTCGAGAGGAGCAGGGCTGCCTTGTCGAGCGCTTCTTCCGTCAACGGCTGTCGGGTATCGTCGTAGACCTCCGCAGTCCTGTCGAACCTTCCCGCCGCGTCTACGGCTTCGCTCATGCGCGCAACGAGATGTCAAGGGGGCGCGGTTCAGCTTAAACGCTTCCCCAGGACCTCAGCCGTTACGGGCTGGCGGGCCGAGCGCGCTTCTTGGCACGTCGCCTCGAATCGGCCCGCGCGCCCGAACCGACCGGGACTCCCTCGACCCAGACCTCGCTCCCGTCGCCCAGCTTCTCTCGCTTCCAGATGGGCACGTCGCGCTTTATCGTCTCGATGGCGTGTCTGCACGCCTCGAAGGCCTCGGCCCGGTGGGGCGAGGAGACCGCCACGGCGACGCTCACCTCCCCGACGGCCAGGCCGCCCACCCTGTGCACGATCTTCACGCCGGATGATCGTCGGCCACCTTCGCTTGACCTCCCTCTCGGCTTCGGCCAGCCTCTTCTCCGCCATCGGCTCGTAGGCCTCGTACTCGATCCTCTCCACTATTCCCGCCTCGCTGTTGTCCCTTACAGTCCCCAGAAACAGCACCACCGCTCCAGACCCGGGGTTGGCAACTGACCTCAGCACCTCAGATGGGTCGATGACGTCCCTGGTCAGCCTCGCTTCCCTTCGCGCAGGCAATCAACCACCGGCCACGGGCGGCAGAAAGGCGACGACGTCCCCGTCGGAGAGGCGATCGCCCTCCCCCGCTATCTCCTCGTTCACGGCGACGCGCATGGCCCCGTGCATGCCTCGCAGCTCGTGGTGCGCCTCCGCTGAGCGGGTCAGCAACGCCCTGACCGACGACGCGCTGGGCAGCGAGAATTCCTCCTCCTTCGTGCCGGCGGCCTCCCTCGCCTGGCCGAAGTAGAGCACCTTGACGCGGATGGGCATCGGCTCCCTCAACCGCCTATGGTGTACATGGGCCTGACGTGCCTGACTTCGACCTTGTTCTCCATCAGGCTCCCCACGCCCTCGAACTTCTGCCAGAACGCCTTCCGGATGGACCCCTCTACCTCCTCGTCGGCGGCGCCTCCCCTCAGGAGGTGCTTGAGGTCGTACTCCGCGACGCTGAACAGGCAGGGGACCAGGTTCCCGTTCGCCTTCAGGCGGATGCGGTCGCAGTCTCCGCAGAATGGCTTGGACATGGAGGTGATCGTGCCGATCCCGCCCGCCGAGCCGTCCCTGAACCTGTAGTTGGTCGAGGTCGACCCGTGCTCGCTCTTGAGCGCCTCCAGCGGGTAGCTCTTCGAGATCGTCTCGACGATCTCGCTGCCGGGGACGACCATCGCCGTGTCCCAGAACTTGGTGCCGTCGAAGGGCATGTATTCGATGAACCTGACCGTGCGACCGGCGTCGTGGGCCATCTGGGCAAAGTCGAGGATCTCCCCTTCGTTGCACCCGCGGGTCACGACGCAGTTGATCTTGACTGGGCCGAGCCCCACCCTTTCAGCCTCCTCTATCCCGGCGATGACCCTCGAGAACATGTCCTTCGTGCCCGTGATCTCGTCGTAGAGCTCCGGCCTTAGGCTGTGGAGGCTCACCGTGACCCCCTTGAGGCCGTTGGCCTTCAGCAGCGCTGCCTTCTCCTTGAGGAGGGCGCCGTTCGTTGTCATCGCCACGCTCCTTATCCCGCGAACCCTCGCCAGCATGCCCACGAGGGTCTCGACCTCCTTCCTCACCAGCGGCTCCCCGCCGCTGACCCTGACCTTCTCCACCCCCATCGTCGCAAGGATCCCCGTCACGCGCGCGATCTCCTCGAAGGTGAGCAGCTCCGAGTGCTCGAGCCAGACGGGCTTGTCCGGCATGCAAAAGTCGCACCTGAAGTTGCACCTGTCGGTGACCGAGATCCTCAGCTTGCTAGCGAGGCGCCCGAAGGAGTCGGAGAGCCTGCCCGGAGGGACCGAGCTGAGGCTGTCGGGGATCTGCGAGTGAAAATCCAACCCTTTCCACGCAAAAAGCCACCGAGGCGCTCTTAAGGGTTTCATCCCGCCTTAGCTTGTAGCTTAATCCATTCTCACATGTTTGTCTAGACTCCTTGCTTGGGTCTCGTCTAAGGGGTCTCTTCGCTCGACTCGTCATGGCACCGCTAGGAATGCGATCATGGCACGACTACGACGAGGCGCTCATCGAGAGGGGATGCGCGATACTCGACCTCGGCTCCCTCACCTCGTGGAGGGAGGAGCTCGACGCGATGAACAGCGAGAAGCTCGGGAGGCCGTTCGAGTTCCCAAACTCGTATATCTCCTTCCTCGCGTTCGTCAAGGTGGGCTTTGACATACCGTACAGGACGCTCGAAGGGATCGTCAGGGAGATGTCCGAATACGTCAGGTTCGTCGAGGAGATGCACTACACCCACATGCGCAGGAGGATCCTCGGCTCCATGAAGGGGAAGAAGCCGTCCGACATCATCGGCGCAGATGCCGATGGCGACGAGCCCATGACCATAATCGCTGACTCCACCGGCCTCTCGGTCTCCAATAAGGGGTCCTACATCGAGGACATGTGGAAGAAGGAGAAGAGGAAGTACGTCAAGCTCCACATACTCGCGGACAAGAAGACGGGGAAGATCAAGGGCTTCCGCGTGACCAGCGAGAAGACGCGAGACGCCAAGAAGTTCGTCCCTCTCGTGAAGGAGGTCTCGAAGAAGAGGAGGGTGGCGAAGGCGTACGCGGACGCGGCCTACGACTCGAGGGGCAACTTCAATCTGCTCAGGGAGATAGGTGCTGAACCAGCGATCAGGCTGAGGAAGAACGCGAGCTTCAAGCTGATGGGGTCACGGTCGAGGAGGGACGAGGCCATGCTCCTCGACGCCCTGGGTACGAGGGATGGAAGAGCGTGAAGGACTACGGGAAGAGGTGGCTCGTCGAGATAACGTTCTCCGCGTTCAAGAGGGTGCTTGGGGAGGCTCTCAGGGCGAGGACGTTCCTCAGCCAGAAGGTGGAGGCGTCGCTCAAGGTGATGCTGTACAACAGGTTCCTCTCCATCAGGCCGTGACCAAAGTGAAGAACCCAGACGATATCCTTCGTCGATAGAATTAAGCTACAGGCTAATCCCGCCTCGAAGAGTTTTATAGGATTTGCAGCTCGCGGTCGTGCACCAAAGGGAACAAGGGCTTGGCGAAACTCGAAGAGGGCCTGGGCGGATGGAGGAGGACTCACTACTCCATCCAGATTACGCCCCAGCTCGACGGCAAGAAGGTGACCGTCTTCGGGTGGGTGAGCAGCATCCGGACCCAGGGCGGGATAGTCTTCGTCATGCTGACTGACCGCGACGGCAACGTCCAGGTCACCGTCAACAAGGGCAAGGCCAGCAAGGAGACCCTCGCGAGGGTCGAGGCGCTCAAGCCCCACAGCAGCGTCGCCGTCCAGGGCGTGGTGAAGGCGATGGCCAAGGCCCCGAACGGGGCGGAGGTGGTCCCTGAGCAGCTCAAGATCCTCAGCATCGCTGTTGAGACCCCTTCCTTCAGCGTCTACGGCGGCGAGACCCCCTCGCTCGACAAGAGGCTCGACATACGCGCCGTCGACCTCAGGAGGGACAAGGCGCAGGCGACCTTCAAGATTCAGCGCGAGGTCCTCTCCTCGGTCAGGGAGTTCCTCTCAGGGAAGGGGTACCTCGAGGTAAGGACCCCGAAGCTCATCTCCACGGCGACCGAGGGCGGGGCGTCCCTCTTCTCGGTGCTCTACTACAACCGCCCGTCGTTCCTGGCTCAGAGCCCGCAGCTCTACAAGGAGGAGCTCGTCCTCCCCTTCGAGAAGGTCTACGAGATTGGACCGGCGTTCAGGGCCGAGGAGTCGAGGACCCAGAGGCACCTCAGCGAGATCACCTCGATAGACATCGAGGAGGCGTTCGTCGACTACAACGACGTGATGGACACCCTGGAGGCGCTCATCAAGCACGTCAGTCGCCTCGGTCAAGGACGACTGCTCCAAGGACCTCGAGAAGCTGGGCCGCGCTTCCCTCGCGGTCCCGGACAGGTTCGAGCGCCTGAGCTACACCGACGTCGTCGAGCGCCTTGCGAAGGAAGGCGAGGACGTGACCTGGGGGGAGGACCTCACAGGCCCCACGACCGAGAAGCTCGGGAAGGAGCACCCCTCATTCTACTTCATCACCGACTGGCCGACCCAGACGAAGCCCTTCTACATCAAGCCCAAAGAGGACGAGCCCAAGCTGAGCGAGGCCTTCGACCTCATGTACGGCGCCCTCGAGCTCGCCTCGGGCGGTTCGAGGGTTAGCTCCAAGAGCCTCCTCGTGAAGAGGCTCAAGGAGCAGAAGCTGAAGCCTCAGGCGTTCGAGCACCACCTGAAGGTCTTCGACTACGGGATGCCCCCTCACGCGGGGTTCGGCCTGGGGATGGAGAGGCTGACGATGGTCCTCGCGGGGGAGGAGAACATCAGGGAGGTGACCCTCTACCCGAGAGACAAGCTGCGGCTCACGCCCTAAAGGAGGCTAGTCGGATTTATTGACGATCGAAATGCAGAACATCGCTCAATTCTTTCAGATTGCGCTCCCGCCGCATGACCCTGTGCTGAATTTGCTGATTGGTGTGGCCCTCCTGGTGGTTGGTTTCGTCGTAGTCGTGCTGACAGCTAGACATTATGATTCTCTAGACGCGGGTAGAAATTAGGTCCAGACGTGGACAAGAGCGACACGCAAGCATTTGCTGCTCTAAATTTGACGTCTAAGGTGCGGCTAGTCCCCTGACCCAGGCTATGGCCTTGCCACGATCTTGCCCGCGATCTCCGGCAGGTCTTTCAGGATCTGGATGGTCTGCTCGATCATCCGCGTCGGGTCGGCGACGGCGTCCGGATGAGCATAGGCGAGGAACCCGCCAGACTTTACAGGGTGGACCCTCGCCATCGAGTCCCCGAACTTGATCCTGAGGTGCTTCCTGTCGTAGCTCAGTTCGGTGATCTGTTGATAGCTGACTTGCACGTTTTCGGCGTCCGACGCGAGAAGGCTGTCGGGGCTGGCGTCGCGCATCCGTTCGTTCTGCCGCTTGCGCTCGAGCTGCGGCGGCCTGCACGGCCAAGGTGGTGCCGACGAAGCCTGGACTCAGGATGCTCACCAGCCTGACCATCAACAGCCTGTTGTCGGTGAAGAAGATCCTGGCCGCCGACAACTTCTGAGACATCCTCAAGCTGAATCCCCAGTGAATGTCGTTTTCGGGCCAGACCGCCAGGATTCGCTCCGTGGCCGAGCTCCCAGGCTTCGCGGTCAGTTTCTCGAGTCGCCCCCTCGCTTTCTCGTAATGCGCGCAAAAACGGTCATCGTTGCGTTTCCCAAGGGAAGCGCCTACCCGTAAGCCGATATCAACGGGACCTTGGACTTGCTCTCGGGTTTGAGCGAGAAGACTTCGTTTACGGAGAGCACCCACGCCTTCTTTGGTTTCGCGCGTATTCCATACTCGGAGAGCTTCGCGGTGGCCTGCGCGACGAGCCCCTCATCTTCGACCTCTTCAGCGTCGCCTTTCAACTGGAACCCGCCCATGGTCTCCTTGTCCATGACGGAGACCGCGACCTTCCTCCACGCCTTTATGTTGTCGAAGGTCTTGTTCTTGAAGGCGTCGGCAAACAGGAGCTTCTCATCTTCGATCACCGCCAGAACAAACCTCGGCGCGATGTTGGGCACCCCCTTGGCGTCGACGCTGCCCACAAGAACGACGTTGTCGTTCTTTAGAATAAGGGTGACCGCTTCCTCCGGGATCTTGACCAATCGGATTCAGTTCGCGTCGACGCGCTTTAAGGATTGCCTGAAGGTTCGCGCCGTCGGCGTCGCTCCGGGCGACCCGACGGGCTGGCTCTGCAGCGGCACGACCTTCCCCTACGGAGGGGTTCCTCAACGCGGTCTTGAAAAGCGAGGGTAACGCGGAGCCGCGCAGACGCCATGCCGGGCAAATCATTTATCCGCCGAAAAATAGCACGCAAACTCCGACTTGTCCCGCAGATCGAAGGCTCAGGGGCCTCCATCCGTGGACGCTCCCCAGGTGGAACGCCTCGCGGAGCTCTCCCGGCTCTCGCTTAGCCCCCAAGAGGCCGAGCGGCTGCGCGGCGAGCTCTCGTCTATCTTGGAGTATTTCGCAGCCCTGGACAAGGTCGACGTCTCCAAGGCTGGCCCGACCGAGGACAGCCGCCCCGGGGAGCCTGAGGGAGGACACGGTAAGGCCTTCCACTCCAGACGAGATACTTTCGGGAGTTCCGCAGAGGAAGGGAAGGTACGTGAGGGCGCCCCAGGGTGTTCTGACGCTTGAAGTCACGCCCTCCGGTCAGAGCACACCTTGTCCCGTCGATGGTCAGCAGGGGAGAGATGAGCGCTGAGGAGTACATCGCGTCGATGTTCGAGAGGATAGGCAGGCTCGACTCCAGCATCCACGCCTACCTCCAGCTCGACCGGGACGGCGCCCTGGCAAAAGCGAGGGCGCTTGACCACAGGGCAAAGACGCGGCGAGAGGCTGGGGAAGCTCGCCGGAATGGGGGTCGCCGTCAAGGACATCATATGCGTCAGGTCGCTCCAGGCGACCTGCGGGTCGAAGATCCTCGAGGGCTTCTGTCCCACCATACAGCGCCACCGCAATCCAACGGATAGAGCGTGAGGACGGCATCGTCCTCGGGAAGACGAACATGGACGAGTTCGGGATGGGGAACACGACCCAGAACTCGCGCCTTCGGGCCCACCCTGAACCCTTGGGACTTGGCGCGCGTCCCCGGCGGGTCCTCGGGGGGGAGCGCCGCCGCCGTGGCCGCGGGGATGGCCTCGGTCGCCCTCGGCTCGGACACGGGGGGCTCGATAAGGTGCCCGGCCAGCTTCTGCTCGGTGGTCGGGCTCAAGCCGACCTACGGGCGGGTGAGCAGGTACGGGTTGATCCCCTACGCGAACAGCCTCGAGCAGATAGGCCCGATGGGGCGAGAGGCGGAGGGCGTCTCGCTGCTTTTCGAAGCCATCGCAGGCCACGACCCCGAGGACGCCACGTCCTCGCCCGAGCCGGTGAGGTCCCTGAGCGCGGGCGGCGATCGAAGGGACTGAGGGTGGGCAGGATCAAGGAGTTCTTCGGCGAGGGCACCCAGCCGAAGGTCAAGGAGAAGGTGATGGACGGGTGCGCGAGGCTGGAGGCCCTGGGGGCGAAGGCCGGAGAGACGTCGGTCGCCTCCCTGCCGCTACTCGCTCGCCGTCTACTACATCATCGCGATGGCGGAGGCGAGCTCGAACCTCTCGAGATACGACGGGGTCAGGTACGGGCTCTCGGTCGAGAAGGGCACTGCGGACTGGAACACGGCGTTCGCGAAGACGCGGAGCGAGGGCTTCGGCGAGGAGGTGAAGAGGAGGATACTCCTCGGGACGTTCGTCCTCTCGGCGGGATACTACGAGGCATACTACGTGAGGGCGCAGAAGGTCAGGGAGCTCCTGACCCAGCGAGTTCGAGCGCGCGTTCAAGAAGTTCGACGTCCTCCTCGGGCCCGACGATGCCCGTGCTCCCGCCAAAGGTCGGGGAGAAGGTCACGCCGCTGGAGGACTACCTCATAGACATCAACACCGTCGCCGCCAACCTGACCGGGCTCCCGGCCATCAGCATCCCCTGCGGATTCGTCGACGGCCTCCCGGTCGGGATGCAGCTCATCGCCCCGAGGTTCCGGGAGGACGTCCTCCTCAGGGTCGCGTAGCGTTCGGCAAGGAGCAGGGCTCAAGAGCCCGCCGCTCGCGGAGGCCGCGTAGGATGCAGACCGAGTCAGGCCTCAAGGTGAAGATCGGGCTCGAGGTCCACTGCCAGCTCACCGCGCTGAAGACGAAGCTCTTCTGCTCGTGCTCCTCGGACTACCGCGCGAGCGAGCCGAACGAGAAGATCTGCCCGGTCTGCTTCGGGCTCCCCGGGACGCTCCCCGTCCTGAACGCGAAGGCCGTCGAGTACGCCACGATGATAGCGCCTCGCCCTCAACTGCACGGTCGCCAACCGCTCCGTCTTCTACAGGAAGAACTACTTCTATCCCGACCTCCCGAAGGGCTTCCAGATCAGCCAGTACGACAAGGCGGGCGGGGTGCCGATCGCCTCGGAGGGTCCGTCGAGGTCGGAGGGAAGAGGGTGCGGATAACGCAGGATACAGCTCGAGGAGGACCCGGGGAAGCTCACCTACGAGGGGACCATCGACAAGTCGACCTACAGCCTCGTGGACTACAACAGGGCGGGCATCGCGCTCGTCGAGATCGTGACCGAGCCGGACATCGAGGACGCCAAGGAGGCGAAGGTCTTCCTCGAGAAGCTGCGCTCGACATCGAGGCCCTGGGCGTCTCGGACGGCGAGCTGGACGGGGCGATGAGGTGCGACGCGAACATCTCCCTCGCCGGGGGAGCGAGGGTCGAGGTCAAGAACATCTCCTCGTTCAAGGAGGTGGAGAAGGCCCTCAACTACGAGATACTCAGGCAGAGGACGTTCTCGGGGCAACGCGAGCGGCAGCGAGACCCGGCACTGGGACGAGAGGCGGAGCATCACCATCTCGCTGCGGCTCAAGGAGGAGGAGCAGGACTACCGCTACTTCCCCGAGCCGGACCTCCGTCCCATCGTCCTTGAGCCCGCCGCGATAGCGAGCGTGAGGAGGGCCATGCCCGAGGTGGCTGACGCCAGGGCGTCGAGGTATGCGAAGGAGTTCGGGCTCTCCAAGCAGCTCGCGAAGGAGCTGGCCGCCAACAAGGAGCTCTCCGCGTTCTTCGAGGAGTGCGCGAAGCTCGGCACGACGGATATCAGGAGATGGCTGGCCTGATCGTCGGCGAGCTCTCGGGCGGCCTCCTCCGGCTGCGGCGCCCTTCCGCCGGAGGAGTTCGTCGGCGCTCGTGAAGATGATAGAGTCGAGCGCCATCACGCGGGCGCAGGCCAAGGAGGCCCTGAGGGAGGCGCTTCGGACCGGCCGCCGGGTCGTCGAGTGGTCAAGCAGAAGAACATCTCCGCCGTCGTCGACGAGCGAGCCATCGCGGCCCTCATCGAGAGGGTGGTCGCCGCGAGGCCCGGGGCCCTCGACGAGGCGCGGGGCGACAAGAAGTCATTCAGCTACCTGGTCGGCCAGGTCCTGAAGGAGGAGCCGAAGGCCCAGCCGGGGGTCGTGGCGAAGCTGCTCGCGCAGAGGTTGCGCGGGAAGTAGATTTATCAGCAGTTCACGCAATCTTTGGGCCGTGCAGCAACCCCTCCTGAGCTCCTCCCAGAAGACCGAGGTCCTGAGGCGACAGGCCTTCAAGTGCGCCCAGTGCCAGACAGACCTTGAGCCGGTCGGCAGAGAGCCGCCGCATTTCGAGCTGACGACCCCCTCTGCCGCGGGGGGCGCGTCCGGCACCGCGAACTTCCGAGCCCTTTGCCCCGCATGTCATGCGACGAAGTCAAGCCCCAGCCCCGAGAAGGCATCCGAGGAAAGGAAGCGGCGCCAGAGAGACTCCGGCCCTGCCCGAAGCGCAAAGAAGTTCGTGAAGAGCGGCTTTGACACAAGAAAGTTCTGAACCGAGGGCTCGAGCAAAGAAGACCTAAATCCAGCGGAAGCCGCCTGCCGGCTCATCTCATGAGCGTCAGGCAGGCGGACATCTCGGACAAGCCGGTCGTCTTCAGGCAGGCCACCGCGACCGGAAGGATAGTCGCTGAAGCCCAAGACCTCCAGCTGATCAAGGAGGGGGAGGCTCGAGAAGGGCGACCCGCTCGCGATCTCCAAGACGATGGCGATATTGGCCGTCAAGAAGACGCCCGAGATGCTGGCGCTCTGCCATCCCCTCAGGATCGAGCACGTGAGGTCGTGGAGACCGTCGCACGAGGACTCGATAGCAGTGACGGCGACGGTCTCCGCCCACGAGAAGACGGGCGTCGAGATGGAGGCGCTGACCGCGGTGAGCGTCGCGCTCCTCAACATCTGGGACGTCGTCAAGGCCTACGAGAAGGACGAGGCCGGACAGTACCCCTCCACGAGGATAGAGGGAATCCGCGTCGTGGAGAAGGTGAAGAGAAGCGGGCGCTCCTGAGGCCCACAGGCACGACGCGCCGAAGGGGAGGCTTCGCTACCTCGTCGTCACGGTGAGCACGAGCCGATACGACCGGCAGGCCAAGGAGAGGCGGCAGGTAGCCGACGAGTCGGGCGACCTGGCCCAAGAGATGATCGAGGCAGCCAAGGGCGTCGTCGTTGAAAGGGCGCTCGTCCCCGACGACGCGAAGATGCTCAGGAGCACCGTCTCTCGCGCGCTGAGAGAGAAGAACCTCGACGTGGTAGTCCTGACCGGCGGGACGGGGGTCTCGACCACCGACGTCACCATCGAGAGCCGTCAGGCCGCTCTTCGAGAAGGAGATAGAGGGGTTCGGGGAGATCTTCCGCTCCGTGAGCTACCAGAGGATAGGGGTCGCGGCCGCGCTCTCGCGCGCGACCGCGGGCGTCGCGAAAGGGAAGGTCATACTCTGCCTGCCGGGCTCTCCCGACGCCGTGAGGACGGCGCTCGAGCTGTTCATGGGAGAGATGCCCCACGTCCTCCACCTCGCGAGAGGGCGCTGACGGAAGGTCGGCTTCAGTGCCCTGGCGACCACGACTTGCGGTAGGGCGGCCTCTTCTTCCTCTTGCCCTTCTTCTTCTTCGCGTCGCGCTCGAGGAGCCGTTCTGCCAACTCTACTTCGAGTTCTCGTAGGCGACGATGCTGACCATCCCGGCCACCCTGAACGCGATGTCCTTGAACGCGGCGCTCTCGGGCGACTCGGGCGCGGAGGCGGAGACGGGGGTGCCGGCGTCCGACTGCTCCCTGATCAGCGGATAGATCGGTATCTCGCCGAGGAACTGCGCGTCGAGCGCCTTCGCGGCCTTCCTCCCTCCGCCCTCCGAGAAGATGTAGGTCTTCTCGCCGCAGTGGGGGCAGACGAAGTAGCTCATGTTCTCGACGATCCCGAGGATGGGCACGTTCAGCTTCCTGAACATCGCCAGCGCCTTGGTCGCGATGTTCAGCGAGGCCTCCTGCGGGGTCGTGACGATCACGACGCCCCCCAGCGGGACGGTCTGGGCCAGCGTGAGCGAGGCGTCGCCGGTGTTGTGGACTATCATGCTGTTCGCAACAAAGTTTTGGTATTCGTCCACCTGCAAGTCATAGGTATCCTCTTCTCCGGCTGGCTCGATTCCAGTTATCCTAGCGATCTTGAATTCGCAGTGTCTGGTTTCAGAGAAAAGTCAAACTCGAACTGCAAGCTTGGACCGATAACTCGTCCTGACTTCAGACGATTTCCCTTTCTCGTTCTTGACCTACATTATTTGCCGCGCAGACCACTCATCAGGCAAAGCTCGTGTAGTCGTCTCACGAGAACCTCGTTAGTACTCGCTACTGCGACAGTATCTTGGACCAAGGAAACCATCCTGGTCATGCCGGAGGGATCTGCGAGCATTTTCTGCTCTTCGCGATGTCTAATGTGCGCGTCGGCTTCTGCGTAGCCTCTGATGAAGAGATCTTTGGTCCAAGGGCAAGGAGAAGACCCAGTCGGGAACATCCTTCTTTCTCGCGCTGTGCGCCAAGTCCAGGGCGATGAATAATTCCGCCAAGGGGGCGGAAGAAATCGCCAATTTTGCGCCATCATTGTCAATGAAGGTCTTGACGCCGAAGACCTTCTTGTAGAGAGAGTCGTATTTCTCGTGGAACTTGCTACCTTTCGGTTCACAAATCCTTAGCTCGGCGGGACTCTTGCGAGCTTTCACCTTCTTGACAAAGCCATCCCCGAGGAAGTGGCCCGCCAATTGCATGAATTCGTTTGTCGTTGTCTGCGGGATTGCGACATGTTTGGAATCGTGCGTCAGAGGTGGGAGAGGAAGAGCCATGCCACCCTTGATGCAATTCGTCACGATGATTCTGTCTCCGACCCTCAACTGGTCGAGACGACGCCACTTGTGGTTGCCCCGCGCGTTGTACTCCAGAAATGGGTGGTTAGCGCTTGCGACCACCGTCCTGTTGGCCGTTTGACCTTGAAGACATTCTGCTTGCCTTGCGGGACGACACCAAGGACCCGCCTCGGAACAAGCGCCTTGCCATCGTAACTGAAGACGAAGTCGCCAACTTTGACTTTCTCAATTGGCTTCGGAGCATTATTGGCGGTCAGTACGAAGGTGCCAGCCGGTAGACACCCCGGAGGAAGGTCAACGATGAGATAGTCGAGGTCCCCCCACTCGACTTGGGTGAGGAGCTGCTTGACCGCGCCGGCGACCATCGGTCCCCTCCAGACCAACGGGGTTTCGTCCTTGTAGAAGAACCCCAAGGAGATGACCTTCACGCCGTGGGCTGCCGGAGGGACCATCATGTTGCCCACCGCGCCCGGCCGCTCCCTGACCCCCATCATGACGGGGACCGTCGGTCCGTAGATGTCCGCATCGAGCAACCCCACCCTCGCTCCTGAGGCGGCCAAGCTGACCGCGAGGTTGACCGCCACGGTGGTCTTCCCGACGCCGCCCTTCCCGCTTGCGACAGCGATGATGTTCTTCACCCCCCTCATCACCTCGCCCTGGTCCGGCAGACGTGTCGCGGGGATGTGCGCGCTGGTCTTCATCTTGATGTCCACGACCCCGGGAACTGCGCGGATGGCGGCCTTGACGTTCGCTTCCATCTCGGCGCGAAGCGGGCAGGCAGGGGTGGTGAGGTTCAGCGTGAACGAGACCAGCCCGCCGTCCACCCTTAGGTCCTCTATCATCCCCAGGGAGACCACGTCCCTCTGGAGCTCGGGGTCCTTTACGCCTCTCAGGGCGTCGAGTACCTGCTCGCTGCTGACCAAGGAAAGCCTCTTTCTCTCGGACGCTCTCCCACCCTTATAACCATAGTAGCTAAAGCCGGCGTAATCCACGATTGCCCAAGACCGCGACCCCGCCCATGGCAGACCTTCTAACAGGATTGCGAATTCATTACGCTGAAATACAACATACGTCATGACATCCTTTGCAGCGTGGTCAAGGCAAATGGTGTCGCCAGAAGTCGCTCATGCGCTCAAAACAATGCAGCCTGGAAGTCAGACCATCCTAGTATACGATTCGCGCTGAGCACAAGCGCGACGTGCTCTTCACCCACCTGAAGTATGGCCAAAGCGATTCAAAGCTGGCCTACGTCTGCTCGGAGGAAACGCCGAACGAAATCAGAGAGGACATGAATTCCGATGGCATGGATGTGGATGCCCTCGAGCATGAAGGCCGATTGTCTGTCGCAAACTACGACGAGGTGTACATCAAGAACGGGCGCATCGACATACCCGGCGTGATAGACCACTTCTCGAGTCTGTCTTGTGACAGCACCCGGAATGCGACTGATTGGCAGCAGAATATGCGACCAACGCCACGATGTGGTATACCGTTATCATACGCAGGACTGATTGGCGCCGCATACGGCATCGCCAACATAACAAGAGTTTACCTGGAGCCTACAAAGGAATCTCAAGCGGTTTCATGTGTGAGATGCGTTTACCTTGACTGCGCCTTATACGATGTATGCCGTGAACAGGGCCCAGATAGCTGCAGCGAACGATACTCATTCCATAATGATATTGTCGAACGACGAGACTTTAAGGAGAACGGGACGTCCCGTCGTGTTTTCTACGGAACCAATAGTGGTTGTTACAACCCCAGCGCCGGCCTAGATTGACAGACTTCTTACTACGTTCATGGGGTTCGACATCTCATATGTCCTCCAAGGTAGACCGGTGGCTGATTTCAATGGAGAGTGCTGACATATGTGGCAGGTCCGTATGCACCACAGCATACACGTCGTCCGATGGCAGCGTGTTCCACTGCGAGTTCGCGTCGGCGTAGGCCGCGTCGAAAATCCTAGTCAGTCCTGACGAATTCGCGCCCGACCTGATGATCACCATCGACTGAGCCGCGTAGCACCTTAGCGCAGAAGGTTGGGTAATATATATCGACAATAACCATGGTTATTTCGTGGCGGCACATTTCATAAGCTAGGGCTTTTCTGCGGAGCCCTCGTAACCAGATTTGCCCGCTTCCTTTGATGTCCAGTATCTCCCCAGTCGAAGGGATAAGGCGGGTAGAGCCTGGCGATGAGCTCGGCGGGATGATCGCCGAGGCGCTTCGTGGCATGAAGTTCGGGCTCGTCGACGGCGACATCGTCGTGGTCACGCAGAAGATAGTCTCCAAGAGCGAGGGAAGGCTGGTCAGGCTCGACGAGGTGAAGCCGACGAAGGAGGCGACCGCCTTGGCGTCCGAACTCGAGAAGGACCCCAGGGTCGTCGAGCTCGTCCTCCGCGAGTCGAAGCGTGTCGTGAGGAAGGGGCACGGCGTCCTGATAACAGAGACGAGGCACGGGTTCGTCTGCGCCAACTCCGGCATCGACATGTCGAACGTCGAGTCCGGCTACGTGGCGCTGCTCCCTCTGGACCCCGACGCGAGCGCGAGAAGGATACGCAAGAGCCTTGAGAAGGCGACCGCCAGGAGGCTCGCCGTGATAGTGACCGACACCTTCGGGAGGCCTTGGCGGGAGGGTCAGATCGACCTGGCGATAGGGTGCTCCGGGATAGCGCCCATGCAGAGCCTGGCCGGGAAGAAAGACCCGTACGGGTACGTCCTCAGGGTCACCCAACCGGCCATCGTCGACGAGGTCGCCGCCGCCGCCGAGCTGGTCATGAAGAAGCGGTCCCTGATCCCCGTCGCGATTGTCAGGGGCGTCAAGTACCGGAGGGCCGAGTCGGGGCCAAGAGCATGGTCCGGAAGAGGAGCCTCGACCTCTTCAGGTGAGCGAGTCGGTGGGGCAGACAGCGGACAAGGTCGTCGTCCTTTCGGGCGGGACCGGCTCAGCGAAATTCTTGCGCGGGCTTCAAAAGATCTCGAGGTTCACGGTGGTCGCGAACGTCGGAGACAACGCCTGGTTCCACGGCCTCTACGTATGCCCCGACGTCGACACCGTCACGTACACTCTCGCCGGCATCGCGGACACGCGGAGGGGCTGGGGGATCCAGGGCGACGAGTTCAGGGCCCTCGCCCAGCTGAAGAGGCTGGGCGCGAAGGCACCTGGTTCAACATCGGCGACAAGGACATGGCCACCCACCTCCTCAGGACCGCCATGATGGGAGAGGGAAGAAGCCTGACGGAGGCGACATCCGCCATCGCGCGCGGCCTGGGAGTGCGCCGGTGGAAGATATTGCCGGCGACCGACCAGCACGTCGAGACGCGAATAATCACGGCCGAGATGGGGGAGATGCACCTCCAGGAGTTCTGGGTGAAGGAGAAGGGACGGCTTACCCCGACCGGTGTCCGCTACGTGGGCCTCCGGCGGGCGCGCGTGACCGACGAGGTCGCCAGGAGCATCGCGTCGGCGGAGAGGATCGTCTTCGCGCCGGCCAACCCGATCACGAGCATCATCCCCGATCCTGTCGATAGGCGGGTTCAGAGAGATGCTGCGCAAGGCCAAGGCCAGGAAGCTGGCCGTGTCCCCCATGATCGGCGAGGGCTCGTTCTCAGGGCCGGCGGCGCGGCTGATGGTCGCGAGAGGGCTGAAGCCGACGTCGGAGGGGGTGGCGCGGCTCTACAAGGGACTCGTCGACGCCCTCATAGTCGACGAGAGCGACCGCGCCCAAGCAGACGCGATAGAGAAGATGGGGGTATCCTGCCGCTTCACCTCAACGTTAATGAGGACCAGGGGAGACGAGGAAAGGTTGGCGAAGGTCGCGATGGAGGCGTGAGCTCGCGTCGGTTGACAGGCCCGAACCGCTCCACGGCCGTGATCATCCCTGTGAAGGGCGAGAACCCAAAGGGCAGGCTCTCCCCCCTGCTCAACCCTGCGCAGAGGCGGCAGCTGCAGATCGCGATGCTCGAGGACACCCTCCAGACCATCATCAAGGCCAGGTTGATAGGGCAGACCTTCGTCGTCTCCTCCGACCCGGAGATACTCGAGTTCGTTCAGAGGTTCGGCGCGAGCTCGATCGCCGAAAAGGAGGACGCCGGCGTGACCGCCGCTGTCCTTCGGGGGCTCGAGGCGACCGCGCCATATGCGCGCCGGCTCGTCATCCCCGCTGACCTCCCGCTCCTGACGGTGGAGGACCTGAAGGCGGCGCCCATGCTCGCGCGCGAGGGAGCCCAGGTCGTGTTGTCGCCCTCTGAGACCTTCGACGGGACGAACATGCTCCTCCTGACGAGGGGAGTTGAGCTTCCTCTCCACTACGACGACGACAGCTTCCGGAAGCACTTCGCTGGCGCCGTCGCGCTCGGACTGCGGGTCGCGGTCTACTATTCCAAGGGGGTGGGATTCGACGTCGACAGGCCTCGCGACCTGCACAGGTTCTTCAAGTTCCAGAGGCGGGGTAACACGCTGACCTTCCTGGGGAGGACCCTGAGAAGCGCGCAGAAGGCAAGGCCGCAGCCTCGGTGAAGCGGCGGGCTCACATCTGCTCTTCGACGTTCGAGGAGAGCATCGCCATGAGCTTGTCGACCGTATCGAAGAAGAGCGGGTCGCGAAGGTGCTCGAACCGGGGCCGAGGTAGCGGGACCTTCAGCTCTCCCACCACCCTCCCGGGCCGAGGTGACATCACGATTATCCGGTCAGCCATCATCACTGCCTCCTCCACGTTGTGCGTCACCATGACGAAGTTGTTCGTGGGGAGCGAGGGGTCGCCCCAGATCTGGAGGAGCAGCACCCGGAGGGACTTGGCGGTGAGCTCGTCAAGGGCGGAGAAGGGCTCGTCGAGGAGCAGGACCTCAGGTCCGAGGGCCAGCGCCCTAGCCACGCCGATCCGCTGCCGCATCCCGCCGGAGCAGTCGTGCGGGTAGGCGTTCTCGAACATCCCGAGCCCCACCATCTTCAGGTACCGGTCGGCTCGCGCCCTCGCCTCCGCTTTCTCGATTCCGGACACCTCCATCGGTAGTTCGACGTTCTCCATCGCGGTCTTCCAGGGGAGCAAGCCGAAGGTCTGGAAGACCATCGTCACCTTCGGGCTAGGCTTGGTCTTCGGCTGGCCTTGGAAGAGTATCTGACCGGAGTCTGCCGTCTCGAGGCCGGCGATTATCCTGAGCAGGGTCGACTTTCCGCAGCCCGAGGGCCCTATGATGCATATGAACTCGTTCAAGTTCACGTCGAAGCTGACGTCGTCGATCGCCTTTACCTCCGAGCCGTTCCGGAAGATCTTGACGATGTCCTTTATGCTGAGAATGGGGGCTGCGCTCAATTGAACTCGACTCCGAACCTTTCGACCCGCTTCAAGAGCCTCCTCCAAACGAAGCGCTCCAAAAGGATGACTATCCCGGACATGATAAAGAGGAAGAAGATCACCAGCGGGACGTCTCCGAGCACATAAGCCGCGTTGTCGAGGAGATAGCCGAGGCCTGGAAGGACGTAGGGGGTGCTCTGACCCGCTAGCTGGACGTACTCCGAGTATATCACGACGTTCCACCCTCCTCCCCAGGCCAGAAGAGACCCCGTGATAAACGCGGGGAGGACCGCGGGAAGGATGATGTCCGTCACCCTCTTCCACCCTCTCACGCCGAACACCGCGGAGACCTCGGTCAGCTCTGTGGGGAGGGCGCGCGCCGCGGTGACCACGTTGAAGAGGAGGTACCAGACCATCGCCAGCATCAGCAGGATGAACGACGCGATCTCTTGGCTTATTCCCACCGAGAGGGACGCGTGCAAGGTCACAAAGAGCGGGAGGAAGATCGCGAGGTAGGGGACGGACCTCCCGAGGTCGTAGAGCGGGTAGAAGTAGCGGGCGAAGCCCTTCTTGGTGACGGCCAAGACGGCGCAGAGCAAGGTGATGCCCACGCAGGTGATGTAAGCCGCGAAGAGCCGGCCGATGGTGAAGAGGGAATAGAGCGGGAGGTTGGACAGCTGGCCGCCGCTCCTGGTGAGAGCGGTCACGAAGCCCTGTAGCGCGCCTATCGGCAGGCGCGCGTACACCAAGAAGCCCACGAGCAGGAGCACGACCACGAAGACCGCTGCGACCACCCTGGTGCTCAACTGGTCTCGCACCCTGACGATCTGGCTCGACTGCCTGAAGCGGAAGCTCAAGAGCCTCCTGAAGCGGCGCCTCAGGCGAAGCGGCGACTGGAAGTCCTCGCGGATCACGCTCGCGAGGACTGGCTTGTGCTTGGCCACCCTGTTCTGGAGATTGTGCCAGATGAGCTGGTTGGAGATGAATATTATCTCGCCCATCACAAGCACTCCGAACCAAGAGGCTTCGAGGTTCCCCGCGTTTAGCGAGGACGTGATGTAGTAGCCGAGTCCGGTGACCGAGTAGGTGGTGAGCGACCCCGCGCTGTTCGCGAACTGGACGAACTCGGAGGCGGCGTCGAACGTCCACCCGTCGTTCCAAGCGAGGACCGACGCAGAGAGCAGAGCGGGGAGGACCGCAGGAAGGACCACGTACCTGAGGTGGTTGGTCCCGCTGAAGCCGTAGCCGCGCGCCGCCTCTTCGACGGAGCTCGGGATCGCCTTGACCGCTCCGACGACGCCGAAGAAGATGTCCCACTCCATGGCCGTGAAGAGGAGGAACTCTGCCCCGATCTCGTTCCCGACGCCGTGGGGGAAGGCGATTATCAGGAAGGTGAGGACGATCGGGAAGTAACCCAGTATCGGGACGCTCTGTCCGATGTCGAAGAGGGGGACGAGCACGCGCTCGGCGTGCTTGTTCGTGGCCGCGAGGATGCCGAACGCGAGCCCCACGCCGAGCGCGATGAAGTAGACGAGGGCAACCCTCCCGAGGGAGAGCAGCGCGTAGTAAGGGACGTCGGCGACGGCGGACATCCCGATGAAGTACGAGCCCAGAAGGTAGGTCGCAAGCAGGACAGCGAAAGCCGCCAGGAGTCGCAAGCCGCGCACGACGGTATACCTTGGGCAGCGCGCCTGAACTAGGGATATAGGGATTCCTGCGGGTCTCAGGCTATGTAGGAGGTGCTGGAGGTGTCGAACTTGCGGATGGTCTCGAAGCTCCCGTTGTCCCTGAACATGGCGTACTGGCTTATCTCGGGGAAGAACTTGTCCAGCGGGCTGACCGCCATCTCACTCGCGATGTGGCCCTTCCCGATGTAGGCGTCCGTGATCTTCCTCGAGAGCTCCCTCACCTGACCGTCGTCGGCGAATCCCAGAGTGTGGAGGTATTCGTGCAGGAGTATCATGAACGTGTAAGCGTTGCGCCGCGGCCTCGACCTGGTCGACCGCCACACTATCTTCATGATGTTCCTGTTCATGACGATCGCGTTCGAGCCCATCTCGTGATAGGCGCCCACCTGGTTCGGGATGTCGCCCAGCACCAGCGTCAGGCCGGCCCGGTGGATCCCGAGGACTTGGTCCACCGCCTTCTTGACCAGCTCGAAGATCTCGTCGAAGCCGCCGGCCGATGCGAGCTTCCCCTTGTTGTCGCCCGGAAGGATTGCGGACATGCGTGGCTGAAATCGCGCAAGCGGTCTCGTATAAGTCGTTCTGAAGGCCTACTCCGCCGCCCTTCCGCAGTTGGGGCAGAAGGTCGCGCCGCCGAGCTTCGCGCCGCAGTACTTGCACTTGTCCGGTTCCGGCGGAGCCTCGAGGTTCCTGATGGACCGAGCCCCAAGGAAGACCGCGAGCTCGAGCATCACGATTATGGGGACGAAGAGGATGAGGTCGAGCACGGGGCCTCCGTCCGGGGTGATGATCGCCGTGGCGATGTAGACGACGACCCAGATGATGACCCGGTTCTTCCTGAACGTCTGGGGGCTGAGGACCCGGAACCGGATGAGCATGAAGACGTAGATGGGGGTGGTGAAGGCGATCCCGCTCATCCCCACGGTGAGGAAGACGACGAAGTAGAAGTTCGCGACGTCGATGAGCGGCGTGCGCCTGCGCCGTCTGGATGAAGGGCGCAAGCGCGATGAAGAGGAACTTGGCGAGAAGAAAGTAGCCGAAGAGGACCCCGACGGTGAACAGCGCGGAGGACGGAGACGACGAACGGGTAGAGCAGGCCCTTCTCCCTGTCCGTCAGGGCGGGGCGTGATGAACTTCATCGTCTCGTAGGCGAAGATGGGGCTGTTGAAGACCGCGGCCAGGACGACCGAGGCGACGAGGTAGACCTCCAGCGGCTCGCTGAGATTGTTCGCGAAGAGCGTCCATCCCACGGGCAGGAGGTCGATCTTCACCCGCGCCAAGAAGAAGGCCACGAAGGGCACGTACGTCCCCGTGAAGGTGATGGCCTTCGCGGGTTCGCGCGGGCGCGAGCAGGAAGATGGCGAGGAGCCCCACGTAGCTAAGGAAGGCGATCTTCAGCCTGTGCTTGAGCTCGCCGATGTGCTCGCCGATGTTGAGCGAGTCTGAGCTCAAGCGCCGGCACCTTCCCCGGGCTCGGGCCTGCCGTCGCCGACTTCGGGTGGACCGCGCGAGGTGACGGTCAAGCGATGCCGACCTGGGAACTTTCTCGATTTAAATGATTGAAGGCCTCGCCGCTGGATGGCCTTCACTTGACAGAGAAGCGCGTGTCCCTAGGTCCCGGCGGTCTTCCGGACTATCTCCGCGGAGATCTGTTCCCTGGTCTTTCCCTCTGTGGGGATTCCCAGCTTCCTGGCCGCGACCATGAGGTCGTCGCCGCCCATCTGCGGCCCTGCCGCTGTTGAGACCTCTGGAGTGCTCTGCGCGCCGGCGTTGAACTCCTTCTTCGCCGACCCCAGAGCCCTGGCGAGCTCCGGTATCCGCTTGGGCCCCATGACCACTATGACCACGATGATTATGCCTATGATTACGAGCTCGAGTGGGTCCATTTGGCAATTCCCCTCCAAAGCGCTATTTACGCTTTGCGAAGGCCGCGTCTTCCTTGGCTCGGGACGCTATCGCAAATGATGGCCGTGGCCTCGCGGCCATCGCAGGCTCAGAGACCCGGCCGGCGGCGGTATCGCGCAGGTCTCCAACCCTCGATTTCGTCGCGACTAGGCAGAAGACTTATCACGCCGTCCAAAAGGCAACGATTTTGATGAGCTCCGCGGTCAGTCTAGTGAAGCTGTACTGGGAGCTCTCGAAGCCGAAGATCATCATGCTCCTCGTCTTCACGGGCATCGCGGGCATGCTCGTAGCCTACAAGGAAGTGGGCAAACCGCTCTCGGTCGTTTCCCTTGGCGTGGGCCTGGCTGCAATCCTGCTCGGCTCGATCGGCGCGGAGGTGCTCACGAACTACCACGACCGCGACATCGACAGCATGCTGAAGCGGACCCACAACCGCCCGATCCCTTCCGGCAGGGTCTCGCCTCGCAACGCGCTCGTCTTCGGCTTGGTGACCTCGATTCTCTCGGTGGTCATGTGCCTGTACTTCAACTGGCTAGCCGCCGCTTGCATGCTCTTCGGCCTGGTCGACAACGTTGGCGTCTACTCGCTCTGGCTGAAGCGGAGGAGCTGGCTCAACATCATCCTGGGAGGGATCTCGGGAGGGATGCCCGTCCTCGTGGGCTACACCGCGATAGCCGACGCGATCACGCCTCTCGCGCTCTTCATGTCCGCGCTCGTGATAGTCTGGATACCCACGCACATATGGAGCCTCGCAATCAAGGAGAGGGAGGAGTACAAGGCAGCGAAGATACCCATGCTGCCGGTGATCGTCAGCGAGCGGGTCGCCACCGTCTGCATCGCGATCACGAGCTCGCTCCTGGTCGTGTTCTCGCTGGCGATTCTCTTCGTGCCGAACGCCGCTAGCCCGTTCTACATAGTCTCAGCCGCGGCGCTGGGCGCTGTGATACTCGGGCTACAGCGTGAAGCTCGTGATAGACAAGACGACCAAGACCGCCTGGACGTTGTTCAAGCTCTCCAGCCCCTACCTCACCGTCATCTTCATAGTGATAGTCGTCAACATCTGGCTCTTCTGACCCTTGTAAAGAAGCGTCGCATCGCTGCATCAATAATTGTTGAGCCTGTCGCTTCTAAGGCCCACGCTCGCAAAACATGCCAAGACGCAATGGAAAGCCTCGAGCATCAGCCGAGACCACTTGCTAGCCTGGTTTCCGGAGCGGATGCTGTGGCCCTGATCGCGACGCTTCCGCAGAACAACAGCGATTATGCCGCCGCCGCGGCCCAGGCTGGCGCCAACGCGATAATGGTGGGCATCGACAAGACCGACACCTCGCTTCCGGGCCTCTTCGGGAGCTTCGACCTGATGGAGGACTCGATAGACTCCATACTGAGCACGACTAGCATCCCCGTGGGGATATCGATAGGAGACTCGAGGCCGTTGATCGAGGAGAACTGGGAGAGGATAGTCTCCAAGCCTTTCAGCTTCGTGAACATGTTCGCGCACCACATGCCCCCGTTCGTCCTCGAGGACGACCGGGTGGAGAAGCTCGTCTCCGTAGGCTCCGGATACATGCTCGAGCAGGTCAAGAGCGTCTCGGAGATAGACACAGTGACCGCCCTCGAGGCCGCGATAGTGGCCCCCCAGGGGAGGAACCACATCTTCAGCGCGCTCGACCTGGCGACCTTGAGCGTGCTGGCGAGCCTCTCCGCGAAGCCGATGCTGATGAGGACCCAGAAGAAGATGGGCGCCAAGGACGTCCGCAGCGTCATGAGGCTGGGCATGCGCGGGATAAGCGTCGACGCGGCCTCTCTCGAGCCCGGGATTGAAGCATATAGGGAGGCTATAGAGAATTACGTAAAGGAGATGCATACTAAGATCCCTGACCCGGCCCCCACCGCCCACTGAAGAGGGGCGTCACCCGTCGCGGGACACGCTCAGAAATCACCGGAGTTTGGGACAGAGCCCCAAACTCGCAACACGCTCTTGTCGCGGGGGATGAAATGCCCCGGCGGAGGCGCGATGAGCCCTATACGCGGCAAGGTCGTCCCGGGCCTTCTCGCCTCTCGCCCGTTCTAGCTGCTAGGTTCAATAGGCACCAGCCTCATTCAATCTTGAGAGACGATTGAGGAGCGAAGCCATCACAGTCACCCTCGCCATCCTTATCATCATGGCGGCCGCGTCGGTAGGCACAAAACCCGCTCTGGCCCAAAACCCCCCGCCGGGCCCTCCAAACCTGCCCCCGGGAGCCCCTCCTTCCCCAAGCTGCGGGTGGAACACCCCTGCCAACTCCACGACGGTTGTCGCGAGCTCGCCAGCCAGCTCCGCGGTGGTGGTTGCGATAGGAGAGCCTTCCTGGCAGCAGGATTGCATCTACAGCAGCACGCCCGGAGGAGGCGGTTCTGGCACCTCGTTCCCGGAGTACGAGGTCTTTCCAATCGCCGTCCACGCATCTCCGAATACGACCATAACCCTTCAGACCGGGGAGGCCGTCCCCACGGCGCAGCAGTTCGCTGGGGGCATCAATTACGGGACCGGGACCATTTGGACCTGGTTCGACCCAGGCACGGTGGAGACAGGCCCGACCGGCATGGCGACGAGCAACCTCACCCTAGCGGGGGCCGTGATGCCCTTCGTGCCGAACGACGTTTCCAATGTCACGCTTCCAATCATCGCATCGGCATTGACAGGCCAGAATGGCTCCGCCGGTCTCCCTATAGAGTTCGAGGGCGGGGTGTCCGCTGTCCTCCAGTCGGTCGGCCCCATAACCTTTGGAGGGGTGATCCAGATGCAGGCGGACGCTTCGGCGAGCCCCAGGTTCGACGCTGTCTACAGCCCTCCCGGCTCGAGCGGCTCCTCAGCTCCGCTCCAGGTCGAGCATGAGCGTCCTCGGGACGTACGTGAAAGGGAGCATAGGCCCGCTGCCCCCCGACGTCCAGGTCTCGTTCCCCCAGCAACCCCTAGAGTTGCCACCGAACTCGCTTGTCTACTTCAACTTCGACGTGACGAATACCCTGAAGCCCTCCAACTCCTCGGTCGTCGACACCTACACCTACACGCTCGCGGTTCAGGAGAAGGTCGACAACGCCACCTACGTTGAGCCCCTGACGGTCTCGGTCTCGACGGGGGAGAACACCATCTTCTGGGGTGGCAGGGGCGACGACGCCCGGGGCTGCGCCCGGCGGGCCCGCGAGCACCACCACCTCTAGCAGCCACACTGCTAATGCACCGGGCTTCCAGGGCGTCGAGGTCGCCCTCGCATTGGCGACGTTGGCGCTGGTCGCAACTGTCGCTGTCGTCCTTGGGCTCGAGCGGCGCGTCAGGCCGGCAGCCCTCCCGGTCGATCCAACGTAGGAACCCACGCTCCCTCGGTAATTCGAGGTTTGCTCCATCGGGTTCAATAGCCACCGGCCTCCACCGATCCCGATGGACGATGGGGAGAACAGGTGCAGGTTTGTTCCTCGCAGTCCTGGTGGTGGCTGCCCTGGGCGCGGGCTATCTGGCCGTGAGCTCGGGGCGGCAGGCCAGCACCTCGACATCGACTGCGACAACAACGGCAGGCAACATCGCCACCACGAACTCCAGCACGTCCGGCGGTGCAGGAATCTCCTCGAATACCGTGGTCGCGACCGTCACGGTGACGGAGACCCTCACTACGCAGGCCTCCCAGGCTACGACGACTTACGCTCTTCCGACCTCCAACTGTACCTATCACGCCGCCTACAGTCACGACCACCACCACGATCATAGTCGGGCCAACGCCTCCCGGCCTCCACGACCACGACCACCACCACGGTGACGACGACCTCGACGAGCTACACCCAAACCGTCACCGTGACCAGTTGCACATACAGCATGCCGACGGTCACTTCGACCGTGACGAAACCGTCATACAGTAAGCCCTCCCACGGAACGTCGCTGGCGGTGTAGCTCTCTCGGGACCGGATAGAACATCTCTCCAATGCCCTAAAGTAGAAGCGAAGGCTCATCCTTGATGGTCGTCCAGATGCTTGCGATATACGTCCAAGACATATAGGGAGGCTATAGAGAATTACGTAGAGGATATTCGTACTAAGACCCCCGACCCGTCCTCCACCGCCCACTGAAAGAGGGGCGTCACCCGTCGCGGGACACGCTCAGAAATCACCGGAGTTTGGGACAGAGCCCCAAACTCGCAACGTGCTCTTGTCGCGGGGGATGAAACGCCCCGGCGGAGGCGCGATGAACCCTCATGCGCGGCGTAATCCTCCCCGCTTTCTTGCTCTTTTCATGCCGGAGCGCTCCGGGCGTAATCGCTC
Organism: uncultured archaeon; assembly: GCA_963783755.1. Lineage (GTDB taxonomy): Archaea > Thermoproteota > Nitrososphaeria > Nitrososphaerales > Gagatemarchaeaceae > Gagatemarchaeum. The sequence continues at coordinate 64,402 of CAWAOY010000006.1, forward strand.
CATCGCAACCGGTTCGGGTCGGACGACCGACACTTTAAGAAAAGGCCGCACCTCTCGCCCGTAAGGAGAAAAGCGATGAGTATCATCGACAAGGCGCTAGAAGCGAACCGCAACTACGCAAAAAACTACGATCCAGCCCTGGGCAAGGGTCCTCCACATCCCAAAATAGTAGTTGTGACCTGCATGGATCCACGGCTCTCAGACCTCCCTGGAATCTTAGGTCTGCCGCGCGCCGACATCGACGTCATCCGAACCGGCGGACCCGCGGTGACAGAAGACGTTCTCGGGGAGCTTGTCGTTTCGAACCGTGTGCTCGGAACCAGAGAGATACTGCTCCTCAACCACACCGGCTGCGGGTTCACGACGTTCACGGATGACGAGCTGAACGCGAAGCTGAGCGCTTCTACCGGAGATGCTTCGCCGGCTCCGATGCGCTTCTTCTCCTTCAAGGACCCCGAGGAAAATACCCGGGAGCAAATCAAGCGAGTCAGGTCGCATCCCTGGATCGCCAAAGACGTCCCCGTGCGCGGCTTCATTTTCGACGTGGACACGGGCCGACTGCGCGAAGTCAAAGACCTTGACGACCGCCGCGCCGCCCGACTTGCGGTCGCTTTTCCTTGTTCTGTCAGGTTAAATAGGGACTTCGCAGGTTCCAATCTTCGAAGCGCTATGAGGGGCGCGTTGGTGCTGGCAATCGTCATTATTCTGGTGGCGGCCGGCATAGGCACGGGCTACGAGTTCGGAAATGCGAACAGTCATACCGAGACAACAACTCGACCATCCTCTTCCACTACGCTCACGTGAGTACTCGACGGCGACCGCGACTGTCACAGCAACGAGCAGCGCTACCTGGAAGGTCATCGTTCAGAATGGGACATTCACGGGACCGGGATGTCCATCACGTCCCGCACAGGTGTTCAAGGCCTTGCGCATCCCCTGCCTTCACTACACGAACTCCACCACATGGAATGCCTCTCTTCTCGAATACAACGGCAAGGACTTTTACGCCACAACAGAAACGGTGGGATTAAATAGCGAACCCGCAGCATCTCCACGACCTACACTGTCTGGTTCGACAACTCGACAGAATATTGCGTGAGTCCCTACTTGTCGGTAAGCGAACTCCCGACGTGCCCCCCGCCCTGAGAGAGCTCTCCGGCGGAGGCGCAATGAACCCTGTACACGCCGAAGAATCGTCTTCTTCATTTTTTCCTACTCTCCATCGAGTTCCAGGACGTTCGGACAAAGAGCTAAGTGGCGCGGGGCACCGCAGGCGAGAGTCTACGGGGAGTTGTAATTGAGCAGACCGCGTCTTAACACAAGGCGAAGAATCCGTTTGGCGGTAGCGTCAATCGCCGTTATCCTGCTCTTGGCCGTATCATTGGTTTACTACGGCGCGGAAAAGTCAGCCCCGAATCCTGCTCCCTCCGCAACGAGCGGACCGGTTCAGTCCTACTCACCCTCGTACACCCGGCGCGCAAGCTGAGTCGTCTAGCATCGAGACGCCACAGACTCCTTTGGAGATGGCCGGCCTCGCGAATTGCTCTGCCCGGGAAGAGGCCTTCCTCAATGAAAGTAGACGCTACCGCAGCTGAGTTACCCGCAGCTCATCGGCGACAGAGATAACCGCATCAACGCTCTTAGCCCGGCATTCGTCTATTTCGTCCAGTTCCCAACCCCGGGTGAGTCCGAGATCACGCTCGGTGATGTCCAAGTGCCGATGAAAAGCGCCTGCCAGGCTCTGGGAGATGCAATCTCGTCTCTTGGCATCAACTCGTCTGACTACCGGCTAGCGGAGGTCGCCATCAACGATGGGGAGGTCAATGTGATCGCCTCCGTCTCCGATCCCACCTGGACATTCTACTTTGCCCGTCTCTACCAAGGGTATTTCGTTGAGGGCAGCTTGGGCCACTTCTCCGCCAGCGCGGTTGTGAATTCTGTCTCGGGGCACGCAGGCCACCTTTCAGCGGAGCCCCTCTCCCTTTCTCCTGGAATGGGGAACTTCACACTAGGCCTGAACTCGACCCAGGCAGTGCAGGTGGTAAGGAACACAACCGTGATGAACGAAGGTCCGGCACTGGTCGCAAAAGGGACAGTGCAGTCGGTTGACCTCAGGCTCGCGAGTGTCTACACAGTCGAGGGTGGTGCGTATCCTTCGGTCCAACCCGTCAATAGCTCGACCACGGATGGACAGCTCAGGCTCCTCTGGATAATCACAACCACCGCGCCAAATAATGTCGGCTACTTCGCTGTGGACACGGAGACCGGCCAGATGGTGGAGGCTGAAGGTGAGTCCACCTTGCCCTGCGGAGGGGCGCCGAATTGCGGCATCGCCTATGCGACGTCTTCTGGGGTGGTTTCCGCGCCTCTCTTTGGAGATACGAAGGAGGCTCGACATATCCTCTGAGTCCTTCGAGATTGACGGAAGAGCATTCGGGCTCAACGGAACCTACTCGGTGCTAGTCCCCGATGTAATCTCGATGCTGCCAGGTTCATCCGGGAGCATTGGCCTTAACCTGACGGGGATAGCACCGACATGCTCGTCAAACAGCCAATTCACTTGCATCCCCTTCCCCTACAATGTGACCGTCTCTGCCACGGGACTCCCCCAAGGGGTCTCCATGACCTATTCCAATCAGAGCGTTGAAGTGGCGATGGGTGCCTCGGTCGTCGACGTCGCTTCGATAGCAGCGCTGTCCGCGAATCCAGGCGCCTATGCGTCTTCTTCGACACGCCGCCATACACCGACTACGGGGGGTACATGCGTCTTGTCGGTTTGGAACGGGAATGGGCAATGGCCCATGCTCCCCATGCTCGACGTCCCGACCAACAATGGTGACAATCAGCCGATCATTGTCAACGGGACCACCGTGCTTCACCTATACTGTGACCCATACTCCGGCTTACGAGGAGCACGTCGAGATGAATGGGAGCAAGGCGAATGCCGTCACGGTGGATCCTGCCAGGAACCTGGTATTCACCGAATGGTGGCCTCTGAATGGTCAAGGTGGAGGCGTCGGCGTCTCGGTCGTGAGCGGGGCCAACGACAGCATTCTCGGCACCATCGAGATTCCGGGTGCGAGCCTTCCCGCTGGCCAGTCCACCATGGCCTTCAACCCCAACAACAATCAGCTCTACGTTGCGGTCGTGATCGCGGACAGTGGAAGGCTCGTTGTCCTTGACACGGTCTCGATGAGTGTTATCAGAAGCATTGCGCTACCAGCTCAGGCGGTTGCCTACGACCCAGTCACAAACATGATCTATGCTTGCCGAGAAGGCGCCTATCTCAGTCGTAGTGAACGCCTCGACACTCGAACAGGTGGCCTCCGTGGGATCGACACTCGAACTGCCGGGCTCCGTGGCCTCTGGAGGGTCGGCGGTCGCTGTGAATCCCGCGACGAACACGGTCTACGAGGCCGACGACAACGGGACAGTGATTGTGGTCGACGGGAACACAAACACGATTAGCGCGAGGGTTCACGTGGGCGAATTCCCTGACGCCATAGCGGTGCGACTCCAAGACAAACACCGTCTACGTTGCGAACCAGGGTTCGAAGTCTGTGTCGGTCATCAATGGAGCGACCAATCAGGTAGTCGCTACGATTCCGGTTGGGTCTGACCCTAATGCGGTTGCCGTGAACCCGAATACGAATACGCTTTTGGTTAGTGACTCGGGCAATCAGAGCGTGGTGGTGATTGATGCGGCGCTGAACAAGCCCCTCTACGCGCTCCCTACAGATCACAGGTCCAAGTGGAGTCGCGGTCAATGTGGCGACCGGATTTAGTCTACGTATCCGATGAAGGTGCCATCTCCGAGATCAATGTGCTTACGCCCTAGCTACTACTATCGGGTCTGATGCCACGGCGGAGGCGCAATGAGCCCTTATGCACGGCAACCCGCGCTTCCCTCGGCACTTCGAGGTTTGTTCCATCGGGTTCAATAGCCACCGGCCTCCACCGATCCTGATGGACGATGGGGAGAACAGGTGCAGGTTTGTTCCTCGCAGTCCTGGTGGTGGCTGCCCTGGGCGCGGGCTATCTGGCCGTGAACTCGGGGCGGCAGGCTAGCACATCGACGTCGACTGCGACAATAACGGCAGGCAACATCGCCACCACGAACTCCAGCACGTCGGGCGGTGCAGGGATCACCAGTTCGGCGAGCACATTTGATCTTATTCAGAGCCCAGGTAGCATGACCCCGGACGGGTGTAGCACGCTGATAGGCACCGTTTCGAGCCAAGGATTTCAGGTCGAGACCTACGTCGCGTCCACCTCAGCGAAGGTTGGGTCGGTGCTCTGCATTGACGTCGTCCTGTTAGATGTTTCGGGCCCGAACTTGACCCAACAATCAACAGGATACACCGTGACGTGGAATGTAACTGACAGCAGCGGACGCGTGGTCTTCGAATCGGCGTGCTACCCCAGCCCTCCGCCTCAATCGCCGGGTGTTGCGAGCTCGCCGTCACCCCCGGTTCATTGGGTAAGCTGTTCCGGTGCGTGGGATACGTCATCACCGTTCCATGGAGTAACCCCACAGGCAGGCACCTACCAGGTCACGGCAACTGCGATAGTGCCGACTACTGCCGCCTCAGCAGCGAACTTCCCGACTCCTGGTGCTTCAGGTTACCAGACCATAAACAGCAATTCTACATTGACACTCACAAATTAGGCACCGACAAAATGCTTGCGATATACGTCCAAGACATATAGGGACGCGATAACGACCTTCAGGTCTCAAGTGAGTCCGTCTGGCATACCGCAACCGCAGGCGTAAGGCCCCGATCAAGGCGATCGTCCTAGCCGGAGGGCTCGGCACCCGCCTCAGGCCGTACACGCTCTTCCTCCCGAAGCCCCTGCTCCCCGTGGGGCCGAAGCCGATACATGGAGCACATCTTGGACTGGCTCAAGGCCAACGACGTCAAGGACGTCGTGATAGCGACCGGATACCTGGGAAGGATGATCGAGCAGTACTTCGGGGACGGGAGGGACTTCGGGATGAGGATAGAGTATGCCCGGTCCGACCGGCCGATGGGGCACGCGGGCCAGCTGAAGACCGCGGAGGGGCTCCTGCCCGAGACCTTCGTCTGCCTCTACGGCGACGCCATACTCGACTTCAACCTCAAGAAGCTGCTCGAGTACCACGCCAAGAAGAGCGCCTTCGTCACGATGGCCTTGATGAAGTACGAGACCAAGATGAAGTACGGGGTGATCTCGACGTACTCGGAGGGGAGGATCTCCAAGTGGAAGGAGAAGCCGGTCATCGCGAGCGACATCAACGTGGGGTGCTACGTCATGGAGAAGAAGTTCCTCGGCTACATACCGCGGGGGGAGGTGTACGGGATGAAGGAGGCGTTCAAGAGCGCGATGAACGACGACAAGGCGGTCTACGCCCTGAGGGTGAAGGGGGAGTTCACCGACATCGGGGACATCGCGGCGCACAAGGAAGCGGACAGGGCCTACATCGCCCGGTACGGCAAGATACCCTGACGCGGTTTCCAAGGGCGCAAAGCGCCCGAAAACGGGGGCGCTGCGTTTAAAACGGATGATAAAGAACAACAGCGCGCAAATCTAGGAACTTCAAGTGCTCTAAACGATGCCACAGGACCAACTCTCTCCGCAAGCGATCGCGCGCGCAGACCCGAAGAACATCTACCGAGTGTTTGAGGCCTGGCCCCGCTTCGCGGAGCAGGAGTCGTCGCTCTCGGTGGACATCGGGCCTCGCCAGTTCGACCGCGTGATCTACGTCGCCAACGGCGGCTCTGCCTCCGCGGGCGACATAATCGCTGACTGGTTCCTCGCCTCCGGCGGCGTGGAGGTGAGCGTCTTCAAGGGATACCTGCCGAAGGTCAACCTCTCTAGGGCGTTCGTCCTCGTCTGCAGCACCTCGGGGAGCACCGAGGAGACCATCCAGCTCATGAGGAGGCTCGCCTCGAAGAAGGCCGTGATGGTGGCGATCTCCTCCGGGGGGAAGCTCCAGCAGCTCGCGATGGAGCTGAAGGTGCCCCACATAACGATCCCGATCGAGATGGCGCCGAGGTACTCGCTCCCTCACGTGCTGTTCGCGGCCATCGCGGCGCTCCGGAGCGCGGGGTTGGTGGGAGAGAAGAGGTGGAGCGAGGTCAGGGAGGCCATCGACTGCATGAAGAAGGTCGCGCCCTCGCTCTCGTCCAGCTCCCCGACGTCGCAGAACCCGTCGAAGCAGTGCGCGCACCTCGTGGCGCCCTCCGGCGTCCTCCCGAAGATCTACGGCTCGTCGGTGACCAAGAGCGTGGCGGAGCGGTTCAAGACCTGCCTCAACGAGAACGCCAAGATGAACGCCGCGTGGGACTCAGGCCCGGAGCTCTTCCACAACGAGGTCGAGATCTGGGAGACCCCCGAGAGGAAGATGGTGCCGATATTCCTGCGCCACACGGCCGAGCCAAAGTACGAGAGGGTGAGGCTAGACTCCTTCGTCGACATCCTCGGGATGAAGGGGATAAGGTGCCTGGAGATATGGGGGAAGGGAAAGGGGAACCTCGCGCAGCTGCGTCACCCTCGACTACCAGACCGACTTCGCGACATACTATGCGGCGATATTGCGAGGCGTCGACCCCTCTAGCATCAAGCTGATAGACCGGCTAAAGTCCACGGTCGCAGGCCCTAGGCGCCGCCTAGGTGATTCCGACGAGGTGGGCGAGCTCCCTCCTGCTCGCCGCCCCGAGCTGCTCGGCGGCGACCTCGGGGGAGACCTCGTTCACGAACACCCCTGACCCGAGCTCCAGGCCCGAGAAGTTGGAGACCCGCGGATAGACCTCGAAGTGCCAGTGGATCTGCTTCGTGGTCTTCTTCTCCGACGAGTTGTGCACGACCAGGTTGAAGGCGCAGTCTCCGAGGACTTTGGACATCCCGCCCAGGGTCGCCCGGAGTATCAGGGCGAGGTCCATGAGCTCCTTCTGCGAGAGCTTCAGCATGCTGGTCTGGTGCCTCTTCGGGTAGATCCAGAACTCGTAGGCGTGAGCGGAGGCCCACGGGGCGAACGCGATGAAGTACTCCGTCGAGAGGATCTGCCTCGGCCCGCCCGTCTCGGAGGCCACAACCTGGCACATCGGGCATATCCCCAGCTCGTTGAGCGAGTTCTGGACGGTGACGGCCTCCGCCTCGACGACGGGGGGCAGCCTTGGGATGGTCACCAGCTGGATGTGCGGATGGTCGATGATCGCGCCGGCGAGCTTGCCCTGGTTGATGAAGATGGCCACGTAGCCCACGCCGCGCTGGGCGTAGAGCCAGCGCGTCTTGTCCTGCAGGGTCGCGAGCACGTTGGTCCACTGGTCGATGTCCAGCTTCGGGAAGGTCAGGTCGTGCTTCGGCGTCGCGACCAGGATGTAGTGGTACCCGACCGCCGGCTCGCTGTAGTGCGGGGCCTCGCCGTACGAGGGCGCCGCGTTGGGCGTACACTATGGGGAACTTGTCGGGGAAGACCCGGACGATCCAGCCGCGGACGGGGTCCCCCTCGGAGTCGGTCTGCTTGACGAGAGTGTCGCCCATCTTCACGAGGACGAGGTCGGCCTGGGGGGTCATCTCCTCGTTGCCCGGGCAGAAGGGGCACTTGGTGCCGTGGTCGGAGATAGGGCTTGAGCTGGGAGCGGGCGCCCCTGTCGGAGGTCACGACAGAAAGCTTGTCAGTGAAGTAATCTTTCCTGATCTCGACCATAGATGCCACGTGTGTCTGGTTCGAAACGATATATTACCTCTCCGCACTAGAAATCCTCCCGGTCAATCCGCGCGGCTCGATGGCTCCGCGATTTTCGCTCCGGGCGGAGGCTGCGGGAATGAGCCGCGAGGCAAAGAGCATCACCGTTGCGGTGGTGGTCTGAGACGACATGCCTCCGATGATTGTGGTCGAGTGCTCGACACCCACCCCGGGAGGGCGCTCCGCGGTGCAGCAGTCGGGTCGGCCCCTCGATGGGCGCCTCGGTCGCGGCGCTCGCAAGTCGTGCTCGTCGAGATGCTCGCAAGGTTATATTCGGGATAAATGCGCCGCGGAAGGCAAGAGAGTTTTTGACCGGAAGACTTCAGAAGGGTGCGCACCTCAAGTGAAGAAGGTCGGTTACATCCTCCTCGACGGCTGCAGCGACAGGCCGGTGCCCGCCCTCAACTACTCGACCCCCCTCGAGGTCGCGAGCACTCCCAACCTCGACGCGATAGCGCGCAAGGGGAAGATGGGCAGGGTGATCACGGTGGGCAGGGGGATCTCCCCGGAGTCGGACATCGCGGTCTTCAACATGCTGGGCTACTCCTTCGACAAGGGGTACCCCGGCCGGGGCGTCGTCGAGTCGATAGGCGCGGGCCTAGACGTGAGAGGACGGGGACCTCGCGCTCAGGGCGAACTTCGCGACCACCTCGGACGGGAAGATAACCGACCGGCGGGCCGGGAGGGACATGACGGCGAGCGACGCGAAGACGCTCCAGGAGGAGCTGAAGAAGGTGAAGTTGCCCGACGCCGAGTTCGACTTTAGGAGCACGATCGGCCACAGGGCGGTCCTGGTGATCAGGGCGGACAAGCCCCTCTCCGCCGAGATCTCGAACACCGACCCGGGCTACGTCCGCATGAAGGGGTTCGGGGCGGCGAGGGAGGCGAAGGACGTCGAGGCGATCCAGACCTGCAAGCCGCTTCGAGAGCACCGCCGCGTCGAAGAGGGCGGCCGAGCTGGTGAACGCGTTCTCCGCCCAGGCGATGAAGATCCTGGACGAGGCGAAGGTGAACCAGGAGAGGAAGAGGGACGGGAAGAAGGCCGCAAACATGCTCCTCTTCAGGGACGCCGGCTCGTTCATCCCCAAGCTCCCCTCGTTCGAGGAGAAGCACCACTACAAGGGCGTGGCGCTCGTGGAGATGCCCGCCGAGGTCGGGATCGCGATCCTGCTCAACATGAAGATGGTCAAGGTGGACGACCCCGCCGACCTCGCGGGGAAGGCGAAGCTCTTCAAGAGGGAGATGAAGGAGGGGACGGTGGTCTACGCGCACATCAAGGGACCCGACGAGTTCGGGCACGACGGCGACGCCCCCGGGAAGAGGAGGAACATCGAGACCATCGACAGGGAGTTCTTCGGCGCGATAAGCGAGATGCCGCGCGACGGGACGACCCTCGCCGTGTCTTGCGACCACGCGACGCCGTGCATCCTCAAGATGCACTCGGCCGACCCCGTCCCTCTGCTCATCACCGGGAAGAGGACCGCGGCGGACGGAAGCTCCTGCAGGTTCACGGAGAGGGACGCGAAGCGCGGCTCGATCGGGCACCCTAAGCGGCAGGGCGGTGCTGAGAACGGTCCTGGCTTCCGATTAAACGGCGAAGCGGGCTAGGCGGACCGCGTCGCCGAGGGCCGCGCGCTTGAAGGACTCGATCTTCTCAGCGAGGAGCTCCTCCAAGGTGGGCTTGCCCTCGTCGTAGGCCTCGAAGGCGACCCGCGCGACCGGCTTGCCGATCCTGATCAGCTTCGTGAGGTCGGCAGGCGTCCCCAAGACTACTGCGTCGCACTGGACGGCGTTGATGCTCTCCTCCAGCTCCGCGAGCTGCGAATAGCCGTAGCCCAGAGCGGGCATAACGTTGCCGATGGTCGGGTACTTCTCGTATGCGGCCCTTATCGACCCCACCGCCCAGCTGGCGCGGGTCGACTAGGACGGCGTCCACGGCCCTGGCCGCGACGGTGCCCGCGCCGTAGGCCAGCTCGCCGTGGGTCACGGAGGGGGCGTCCTCCACCACCAGCACCCGCTTCCCGCGTATCCAGTCGGGATGGTCGAGCACTGCCTCCGACCGAGTCCTGATGACCTTCGCACGCGGGTTCAACTTGGCGCAGGACTGGACGGTCTTCTCGACGTCGTCCTTTGGCGCGACGTTCACCTTGTTTACGACTATGATGTCCGCCATCCTCACGTTCGTCTCGCCCGGGTAGTATCTCGACTCGTGCCCCTGCCTCAGGGGGTCGGCCACGACGATGTTGACGTCCGGCCTGTAGAAGCTCCAGTCGTTGTTTCCCCCGTCCCAGATGATGACGTCTCCCTCCTTCTCCGCCTCCGCGAGTATCGCCTTGTAGTCGACGCCGGTGAAGACGACGAGGTTCCTGCTCAGGTGCCCCTCGTACTCCTCGCGCTCCTCGACGGTCACGTGGTAGGTGTCCAGGTCCTCCGGGTCCTCGAAGCGCTGGACCGCGGCCGACAGGTCGTTGTAGGGCATCGGGTGCCTGACGACCACCGCCTTGAGGCCCCGCTTCTGAAGGATGTCGGAGACCTTTCGGGTAAGCGTGCTCTTTCCGGCCCCGGTCCTCACGGCCACGACCGCGATGACCGGCTTGTTCGCCTTGATCATGGTGTCACCCGGGCCGAGGAGGTGGAAGGCGGCCCCCTTGGATTCGGCCATGGAGGCCCTGTGCATCAGGTAATCGTAGGACGTGTCGCTGTAGGAGAAGAAGACGTCCGTGACGCCCTCGCTTTGGATGAGGCTCTCCAGCTGGTCTTCGGGATGGATCGGGATCCCGTTGGGGTATCGCCGTCCCGCCATGGACTCGGGATACGCCTTGTTGCCGTTGAAGGGGGGCTGCACCGCGGTGAAGGCGACTACTTCGTAGGCGGGGTTATCCTTGAAGTAGGTGTTGAAGTTGTGGAAGTCCCTCCCCGCCGCGCCCATTATTATCGCCCTTCTACCACGCTCCCACTCTCCACAATCTCCCCGCGGAAAATCCAACTCTACTAAACGTTGCGCGGCACCAGAGGAGCCGGTCGGCTCACTGGTGCTTGTGGTTGGTGAGGTCGCCGCCTTCCTCGCTGAAAAGCTCGTCGAGGTCCTGGCCCTTGCGCACCACGATGTGGCTGCCCTGCGTCGTGCGCATCAGGATGTATGGCTTGGGCTGGCAATGGAATTGCGAGCCGATCACGAACGAGTAGGCGCCCACGTCCCGGAACACCACGAGCTTGCCTGGCTCCGCGCCTCCGAGCTTCGACCTGCTCGAGGTCGGGAAGACGTCCAGGGCGTCGCAGAGCCTGCCCGAGAGCACCGCCTTTCGAGGGGAGGAGCTTCCGCCGGGGATGACCTCGACCGGATACTCGTGCTTCAGCAGCGCCGAGTCCAAGAGGTTGTGGTAGCCAGCGTCGAGATAGACGTACTTCGTCTCGTCGAACTTCTTGACGTTGACGATACCGGGAGACCATTATCGTCGACTCGGCCGAGAGGAACCTCCCGCTCTCGACGATGAGCGTGAACTTGTCTCCGAGGCTCTCGATCATGCTGTTGAGCTGTCCCAGGACTTGCGAGGAGAAGTCCGAGGCCGTGGGGACGTTCCTCCCGTACGGCGCGGGCAGGCCCCCGCCCATGTCGATCGTCCTGATGGGGAAGTTGCCGAGCTCCCTCCTGGCCCCGAGTATGAAGCTCTCGAGCTTCTCGAGCGCGACCGCGAAGCACGACGGGTCCTCGATCTGGCTTCCGAGGTGGAAGTGGAATCCTTCGAAGCTCATGCCCTGGCGTGGAGAGGATCTTCCGTAGGAGAGACATCGCGCTGTCCTCGTCCGCGGAGTCCAGCGGCACTCCAAACTTTCCGTGCTTCATGGAGAAGCGAAGCTCCGCCTTGACGCTTACTTCGGGGTTGACGCGGATCAGCACCTCTACGTCCTCCCCGACCCTCGCCCTGGCCTCTATCAGGTTGAGCAACCCGTTGTAGCTCGAGACGACGATCTTCCGCACCCCGAGCTTCATCACCTGCTCATACTCCGCCATGGTCTCGGTGATGCTGGTGTAGACCACGTTCTCTGAGGAGCCGCCGCATTTTAGGAGGAAGTAGAGCTCGTTGCTCGCCGTCAGGTCGAACATGATTCCCTCGGAGACGAAGGTCTTGATCACGGTCGGGTTGTAATTCGCCTTTATCGAATAGGCGACGCGGAACGGCCCCTTGAAGTCTTGATAGGCTTGCTCCAGCTCGCTCACGGTCCTTCGCAGTGCCGCCTCGTCTATGAGAAAGTATGGTGTTCCAAATTTCTCAGCCAGATGGAATAATTCCTGGTCGGAGAATTTTGGTGTCACGTTCCGCATCCGTGACAAAGGTTGCGCCCGATTTTCAGGCAATTTTGTTGTTGCGCAATCCCCGCAACGATTAACTTAAAAATGTATTCCCAAAAAAAATTCGCGGTCGGATTTTTTCCGCGAAAAGAAGAATCTCAAATCTATAAAGGAAAAATACTTTCGCGGCGTCCAACAAAAAACATTCTGGTCCGGCAAGAGGCAATCCGCTCCGCGCGTTTAGAGGACTGTCGCCGGCGGTGGCGGCCTCGTTCGCCAGGAAGTTCGTCGCTGCCAACGGCAGCGCGTGACGCTCCGCGCGATAGGAAGACCTCGATGCAATGACGCGCTCGCGAACGGGCTCATCAAAGAGCGCCTTGCGGACCCGTGACTCGAGACGACGAAGTGGCTGCGGAGAGACTCGTCGCGATTGAGAGCAGGAAGAAGTGCGAGTCGTCGCCGACGTGCACGGATGGCCACTCGAGGCCAAGGATGCTCAACGCACGAGTCGCTTGACTCGAGTGGGAAGCGGAAGATGCTGGCGACTTGACTGCAACGACTATCCGGCAACTGAAGCGTTCGTGCTATGCAAGAACCTCGGACTCGATTGAAGGCATGGTCGAGACTCAGGCGAGCCAGGGCGTAGACACGACGGTGATTTCGCGCGGCGTCGTGAGCAAGGCCGAGGGCGCCGTGAGCGAGGCATGCACCTCTAAGGCCTTCGGCTTCTCCGCCAAATTTGCCGGTGTCGGGTCGTGTCAGAGACGCTAGGGCGTTTCGACGGACGTCCTACTTGCCTACTAGGATTTCGATCGAGGAGACGTTGCGCATCTCTCCAGTCTCGGTGCTCTTGACTTGCTCTGTCGAGATGTTGACGTTCTTCACGTTGAAGGTGCCGTTCCCTAGTCGCTTTGTGACGATCTCGGCCACATCGACCGCTCTGCTGATTGCGAGGCCTCTTGCCTTGATGTTGACCTCTCCTGCTTGCGAGAGCTGGATGAGCGCAGACATCGCGTAGCTCATCACTGGCTTCTTTCCGACGTAGATGTGGTTCGATGGCCCCATCATCATCGGAGGGGCTTCTTCGGAAGGAGAGTCCGTCTTCTCCTCGACGTTGGTCCTGGGTTGTCTCTTCGTGCTGGCTTTGGCTGACATTGTAATCGGCTCTTTCTCCTGAGCCTATTTATGCCTACCGAAGAAAAGATTGCGTATGTTATGAGCGCCGGCGACCTAGAGTAGATACTTGATGGGGATGTCTTGCGAGTGTCCGTTGGGAAGGGAGCGCCTGATTGATATCGGGAGCGCGTCGCTGGCGAGCTCCATCATGGCCAACGCGATCGAGTCCCTGATGCTCTCGTCCGTCGGGACGAACGACGGCGCGCCCATCGCGAGCTGGAGGGACCTCGCGCCCACGATCCTCGCCTTCTCGAACCGCGTGAGCTTTTGCGGGCCGATGAGAATCTCGAAACCTTCTTCTGCCGCTCGTTTTGCTTTCCTCTTGTCCTTAGAAGCTGCTATTGTGACCACGAATAACCCAGAACCTAGAAGCCCTTTTTGGGAGCCGGATAAATCTTGCGCTTTTGGCAAATCCGCGCCTTTCGGGGTCAGAACTGGGCGTTTTTCGTCCAGATTCAAGGCCTGCCGCGGCCGGTCGGCTATCCACGCCCAACCGTCGCGATGGCATAAATACCGACCAACGGCTCCCTGAGCTTGTACGCCAATGTCGGTCTCGAAGATTGAGTGCGCCGCGACGGTCAGAGGGAAGGGGAAGTTCACCCTTGGGCTTTACCGACATCTCGCTCCAGTGACGGTCACGGCAATCCTCGGCGAGCTCCCCCTCGCGTCGAGGGCCATGGTCTCTCCTGGAATGATAACCCTGATGACCAAGCTCAAGACGGGCGTGGAGAAGCAGAGGATGGAGTTCTCGCGAGGGGACGTGGCCTTCCTCGCCGCGACCGGCTCGATCTGCATCTTCCTCAAGAACGTGAAGAGCGAGCGGCCCCTCAATCCCGTCGGAAAGGTGGAAGAAGGCCTGGAAGTCCTTCAACAGGCCTCGGCAGGAGACGTCGTCCAGATATCGGGTGTCGCCGCTCAGGCAGCGGGCGTCCAGATGTAGTGGCCGCTGTAGCCACCGGCCCTCTTGACCAGGCCCTTCGATTCCAACGAAGTCAGCACGCTCTTCGCCACGGCGGCGTTTACCGCGAAAGACCTCGCCGCGCCATAGACTGTGATCGCCTTCAGCGAAGCCAGGCTCTTCATCAGCTCCTGGTCGTTCATCCTCGGGAGAAGTACGTCTACCCTCTTCCGCTCGCCCACCACCTTGGTCTTCTCGGTCTTCTTCTTTCCGGGCTGGTCTCCGCCCGCCGCGGAATTAGCGTTATCGTCCTGCGACTTTTCCATCGAGGCTAATGTCTTCTTCTTTGTGCCGCCCATCTAAATCACTCGATGTCTCGGCGACCGCCCGGGGGAATTAAGTCTTCTCCCGTCGCGCGATCAGGGCGTAGGCCGCGAAGGCCGCGATGGCAGCCACGAAGTAGCTCACGTCAGCCCCGCCGATGAGGTTCGCTATCGGCCCGACGTAGGTGAGGCATCCAGAAGGGAAACAATACGAGGTCAGATTCATGAAAGGCACCGAGACCGCCAGGCCCAGGACGTAGGCCCCCAGGCCCGCCTTGAGGAACGGGGGGGCGCTCTCCACCCCGGACATGACCTTCTTCACGAAGAACGCGCCGACCATCACCCCGATCCAAGGGGTTATCCAGTAGTCGAGGGTCAGCAGGAAGCTCTGGTAGAAGCCGCCGAAGTTCGAAGAGCCGATGAGAGCGAGCACGAAGCCGACGATGCCCGCCAGGAAGACCGTTTGCACCCGGCCTGCCTTGTTGTAGAGGACGAGTGCCGAGAGGGAGTTCGTGTAGAGGTTCAGGGCATCCGCGGCTACCGCGCCGAGGACTATCGCCAGCAGGGTGAAGACCTGATAACCTCCCGAGACCGAAGCGAGGGCCGAGATCGCGTTGAGGTGAGTGTTGTTGGCGCCCACGTATACGAAGAAGCCCGCCAGCTCCGCCCATGCGCTTGCTATCGCTCCCCCCGCCATCGTGTAGGCAACGATCTTCCACTTGGAGGAAGTCCGCGGAAGGTAGCGGGAGTAGTCGCTCGCGTAGGGGGACCAGCTCATCAGGTAGGAGAAGACGACGGCGACCACGAGCGCCCAGAAGTAGAGATTGAAGGACGCGGTCGCCTGGTAGCCGGAGAAGTTGGCGCCCATCTTGAAGTACGCGAGCACCGTCATCGCCCCGAACATTATCCCTAGGACGACCGACATGACCTTCTCGAAGGTGTGGATGATGTCGTGCCCGTAGGTCGCGAGCACCACGTCGACGACGACCATCACCCCCGCGGCGAGGTAGAACGGGAGCCCGAAGGCGAGCTGCAACGCGTAACCGCCGAGGATGATGTTGACGGTGAACCAGCCGACCGTGCTTATCCAATTGGCGGCCGCGAACGGGATGTTACCCGCCCTGCCCATCACGGCCTTGGAGATCATCATCTGAGGGTATCCGAAGGCGGGCCCCATCGACGCGTTCAGCCCCAGGAGCAGGCCCCCCAGGACGTTCCCCACGACGATCGCGATGATGATGCTCGAGAAGGGGAGGCCGAAGAAGAGGGACCCGAGGGCGAAGTCGGCTATCGTAAGGTTGGCGCCGAACCAAAGCGTGAAGGTGTTGAAGGGGGAGCCGTGTCTCTTCTCGTCCCCGACGTGCTCTATCCCAATCTTCTCCAAACGAACTTCACCTTTAGGTCGGGGATTCTAAGCGCGCCGAGAGGTGTGGCAGCCGGCTTCCCACATCCGAACACATGTTCGGATGTCTTATTAAGTGTTGGAGGCCAGACCAAGGCATGGGCCGCGCGGAGGCGGAGATTCTCGAGGTCCTCCGCCAGAACGGTGAGGCGTACCAGTCCGACATCATGAGGGCGACCGGGTTCTCGCGAGCCACGGTCTCGGAGGTCCTCTCCGGCCTGGAGGAGAGGAGGATGATCACGAGGATGAAGGAGGGGAGGAACTTCAAGGTGGTCTCGGTCGCGGGCCACGCCCGGGCCAGGCGCAGGCTTCGCCTAGGCTTCACCCGCGCGGCAGAATATCCGTTCCTCGTCCCTCTAAGGAAGCTCCTCAGGGAAGACGGCGTGGAGTTGGACTTTCAGGGTGTACGACAACGGCATCGCCGTCGCACGGGACCTCTCGCTCCTCCGCCTCGACATCGGCATAGCGCCGCTGGTAACGCTCTTCATGATGCACTCGCTGGACGCGCCCTTCAAGATAATCGGCCCGGCGGGGTCCGGCGGCTCAAGCGTGCTGGAGAGCCCGAAGGGCAGGCGCGGGCGGCCGGAAGGCGTGAGGGCCGTCTGCACGAAGATGTCCACCATGGAGGTCCTGATGAGGTCTGCGGAGAGCCACCACGCCATCCCTGAGATAGAGACGATGGCATACGCCGGCAGCCCCCACGAGATCGAGAGGGCGTTGCTATCCGGGTCCGCGGACGTCTGCTCCATATGGGAACCCTACGCGACGATGCTGGAGGCCCAGGGGGGCCAAGGGGTCCTGCGCTACTCCGAGCTGTCAGAGCACGTCTGCTGCGCCGCGGCTGCGGGGAACCATCTGGGGGACCGCCTCCTCTCGAAGCTCTCTAGGAGCTATGCGGCCGCCATGGGCGCGTTCACGAGCGACAGGGAGTCATGCTATCCCGCTTATGCCGCGCTCTCGGGCCTCGAGTCGTCCACTGTCAGGCGCGTCGAGGCGGAATACTCGTATCAGGTCGAGATGTCGAGCGGCTCGGTGGCCGACCAGCTTCGCGCCGCAGGCTTGAGCTTCCCCTCTCCGTCCTCCTTCGGCGATGCGCTGTTTCACGACTCGGCCTGATACAGGTTATAACTGACATTTCCTGAGAGCGGACCGGTCGGCATGAAGTACTCGCTCGTCGCCGAATACTTCGAGAAGCTCGAGGGCACGAGCGGGAGGCTCCAGATGACCGAGATACTCTCGTCCCTCTTCAAGGACACCCCCAAGTCAGACCTCCCGATCCTCGCCTACCTCATGCAGGGGAAGCTCCGTCCCGACTACGAGGGCGTCGAGCTGGGGATAGCCGAGAAGCTGGCGCTCAGGGCGCTGGCCACCGCGTCCGGGAAGACGGCACAAGAGGTGAAGGACGCCTACATCAAGGCTGGCGACATCGGGAGCGCCGCGCAGGTCCTCCTCGAAGGGAGGGGCTGGACGGGAGAGGCAGGGCTCGCTGGTGTCGGAGCCCCTGACCCTCAGGCGCGTCTACGACTCGCTGCTCTCGATAGCCAAGACGAGCGGGGGAGGGTCGATAGAGTCCAAGCTCAGGGAGCTCGTGAGCCTGCTCAACGACGCGACCCCCGTCGAGGCGAAGTACATCCTCAGGACGGCGATGGGAGTGCTGCGCCTGGGCGTCGCGGACTACACGATCCTGGACGGCGCGGCGGTGGGCCTCCTCGGCGACAAGGCCCACAGGAAGGTGCTCGAGCGCGCCTACAACGTGACCTCCGACCTGGGGTTCGTGATCGGGGTCGCGGCCGAACAGGGTCTCGCCGGAGTCGAGAAGATCACACCTCGAGGTGGGGAAGCCGATACAGGCCGATGCT
Source organism: uncultured archaeon (assembly GCA_963783755.1). Lineage (GTDB taxonomy): Archaea > Thermoproteota > Nitrososphaeria > Nitrososphaerales > Gagatemarchaeaceae > Gagatemarchaeum. The sequence goes on from CAWAOY010000006.1 coordinate 82,080, forward strand.
CGCCGAGCGGCTGAAGTCTGCCCAGGCCATCATCGAGCAGATCGGGAAGCCCGTCGCCGCGGAGTACAAGCTCGACGGGGAGAGGCTGCAGATGCACAAGGACGGAGACAGAGGTCGAGCTTTTCTCGAGGCGCCTCGAGAGGATAACCTCCAACTATCCAGACGTGGTGCGCTACGTCAAGAGCTACGTGAAGTCCAAGCGCGCGGTCTTGGAGGGCGAGGTCGTGGCCATCAACGCTGACACCGGGGAATACCTACCGTTCCAGGAACTGATGCACAGGCGGAGGAAGCACGGGATCGAGGAGATGATGAAGCAGTATCCCGTCGCTGTGAACTTCTTCGACGCGCTCAACGTCGACGGTAAGGACATCACGGGGCAGCCATACCTGAAGCGGCGGGCGCAGCTCGAGAGGGTTGTCGAGGTGACCGAGTTCACTCGGCCCGTGCCCTCGAAGATGGTGGAGACCGCCGAGGAGATGGAGGAGTTCATGGAGTTGGCCATCTCTGAGGGCTGCGAAGGGATAATGGCGAAGAAGCCCGACGGCATCTACCGTGCCGGCGCGAGGGAGTTCGGGTGGATCAAGCTCAAGCGCGAGTACAGCAGCGAGCTCACAGACACCATAGACCTCGTCATCGTGGGGGCGTTCCACGGGAGGGGCAGGAGGGTGGGGGTGTACGGAGCCTACCTCTTGGCTGCTTACGACGCCAAGACGAAGAGCTTCCCGACCGTGACCAAGATAGGAACAGGGTTCAGCGACGCCGACCTCGAGAGGTTCCCTAAGCTCCTTGCCGAGTACGAGAGTCACGTGAAGCCTCCTGACGTGGAATCGGGACTCGTCCCCGACATCTGGTACCGCCCCAAGGTGGTGATAGAGACCATCGCCTCCGAGCTGACGCTCTCCCCCATCTATCCGGCTGCGATGAACGAGCTCAGGGCGGGGAGCGGGCTCGCGCTGCGGTTCCCGAAGTTCACGGGGAAGATACGCGACGAGAAGGGGCCGGAGGACGCCACGACCGTGAAGGAGCTCGTCGAGATGTATGGCTTACAGAAACGAGTCCAATCCAAACAACAGTGAGACTGCTATATTCGGACGCCCCGGCCGGGACTAGACCACCCATTTCGAAGCCAAAACGAATAGCTACCTAGGCCGGTAGCCCTATGAGGTTCGAAAAAGTCTGTCTTGACGTTAGGATTATAGTCGTGCCTTCGAATCCAGCAACGAAGACATTGGACACAGCCTCACCTCGTAGTGCTCGACGGAAGTGGCTCATCGTCGTGTTCTTGGTCGCCGTGGCCCTTGTCGTCGCTGGAACAAGCGACTATCTTCTGTCGGGAACTCTCTTCTGCTCTGGGCTAGTTTGCGGGCCGGTGCCATACCCTGAGATCGTCGGTGGCCAAGTCCAGGTAGGCACCTTTGGCGCTCAAAACTGCCAGGTAACTTCGACGGATGCTGTCTGTAGCGTGTTCATCATGGGAGGGGACTCGGGGACAGTTAGTCTGGACGTTTCGAACGCGGGTTGCGGCAAAGGAGACTGTGCGTCGCGAGCGGATTTCCTTATGTACTCTTCCGAGCCCGGCTACGTCAATTTCACCTCAATCCCTTCATGTGCTTATGCCTCCCCCCCGAGCTTGGATACCAGTGGCTGCTTGGTCAACGGAACTTCGACGCAGACGTTCCGATTCGCATTCACCGTGGCGTCGGGATACGGAGATAACAGAACCCGGCAGCCCGACAGTTTCACCATCGCAATGGACAAGACCTGTTGCTGGCCCTGAATGGAGAGACCGGGCGATATAATACGGATGTATGGTTTACAAAAACGCGTCCAATCAAAACAACCCTAGGCCGCACTACATGTCGGGAAGAGCTAGCCCTTTGAATCAGTCCAACAACATCTTTGTACGGACTTCGCTAATTCTGGGTTCAGAGGAGTTAAATATGGAGGTTCCTTCAAAAGCAAGAGGAGACCTCTGGATGCTGGGCAGAATTGAGGGTGATTTTTACAGGGGAGTCTCTGGAGGAGATGCCCCCATTGAGATACATCAACGAGCAAAGAGCGGCCTGGTGCAGACGATACTTCCAGTGGCCTTCCGCGTTGTGATTAGCCCGGAGGAAGGCGGGGGATTTTCCGCCTTTTCACCTGACCTCGTGGGGGCACGGACTCAGGGCGAGACAGAGGATGAGGTGATTCACAATATGGCAGAAGCCGTCGAGCTGGTTCTGGAAGCTAGAGGCACCGTCGTCCCGTTTGTGCTAAGACTTCCGGATTCAAAATGACCATAACTCGATGTCAAAAATCCCCGCCGACGTCTCCCCGAGAGAGGTGGCAAGGGTGCTAGCACAGAAGGGATTCCGACTAACCCGGCAAGGTTCGCGTCACGAAGTCTTTGAAAGTGGAGAGGGCCAAGACAAGATTGTTATTACTCTGCCGAGACATTAGCCTGTAGCTTAATTCTATCGATAGAGGAAGACCGGCTCCCGTCATTCACTTTTCGGTTACGGCCTGATGGAGAGGAACCTGTTGTACAGCATGACCTTCAGTGACGCCTCCACTTTCTGGCTGACGAACCGTCTCCCTCTCAACGTCTCGCCCAGCACTCTCTTGAACGCGGAGAACGCTATCTCGACGAGCCACCTCTTCCCATAGTCCTTCACCGCCTTCCACCCCTCGTACCCGAGGGCGTCGAGGAGCATGGCTTCGTCTCTCCTCGCTCTGGATCCCATCAGCTTGAATGTCGCGTTCTTCCTGAGCTTTATCGCGGGTTCAGCACCTATCTCCCTGAGCAGGTTGAAGTTCGTCCTCGAGTCGTACGCGGTGTCCGCGTAGGCCTTCGCGACCCTCCTCTTCTTCGAGACCTCCTTCACGAGAGGGACGAACTTCTTCGTGTCCCCTGTCTTCTCGCTCGTGATTCGGAACCCCTTGATCTTGCCCGTCTTCTTGTCGGCGAGTATGTGCAGCTTCACGTATCTTCCTCTTCTCCTTCTTCCACATGTCCTCGATGTAGGACCCCTTGTTCGAGACCGAGAGCCCCGTGGAGTCGGCGATCACCGTCATCGGCTCGGTGCCATCAGCGACGTCTGCGCCGATGATCTCCGACGGCTTCTTCCCCTTCATGGAGTCGAGTATCCTCCTGCGCATGTGGGTGTAGTGCATCTCCTCGACGAACCTGACGTACTCCTCGAGCTCCCTCGTGATCTCTTCCAGCGTCCTGTACGGTATGTCAAACCCGACCTTTACGAACGCGAGGAAGGAGATATACGAGTTTGGGAACTCGAACGGCCTGCCCAGCTTCTCCTTGTTCATCGCGTCCAGCTCCTTCCTCCACGAGACGAGCGAACCGAGGTCCAGTATCGCGCACCCCCTCTCGATGAGCGCCTCGTCGTAGTCGTGCCATGATCGCATTCCCAGCGGTATCATGACGAGTGAGGCGCGAAGACCCCTTAGACGAGACCCAAGCAAAGAGGCTTGACAAACGTGTGAGATTGGATTAAGCTACAGGCTACCGAGACATGGGCCGCTTAAGAGAGGGCTTCTTCATGGGATACTCGCAGATGCAAAAATTTCGGTCGAGGAGTTCAATCGGCTCAGGTGACTTGGAACGTCCATAGCAGCATTCAATCCGAACTACAAGAGCTATGATTTCGATGTCAAGAAAGAGGAGTGGAACGAATACGAGCTTCAAGATGGCACGCGCGTAAAGGGGAAGCTAGTCCTAACCAGGATAATAAAACGGGACGCCACTCCCCCGAACATGTATGACATCATCGCTCAGGCGATGTTTACTGTCACCACAGATGCCAGTAGACGGAGGCCGCCTACTCCGCCCCTCACACCTGATGAAGTCGTTCAGCTCAATCTTCCTGGGCCGAACGAATTGAAGATCCCGATGGAAGTATTGACCAACGCGGAACGCTGGAACCAGTATTTCTTGCCTGCCACAGACGAAACGCTGAGAGTGAAGATGGTTTTGATTGATATCTATAGAATTCCGGATAGGTACGACGAACTGGGGGAACCGATGTTTTGGTTCGTTACAGGCAACGTCGTCGCTCCGCTACCGCCTCACGGGCGAATTACGCGCTAGCCTGTCCAGCAATAAGGGGTCCTCGCTCGACCTAATGGCATTGTGAGAGATGTACTCCATGCAGAAGCGCGTCCAGTCCAAGGCCTGAGGAAAGGCGCTCGACCGGTCCCTCGTCAAGGTGCCCCGACCCGGGTTTCTGGGCTACTTCTGGTCGCCGGACGAAGATTGTGCCTTCTTCGCCAGCTCTTGGATGCCCATCACGCCTATCGGCGGAATCGACTGCCCGGTCGAAGCACCCGCGACGGTCCCTGCGATAGGGATGTTTGAGGGGATGAGCAGTATCGTGTTCTTCCCCTGCAGCCCGAGCTCGTAGATGATGTTCATCCACCTCAGCTGGAACGCCCTGTCGTTGTTCGCGTAGAGGTTCGCTGCGTCGACCATCTTCTGCGCGGCCTCGAACTCCGCGAGCGCGAGGGTGACCCTCGCCCGCCTCTCCCTCTCGGCCTGCGCGTTCCTCGACATCGCGTCCTGCAGCGCGGAAGGAATCCCGACGTCCCTTATCTCGACGGCCGTGACCTTGATGCCCCATCCCTCCGTCTTGCTGTCTATCACCTCCCGAGCCTTGGCGCCGATCTTCTCGCGCTCCGTGAGAAGGTCGTCGAAGCTCACCTGTCCTATGACCTCCCTCAGGGTGGTCTGGGCTGCGAGCTGGGTCGCCATGATGTAGTTCTCCGCCCCCAGGACGACCTTCTGGAGGTCCGCCGGCTGGTAATACATCACCGAGTCGACCACGACGGGGACGTTGTCCTTCGTGAAGGTCTGCTCGGTCTTGAACGAGACGGTCTGGAGGCGCGTTGAGATCGTGAAGGGAATCCTGTTGATGAAGGGGACGACGTAGATGACGCCGGGCCCTTTGAGGCCCTTGTATCTGCCGAGGCTCAGGATGGGCGCCCTCTCCCACTCCCTCAGCACCCGTATTCCGCTCAGGAGGATTGCCAGGACGATCAGGACCACGAGTGTTTCGACGGCCAGGGAGGCGACGTCTACCATGCTATCTTCCTGAGGCTCGAGACTGCGCGCCGTCCATATAGGCGTTCTGCCGGCCCGTCGGTGAGGCAGGCCGAAAGCTAGCCGTCGGGCGTCTGGCCTTGCGCTCCCTTCTCGACCACAAGGACGAGCCCCTCAACCGCCTTGACCCTCACGGAGTCTCCCTGGCTGAGGTCGCCCGAGACGCTCCTTGCCCGCCAAACCACTCCCTCGACCCTCACTCTCCGTGGGCGAGACGCGACGACCGCCCGCTTCCCGACCAGCGACTCAGGACCGGTCATGTTCCGCCTGTTTCTCAGAGGGGCCACTATCCACCTGATGTAGAGGCCCCCTAAAACTCCGACGGCTCCGACCACCACCGCCTCCACCTGAGTGTAGTCGATCAAGGTCGAGGACGAGTACTGGACACCCTGGAAGAGCAGGTAGACGCCGAGCAGCCCCGACGACGGCCCCTCCCATCATCGCGAACCCGTGCCCGAGCCACAGCTCCAGGAGCATCAGCGCGACGCCCGTCAGGATGACCGCGAGGCCCAGGAGGGAAGAGCCCACGACCTCGGCGCCGACCAGGCCTGCGACCAGCGCTATCGCTCCGGCGATGGAGAGGACGAAGGTGGGGTGCCAAAGGTCGAGCACTATGGCGATCGCGCCGAGGAGGATCAGAATCCCGTAGAGGTTGGGGTCGCTGAGAGCGCTCAGCAGCTGGTCGTAGACGCCCTCCTGGACGACCGTGTAGCTCGGCCCGAGCCCGAACAGCGAGAGCGCGCCCTGCAGCGTGCTGGCGTTCCCCTCGCTCAGGTGGTACTGGTGCGCGTCCGCGGCTGAATATGCGACGTCCGACACCACCATGGCCTGGGCGGCGGTCGTGTTCCTACCCCACGTCTCGGCGAGGCTTACCATCAGCGAGACCATCGCGTCTTCCGTGTGGTTCTGCTCGAGCGCGGTGCCGCCCTCGACTATGGGTGTAGACGGACCGATCTCCGACCCGGGACCCATGGATATCCCGTTGCTCGCCATGGCGATGTAGCTGCCTGCGGACGCGGCGAGGGCGTCGGGAGGGACGTAGGTGTAGGTCGGGATGCCGGACTGGTTCGCCTGCTGGATGCTCGCTACGATGTCGAGCATGTCGCTGAGATAGTCCACCCGGAGTGTTCATCTCGATGACTATGGCGGGCGCGTCGGAGGACTTTGCGGTGGCGACGGCGTCCGCCATCAAGGCGGAGGACCCGGGTCGACAGGGACGTCGAAGTTGACGACCACTGCGCTGGAAGTGGCGGAAGAAGCGTCGACCGCGAGAGACCACCGAGCCGAGCAAGAAGCACGAAAGAGCGACCGCCAAGACGGCGAGGACCAGAGGTCGCTTGGCTGAGTGGTCGCGGGGCAAGATGCACTTCGGGTTCGCCTTCAAGCCCCGGACCCTCGATAAAAGCCTGAGTCCGGAGGACGCCTCTCCTGAAAGGGCTCCAAACGGGGCCGGAAGTGTCCCGCAGTGCGTAAAGTTTCCCCCTTTTATATTCTCGACATTCATAGCCTGCCCGGGGAGTATTACGTCAGGCTCAGAAGCAGACCTTCAAGCGCGCAGAAGAACGCTTCTGGTCCTAGAAGACGAGGTCAGGAGGGTCACGGACGCGGCTCGCGTGCTTCGCGAGGAGTATCAGGCGGTCCTCTCGAACGACAAGGCCAGCCGTCAAGTCGTGCCTCGAGAGGGTGAAGAAGGCCGAGGAGGACGTGGTCACGCTCAGGCGGTCGCTCATCAGGGAGCTCGCACAGGTCGGGACGCTCCTGATGAACAAGGAGGACCTCCTGAGGGTCGCGTTCGCGGTCGAGAGCGTGGTCGGGCACCTCAACGGACCGCCTTCAAGCTCTCGCAGGTCAGGCGGAGTGTAATCAAGCTGAAGAAGTACAAGGACGCCTACAACGAGCTCCTCAACACACTGATCGAGGCCATCTCCAAGCAGAACGACTGCGTGAGGGCGCTCTCCATCAACCCCGACCAGTCCATCGAGATGGCGGCGCAGGTGCAGAAGTTCGAGAGCGAGATCGACACGAAGCACCGGGAGCTGATGACCGAGCTCATAAAATCGGTGCACGGCTACAGGGACCTGATGACGATGAGGGACCTCGCCCAGGCGATAGAGGACACAGCCGACGCGGCGCTGACGGCCGCGGACGCGACGACGATAGTCGCGCTGGGCGTCTAGTCGGGACACGCAGATATAGAGGCAGGACCTCGGTCGAGTAGCTTGCCTCAAGCCGCGAAGGTCGCCACGGGGAGGCTGTTCGAGAACAGGATCGTGGTCTGGGACATCGAGGCCTCGAGGAGGCTCTTCAAGGACTCGTACTACGGCAAGCCCCTCGGCATCCCGAAGCCCAAGGACTTCGAGTTCGACGCCCCCCTGATACTCGACCTGATGGAGAGCTACTACCTCGTCAAGAAGAAGAAGCTCCGCGTCGAGAGCGAGGAGGGCGAGGCGCTCTCCGCCAAGGAGGTGGAGGCCCTCTGCGCGGCCGGGTACCCCAACTTCAGGGAGCAGTACCTGGTCTACAGCCTGCTTCGGGAGTCTGGCTTCGTGGTCGGGCCCGGGATAAAGTTCGGCTCGGACTTCGCGGTCTACGAGCATGGGCCGGGCATCGACCACGCGCCGTACCTCGTCCAGGTGGAGAAGGACGAGTCGCAGGTCACCGCGACCGGGATGGTCAGGTCAGGAAGGCTGGCCACGACGGTGAGGAAGCAGTTCATCATAGCGATAGTCAACGTGGAGTCACGAAAGGCCGACTTCCTAGGCTTCGATTGGTGGCGGGCGTAGGGTTCCGAGCCTAGCTCGGGCCGCCCTCGATCAGCTCTGCCGTCGCGAAGTTGGGCCGTATCTCCTTGATCCTGATCTTGGCCTGCATCCCCTGCTTGGTGTTTGGGATGAAGATGACGAAGCCCTGGATCCTGGCCACCCCGTCGCCGCGCCTGCTGACCTCGGAGACCGTGACGTCTATCTCCTCGCCGACCTTTACCGGTTTCTCTTTCATGGAGGAAGCCGGGAACCGCTGCCGAGACTGGGAGAAGTCTCCCGTTCCCGAGTCCTGGCCCCCCTCCGCTGTGCCGCTGCTCATGCCAGTGTCCTAAATTGGCGCAAGAACCAATATAAACGTTAGCGAAGGCGGCCGGGAAGAAGAATGGAGAAGATCACCCCTGAGTCCTTCGTCCTCGTCTACAGGGACAGGAGGAGGAAGTGGCTCGTCAGGCCCTCGGAGACGCCGAAGCTCCACACCCACCTCGGCATCCTCGACCTGGCGTCGCTGGTGGGAAGAGACTATGGTATCAGGGTTCTCACGACGCTCAACGACGAGCTCGTCATACTGAAGCCGACGCTCGAGGACATCGTGATGAAGTTCTCGAGGAGGACCCAGGTGATCTACCCAAAGGACATCGGGATGATAATCATAAAGTGCGGGATCCACTCCGGGAGCAGGGTCTTCGAGGCGGGGACGGGGAGCGGGGCCGCCACCGCCGCCATCGCCTACTCGGTGGCGCCCGGGGGACGCGTCTTCAGCTACGACATCAACGAGGAGTTCCAGGCGGGCGCGAAGAGGAACCTCGAGAGGTTCGGGCTCTCGGAGCATGTGACGCTGAAGAACCAGGACGCGAAGCTGGGGATAGAGGAGCGGGAGCTCGACGCCGCGCTCCTCGACATGGGCGACCCATGGGAGCTCGTCAAACCAGTCAAGGAGGCCTTGGCTCCGTCGGCGATGCTCGCGGCCATCTGCCCCACGATGAACCAGGCAGAGAGGCTCGTCCAGACCCTCCACGACGAGGGGTTCGTGGCCACGGAGACGCTGGAGCTCATCGCTCGCAACATCGAGGCTAGGACCGGGATGACAAGGCCCTCCATGTTCATGGTCGCGCACACCGCATACCTGGTCTTTGGAAGGAAGATCGGATAGCGTCAGAGCGTCGCCTCCGCGCCTCGCGCAAGAGAAGAGTTTTAACCCGGTCTTGGGCGCGCCGGGGATATCCTTGAGCGAAAAGATGGAAGCGAAGTACGGAGACGTCGCTCTTCTCCTCTACGCCGCCCCCTTCATACTGAACTTCGTCTACGCCCTCTACGTCTGGTTCGGGGTGGGCTTCTCCGCGGTCATGCCCCAAACGGTCTACCTCGAGGTGACGCAGAGCCCGTACATCTTCCTGGCCGGCTTCGCGGCGGTCGCCCTGGCGGCGGTGCTCGATTTCGACGCGGAGCCACCCAACGCCAGGAAGAGCGCCACCGCCGTGCTCAGCAGGAGGCTCCAGCTGATCGCCCTCGCCTCGATCGTCCTGGCGTTCATCAGCGCCTGGTACTCTGCGGGCGGGAACCTTGGGACCGGGGTGCTCAACATGGTGGACGGGAGATACCCGCTCGTCTTCCCCGCAGTGCTGGTCTTCTTCAGCTTCTTGATCCTCCCCTCAGTGAGGCTGCAAGGCGCCAACCAGAGGAACCTCCTCGTGATAGTCTTGCTCATCGCATCTCCCGCTGCCTTGTACGAGCTCGGTAAGCGGAACACCATAGCCGGGCTGGGCGTCGCGCTCGTCATGGTGCTGGTGGCCGCCTACCTTCTCGTCACCAACAAGAAGGACTGAAGCTTCCCTAGGCGCGAGGCCGGCCCTTTGGCCCGTGACCCGCCAAGATCTTCCCAAGCGCCTTGAAGTCCTCGCTGGACACCTTCTCTAGCGTCCGGTTGTAGATCATTGCGGCGGGATGGTAGGTGGGGAAGAGCGCGAGGCCCCCTCGCGTGAAGAGCCGGCCGTGCGCGCCGCCCAACGTCTCCTCGGGGAGGAACCGCTTGAGCGCGCTGTCTCCAAGGAGGACGATGACCTCCGGGCGAAGGAGGACGATCTGCCTCTCGAGGTAGGGATGACAGGCCTCGGCCTCCGCTTCGGTCGGTCGCCGGTTCTCGGGAGGGCGGCACTTCACCACGTTGGTGATGTAGACGTCGTCGCGAGCGAGCCCCGCGTCCTTCAGCAGCCCGTCAAGCTGCTTTCCGGCAGCCCCGACGAATGGCCTGCCCTGCAAGTCCTCGTTCCTCCCCGGCCCTTCGCCTATTATGACCACGGCGGCGTCCGGCGGGCCCTCCCCCGGCACGGCGCTCGTCCTCGTGAGGGAGAGGGGGCACCTCGTGCACCGCTCGCACCTCGTCGGCGACCAGCGAGAGCGAGTCGGCTGGCGGCGGCCGTCACCGGGCTTGTCTCCTTCCGGCATCAGGAACGATCTGCCTTCGAGCGGGGGTATGAGCCCAGCACCTTGAGGAACGCCGTCTTCTTGGCCAGCTCGGACAGGACCTTGACGACCTTCTGGTCGTCTCTGCGCCCCTCAAAGTCGACGAAGAAGTAATACTCCCAAGGGCGCTCTTTGGTAGGCCTCGACTCGATCTTGGTGAGGTTGATCTTCGCCCTCGCGAAGACTTCGAGGGCGTTGTATAGCGAGCCGGGGGTGTGGGGGACCGCGAAGATCAGGGAAGTCTTGCTCCCGTGGCTGATGCCGCCCCGGCGGGCCGCGGGGCTCTTCTGGCGCTCGGGTTCGCCGCTCTCCCTCGCGACTATCAGGAACCTCGTCGAGTTCGTCGAGTAGTCTTCTATCCCCTTCTTGAGGACCTTGAGGCCGTAGATCTGCGCGGCCCGCTCTCCAGCGATCGCTGCCGCGCCTTCGAGGCGCTTTTCCTTGATCATCTTCGCGCTGCCCGCGGTGTCGTAGGTGACCATCGGCTCGATGCCCATGGACGTCACGAAGTTGCGGCATTGCGCGAGCGCCTGAGGGTGGGAGTAGACGACCTTGATCCCGCTCAGCTTGGCTGTGCGGAGGGCTATGAGGCAGTGGACGACGCGGAGGACCACCTCGCCTATGACCTTGAGGTTGGATGAGAGGAGCATGTCGTAGGTCTCGTTGATGCTCCCCTCCACGGAGTTCTCTACGGGGACCACGCCAAGGTCGACGGCTCCTGCCTCCGTGAGGTTGAAGACCTCGTGGATGCTGACCGTGGGGACGGTCTTCACGTCCCTCCCGAACTGCTTGTAGATCGCCTCCTCGCTGTAGGCGCCGTGCTCCCCCTGGAAGCCTATCCTTAGCTTGCCCAAGCGGGTATCTCGTCATGGCACCCGTTCGGGGCAGATATCACTCTTCCCTGCGTCGGGCCTGGAAAGCCTTTACGCGAACCCCGGTCGAGGTGGCGCCTCGAGAGCGATCGACGCGAGATGGGTTCGAAGTCTGCTCGGGGGCCGGAATGATGGACCAGGCCGTGCTCCTCGCGGCTCTCCTCACGACCATGGGCACCATATTCGTGGCCGAACTCACAGACAAGGACGCGCTGTTCCTCCTCGCGCTCGCGACAAGGACGAGGGCATCCGTGGTCTTCGTCGCTGGCTCGGTGGCCTTCACAGTCACGACGGCGATAATCGTCCTGCTCGGGTCGCTACTCATCACGGTCGTCCCCGTCTTCGAGATCAAGCTCGCCGGAGGGGCGATAATGCTGGCCTACGCGGTGCTGGAGTACTACAGGTTCTCGAACGAGGAGCGCAGTGTGGACGAGAGGGAGGAGAGGCTCCTCGAGAGGAGCGGGAGGGGCGCATGGTCGATACTCGTCCCCGCGGTGCTCACCCTCATCGCGCTCGACCTCGCAGGGGACGCGACCGAGCTGGTGACAATAGTCTTCCTGGCGCGCTATCAGGACGCCCTCGTGGTCTTCGCGGGGGCGGTGATCGGGCTGGTCGCGGCGGTGGCCGTCGAGACCGCGCTGGGGAACAGGCTGGGCAGGGTGCTGTCCCGCGAGAGGATAAAGTACCTCTCGATAGCGGTATTCACGGTCATCGGGGTGACGGTGATAGTCACCACCCTGTTTGGGGTCTGAGACCCTCCGAGCCGCCGAAGCCTTAAATCTCGTAGGAGGCGCGGGCGCACGGAATTAGTTGGCGAAGGCACCCCTCCCTGACAAGCTCAAGCAGTTCGGCGAGTGGTACGACCTCGTCTCGGAGAAGGCGGAGCTCGCAGACGTCCGGTACGGGGTGAAGGGGTTCGTGGTCTTCAGGCCCAACCTCATGCACATCATCCGGGAGATCTACGAGGCGCTCGAGAGGCACCTCATCGCGAACGGGCACAGGGCGATGCTCTTCCCCCTCTTGATCCCCTACAAGAACCTCCTAGTGGAGAAGGAGCACGTAAAGGGCTTCGAGAACCAGGTCTTTTCCGTCGAGAAGGCCGGAGGCGAGGAGCTCGAAGAGAGGCTCTTCATCAGGCCCACCTCGGAGACGGCGATCTACCCGATGTACGCCCTGTGGATCAGGAGCTACAGGGACCTTCCGTTCAAGGGCTTCCAATCTTGCGCGGTCTATCGCCACGAGACAAAGGCCACACGCCCCCTGTTCAGGGGAAGGGAGTTCCTCTGGGTGGAGTCGCACGACGTCTTCGCCAAGAAGGAGGAGGCCGAGGCCCAGCTGAAGGAGGACATGGAGATCACTAGGAAGACCTTCGAGGAGTTCGCTCTTCCCTTCCTCCCGATCGAGAGGGAGCCTTTCGACAGGTTTCCGGGCGCCGAGCGGAGCTTGGCGTATGACGTGATCCTTCCGGACAGGCAGGTCCTCCAGTCGGCGACCACGCACCTCCTGGGGAAGAGGTTCACGGCGCCCTTCGGGGTCTCGTTCCTCTCGGCGGAGGGCCAGAAGGTGGTCCCCGAGTCGACGTGCTTCGGCCCTGGGGTCTCGCGGATAGCCGCGCTCATAGTCTCGGTCCACGGCGACGAGTACGGCCTGGTGCTCCCCTTCAAGGCGGCGATAGTCCAGGTCGTGATAATCCCGATCAGGAACGAGCCCGCTCTCTTGGAATATGCCCGCGTCTCTGGAAGAGAAGCTCGCGCACGCGGGATACAAGGTCAAGGTGGACGACGGCTCGGAGACCGCGGGCGAGAAGTTCTACCATTGGGAGATGCTCGGCACGCCGGTCAGGATCGAGATAGGCCCGAGGGAGGCCGAGAGCAAGGTCCTGACGGTGACGCGGAGGGACCAGAGGAAGAGGGAGAACGTCGCCGAGGACGTCGCTCGTGCCGCGCCTAGCCTCGCTGGAGAAGGAGATTCTCGGCGAGCTTTCCAAGAAGGCTTGGGCCTGGCTCGACTCCAACATCCAGGACGCGTCCTCTAAGGAAGACCTGCTGGCGAAGGCCAGGGCTGGCGGGCGGATTCATCAAGTTCACCTTCTGCGGGAGGGAGGAGTGCGCCCGCGAGATCAAGGCCCAGACGGGAGGATACGAGGTCAGGGGGAAGAGGGTGGACATCGAGCGAGAAGCACGCGGCGTCCTGCACGTGGTGCGGGACGAACGGGATAGAGCTCGCATACCTCGCAAAGGCCTACTGAGGTCAGACCGTCTCGACGGTCGTGGCGGAGCCGTAGAGCTTCCTCGCCTGCTGGTCGACGCTCTGGGGGAGCTCGATCTTGCCGAGGGCGATGGAGGTCAGCGACATGGAGGACGCCGCGATGCCGAAGCAGCACGACCAGAGGAAGTCCCTCGAGCGCAGGAAGCAGCTGATGAGGGAACCCGCGAAGATATCCCCTGCTCCGGTGCTGTCCAAGACCTTCACCTTCGGGACCTCGACCTGAGAGATCTTGTTCCCGTCGAGGACCAGGGCCGGCTCGCCCCCTCTGGTGACGACCGCCTTCCTGACCTTCTTTGAGAGCTTGACTAGGGCGGCCTTGCCGTCGCTTGTCCCTGTAAGGGCGTGGGCCTCCTCGAGGTCCATCTTCAGCGCGTCGACGTTCCCAAGGATCTTCTCGTCGTTCCAGCTGTCGATGACGACCCTGCCCGAGGCTTCGAACATCCTCACGAATCCCTGCGGATCGAGGAAACAAAAGTCGGAGCGCTTCCTCACCTCTTCGAAGAGCGGCGTGGAGACCTCGTGCGCCAGGGGGCTGATGAGGGAGGCGTTGAACTGCTTGTCGGGCACCTGCTCGAGGCTGAGGTCCTCGCACCTCTCGACGAGGTAGAGCGACCTCTCCTCTCCCTTGTTTACGAGCTTGAAGCGGGTGGTCTTCTTGGTGCTGCTCCTGTCGATCGCCCGGAGCTGGAGTCCGTTTCTGGCGAGCCACACTATCTGCTCGTCGGGAAAGTCCGGCCCGACCTTCGTGAGGGGCGTGACGTCGAACCCGAACCTCGCGCAGACTAGGCCCGCGTAGCACGGAGGGCCGCCGATGGAAGTGATCTGCCGCAGGTTGAGCTCGATCTTGTCGATGGTGATGAAGCCGGCGACGAGGACATTCAACCCTGCTCCCGTCTGTCCACTCCGGAAGCGTCTTAAGACTTGCTGGAGTCGGACCCCGTCGTCGCGGTCCCCCAAGCTTTTAAACAGGCCCTAGCGGCGGCTTTCTCGGTATTCAGGATGACAAAGAAGAGAAAGAGCCGGGGAAGATCGAAGGGCGGCAAGGGAAGTTCCGGCTTCATCTCCTGCAGCAATTGCGGCGCGCACGTCCCGAGGGACAAGGCGAAGAAGGTGACCACGAGGCTCAGCATGGTCGAGCCCCTGCTCGCGAGGGAGCTGAGGGCGGCCGGCGCCTACATCGCGGCCCCGATAACCGTTCGTTACTACTGCATCAGCTGTTCCGTGCACTATGGGATAGTGAACGTAAGAGCCAAGTCCGAGAGACACAACACAATTCTGATCGCGTCGCTCGTCAGGACGGGGCGGTAGCGGGCCCGGTTGAGGCCGGCTTCTGGGCCCGTCCCGAGCGCCATGCTCACCTTGACCGTCCTCTGGACGAAGGTGATGAGCGCGAGAGACGCGACGACGAAGACCCCGATCCCCACGATCCCAGGAGCGAGGTCACTATCAGCACGACCAGCCTCTCGCTCCTCTCCCCCACGCCTATCCCGGCGAGGTTCACGCCGAGCGCGTCACCCTTCGCCCGGGTGTAGCTCACCAAGAGGCTCAGCGACAGCGCCAACGAGGACGAGGAAGGGGCTGGCGTACCCCCCGACCAGTATCCCGAGGAAGACGACGACCTCCGAGACCCTGTCGAGCGTCGAGTCGAGGAAGGCGCCGCGCTGGCTCGTCCTGCCCGGTCGCGCGGGCGACCGCCCCGTCGAGCACGTCGAAGAAGCCCGAGACCGCGAGCAAGAGCCCGCCGAGGAAGGGATGTCCTCCGCCGTAGAAGACGAACGCGAGGAACGCGAAGACGAAGCCCGATGACGGTCCACGCGGTCGGGCTGGGGACGACCTTGGAGGCCGCGCGGCCCATCGACGCGAGCGCGCCCCCGAGCGACCCTCTCAGCTTGTCGAGCACGCTCTCGCCTCTTCTACCCTCTCGCCGCGGACTAAAGTAGTGGGATGCACCGGGAACGATTAGCCTGCCATGAGAATATCCTATAAATATGGACCGGGAAGCCCGAACTCAGAATGGGCAAAGTCGAGAAGGGCGTGGCGTGCTCCGTGACAGGGTGCAAGAACCCGAGCGAGAGGTCGATGGGCAGGGACCAGCTAGCGGGGAGCGGGCTCGCCGCCGGCGGCGACGGGAGGCGCGTCTATCTTTGCCACGAGCACTACAAGACCTGGAAGAAGGCCACCAAGAAGGACAGGGACATACAAAGGGCCCGGTGGGGCTAGGAAAGGCTCCGGCGACCAGAGATGAGGATACTCCAGCAGCACCTCGACTTCATCGAGTACGAGCCGATAGGCAAGGAGATCTCGGCGGCGGAGGAGATCCCCGACAAGAAGAAGCAGCGATACGAGGAGATCGTCGCCCTCTTCGTCAGCGTGGAGCCGGGGGACGACGACGAGGTCGCCAAGAAGGCGGTCGAGGGGACCAAGGCGTTCCTCGAGAAGCTCAAGGTCAAGAGGATAATCATCTACCCCTACGCCCACCTGAGCTCGAACCTCGCGCGGCCCAAGGACGCGCTCGAGGTCCTGAAGACGATGGAGAGGCTGGCCAAGGAGGCCGGGCTCGAGACGTACCGAGCGCCCTTCGGCTGGAACAAGGCGTTCCAGATCAAGGTCAAGGGCCATCCGCTCGCCGAGCAGTCGCGGGTCTACTCCAATGCCGCTCCCGCCGTCGAAGCCCGAGGCGGCTCCCGCCCCCGAGAGGAAGCCTCAGCACGAGCTGACCGAGGAGCAGCTCTTCGCCCGCATAAGGAAGAGCGACTTCGCCGGCCTTCCGGAGACGGACCACAGGATAATCGGCGAGAGGCTCGACCTATTCAGCTTCCAGGAGCCGTCGCCCGGGATGGTCTACTGGCACAACAAGGGCCTGAAGCTGAGGAACCTCCTCATCGAGTTCATGCGCGGAGAGCTCGCGAAGGGAGGCTACGTCGAGGTCAGCACCCCCGCCCTGTTCAGCAACGCACTCTGGAAGGTGAGCGGCCACTGGGGACTACTACAAGCAGAACATGTTCCTGACAGATCTGGGCGGCGAGGAGTTCGGGCTCAAGCCCATGAACTGCCCGCCCACGATGCTCTTCTACAGGACGAGGAGGTGGAGCTTCAGGGAGCTCCCGCTGCGGGTCTCCTGCTTCGACTCGCTCTACAGGAACGAGCTCAGCGGGGTGGCAAGCGGGCTCTTCAGGGTCAAGTCCTTCTCGCAGGACGACGCCCACATCTTCGCCACCGAAGACCAGGTGGAGGGCGAGGTGAAGGGGATGATCGACCTGATGGACAGGGTCTTCGGGATCTTCGGGCTCGAGTACAAGCTGAACCTCTCGACCATGCCCGACGAGCACATGGGCACGAGGGAGTTCTGGGAGAAGGCGGAGTCGACCCTCGCCCGCGTCATGGAGGCGAAGGGGCTCCAGTACAAGGTGAAGGAGAAGGACGGGGCGTTCTACGGCCCGAAGATAGACGTGGACATCAAGGACTCGATGGGCAGGGAGTGGCAGAACTCGACCATCCAGCTCGACTACCAGCTCCCGCAGAGGTTCAAGCTGACCTACGCGGGCTCCGACGGGAAGGAGCACACCCCGGTCGTGATACACCGGGCCATCCTCGGGCTCCCTCGAGAGGTTCATCGGGGTCTACCTCGAGCACGTCCAGGGGAGATTCCCCGTCTGGATCGCCCCCGTTCAGGTCAGGGTCCTGCCGGTCTCCGACGAGAACAAGGGCTACGCGGAGAAGGTCGCGGAGGCCCTAGCGGACGGCGGGATAAGGGTGGAGAGGGACTTTGCGAGCGGCACGATAGGCGGGAAGATCAGGGACGCGCAACTGCAGAAGATCCCCTACATGCTCGTGATAGGCGCGAAGGAGGAGCAGGCGAACTCGGTCGCCGTCAGGGCGAGGGACGGGGATGTCAAGTACGGGGTGAAGCTGGACGACTTCATCACGGACGTCAGGGAGAGCGTCCGGAACTACGCCTAGCCCCAAAAGGCATCGAGGCTAGTCTTCGGCACGACCGACTCGAAGGACAGGTCCAGGGCCCCGAGCACCTGGTCGAACATCGAGCTCGCGTACTCGATGTACTTTTCGACGTCTATGTCCTCCGGCTTGGCCTGCATGGTGGGCTTGACGCCGTGGCCGCCCTTTGTCTTCACGAACGAGATCAGCTCGCCAGCCTTCACCTCCTTGTTCGAGTTCCTCAGGAGTATCGCGGCCTTCACGTGCTGGGGGAGTCCGCTCATCGACGCGGCGGCGATGCCGACCTCTTGCGAGTTCTCGGGTCGCGCGTGGAGGAACGACTGCTCCTCGCGCCTCTGGAATTCCTTCTTCATGGGCTCCGGGGCCTTCGTGGACTTGTACCCGCTTATGGACTTGCCCATCATGACGTTGAAGGAGAGGTCTTCGATGGGTATCTTCCGTTCCTTCAGGCTCGCGACCATGTCGGTGAGCAGCTTCTTGATCCTCGCCTTTGCCTGCACGAAGTCGTCCTGGCTGTACACGTTCACCAGTATGTCGAGCATCTCGTAGAACTCTCTCTTGAGGAACTCCGGGGTCTGCGACTTCTTCCCGGTGAGCCCCTTGATGTCGGCCGTGCCGTCCTGGAGGACCCCGAAGTAGTTCTTCTTGAGCTGGCTGAAGGCGACGTAGCGGTAGGTCTTGTCGACCTCGAGCTCGACGCCGAGCTCCTTGTCGGCCCACCTGAGGACGTCCGGCCACCTTCTCCTTGTCCGGGTTCTCGATGAAAAGGCTGTCCGTATCAGTATAAATGACGGACACGCCTTCTTGCTTGCACTTTTCGATGGTCCTCGTGATCGCGTCCCTTCCCAGCGCGGCGGTTGCGTCGGCCACAGGGAGGCAGTAGAGGGCGAACGTCTCGAAGCCCATGACCCCGTATGAGGCGTTGAGGATCACCTTGAGCCCCTGGGTGACGGTGCTGTAGAGGTCTTTGCTCTCCTTCGGGAGCGTCTTGTCCTTGGCGAGCACCTTGTAGTGGCCGACGCGCAGGTCGCGCAGAGAGCCTATCAGGAGGCTCTCTATCCCGCTGCGCTTTCGGCATACCCAGTGGTCGGTGTCTGGGACCCTGTTCGTCCTGCAATCCTCGTGGATGCAGTTCACCGTCTCGTAGGAGAGGTTGTGGACCTTGATGATGCTCGGGTAGAGGCTCGCAAAGTCGAGGACCGAGACCCCGAAGTAGATCCCGGGCTTGGGCTCGATGACCAGCCCGCCCTTGTACTTCTTCCCCTTGATTATCGCCTCGGAGGAGGCCCCGCCCTTCTGCTTGAGCTCGTCCGTGCCGCGGGATGAGCGCGCCTATCCGCCGGTGGTCGTAGAAGAGCATGCTGCGTGATCCAGTTGGAGACGCCCAGCCTCGGCGACGTCGTTCATCGGCATCTTGGCGATCCTCGCGATGACCAGGAGAATCTTCATGATGAGCGAGTCGTTCGGCGCTCGTGAGCTCGTAGGTGAGCTGGGAGTCGTTGAGACAGTAGTCGGCAAGCTTGACGAGCGGGAGCTCGCCGATGTTCCCCTCGAACGAGAACTTCTCCTTTCCCAGGAGGGCCTCCGATATGCCGTTGAGCGTGTGCTCGGTGTACCTGTTGTTGTAGACGTAGACCTGTATGGAGCGGTTGTTGAAGAAGCGGTAGAGGTCGATGTGGACGCCGTGCTTGAGCGAGGCCTCCTGCCTCTGGAGGGCGATCGGTATCTCCTCTTCCTTGATCCCGATCTCCTTCCTCATGGCGCGGTGCTTGAGGTAGCGGAGGTCGAAGTCGTCGCCGTTGAAGGTGATCAGGAACGGATAGTCCATCATCTTCGCGAAGGTCGCCCTGAGCAGAGAGGCCTCGTCGGGGAAGACGCGTGTGGGTGTAGCCGGTCAGGGCCCCTTCGAGGGACTTGTCCTGTCCCGTCTTGTCAATCATGTAGACGATGGACTCCTTGTCGTTGTAGAAGGAGATCGCTATCACCTCCCTGTCGGCCTTCTCCGGGTCGGGGATGCGGTTCTCTTCGTTCGCGACCTCGATGTCGCAGGCTATCCTCTTGAAGGTCGTACAGAGGCTGGCCTAGCAGCTCTGCCCAGGCCCTGATGTAGGCCGCTGCGTCCCCCGTCGCTCTTGGCGAGGATGGAGTCGAGCGACCGCCTGACCTCTCCGGCGACCTCCTTCTCGACGGGGGACAGCTCCCCGTGCGCTATCTTGTAGTAGGTCCCGACCTTGAGGCTCCTGTCGTAGACGTAGTTCTCGAAGTACTTGATGTCCGCCTCCCAGCACTCTATCTTCTCCCGAAGGCTCCCCGGTGAGCCTCCGATCGCGAGAGGGTCTGACGCGGTTATCTTCCTGACCGATGACCTCCGAATCGCTCAGAAGGTCGCGCCTCACTGCGGTCTCTATCGCGACCACCCCGTTCTTTCCGACCTGCGACTCCGGCGGATGCGATTTCCGCTTCGGAGAGCCTGGTGTAGCAATAGGGCCTGTGTCCGGTGTTGTCGTCCCAGAGCCAGACCCTTTCTCTTTCGGAGTCGTAGAACTTCAGGACCGCCTTTCGTTTGTCCCCGTCGTAGGTGGCTGAGACGAGGAGGCCCTCCTCCAATTCGCTCGTCGGAGCGGTGAGCTCCTCGAGCCTCTTTGCCAGACCGGGTCCCTCTCCTACGCTTTGTAACAATCCGACTACCACCGCTTGCTTCCCGAAAACTTCCGTTTTCTCCGCCCCTTCGGGGGATATAATGCTTCTCCACGAGCTAGGGGATTTGGGCCGACGGCAGGAAGAGGTCGCCCATCGCGCTCGAGGTGGCGTCGTTCCTCCCGAGGCTCCCCAGGTTGAAGATCGCTTCCACGGTCGCGAGGAGGGAGTAGTGCGAGTACTCCACGTTTGAGACGTAGTCGGGCTTGGCGAAGGGCGAGACGAGTATGCAGGCTACTTTCCCCCCGCCCCCGGCGGTGTCGTTCGTGCTCCCCTCGTCATAGACGATGAAGAGGGCCGTGTTGGCGAAGGAGCTCGAGCTGGTGACCTTGGGGACGAAGGTTGAGAGCCACTGGTCACCCGCCGAGAGGGGGCAGCTGTGGGCGTCGTCGCATATGTTGGGCGTTATGAAGGCGTAGTTGGGGAGGGCGCCGGCCTGGAGATCGATGTAGAACTGGCCGATCGAGACCACGTGGGAGTCGCAGTAGCTGGAGGTGCTCCCGGTCCCGTTGTTCCCCGTGATGGCGCCGAAGTAGACGAAGGGGTCGTGCTTCGGGAAGTATTGGCCGTCAGGGCTGTTCACCTGCGAGCAGTTCGTCGGCATCGACTCAGCATACTCCTTCCAAGATAGCTGGTGAGAGTCGAGAAGGGTGGCTATCGTGGTAACGTTGCCCGGGAGGCTGCACTGCGCAGGCAGGCAGTCGCTAGTCGCTCCGAAGGTGCTTCCCGCCACGAGGGCGAGGTAGTTCGGGAGCGAGGGGTGCGCGACCCCGAAGTAGTCGGCGGCGAGCGCGTACCTCGAGGCCAGGCTGTTCTGGTAGGGGGCAGAGGGGCTCCCTATGACGCTGCCGAACTCCTCATTCTCCATCAGGATGAGGATTACGTGCGCGATGCGACCAGAGCCCGAGGTCGAGGAAGTGGAGCTAGAGCTGGACTCCGAGCTTGAGGAGGTCGAGGTCACCGACGAGGAATGCTGGGAGGAGGTTGCCGAGGAGGTCTTCGTCGAGGTCGAGGTCGAGGTCTCCGAGGTCGAGAGTTGAGTACTCGACGTCGCGGTCGAGGTCCCGGACGACGTCGAGGTTGACGTCCTCTGGGGCGAGGTGACGACGTAAGCGGCTCCCAGCAATACGAGGGCGACCACGAGGGCCGTGGCGGCGACCTGCGCCCTGCTCGCGCCTGCTCTCTTCAAGGAGATACAATCACCCCTGGACGGTGGCTCTAGGGCCCGCGGTCTGAGCATCGAACCGATTCCCAGGAGGCCTCCGCCAGGCGCCTGATCCGAGCGGCTCACGATGTGGAATCCGTCTCAAGGTCTTCCGCCCCGCTTCCGCAACCTGCCCTTTGCCCAGTCGAAGGTCTCCTCCAGCCCCTCGGAGAAGGACGTGGTAGGGCTCCAGCCGAGCACGCGCTTGGCTCTCTCCAGGTTCGGCATCCTGTTCAGCGCCCCCGTGAGCTTTGATGTCGTCGAACTTCAGCGGGATGTCCTTCTTCGAGAGCCGGACGATGCGCTCGGCGAGGTCTCGGACCGTGGTCTCCTCCGTCGACCCGACGTTGACCGTGAGGTTCCCACGCTCGACGACGTGCTTCTCGAGCCTCATCAGCGCGTCGAGCGCGTCGTCGATGTAGACGAAGCACCGCCTCTGGCTCCCGTCTCCCCAGACGACGAAGTCCTCGGCGGGATACCTGACCGCCTTCCTGATCAGCGAGGCGATCACCTGGCTCCTGTCGGGCTTCAGGTAGATGTTCTTGCCGTAGGCGTGGAAGATCCGGGCGACGCCGTAGGAGACGCCGGGCATCAGTGCGAGCTGCTTCTCCGCGATGTACTTCGCCCAGCCGTAGCCCCCTTCTGGGTTGACCTTGCGCTCGGAGTCTTCTTCGCGGAACTGCGCGTGGGAGCCCAGTTGCTCGTCGAACGGATAGACCGAGACGCTCGAGGCGTAGATCACCGTCCGGACGCCGTTCTCCAGGCAGGCCTTGAACACGTTGGCGTCGATGACGAGGTTGGACTGCAGCGCGGCTAGCTCCCGGCGCGTTCGAGCCGTGGAGGTAGCTCACGCTTCCCACCTCGGCTGCGAAGTGGAAGACCGTGTCCGCCCCGCGAAGAGAATTCCTCGCGAACCGGTAGTCGCGCAGGTCTCCTACCGCGCACTTCCGCCGGACGCCCAGGTCGGCGAGGTTCCTCAGCGAGCCGGAAGAGAAGTCGTCGACTATCGAGACTTCACGGCCGTCGTCTGACGAGCCTCCTTACGATGTGGCTGCCAAGGAAGCCGGCGCCTCCCGTGACCGCGACTTTCGACATCCTTCGCTACTTCCCGCTGCCGAGCCGACTTCTTTCAACGTCCATCTCGCCGTCAGCCGGATCGCCTCTTCCGGCGAGGTCTTCGGCTTCCAACCCAAGCGCCTTGATCTTCTTGGTCGAAAGATAGACCACCGGGTTGTCGCCCACCCAGCCCCGCGCGCCGCCGGTGTAGCTCTTCTTCACGTTCGAAAGCCCCATCTCCTCGAGCACGATGTCCGCGAGCTCGTCGACCGTGGTCTGTTCCTGGAGGCCCAGGTTGAAGATGTTCACGCGGCCTTCGAGCTCTTCTATGGCCGAGCATTATCCCGTCCACGCAGTCGCCGACGGACATGTAGTCCTTGCTCTGCCTTCCGTCGCCCAGTATCTCGAGCTTGGAGGGGTCCTTCGAGAAGCTTGTGGGTGAAGTCCCAGATCGCGCCCCTTCTGCACCTCTCCCCGAGGACCGTCCCGAACCTGTACGCCCAGACCTTGATTGGGCTGAACTCCGCGAACGCGGAAGCGTATCCCTCTCCTGCGAGCTTGGCCGCCCCATATAGCGACGTCTGGACGCCCGAATAGGTCTCGGGGGTCGGCATGACCTCTGCCTCGCCGTAGAGGGCAGACGTCGAGGCGAAGACGAAGTCCGGGACGCCGTTAGCTGTCATGCTCTCGAGCACGTTGAGGGTGCCGACGATGTTGTGCTCGAGGTCCGCCCTGTGGTCGCGGAGGCTGACCCTCATCAGCGCGTGCGCGGCGAGATGGAAGACCGCATCGCACCCCTTCGAGCACCTCGAGACGTGTCTCCAGGTCTCTGATGTCCCCCTCGACCACCTTCAGGCGGGGGTCGCCCTTGTGTTGAGCCAGGTTGGAGCGGCGGCCGGTAAGCAGGTTGTCGAGGACGACCACACGCCAATCGTCTTCGAGCAGCCGGTCGACGAGGTGGCTGCCGATGAACCCCAACCCTCCCGTCACGAGAGCCTTTTTCATCAGTTCACCAGACTGCCCATGCTCGCTCGGATAAATCAGCCGGTCGAGGTTGCAACCCGGCCATATAGCTCCGCCTTACGCCGAGCTACGCGGCGCATTCCAGGTTGGAGACTGTAGAGTTTAGTTCGATCCCGTCCGCTCACCGGACGATCGCTTCCTTCTTCATGGCCTCGAACTCCTCCCACGCCTTGTCGAACTCCTCGATCGTCTCCTCGGTCCGCTTGTTGTACGGCATCTGCTTCAGGATCTTGAAGGGGACGGTCATTATGTGGGCGCCGGCGGCCACGGCAAGGGCGACGTCTTCGGGCTTCCTTATGCTCCCGACGATCAGCCTTGCCATGGAGTCGTTCTCCTTCGCAAGGGACGCGTAGTCCCTGATTATCTGCAGCGGGTTCTCGCGGGCCTCGATCGCCCTGTTGTAGAAGAGGGAGACGTAGGTCGCTCCCGCCTTCGAGGCGAGGACAAGCTGGTTGAACGTCATCATGACGGTCATGTTGGTCTTGATGTGCTCCTTGGCGAGCTGGTGCACGACCTCCAGACCCCTGCCGTCGCCGTGCATCGCGACCTTGACGACGATGTTCTTGTGCCAGGAGGCGAACTCCCTCCCCTGCGCGAGGAGCTCCTGCACGGAGCTCTTCGTGGTCTCGACGCTCACAGGCCCCTTGACCATGCGGCATATCTCCAGGATGCGTCTCTTGAAGTCCACCTTCCCCTCTGTAAGGAGTATCTTCTGATTGGTGGTGACCCCTTCGGTCATGCCCTGCCGAGAGATTACCTCTATTTCGTTCAAGGAGGCGGTATCTAGGAAGAACTGGACCACGCTTGTGCGCCTATGCCTAGGGGGCTAGGCAGGCTTGGGTATAAGAATTACGTATAAGAATGATGTAGGAGAAATACGGCCCGGTGAAAGGCATAAAGTCGGCGTGGCGCGGCCGACCCTCGAAAACGACTCCAAAGAAGAGCGGAACCAGCAGAATCGCACGCAACAGGGCGGTGTTCTTGGACCGAGACGGCGTGCTGAACGACCTGGAGTACAACCCCGAAGAGGGAAGGATAGGGAGTCCCTTGTCCGCGAGGCAGCTCAGGGTCTTCCCATACGCCGGCGCAGGCTGTCAGGAGGATAGAAGGGCTCGGCTTCAAGGCGATAGTCGTCTCGAACCAGCCCGGGGTCGCGAAGCGACAGCTGACGCTACTCGGAGTTCGAGAGGATGAACGCGAGGGTGAGGAACGAGCTCGCCAAGCAGGGAGCCGCCCTGGACGGAGAGTACTACTGCCTGCACCACCCGGACGCCCTCGTCAAGAAGTACAGGCGGGACTGCGACTGCAGGAAGCCGAAGCCGGGGCTGCTGTTGCGGGCCGCGAGGGAGAACGGCGTCGACCTGGCCAGATCGTTCTTCGTGGGCGACGCGCTCGTCGACGTGAAGGCTGGGAGGGCCGCGGGCTGCAGGACGATCCTCCTCGGGCACATCACGGCGTTCCTGAGCGACGATGATCCAGAGGGAGGACGCGAGACCGGACTACGTGCTGCCGTCGCTGAGGCAGGTCCCCGGCCTCCTGCGAAGCTTGGATCTGGAGGGGGCCACACCGCTGGAGAGTTCCGGAGCCAGCGACGTGTCCGCGGGTCTCGCGTGCGTGGTCAGTAGGCTGGAGGCTTCTTCCCCGACCCCTTGGACGAGATGCGGCCCCGAAGCTGCTCGCACATGAGATGTGTCAGGACGAGGTGCATCCCTTCTACGTGCGGCGTAGAGTTCGCTGGCACGACGATGCACGCGTCTGAGGCGGTCTTCAGGACTCCTCCGTCGAACCCGGACAGCCCGACGACCTTACCACCGTTGTCTTTCGCGTACTTCACGGCCTTCAGGAGGTTCTGGGACCATGGGCCCGCCTTGTCGCTCCCAGAGCCGCCATGGACGCTTATCGCGACGAGCACGTCCCCTTTCCTGAAGAAGTTCCTGAGCTGCTCGCTGTAGATGTCTCCCCATCCGTTGTCGTTGGTCAGGGCGCTGACAAGAGGGATGTTGTCCACGAGGGAGAACGCGCGGAACTTCCTATCGGCCTCGTCGGAGACCCATTTGTTCAGGTCGCACGCGAAATGCGTCGCGGTGGAGGCAGAGCCGCCGTTGCCTATCACGAAGACCTGGCTGTCGCCCTTCCACGCATCGTAGAGGATCGCCATCGCCTTATCGATCGACGCTCTGTCGAGCTTCGCTGCGATCTGAGAGACTTCTTCTAGGTATTCCTGCGTTCGTGCCAAGTCGGCGAACTTCGACGCCTCAATCGCTTTAAGTTTGTCTGTCGCTCTTCATGCTCGAAGGATTGAGGCGGGGGAGGGCGCCGCGGGCTCAGGACGGCTCTAGAGCAGCTGCCGGATCAATCTGCCCACGCTGGGCGGCATGAAGTGCTCCAGATACCGCTTGTCCTCCTCTGTGAGCAGGCGCAGACCGCGCGCGCACAGTAGGAGGACTGCGACCCCGATGATGCTGTAGGGAATCAGCGTGAGCGCCCTGTTCGAGATGAACTTGGACATCGCGAACAGCACTCCGAGCATGACGAGGGAAGACGCTATCAGCTTGACTTGGAATTCGAGGTCTGTGATGCCTCTCAGATAGCTCCTCGTCAGGTAAAGGGCCATCAGGAATCCTGCGATGTCGACGAGGGTCCTGCTCGTCGCGGCCCCCAGAAGGCCAAAACTCGGGACCAGCAAGACCGAGAGCGCCAGGTCCAGAAACACCGTGACTACGCCTATCAGCATCACCTGGGTCGTTTTGCCCGTCGAAAGCAGCAGCGAAGTGAGTATCCCCTGCATAGCGACAAAAAGAAAGAACGCGGACATCATCTGGAGCGAAGGGTTTGCGAGAAGGTAGCTCGAGACGCCTCCCGCGAACAGGCGGATCATCTGCTTGGATAGGCCGACAAGCGCGAAGGACACCGGGATGAGGGCAAGCGCGGTGTACCTGAAGGCAAGCCTCAGCCCTGCGGACAGCTTGCCGGGATCGTTCGCGTTCGAGGAGGTCTCCGAGAAGAAGGCCGTATTGAGCGGAGTGAAGAGCATCACGCCGAGGCCTCCGGAGATCGCTATCGCTGCGTAGTACGCCCCGAGTTGCGCCGTGTTGAGGAACCCACCGACGACCATCGGGTCGGCGGCACCCGTGGCCACCGTGACAATCCCCGCGATGCCGAGGGGCATCGAGTACCTCAGCACCTGCTTGACCGTCTTGCCGGCGGCCCCCGCAGGGTTCGCGACAAGGAGCGGCTTCCGCGTGATGTGGAGCGACCAGATGATGACGACGGCGCCGTAGGCTACCCACGCCGACGATGGGGACGAGCACGCTGTGAAACTCGATCAGGCCTAGCACCGTGAGGCCGACCGTCGCGAAGTTCGCGCATATGAGAATCCTCGCGAGTGTTTGGTACTTCTTCATCCCTTGGACGAGCCCCTGAAATATCCCTGACATGGTGATCGAGAAGAGCCACGCACCCGAGGCGGCGAAGATCCATTCCGAGCTTTCGCTCTTGGTGAAATACTGCGAGAGCGCAGGCGAGAGCACGACATAGACGACCGTCGCGACGGAGGTGAACACGAGCGAGAGGACCACTATCGACCTGGAGACGACTCTGCGACTCCCCTTCGTCGTGCGCCATGTACGCGACGAACCTGGTCGCCGCGAACTGCAGTCCGAACACGGCGACGGAGGAGCCCAGGGTGGTGACCAGCAGGGCTGCCGAGTACAGGCCATAGTCCGAGGGCGACAAGAGGCGCAGCATCATGGTAAGGAAGACAAAGCCGAGCACACCGTTGACGACGTTCTGGACCGTCAGTGACCTTATGCCCGAAGCGATGTGCCTCGCTCTCTCCGTCGCGCTTTCGTCGCCAAAACTCGGCAGCGAGATGCCTACGGCAGCCGTGGGCGACGCCGGGGGCTGGCTTTGGGCGCGAGCGACCTTCGAGTCTCTGCCAGGGCCCGATCACGTATAGCCAAGGCGCTTGAGGTTGTCCATGACCTGCTTTTCTTCCTTTTCCGAGAAGGCGTAGGTGCGATCGTCGTTCATGACGTCCGTCGGTCGGAGGGACTGAAGCGGATGGGGCTCACGCATGATCTCCTTGATTGCGTGCCCGTCCATCGCGTCGGGGGGTCGTACGCCCATCAATGTAAGTGAAGTGGGAGCCACGTCCTCCAGAGAGGCCTCCAGCGTTCCCGACCTCCTGATGTCTGGGCCTATGGCGAGGAATATGCCGTTTGGCCCGTGATTGGCCTTGGGGAAGCTCCCAGAGCTAGAGATTACGCTGCCGCTGAACGGGTCGGTCTTGATGTTGATGTCGTCGCGCGGGACGATAAGCAGCTCTGGGGCCGCGTCCAGCCTGCCGCCCTTGTAGACCTGGTCCCGAGTGTAGACCTTGCATATCTCCTTCCCGACTCGTCCTTCAACGCCGAAAGGCCCGAGATGATTGCCCTCTCGTCCTCTTTCGACTTGACCACGATGACCCCGTCCGTTCCCGGCACGAAGGCTCGCGACCTTTCCAAGTCCACCGCGTCGATGGTGCGGATGACCGTGGTCGCACCCTGAAACCTCTTGGTCATGCTCTGTGGCAGCCAGAGCAGGTGGCCGTCTAACAGGTCGTGGGCCATCCTCGTGAGGCGATATCCTACGGAGGACTTCCTCCGAAGCATCCCCTCCGAGTGGAGCCACGCGTTCGGATAGAATGCGAGGGGCCTTCGGATTGAAGCCGTGGTCGGAGACTATCAGGAAGTTGACCCCTTCGCCCAACGAGTCGATTATCTTCCCGACCAGCGCGTCGACTCCACTGTAACCGCGTCTCACCGCCTTGTCTCTCCTTGTCGCCCTTGCCCAGCAGCTTGTGCTGGAGCCGGTCAAGGCCGGTGAGGACGACCATCCCGAACGACCACTCGCCGTCCTTGAGGAGGTCCAGGAAGAGATTCACCCTCTTCTCTTCAGTAGCCAAGACTCGGTCGACCAGCGCGTCCGGCTTCTTCTCAAGGCCCCTGCTCATCGGCGTGTCGATCTCGTAACCCGCTGCGTTCAACTTGCCTAGGAGGTCTCTGGGGTAGACCGACCTATCGTCGATGTACCAAGGAGGAATCCCGGAAACGATCGAGCCCGAGATCTTGTGCACCGGATAGGTTATCGGCACGTTGACCACCACCGACCTTTCGTCGAGCGCCTCCACGTAGTCCCAGATTCTCGGCGTCGAGGTGTTGGTGGCGTTGGTTATCGTGATCGGGGAGGTCGAGAAGTTGTAGAAGTAGTATATTCCGTGCTTTCCTGGATTTACGCCGGTGGTGATCGATGTCCAGGCGGGCGCGGTCTGCGGAGGGATCGCCAGATGCTAGACGGGAGAAGCAACCCTGGTCCGCTGATAGCGGAGAGCCTCGGCAGGTCTCCGTCTCGCATGAAGTCCTGCGTGAGCTGAAGGTCCGCCGCGTCGAGTCCTATGATTATCAGTTTGTGCAATGGCAATGGTCTCACCTTCGCCGCGAAGTTCCTCCATGATGCGACCCATCTCCGTATTTTAGGCTGTTGCCGGCGGCCATGGCCCCAGGCCCGCACCGTCTATAAGAGGGCCAGGAGGGGCGGCGCCAGAGAGTCCACCCGGTTGATTTCGGTCCTGCTGCGGCTTTTCTTCCTCTTCCTCGTCTCGTTTGTCTGCGAACGCCACGGCTTTCTTCGGGGCGTCGTACACGCTGATAGCGACGGCCGAGCTCGCGGCCACCGGCGTCAACCTGGGGAGCTTCACGCTCGTCGTCTTCGTCACCGCCCTGGGGGCCACCCTCGGGAAGATCGTGATCTACTTCACCGCAGTCGGCCTCCAGAGGAGCCTCCAGAAGAACAAGAACGTGAGGCTTCTGGGACTTGGCTGGGAAAGAGCGGATTCTACCTTGGGCTGTTCGTCACCGCTCTGCTCCCCGTCCTGCCTCTCGACGACTACGTGTACATCGGGGCGGGCGCGAACCGAGGCAAGCTGGCGCCCATGCTCGGGGTGACATTCCTGGCGAAGCTGGCCAAGAGCGCCTTCGAGATACTCCTCGAGCTCTCTGGGCTCCTGGAGATCTCCAGGCTGACCCACCGCTTCCTCGGGCTCTCCCGGCTCGAGCTCTCGATCGTGGCTTCGGCGGCGTTCATCGTCCTCGGGATCGCGATATACAAGATAGACTGGGAGCCCATCGTGTCCAGGTCGGCAGGCTCTTCGGGCGAAGGCCCGCCTAGCAGCAGCTCCGCGTCAGGACTTGAGACTGGTTAAATACACGGGGCGGAGGCTCGAAGCCTCGGAGCGCCCGCATCCTTCTTTGATCGTCTCAAGGACCCCTTTCAGACTGTCGCTCGGAGGGGGCGGGACAGACCTGCCCGCTTACTACACGAAACACGGCGGCTTCTTCATCTCCGGGCGCGGTGGACAAGTACATGCACATAGTCCTGAACAACAGGTTCGAGCCTGGGATTAGGCTCAGCTACAGCCAGACGGAGATTGTGGACTCCATCGACCACATCCGCCACCCCTCGGTGAGGGAGGCGCTCAGGCTCCTGGACCTGAGGGACAAGCTCGAGATAGTCTCGCTCGCCGACGTCCCGGCGGCGACAGGCCTGGGGTCGTCAGGCAGCTTCACGGTGGGACTGCTCAACGCCCTCTACGCGCACCAGAGGATCGTCAAGACGCCGGAGGAGGTCGCCGAGGCGGCGTGCGACATCGCCATGAACCGGCTCCACGAGCCTTCGGGGAAGCAGGACGAGTACACGGCGAGCCTCGGGGGGATAAGGTCTTACGAGATAGACACGCGCGGGAGGGTGACGGCGAAGGAGCTCGACATCTCGGAGAGCACGCTCTCCGAGCTCGAGTACGGGATAATGATGTTCTACACGGGGATCACGCGCAGCGCGGGGGAGATCCTGGGGAAGCAGCAGGCGAAGGTCTCCGACGCGAACGGCGAGGCCGTCAAGAAGATGCACGCGATAAAGGCCATCGGCCTGGAGAGCAAGAAGGCCCTCGAGTCTGGCGACCTGAAGCGGTTCGGGGAGCTTCTCCACGAGCACTGGGCGGTGAAGCGCGGCATAACGGAGAGCATGACGCACGGGCAGCGTCGACTCGTGGTACTCCACTCGCGAGGAAGAACGGCGCCCTCGGCGGGAAGCTCGTCGGGGCGGGAGGCGGGGGATTCCTCATGCTCTTCTGCCAGGAGGGGAGGGAGAAGGTCAGGGCGGCCCTCGCGAAGCGAGGGCTGACGGAGATGAGGTTCAGGTTCGACTTCGAAGGCAGCAAGGTAATCTACAACGTCTGAGGCGTCGGCAGCGAGACGGGGGTACTAGGGTTGCAAGCCGCCATATTGGTCGGGGGGCTGGGGACGCGGCTCGGGCCGATGACTGCAGAGCGTCCCAAAGCCGATGGTCGGTCGTGGGAGGGAAGCCGTTCCTCGAGCACGAGATCGGCCTGCTGAAGAGCTGCGGCATAAGCGACTTTGTCTTGTGCGTCGGCTACCTCGGCGAGAAGGTCGAGGCGCACTTCGGGGACGGCAGCAGGTGGGGAGTCAGGGTCAGATACAGCTACGACGGCCCGAAGCTGCTCGGGCCCGCGGGCGCGCTGAAGCGGGCGGAGACGCTCCTCGACGAGTTCTTCTTCGTCACGTACGGCGACGCCTACCTCAGGGCGGACTACCGGGAGCATGATGAAGGCGCTGGTCGATTCGGGGAGGCTCGGCGTGATGGCCGTGTACGAGAACCACGACAAGTACGGAAGGAGCGACGTCGTCGTGAGCGGGGGGCACGTCGTCCGCTACGACAAAGGCGAGGCAGCCGGGATGGACTGGGTGAACTTCGGGGTGTCCGCGCTGAGCAAGCGCGCCCTCGCCCTCATCCACCGCGGGAGGGAGTGCGGCGAAGAGGAGTTCTACGGGGAGCTGATCAAGCGGGACGAGCTCCTGGCGTTCCCGGTGGCGGACAGGTTCTACGAGATCGGGACGCCCGCGTCCCTGGAGGAATTCGAGCGGTTCATCTCGAGCCAGCGCTGAAGCGCGTCCTCGAGCGCTCGTCACGCGTACGAGTCGATTATCTCGGCGCACTTCTCGAGCCCCCTGTACCTCTTCGAGATGAGCCGGACGGATTCCAGGTTCTTCCTGTATTTCGGGTCGCTGATGCAGGCGTCCACGGCTCCGTGAGCCTCTCGGGTCGAGGTCCCCGGCGAGATGGCGATCCCCAGCCCCAGGCTCTGGAACTTCTCCGCGTTCCCCAGCTGCTCGGAGTGGTTGTGTATGGGGACGAGGACGGCCGGCTTCCCCGCGTCGATGCACTGCCCGATCGTCCTGTGGCCTGACCCTCGCGACCATGACCGTCAGAGAGCGCGAAGAGCTCGTCCTTGATCGGGCACCAGTCGTAGAGCAGCGCCCCGTCGGCCAGCCTCCTGGGCTCCGCCGAGCCCCCCAGGTAGCCCATCGAGACGACGATCTTGTACCTGCTCGGAGAGCGCTGCCGACCGACCGGAGGACGATGTCGATGAACCTCTTCTTCGTCGCGTCTGGCCCGCTTATCTGGAAGAAGACGAGCGGCCGTGCGGTCGAACCCGAGGACCTCCCTCGCCTTCTGGAGCCTGTCCTCGCTCACCTCGAGGCCCGGGGACGTGAAGCCCACGTACCTGACGATCCTCGACAGGTCGGTCCCCGCGACGTTCGCCTCGCCGATGGTGTAGGGCGGGGGGAGGTCGGTGAGCAGGACCTGCTCGCTCAGAGACCACATCAGGCCCAGGACGTCTCCTGCGATCCTCTCGTAGACGCCGCCCGAGCGCGTCCCCCCTGTACCTGGGAGGGAGGGTGACCTTGAACTGGTTCAGCATGGTGATCACAGGGAAGGACCTTGACCTCGCCGCGAGGACCGCGGAGAGCCTCGAGTCGGACACGACGACCTTGGGGTCGAACTTCGCCTATGCTCTCCGCCTCGAACGCGACCTGGCTTGAAGAAGGAGCGGAACATGAGCGGGAAGTGCACGACGAAGTCCCTGGAGGAGAAGCTGCCCTCCTCGGTCCACTCCACGTCCAGCGCAGGGCACTCCACGGCGTCCGCGCGCGGCTCGTGCGTCCTGATGTAGCGCAGTCCCTGGCCCGAGCACGAGTACCGTGATTCTGTCCCCGCTCGCTCTGAGGCGCTGGCCGATGTCGAGGGCCCGGGTGGCGTGGCCGAGTCCTGAGCCGAAGACGGCGAAGTAGATTCTTGTGCACGGCGGTCGTCTTTCTCGCTGGGTGCCGGAGTCGCCTATTTATCCGGGGCAGGAGCGCGCCTGCCTTGGCGAAGCCACGTTTCGAGCTCCCGGCTGGCACTTGACTACCTAAAACTTACATAGTAGATTCATCCGGTTCTGACAAGTCTTTCCGGGACTCGATTAATGGTAATACAACTCTGGCAGCTAGTGGAGGCGATCACCATTGTCATCACGATTCCCGTCCTCGCCCTGGAATACTACTGGGTCATGCTCTTCGCAACTTCGACGAAGTATCCTAGGAGCATGGCCAGCAGGACGTCAGGCTTGAGAGCCACCCGACGGTCTCGGTGCTCATCGCCAGCTTCAACGAGAGGTACGTCATAGAGAGGACGCTCGACGCGGTGAAGCAGATCGACTACCCGAAGGACAAGCTGCAGGTGGTCGTCGCGGACGACTCGAACGACCAGACCGTCGAGGTCATCGACGAGAAGGTCGCGCGAACTCAACGGTCTGGGGATATCCACGGTCGTGTCTCAGGCGGCCCAGCCGGGAGCACTTCAAGTGCGGCGCGCTCAACAAGGCGATGGAGAAGCGTAGTGGGAGAGTTCGTGCTGCTCCTCGACGCCGACTCGATAGTCCCCCCGGATGCCTCACAAGGGGATCGACACGATGGAGAGCCACCCGCGCGCGTCGTTCGTCGTCGTTCCGCTACGGCCACTACAACAGGAACTACAACATGATGACGAGGATGTTCGCCCTCACCCAAGACATCGGGGACACGCTCTCCAAGATGGGAGCGTACCAGATCGACGCCCCCTTCTCCTTCCAGGGAGGGTTCGCGCTCGTGAGGACGAAGGACCTCAGGGACGTGGGGCTGTGGTCGAACGAGAGGATAGCCGACGACGCGGACATCTCCATCAAGATGTACCTGGCGGGGAAGCAGGGGAATCTACCTCAGCAGCGTGAAGATAATGGCGGAGGACCCCTCGACGCTCGAGGCCTGGAAGAAGCAGGTCGCCAGGACTTCCCAGGGATGGTGGAGGTGCATCGCGAAGTACTGGAAGACGATTGCTCACCGCAAAGGACGTGAGCGTCCAGAAGAAGGTCGGGCTCCTGCTGATGCTTCTGGCCCCGTTCTCCGGCTTCAGCTGGATACTGGTCACTTTCCTCTCAGCCTTCGCCGTCGTACTGGGCGTCGATACAGCCCGCGAACTCGATCTTCAACAACCCGGTCTACATCGGGGTCGTCTGCCGTCCCGTTCGCCGTCTCGATGGCCTCCGGGGCGTGGGCGCTCTGGGTGCAGGGCCTGATGACAGCGCGGAACGTGGTCCTCATCCCGATGCTCGGCTACGTCTACGGGGGCCATGCTCAGCCCTCGGCTCATGGGGTTCTTCTATGGGGTGTTCGACAGGACGGGGTTCTTCCATGTACAGGACGCCGCACTCGGGCGCAGGCGAGGCGAGCAAGAAGAGGTACTTCCAGGCACTTGACGAACGACAGGAACGCGATCGTCGAGGCGGTCCTCGCGGTGGCGGCGATCGTCTCTGGCGGTCCCCGTCCTCGTGCAGGGAGTCTGGTTCCTGTCCCTGTCCCTCGTGGGGTTCGGCGTCTTCACGCTCAAGTCGATGAGCCTCTCCAGGTACTTCCAGCCGCCAGCCGAGAGGTCGACTCTACCGAAGGCGATGGCCGAGAGCGCTCCCGAGTCGCCAGAGCGAGATGGACCTGGCGCCGCGAGTCAAGGCCCTGAAGGGTCGTTTCTGACTCCGAGATGGGTCGCGAAGCCCGGCTCTTCAGCGAGACGGCGATCAGACGAGCGCCAGGAGGTGGGTGAAGGCGTACGCCGGGACGACGACGTACACCCACTCGTGATGAAGAAGCGCCCTCCTCTTCTCGACGGTGGAGAAGGCGTCCAAGGTCAGGTCGATCGTCAAGCAGACGCCCGCGAGGAAGAGCGTGAATCTCGACGCTGGGCCAGAAGGAATACCAGATGATGCGCATGTAGTGAAGGTAGAGCATCGTGGCCACCACGCACGTAGACGGCGGGGACGAGCGCTAGCAGGAAGTTCCTGTGATGCAGCCGGTGGCCGAGCAGGTAGAACGGCTTGGCTATCCCTTTGTGATATAGGAGGTCTCCCGCCTTGTTGAGGAGCATTGTCGAAGAGACGACTACGATGAAGCCCGCCACGAGGCGCAGTTCGAGCCCTGAGCCATCAATTTAGGCGACTCGCCAGAATATGCGTAGCTGGCGTATTTTAGCGTATAGACACGGCCGTTCTAGGCCCGACCGAAGAGAGCCGCCTGCCCACGAGCGAAGCGGCCCCTGAGGAGGAGACGCCTCAAGTGAGCGTCTTAAGGAAGCCTGAGACGCAGTCCCTTATCGAGACGAGGAGCGTGTTCCCGACCTTCCTCCCGCTCGTCGCCAGTTCGGAGAGGCGCTGCACGCGGAAGTAGATGGGCGGGTGGGGGTCGAAGGTCAGCCAGTCGAGGAACCTCGCCCCGTGGGAGTACTTCTCCGCGTAGAGCTGCCGGAAGCCTATGTTCGTGAGCGCGGAGGCCAGGACGCCAGGCTCCCCGAGCGTGGCCGCGGACTCGGTGTCGGCCCTGGTCTCGAGGACCTTCCCGATGGAGAAGATGATTGCGAATATCACGATGTAATAGAAGAGGCCCAGGTAGAGGAGGAGCGGGAACCACAGGTAGAGCCCGCCCACGTAGAGGACGAAGGTGGCGGAGAAGAGGATCAGGGAGTCCCTTCCCTCTGATGTGGCCGAGCTCGTGGCCTACGACCGAGGAGAGCTCCGCGTCTCCGAGGTCCTCGAGCGACCCCGCGGTGATGGTTATCGACGACCTGGAGGGAGAGACGCCCGTTGCGGCGGCGTTGTCCGCGACGCTGTTCACGATGGTTATCTTCGGGACCGGGAGCCTGAAGCGGTCGGCGACGCCTTTGACAAGGTCGTAGACGTCCCTCGTGATGATCTTGATCTCCGCCGTCGAGGACTTGATCCCCGATTTCGCGAGGACTTCCTGGACGGCCTTGCTCGCATCCGGTCCGTCGAGCGCGTCTCCGCGAGATCCTGGCCTCGAGCCGGTCGCTTATCTCTGCGACGATGCTCTTCGCGAACTTCGCGACCTCCCCTCTCATCTCGATCGAGACGGGCACGCACACTATCGTGACCCTGGGCCTCTCTGGGGTCGGGCGGACCTTGCCGACCAGGAGGGCGATCCTGTCTGAGTAGAAGAGCGCCGCGAGCTGGATTGCCAGCACGGCGAATATCGCGGAGTTGCCGAGCACGAAGAAGAGACCCGAAGCTGAGCGCCATGATCACGATGTAGAGGTTCATCATGTTCCCGCTGATCAGCCTCCTCAGCGTCTCGCCCCCAATGGGCGCAGGCTGGCGGGGACGTCCCTCGCGAGCCCCTTCTCTCCGGTCGAGAAGATGAAGTAGAGGCTCGTGGTCTTCGCCTTCGCGAGGAAGATGTTGACGAGGACCTCCAGGTCGTCGGCCACCCTCCTGCAGGCGCGCAGACCCTGGCTCGTCCGCCGCGTCAAGCCCGGAGAACGCGATGGCGACAGACCCCTGCCCGATGGTGAGGCGGACGGCCTTTCCGCGCAGGGGCTCCGCGGCCCGTCCCGGCGCGAGGGGCGGCGAGAACCCCCACTCGAGCTCGACGCTCCCGCCGTCCTTGGACCAGGTCTCCCTGTAGGCCTTGCCGCGAGCGACTCCAGGTTGGGGTCGAGGTAGTGCTTCTTGACGTACTCCGCAAGGCCGCGGATTCCCGGAGGCGACAGCCCCCCTTGTAGCGGGACCACCTTGTCCGCCTGGGAAGTGTCGACCATCGCTCTCGGTCCTCGGGACGGCCGCAGTTCTGCCTCTCAAAAACCCGCTGGTCTCCTCCAAGGTCCGCCCCGGAGGGGGCGCTCTTGGCGCGGCGCGCCAACGATATGATTATAACTTCTGCATTTTTCGGTCGGAGTCGTGGCAAAGTCGCCCGAGGGAGCTGCTGATCCCATACTGTTCTTGGCGGAGGGCGTCTTCTGGCTCGCGGTAGTGGCGACCGGGGGAGCCATCCTGCTGCTCTTGCGGCGCTGGCCTTCATAGCAGCGGCCTGCTGCTTATCCAGATGCCCACAGCTGGGCGACCAAGCCCCTCGCCGGGGCCAGCGCGCTCTTCGGGCTGACTCTTACGATATACCAGGTCTACCAGGCCGCGACGCTGTTCGGGTCGAGCCTGAGCAGCTAGGCCTCACCAGCGGGGCGATCTTCGGGGCGTTCGCCGTCGTGTGCGTGTATCTCGAGCTCGCCACGCTGTCAATGGGGAACGAGGCCTCGGCGACCAAGACAACCAAGAAGGTCTAGAGTGCGTCGGGCAGTCCCCGCACCTGGTGCACCTTCCTCAGGAAGTACACGCTGTAGCCGCTTATCACGAACAGCGACATGAACACCTTCGTCGCGAAGACCAGGTTCCAGGGGGTCGGGCCTGGGCTCGAGATGTTGAGCGGGTTCGCGGCTATGTTGTTGTAGAGGACCTGCACGCTGAAGTAGGAGCCCCACAGCATGAAGTTGTAAAGCACCTCGTAGGCGGACGCGAAGGCCACGACTATGGCGAGGAGCTGCAAGCGAGGCCAGCTCGAGGTGCGACCACTGGGCGACCTTGTTCTGCCATATCCGAATCGCGGTGTAGAAGAACGATCACCGATGCCACGCTGAGGTAGTCCACCGGCTGCGCGAGGTAGGGAAGCGGGAAGCTGACGTTCACCATGTTCTGCCCGATGACGGGGATGCTCCCGCTCGCATAGAGGGCGGAGGTCGCGACTCCGTACGCCAGACTCAGGAGGATGATGATTCCGGAAGACCCACACACGATCTTGTACATCAGGCGCGTCTTCGCGTCCGGACGACGGAGTTCGTCCATCTGCTCCATGAGACTTCGCTGAAGGTGGCTCGAACATTCCTTTAAGTGTTTGTCAGCCATGATCGCCTCACTCGCCCGAACCGCGGAGATGCGCGAGCGAGCGTGGCGGCGGACGGAATCTCTTGAATCCCTTAAATGGAGACCGAGGGGGGGAAAGAGTCGTCGAAGAGCAAGCATGGACCTAGAGGAAAGGCTCGCGCTCGTGAAGAGGCCGCCCACGGAGGAGGTCCTGACGGAGGCCGAGCTCGCGGCGCTCCTCGGGAGGGAGGCCCACCCCAAGCACTACATCGGGCTGGAAGCCTCAGGGCTTCTTCACCTCGGCTCCCTCGTCGTGCTCGGCTTCAAGATCAACGACTTCCTAAAGGCAGGGATCCGCTGCAAGGTCTTCCTGGCCGACTGGCACAGCTACATCAACAACAAGATGGGCGGCGACCTCGAGAAGATCGAGACGCGTCTCGAGGTACTACAAGGACGCCTTCCGGTTCTTCTGCCCCGGGGTCGAGTTCGAGCTCGGGAGCGAGCTCTACAAGGGCAACGACCAGTACTGGATGGACCTGCTGCGCTTCTCCAAGCAGATCACCCTCGCGCGAGACACGCGGTGCCTCACGATAATGGGCAGGACGACCAAGGAGAAGCTCGACGTCGCCCAGTACGTCTACCCCCCGATGCAGGCGACCGACATCAGGGCGATGGACCTCGACATCGCGCACAGCGGGATGGACCAGAGGAAGGTGCACGTCTTGGTGAGGGAGGTCTTCCCGTCTCTGGGGTGGAAGGTCCCCGTCGCGGTGCACCACCACCTCCTTGCCGGCCTCCAGAAGCCCGAGGGCGCAGGGATCGACGAG
The DNA here is from genome assembly GCA_963783755.1 of uncultured archaeon. Taxonomy (GTDB): domain Archaea; phylum Thermoproteota; class Nitrososphaeria; order Nitrososphaerales; family Gagatemarchaeaceae; genus Gagatemarchaeum. Next base: position 120,411 of record CAWAOY010000006.1, read on the forward strand.
GACGCCGAGTCGGACAAGGTGGTCTCCAGCAAGATGAGCAAGTCAAAGCCAGACTCCGCCATCTTCATCCACGACAGCGCGGAGGAGATAGCCCGGAAGATGGGGAAGGCCTGGTGCCCCGAGAGGCAGGCCGAGGGCAACCCGGTGCTCGACTTTGCGAAGCACGTAGTCTTTCACGAGATGGGGCGCCATGGAGGTCGTGAGGCCCGAGAAGTACGGGGGGACGGTCACCTTCGAGAGCTACGCGGACCTCGAGGAAGGGTACCTCGCCGGCAAGCTCCACCCCACGGACCTGAAGAAGGCGGTGGCCGCGAATCTCGACACGGTGGTCGCCCCGGTGAGGGAGCACTTCAAAGGCAAGAAGGTGCTCGAAGAGGTCATGGCGATAATCCACGACGAGGGCAAGGCCCTCGCGGCGCGGTGAGAGACGCATGAAGTTCATCCCGATCAACATCCCTCTCCTGGGGAAGGAGGAGAAGGACGCGGTGATGGCGGTGCTCGACAGCGGCCTCCTGACCAACGCTAGCTACGAGGGAGGGAAGTTCGTGAAGGAGTTCGAGGGCAAGCTCAAGGCAAGGGTCGGGACGAAGCACGCCATCGCGGTGAACTCCGGGACGGCCGCGCTCCATACGTCGCTCGTCGCGTACGAGGTCGGGCCAGGGGACGAGGTCGATCGTGCCCGCATTCACCTTCGAGGCGACGGCGAACGTGGTCCTGGCCTGCGGAGCCAAGCCAGTCTTCGCGGACATCAAGGCAGACTACAACATCGACCCCGCCGACGTGCGCAAGAAGGTGAGCAAGAAGACAAAGGCGATAATACCCGTCGACGTCTATGGGTACCCGGCCGACCTCGACGAGGTCAGGGAGATAGCAGACAGGCACTCGATCAAGGTGATCGAGGACGCCGCCGAGTCGCTCGGGGCGGAGTACAAGGGCAGGCCGACCGGGAAGACGGACCACTCGGGCTGCTTCAGCCTCTACGCCACCAAGGTGATCACTTCTGGGGAGGGCGGCGCGATAACCACTGACGACGACGAGTTCGCCGACCGCGCAAGGCTGGTGAGGAACCACGGGATGCAGGCGGGATACGACACGCGCGTCCTCGGGTTCAACTTCAGGCTGCCCGAGATGGCCGCCGCCGTCGCTTCGGTCCAGATGGACCGCCTGGACGGTTACATCGAGGCGCGAAGGAAGAACTCGAAGGCGCTAACAGAGACGATTTCGCGGACGAAGGGGGCCGAGCTCAGGCAGGACTCGAGCGACAGAAGGCACGTCTGGTACCTCTACACCGTGTTCCTGGCGAAGAGAAGGGACGAGGTCATGAAGAAGCTCAGGGCCAGCGGGGTCGGGGCCGCGGCCTACTGGGAGACCCCGGTGAACATGATGCCGCTCTATGAGCGGCTCGGCTACGCCAAGAAGAGGCTCCCCCTTGCGCAAAGTGCCGCGGCGCACGTCCTCTCCCTGCCGGTACACCCCGGGGTGAAGGAGCTGGAGATCCAGTACATAGCCGAGGAATTTGTGAAGGCGCTAAGGGATTGACGCTGTAGAAGGGCTATCACTTCGAGCTGATGCAATGACGGTCCAAAAAGGCCTGCCGAGGGTCTCGGTCGTGGTTCCCACCTACAACGAGAGAGAGAACATCAGGGAGTTCAAACGGAGGCTAGAGCCGGTTCTCGAGTCGATGGGCGGGAGGTTGACCGTCCTCTTCGTGGACGACAACAGCCCCGACGGGACGGGCGATGAGATAAGGAGCATGATGGAGAGCACGCCCGGCCTTCCGGCTCCTAGAGAGGGGAGGCAAGAAGGGGCTGGGCACTGCGTACATCGACGGCTTCCGCCAGGCGGTCGAGGGTCAGGAACCCGAGATCGTCGTGCAGATGGACGCCGACCTCCAGCACCCGCCAGAGATACTCGAGTCTCTCGTCACGAAGGTCGCCTCGGGGGTCGCCGACGTCGCGATCGCGTCTCGCTACGTCAGCGGCGGGAGCTTCATGGGATTGAACTGGAGGAGGAGGATGATAAGCAGAGGGGCGAGCTGGCTTGTCGAGGACGGTCCTCGGGCTGAGGGTCAAGGACACCACGACCGGCTTCAAAGCGCTGAATAGGAGCGCGGTCGAGTGCCTCCTCGCTCATCCGCCTCAGTCAACAGGGTTCATCTTCCAGGTCGAGTCGCTATACATCCTGAAGAAGAACGATTTCAAGATGGTCGAGGTCCCCTTCACCTTCGAAGAGAGGGCCAAGGGCGTCTCTAAGTGGGGGCGCGGCGAGGTATGGGAGTTCCTGGTCGGGGTCCTGAGCATCAGGTTCAGGAAATACTAGTTGATTAGCTGGAAGGCTTCTTGTCCATGCCGCCGGTGGCCGGCGCGCTCGGGGACGCTGGCGCCTGTGCCGCCGTCCCTGTCATCTCGGGCATGGGTTCCGGAGGCGGAGTGGTCGCCATCGTCCACCCGATCCATCCAAGGATCCCGAGAAGGACAACCACCCCCAAAAACGCGGTGATTTCGAGTATCGCTAATGCGTAGAAGTAGAGTAGGACTCCGTATACTATTATCCCCAAGACGCTCCCGAGAAGGATGACTCCTCCGAGAGACCTGTCGTTTGCCATACAACTGGAGGGGTCGGGAGAGCCAAATTTAACCGTTCTCATGAGGAAGAAGCGAGAATCACATCTAGCGTGGAAGACCGTCAATCCTACGACCCCGGCAAGGGGCTAGCCGATGTCCTTCCGTCGGTCAAGTGCCGTAGAAACGGGTACGGAAGGCGGGATTGTAACCAAACTTGCGGGACTTCTACCGCAAATCTTCCATTCCGGTAGAAAATTATTATTAGTGGGCCGGAAAGGGCCGAATCTGATTGCTCTGAAGTCCTTTACAGCGTTAGCCTTTGCCGTCATCCTCGTGCTATCCGTCGCGGCAGGCTTTCCGTCGAGTCCGACGACGGCAACGCCAAATGGCTCCACGTTGAATGCCGCGGCGCCCATTAACACGGGAATAAGCCTGGAGATTCACGTTGCGAACCAGTACGGGGTTGCGTACAGCCTCGCTATGGTTGAGGTGTTTCTCGAGGTCTCTCCGACACCTCCGTTGTCTTTGACGCTTCAGGCTAACGGCACGACCGCGAACGGCTACTTCTTTGCCGGGAACTTGACGTCGGTCTTCGACCTACTTCGTCCAGGTCTACACGAGCAACGGTGGCCAAGGCAACCAAACCGTCACGCTCACCGGCAACTCCGCCGTCGTCAACATAGTGATTCCGAGCGCCCCCACGCCGACCTTGTCCTTGCAGGACGTCGCCGTGAACGCGAGTGCCGCCACGCCCGGAGCTCCCTTCTCCGTTACGGCATACGTCGCGAACACGAGCAACTCCACGGCGTACGACGTCATCCTCAACGTTAGGCCTCCTCCGCAGTTTTCCCTTCTCAACACGGGCTCGAGCATCGTGGTCGGAATCCTGACTCCTGGCGCAAGCCAGAAGGTGGCCATGTCTTTGAGCGTCTCCGGCTCAGCCGCTAACGCGGGATTCGCGATAGGTTACAACTTGACCTACACCGACTACGCAGGCGTGGGCTATACCATTCCCGGGAGTATCTCGTTGCCCCTTCCTCCAGCGCCTAACCTGGTCATCGAGAACGTGACCCTCAATCCGACGATTATCCAACCGGGAACGACGTTCTCGCTTACCGCGGTGGTCGTGAACTCCGGAAACTCGACGGCCTTCAACTCCGTGCTGACGGTAGCCCCACCCGCGCAGTTCTCGCTCCTGAACACGGGATCGGTGATTCCGCTGGGCACCCTGACCCCCGGGTCTTCAAAGTCGTTGACACTGCAGCTCATCGTCTCGAACAGCGGCGCTTCCACCGCGAACTTGGTAGCGTATTCCTTGAGTTACACGGACTACTTCCTGAACAGGGGCACCACGACAGGAAACCTCTTCGTGCCCGTCTCGGGCAACGCCGTCCAACCAAAGCTCATCATTACTACTGCCACGTTCTCGTCCTCTGCGATCCACCCGGGAGACAATTTCTCAGTCCCGATAGTAATCCAGAACGTAGGGAACGTCCCGGCCAACGAGGTCGTTCTTTCTGTAAACGCCACCAGCCCCCTGGTGACCACAGGCTCGGCCGGTGACTACAGGCTAGGAGTGGTATCCGGGAACGGGACGATTTCAGTTAAGCTGGGATTCGCATCTCCTCCCTCGTCCGCTCTCGGCTCCTATCCCATCGTGCTGACCCTCGCCTACCAAGATGATTTCGGGACGATATACACCAGCCAGCAGGTGCTGACCGCGACCATCGTGGGACAGCCTAGCTTGGTGTTCAACGTCCTTCAGTTCAAGAACAATCCGCTGACCCCCGGGCTTCAGACGTTCTTCAACGCACAGCTTCTCAACACGGGAGGGACGAGCGCCCTGAACGTCAAGGTCGCTTTCCAGAACGCTCCGAGTTTTTCTAGGCAACGCCACAATCTACCTGGGGTCGATACAACCCGGCGGAGTTGGGAACGCGACCTCATACCTGCAAATTCCCGCCAGCACCGCTGTCGGCGCGTACCAGTTCAACGCGGTGGTGACATACACGGACTCCGTCAGGGAAGGCGTACCAAATCGTTGCCCCGTACACCGTGACAGTGGCGCCATTCTCTCCGCCCAGGGTTAGCATCACAAACACGCTCTTGAGCCCGGAGGTATTGTCCCCCGGAAGTCAGGGGACTATGACAATCTACCTCCGCAACGATGGTGCGACCCCCGCGAACAATCTTACGCTGACGTTGGAGAACGGCTCCCGGCTCTTCTCTTCGAACTACTTCGGTCTGGGAACCCTGGACCCCTCCGCCTCGGGGACGACGACCGTCGGAGTGAACGTGGCCGGCACCATGAAGGGCGGGAACTACCTGGTGGAGATCCTTGCGACCTACACCGACGACAACGGCGTTGCATACAACTCGACCCTTCCTTTGGAACTCACCATATACGCCCCTGCGAGCATACTGTCGCTCAAGACGGCGGTGATAGGACTCGGGATCGCGATCATCGCTGTCGCGGCGTACGTGGTATACACCATTCGCTTCAAAAGACCCAAGTGAGCGGCTGCTCCAAGCGCCCACGGCGGGACTTCAGCTCGCTCGTCCAGCCTTGCTTCGACTGCCAGGTCGCGGCGTTAGGTCCGATGCAAGAGGCTACATGCGCCTCTTGACCGCCACGTCGTAGACCAAGAAGGCGCTTATCACCATGGTCGCGCCCGTCATTAGTAGTCCGACGAGGGGCCTGTACGCCAGCCGTACGTGTATTCCGTCGTCGAGCGCGAATGAGCCGCTGTTGAGCCAGAAAGCGAACACTAGGATCGCGCCGAATGAGACCGCCGCGAGGAGCCCAGGGAAGAGAAGCAGGAGCACAAAGGAGGCGACTATCGCGACCGAGCTAAAGACCTTGACGACCTGAAGAAGCGACCCCCTGTGGATGAGCTCCCGATACGTCTCGGCCGAGTCCTTCATCAGGTTCAGGTAGAAGCGCGAATCTACCTTGATCTCCCTGAGGTGGGTTCCCTCGGAGGAGAAGTCGCAGACTATCTTGAAGCCCTGCCGCCTGAGCCTGTAGCAATACTCCCCATCCTCGTGGACGCGGAGTCTCTCGTTGAAGCCCCCAACTTGGTCGGCCGCGCGCATGGACACGATATTGCACCCGTTTCCCACCTTGTAGGCGGGATGGGGCCCAGGAGGAGCCGTGAAAGCGTTGTAGAGCAATCCGGCCCGCTTTCTTGCATTTCTGTTGTCCCACGGCAGGGAAGCCATCCCTACCTTCGGGTCGGCCTTGAAGATAGCCAGTAGGCGCTTTATCGTGTCAGGTTTGACCAGGATGTCAGAGTCTAGGAAGAATATGTAATCGGTCCCTGCCGCCTTTTCGAACGCGATGTTCCTCGCTTTCGATATGTTCGAGCTCGCGACCACCACCACTACGCTTTCGTACTCCGGCCCACGACCTGCCCGGAATTCCTCGATCATCTTCATTGTGGCGTCGGTCGACTCGTTGTCGACGAAGCAGATCCTCATCCTCTTCTTGTCGTAGTCAAGAGCAAGCATCGAGTCTAGGACTCTCGGGAGGCTCCACTCCCTGTTGAAAGTGGGCATCCCAATGGTAACCAGCGGGTCTTCTTGGCTCAACGCGGTTGCAATCTCCGACAGGGGGGCAGATTCACGCTGCCCTCTCGCGGCAGGGGATCGGGGCGAGAGTTTCGACCGGCCCTCGCGTCCTTCCTAGGCTCTTCGCTCTCATCGTGGCCGGCTCTGTCAAGTTGGCGTCACGCTGAGTGACCTCGGTTTCTCATTTAGCATAAGGCGTCAGGCTGGCAACTCGTCTCGTCGTATTTGCGCGGGCAATCGTCTCGACCTTCTTGTCACTGCCAACCTAGACTTTCAGCGGACACCGATTTTCGAAAGCAATCAATTGAAGGCGAAGCTCCCAACTAGGTATAACGAGACCAAGAGGGCTGCGACCGCACCCACTATCACGTAGCCGTTCTTGAAGAGCCATCCGACGAAGTTCTCAAAGCGAGTGGTCATCGCGTGCGACCAGTGCGCCTTGGTCCTGTCTGATGCCCCTCCAAACGACCGCAAAAAGCCGAGAGGGTGAGCCGGAGAGCCGGACAACTCGGCCAGGGGCGCCAAGGGGTCGGAGCGGCTCAGAGGCTCGAGGCTTGAAGGCCCATGGGCCTTCAGAAGCGTTTCGAAGAGCTCCTCATATTCCAGTGTGACCTTATCCCAGCTCATGGTCGCTGCGGCCTCCCTGAACTTCTCGGGGTCGTGCTGGACTCCCAGCGCATGGGCGATTTGCAGCGCCAGCGAGTCGGCGTCGCTGGGCTTGGCCAGATAGCCCCCCACCTTCTTCGTGATGTCACTCACGCCAGGGATGTCGCTCGCGACCACGGCTTTCCCCGCGGCAGAGGCCTCGAGCTGGACGAGCCCGAAGGCCTCCCTCCGGCTCACGCTCGGGAGGACGACGAGGTCGCAGGCACCATACGAGTCTACCAACTCAGCGTTGTTGAGGTTTCCCAAGAATCTCACAGAGTCTCCGATACCCAAGGTCTCGACCATCGCCTTCAATCGAGGATAGGACGGCCCATCCCCGGCGACGCTCAAGGCGACGTTGGTCCCGTTTCGCCTCAGTTTCGCTATGGCTTCAATGAGGAAGCTGACGCCCTTGTATTCCTTCAGCTGCCCTACGAACAAGACCTCCTTCCTGCCGTTGGAAGTCAGCCTCGAACGCGTGTTCGCGAACCTTGACATGTCCACTCCCAGAGGAATTACCTCCATCCTGTTTCTGAAATGCTTCAAGACCAGGCTCGACGCTCCGTAAGAGTCGGTCGCGCAGATGATCGAGTCAGCCATTTCGACGATGGGGACGCAGAGCCTCGCGTACACCCTCGCCGCGGCCTTTGCGACGCTCCACTCCATGGTAGACTCTGCGTCGTTGTGGTAGGTGAGGACGACCGGCTTTCCTCGGATTTTCCCGACCAGTATCCCCAAGTCCGTGATAGTGGGGCTCATCCCGTGGACATGAAGGATGTCAAAGTCCAGGAACATTGCCCTGTAAGCGATCTGTGGGAGGATGGGTGCCTCGAAGATGTGAAGCCGCTCCGGCAAGCGGATCGACCCTGACCTTTCCGACGAATTCGTCGCTGTAACGAGCGTTGCCGCCTCGCGTCGATGTGATTACGGTGACCGTGTGCCCCTTTTCGGCCAGCCGTTTCGAGAGCTCCGAGACGGTCATTTCCACCCCGCCTCTGCTCGGCGGAAACGCCGACGATAGCTCAAGAATCTTCAAAGTATACTTATCTCATCCCGGGTTTGCTGAATATTTATGGATTACACGGTGATGAACATCTTAATCGGTGATTTTTGCGAAAGTTTCGCGAAATGCGATTGGACTAACACGTATTTTGCAAAAGGCCGCTCCCGTTCTTGTGTGAAAAAAAGTCCCGGATGAAATGGGCGTCCGCATAAGGTCACCCGCGCGGGGGGCCCAGTCCGTCACGAAAACGGACAAGGGATCTCGAGGCAAAAAGGCTACTTCCGAGAATGATGGCGCAAGGTTGACGCCACGTGCTTGATCACGCTGTAGGCGTGGGCATCTTGTTGTATTGCACTCACGATGTTCGCGAGCTTAGGATGAGAGGAGGTCGAGGCATAGTACGCGCTAGGAGCGTGCGTTACCTGAAGGCTAGGTCCGCTCGAGCCAGACTGGAGCGAGGGCGCGCCGCCCGCACTCGAGACAGTCATTGGGCTCGCCGGCAACGTCAGATCGACGCGGCGCCGGCGGACGATGCCACGATAATGGCCAGAATCAGGATTCCGCTCGCCGCTGGCAACAGGGAACGAAATCCGTCCTTACTAATAAATGACCTGTGAATACGTGGTTAGGACCAGAAATTCATGGCGTGGCCTCGCGTGGCCCGCTTCCGGGTGCTTCGGCCACCGTTTCGACGGTTCGGAGGGCTGCTGCGAGCTCTTTGCCTCGATTCGAAAGAAAAATCACCTGATAATCATCCAACGGCCCAAAGCCGGCTTATCGTACCCCAACCGCAACTCTGGTTCTATGGCGCCCAGAGGCAACGGTCTCTGCCACAGGATCGGCCCGATTCGATTGTGAACCTATATTTGCGCCGCATCGTGAGGAGTCCCGATGAAGGGCGTCGCATTTGTAAACCATCTTCGACTTGGCAGCGCGTCGTCCTTCAGGCAAGCCGGTCTTGCAAAGTACCTCGACCGACTAGGAGTTGAGGGGGAGTTCCTGGGCCTGAGAGGCCGCACCACCGACAGGGTCGCCGAGACGATGGATGAGTGGCGCTGCTTCCGGAGAATCAGCTACTGGAACGAGCCCCTCGTCACAAGGTTCCGAGAGAACCTCAGGCTATTCAAGACGATAGCACGGGAAAATCCGGTGCTCCATGTCAACCGTGCGAACCCATACACAGCGACAATCGCGTCGCTAGGCAGGTCAGGGCGCAACAAGGTGGTCGTGGACATGGAAGACTGGGACGGTTTCGGGGGGTACTCCAGCTACGCGAGCCTGTACGGCGGTCGGGGCGCCCTCCTCACGCTCTACGAGAACGTATTCCCGAGGCTCGGGGACCTTGTGGTGACCGTCAGCCATCTTCTGACATCGAGGATGGCGCAGCTGGGCGTGCCCAGGGAGAAGATGGTCCTCATACCGAACGGGTTTGACGAGGAACTCTTCAATCCCTCGATGTCGGGCGGGGAGATTAGGGAGCAGTACGGGCTCAAAGACTCCCCGGTGGTCATCTACATGAGCACCTTCTGGAAGTTCGAGAGGGGGCTTCACGAAACCGCCCTCGCCGCGTTCAAGGAAGTGACTCGCCAGGTTCCGGACGCCAGACTCTTGATGGTAGGAGGAGGCAACCTCCCAGTCTCGTCGTTGATTGCGGAGAGAGGATTGGAGGGTCGCGTGATACCCACGGGGTTCGTCGAGCGAAGGAGGGTTCCAATGCTCATCGCTTCGGCCGACGTGGCGCTTCACGTGATAAGCGACCACCCCTTCCATGCCGCGAGCTCCCCGATGGTCATGCCGGAATACATGGCAATGGGAAAGCCGATTGTGGCTCCCAGGACGGGCGAGCTCGCGTACGCCCTGACTGGAGGAGCCGGTTGGCTCGTCAGCGGCGCCAAGCCTGACCTTCTTGCTAGCGGGGTCGTCGCTCTGCTGAAAGACGAGCCGAGGAGGCACGAGATGGGACTGACGGCAGAGAAGAAGGCGCGTGAGGAGTACTCTTATCGTAGCCTAGCTGCGAAATTGAAGGCCGCATACCTACGGCTCTTCGAAGGCTAGGTCTTGGACCTTGCGCATCTGTCTCGTCTCCTATGAGTTTCCTCCGAGCGGGGGTGGGGAGGCGTCTTATGTCTCTGCCCTCGCAACCGGCTTGGGGAGGCTCGGGCACGACGTCGTGGTCATCACCCCCGAGCCAACGACGAGGGGAGCCGCGCAACGCCCATTCAGGATAATTCCGACGCGACGAGGGAACGCCTTGCTGCGAGAGCTGGACTTCCTGGCGCAGGCCGAGCGCATCGTCTCGTATCTGGCCGACCGTGGCAATATCGACCTGGTCCACGTGACCTTCGATTATCCGACCTTCTTCTTCCGCCTGAAGAGGCGCGGGGTGCCGTGCGTGGCCACTGTCCATCATCTGCACCTGGCGGAGGCCCTGTCCATGCTCAGCCACGAGTCTAGCCCCTTGCAGAAGGTCGCCCAGATGCTGAAGGCCTCGACTCTCACGGCCTTCGAGGGGAGGCTCGTCAGGCAGTGCATGTCAGTGATCGCGGTGAGCGGCTTCACGGCGCAGACGGTGCGGCAGCTCCTCTCGGTCCCTCCGGAGGCCCTTCGGATAGTGAGAAACGGAATCGACGCGAGCGAGTTCGAGGGTGGCGACCCGGAATTGTTCCGCGAGAAGTTCCCCAGCCTTGGAGACAAGACGGTCCTCTACGTCGGCAGACTGGAGCGGTCGAAAGGACTGCACTACCTCGTTCCGGCGTTTGCGCGGGTCCTATCCCAGGTTCCCGATGCGACGATGGCGGTCGTGGGGAGAGGAAGCGACGAGGACCGAGAGAGCTCAAGCTCGGCGCAAAGGCCGCCGGAGTGTCTGACAGGGTGGTCTTCACAGGAGGATACTCGCAGGAACTCCTCGCGCACGTGTACGCCGCAAGCACGCTGGTCGCGCTGCCTTCGCTTATGGAAGGATTCGGGATTTCAGTTCTGGAGTCGATGGCTTCGAGCAGGCCTTGCGTCGCGACGCGAGTGGGAGCGATACCCGAGATACTCAAGAACGGAGAGACCGGCCTCCTCGTGGAGCCCGCTAACTCGCGGGAGCTGGGTGACGCGATGGCAGCCCTTCTGTCTGACACGTCAAGGTGTGCAGAAATGGGCCAAAAAGGGCTGGAGCTCGTAAAGAGGGAGTTCAGCCTTGAGAGGATGACGGCTGACACGCTGCAAGTCTATCGGGACTTGGTCGCCGACGCGAAGGCGCCCGCATGACGCGTCCAGAATGGCTGAACGGTCGGTGACCTGTTAATTATGCATAACTGGGGGTCAATTACCTGTAAATTACACAAGCACGGTATGGCGAAAAGCGACGAATTCGAGATTCGGCACCCGCCAGGTGGGAGAATCGCACTTTGGGAACGCGCCAGAGGCGGTGATTTCGGGTCCAGATTTGAGGTCCACAGCGGTTATAGTTAGCTTCGAGGGCATGAGGTGGGAAGGAATTGAGTCGCCTCAGGCAGGACTTACCTCCGGCGCCGCTGCGGTCAGGTCCATGCGCATGCGGCAAGCCTGGAAAGCCCTTCGTCGCCATAGACGGCGGTACCGGTTATCTTTGCCTTTCGTGTCTCTTGGCGAAAGCCAATGGCGACGACTCGCCCCACCACGGCAGGCCTTCGAACCTGCTAGACTTGCCAGGGCGATAGTCGCCTTCGCGGCGCTCCGTGAGTCGAAGACCAGGGACGGCGCTAGGCTTGACGGCTAGCCCGACTAGCCCCGACGGGGGTGTCTCGAAAAAATCATGCTGGAGGGAACTCAATATCGAGAAGCGTCGGAGTCGCCCCATCATCGCTAAATACGCGCCATCTTGAGCCTGCGGAGGTTTTCGAGGAGTTTCAAGATGACGTTGGTTATAGGGTTCAGCTGGCCGGTGGACCACGACAATTCCGCCTCCGCCATCTTGGACGGGAAGCTCGTGTTCGCGACCGAGGAGGAGAGGCACACAAGGCACAAGCACGCGGTCAGGGAAGCCCCGGTCAAGTCCCTCGTCAAGCTGTTCAGGCACGTGAAGAAGCTGGGAGTGAACCCTAGCGACGTGGACGCGTTCGCGGTGAACTGGTCTCCCAAGTTCTTTCCCATCCTGTACAAGAATTCTCTATTCTTCCAAAGCCTCATGCAGGTCGCCCCTGAAATCACGTCAAACGGCCAACGGATGAGCGTCGCGCGCCGCTGGCTGAACGGTGGCGACTATCTCAGCCTCTCGAAGTACCTGATAAGGCGCGCATACTCCGTGGCGGGCGAGACTCCCCCGGAAAACCCCAGGGTGGTTCCTGTCGAACATCACTTGGCTCACGCCTCTTCGGCCTACTACTTCTCGGGAGTCAACTCCGGGGTCGCGCTGACGATCGACGGGAGCGGCGAAAGGAACTCTACCGTCGTCTGGAAGATCAAGGGCGGAGAATTCCAGAAGATGATCGCCCTCGACACCCCTGACTCATCCATCGGCCTCCTCTACGAGGCGATGGGCACGAGGGTCGGCTACGACACTCTCGAAGGGCCTGGAAAGCTGATGGGCCTTGCCCCTTACGGGACGACCTCGCCTGTGTATGAGAAGCTTCGCCGGTTGCTGCGAATAAACGAAGACGGAAGCGGCGACGTCCCTTACCACATATCCCCTCGCCAAAAGGCCGGCACCCAAGACACGTGGGCGGAATCCTACCTTCGTATGGCCGCGGCGGTGGTCGACCGAGCCTCGTGGGACACGCGAGGCAAGATGGACAAAGCCGCTGCCGACATTGCGTGGGCGACGCAAAGAGTCGCGGAGGAGGCGGTGCTGGCCACCGCGAGGTGGGCGAAGCGCAACGTGGGCGACACCAACCTCTTGCTAGCCGGAGGGGTGGCCAACGCGAAGATCAACATGGAGATTTCTACTCGGGGCTGTTCAACGACATCTTCGTGTTTCCGGGGGCCAACGACGCCGGTGGCCCATTGGAGCGGCTTGCTATGTCTACGAGAAGGTGCTCGGGGGGGAAGATGGTCAACCGCAGACTGACGGACGTCTTCTAGCCCCGAATACGGTGATGACGAGGTCGCGAGGGTGGTGAAGGACTCGAAGTGGAGCTCCGTGAGCGTGGGGGACGGGATGGAAGAGGTCGCCAAGCTCATGACCGCTGGGAAGATAGTCGGCATATACCAGGGGAGGGCCGAGCTGGTCCGAGGGCGCTGGGCGACCGCAGCATCGTGGCGGAACCCACAAAGAAGGAGATGTGGGGGACCGTCAACCAGAACAAAGGCAGGGAATGGTGGCGGCCTCTCGCGCCGTCCTTGAATTCGACGCCAAGAGGTACTTCGTTGGGGGCAAGCCGCACGAATTCATGGTCATGATGTACAAGTTCATCGAAGAGGCTGGAGAGAGGGTCCCGGCAGTCCGGCACGTCGACGGGACCGCAAGGCCTCAGACGGTGGACAACGTCGACAACCCGGTGTGGCGAATCTCATCGAGTCGTTCGAAGACCTCACCGGGGAGGCCTTGATCGTCAACACCAGCTTCAACCTGGCTGGGGAGCCGGTCGTGGAGACGCCCCAAGACGCCCTGAGGAGCTTCGCGGTAGGCGGTCTGACGCCATCTACATGCAGGGTCAGTTGATCGTCAAGAAGTGACGTGAAGCCTCGCTCAGTGTGCCAAGAGCAGCATTAGAGAGACCAAAGCCCAAATAGGCCGCGCAGGACTGGTTTCCCTACGGCACGGTGTCCTTGAATTCTCCTCGACCAAACCACCTGATCAGCGCGCGAACAGCGATTGCGCTGGTCGTGCTCTTGGTGCTTGTCACGGAAGGGGCCGCGACTTGATTCCCGGCGCCACCACCAGGCAAGCTTTGGTCAGGCAATTGGCGAAGGTGTGCGCCAAGTTTTGCCGCCGTCTTTGCCCGGGCGAGCTATGGCGGCCCGGAGACGAGCTACACACCGTCGCGGAAGAGAATGCCGACCTCAACATGCTGCTGTCGACAAACGTGAAGTGCATAAGGATCGACCTCGGCTATGCTCCCTGGCTCCAGAAAAACCAGAGGCAATCAACGAAATGAAAAGCCTGGTTCAGGCTATAAAGGCCGCAAAAGTGCCTAATAATCGCCGACGCCTCTTCGGAGTCGTATCGCAACGGCGGTCAGCTCACCTGGAGCCAGTTCTTGGCAGCGTGGGCTCCACGAGTCTCGACGCTCGCCGCGCTGTATCAACCCAACTACTACATCGTAATCA
>CAWAOY010000007.1:0-34304 GCA_963783755.1 uncultured archaeon
CTCTGCCTTAGCGTCTTTCCAAGGTCCAGAGGATCTGGAGCGCATGGAGTCTCCCGACTGGACATCGGCGCCAGGTGCGGCAGGAACTGCGTTGCGGGGATTGACAAGACTAGGCCTTTTACGAGGGATTCACCCGTTGCCGATTCGCTCATCTTATCATTACTCGGTTTCCCCTCTTCGCGATGGGGAACTTCACCCTCAGCAACCCGTTCCTGAACGTCGCTTTGGCCTTTTCAGGTTCCACGGTTGTCGGCAGTCGGATGCTCCCCGTGTACCGCTCGAATCGGACGTGCCTCTGGACGCCGCCGCCCACCCTCAGGGTGATAGCCTTCCTCATCTTCGCCTCGATCTTGAGAGTATTCTCGGTTGAGGTCAGGGAGATATCGTTCTTCTCGACGTATGGAAGGTCGAAAGTCACTGTGACCGCTTCTTCGGTAGCCTCAATCCTGCAAAGAGGCCTGAGGCTCTTGGACTTGAGATCGAAAAGAGGCCTCTCTTCGCCGAAGAGGGGATCCTCGATGAAAGAACGGAAGGCTCGCGGCCCGCCGATGCCAATGGTCCCGGATTCATCATCGTCTTTCGCCCGCATGATGTCTCTCGCCTCGCGCTCCTAACGATACACGCCAGGCGTTGTCTGAGCCGCCTGTTGCTGAATTGTCTGTTGCGTTTGGCTCATCAGTCCCCTCATCCTGAGCCTTATCTCCTCGGCGCCATCAAGAAGCGGCTTCACGTCCACTGCTATCGGCAGAAGCTTGTTGAGGACTTGCAGTGCCGCCGCCGCTGCGCCTGGGTCTGGGAATTCTGCGAAGGATTCCGCCAGCAGTGTGAGATTCGGAATTCCCAGACTTGTGCAGCTCCTGAGCAGCGTGGCATATGTGCTGGTTATCATGCCATGTTCGAACGGCTCCGCGCCTATCGCCTTTATCGATTTCCGCAGGTCGCCGTCGTTGGTCACCGCAAGGACCATCGGGATCGCGTCGCCTGCAGACTCTGCCCTGGATTCGGATGGGAGCCCTGTGATTCCAATGACCATCTTGCTCTGTTTCGCCTTGCTCCACATGACCAATTCAGAAGCGAGTTGATACGACAACCTCGCTGTCAGCGGGACCTCGGAAACGACAACCGCCAACATGCCCTTGCCGAAGATACGGATGGGGTCCTTCGGCTCGGAATCGTGGACCACCACCACCTGAGGGAGCAGGTCAGACTCGACGTGGCCTATCTCCGGGAGACCGAGATGGTCGACCAGATAGGAGGTAGCGATAGTTCCCACCAGCCCCGTCTCGGGAATCCCCACGATCACGTTCGGCCGCGAGAGCTTCGCCGCTGTTTCGAGCTCCCTGATCTGCACTGAGGAGCCGGCTCTACTCAAGAGCAAGCCCTCCGAGTCTGACTCGGCCTCCTGGGTCCAGGCCCAATGCGCAGGGAGGATGGCGTCGTTTCATCTTTCTCGTTGCTACGGTTGAACAGGGGTGCCAACGCAGTCATGCCATCCAGGCAGCGGATTGCTTGACCGTGTCTTTTAAGGACGACAACGTGGTTCTCGAGCATGACAACGTGCAGCATTGACTGCCTGCTTAAGGCCATGTATTCGGAGCGATGACTTGAATCATGCCTTACATCGCATCCGAGGACCGACCGCGTCTAGACGGAGTCGTTGAGGGTCTGGCCGACGAACTCGCTTCCAGACTATCGGAGGAGATGAACGGCGATACGGAGGTCTCTTCGTGCTACAAGGGGGCGTTCCTTGCAGTCGCACGAAGACTCCATAGTCTGCAGAGAGGCGAGAAGCAACGTCCCCGGACCAAGGCCGAGGAACTCGCCTTCGAGATATTCGCTGGCGCCGAGAAATACGGCTACAGGGGCGCCTGGGTGGGAGGACTCGACTACGCGCTCACAAGATTGATCCAACGCGTCCCGGTCAAGATGGTGGAGAAGGGGGTGTGGAACGAGGAGTTCAGGTTCTGGGTCTACGTCCAGACCGGCGGGGCCCTCGAGAGGGCGGCGATGGCGACCCACGCGGAGGGCGGGGACGACGACTGGGTCAGCGACGCCCTGGTCGCCGTGCTGACGGACGTCAAGGACGAGTACAAGAGGAGGGTGAACACCGCCTATGAGGCCGTCCAGATCAAGAAATCGGGGGACTGCTACACCACGCCCTATAGGACGGAGATGGTGGACGTCCAGGATGAAATGAAGAAAGTGATAGGTTACACGGAGATGATGAAGGAGTTTGGAAGACCAAGAAAGGACCAGCTCGCAGACGAGGAATAGACGGTCGGGAACTGGCGCGCGACACGGGTCTAGGGCGATCAGATGACCACGAATTCTCACGGGCGCTATGTCTCCCCGCGCGTTTCGAACCGACGAGCCGTGCCACGAGGCGCGCGGTCTGCAGAGTTGAGACGTTATATCCCGGGCTGCAGAAGTGGCGCTGGAAAAGGAGGCGTGTAGACTGGCACTCGAGCCCAGGGATTCCAAGGGAAGGCTCTATCACATCAGGCTGGGGAAACGTGACGTCGGAAGGGTCGCCATTCTCCCAGGAGACCCTGACAGGGGTCCCTCGAATTGCGAAGCGCTTCAAGGACGCCAAGCTGATCTCCTCCCACAGGGAGTACACGACGTATGGTGGATACATCGACGGTGAATACGTGATATCCATGTCGACGGGTATTGGCGGCCCGGCGGCCGCGATTGCTGTAGAAGAGCTGGCGAGGCTGGGCGTCGAGCTCATGATAAGGGTCGGCACCTGTGGAGCCATCGATTCTCGGGCCAAGGTCGGCTCTCTGATAATCGCGGACGCCGCGGTGAGACTTGACGGGACGACAAGACAATACGTCATGGATGGATACCCGGCTGCGGCTACTCCCGAAGTCGTGATTGCCCTGAAGGAGGCGGCCTCGAGCCTCGGGAAGGAATTCCTGTCCGGCATCACCGCCTCTACCGACGCGTTCTACGCTGGCCAAGGAAGGCCGAGCTTCAAAAACTACTTCCCGAGCCATGCTAAGACGCTTGTCTCAGACCTGAGGGCTGCGAACGCTCTGTGTTTCGAGATGGAATCCTCCACACTCTTCACCTTGGGCAGGCTCTTCGGGGTGAGGACTGGCGCTCTCTTCGCCGTGCTCGGGAACAGGATGAGCGACGATTTCAAAGCGGACGCCGGCATCGATGACGCAATCGAGGTCGCAGTGGAGGGGGTGCGCCAGCTGAGCAAATCCCTTGACTAGAGTCTCGGTTTAGCGCTGATTCTCTCGCTAGAACACGGTCCAGCCGCCATCGATTACGATGCACGACCCGTTCACGTAGGTCGACCTCGCAGAGGCCAAGAACAGGGCGAGCTCGGCTATCTCGGCCGGCTCGGCCATCCTAGGGATCATCGCGGCCACCTTGTTGAGCTGCTCCATCCCGATTGCGCTAGGTTGCCCGCTTCCGACGCCTATGTTCGTGTTCACCGCGCCCAGAACCATGGCGTTGCACCGTATCCCCTTCGTGCCGTAGAACGCGGCGATGTTCCTGGTGAGCCCGATCAGCGCGTGCTTGGAGACGGTGTAGGCAGCGCCCGCGATCCCTCCGAAGAGGCCTGCTACAGAGGCAGTGTTGATTATCACTCCTCCCCCCTGCTTGAGCATTGAAGGTATGACCCTCCTGCTCGCCCTGAACGGGGCGTTGACGTTGATGTCCATCACCTTCTCCCAGACCTCGTCAGGGGTTTCGGCGACAGGTCTCACTCCGTCCATGATCCCGGCGTTGTTGTGGAGGATGTCCACTCTTCCCGAAGACCTCAACGTCTCGTCGACCATGCGGTCGACCTCGCTCCTTACTGACAGGTCCATCACCATCCCGGTCGCCTTCCCTCCGGAGGACTTGATCTCCGCCACGACTTGGTTGACTCTGTCGGGAAGCAGGTCGACGACGACCACGGCGCTCCCGGTCTTGGCGAAGAGGTTGGCCGTCGCCCTCCCCACTCCCGACCCGGCGCCCGTTACGATGGCGACCTTGCCTTCCAGCACCCGCCCGGTTTTGTCCGTGTTACTGATTGATTGCAAAGCTAGCTTCGTTCAGGTCATCACCGCCCTTCTACTTAAACGGGGGAGACGATTCCCAAATCGAAGAGCAGCCGAACAACTCTCGAGACAGGAATCGGAAGTCGGTACCAGAACTGAGAGTCGCCCTCGCGCTTTTATGCGAAGAGAAATCTGCTCGCGCGCCTAGATGACATCCGCAGGGAGGGCTTTTACGAGCACCAGGGAGTTCAGGAAGCTGGCGCTCCTGACGGTCTACTTCGTGGTTCTTGCCGTGGTCCTCTACTTCGTGAAGCTGGGCCAAGCCTCGTGGTATGTGGTCTTGGTCAGCGCGCTGGCCTGGTTCGGGCTGGAGGCCAACGAGAACCGCGGGAGGATAAGGAGCGCGTTGGAGGTGGGCGCGTTCTTGCTGATCTTCGATTTCATCTTCGAGAACTCGGGCTGGCTGGCTGGCCTCTGGTACACCACGAGCGAGTTCCACGTGGGAGTCGTCCCGCTGCAGGTGATGGGAATCGCTCTCTTCGGAGGGGCCGCCTGGGCGCTGTATCTGCCTAGGAAATTCAACCTCTGGCACTCTCTGCTCGACTGCCTCATCTTCGCCGCCTTCGGGGCCCTGGGGGAACGGCTCCTGATAGGGCAGGTGCTCTTCGTCTACCAGCAGTGGTGGACGAGCTACGACGCGTTCGTCGCCTACTTCCTGACCTGGGTGATTCTGCACTACGTCAGGTATCGCGTGTTCTTCGGGGACGAAAGGCGTGCCGCAGCCGCGATGGCGCGCCCGACAGCTACTCAAGCATCCGCTTGATCGTCAATGAAGCCAGCGACACGAAGAGGATGGTCGAGATCGAGATTGCGGCAATGTCTACCGGGAGGTTCGAGTAGTCTCCAGTCAGGAGCATGGCGCGCATGGCGTCTACGGTGTAGCTGACGGGGTTGACCATGGCGACGTACTGGAGCCACCTCGGCATTATCGAAAGGGGATAGATGGCGTTGCTTGCGAAGAAGAGCGGCATCGTGATGAGCTGCCCGATGCCCATCATCCTATCCCTTGTCCTCAGGAAGGAGGCGAGGAGCATGGAGAGACTGGAGAAGCACATTGCGAAGACGATGATGGCCACGAAAACTCCCGCCACGTCGAGCACGTCGAGCCTCACGTTGACGCCGATGACGAGGGCCAGGCCGAAGATCATGACGGCCTGAAAGATTCCCCTTATCCCCGCCGACAGGGCCTTGCCGATGACAATCGACGAGTAGGGAGAGGGCGTCGACAGGAGCTTGGTGAGGACTCCCACGTCCTTCTCCCAGACGATGTTTATCCCGTAGAAGATTGCGACGAAGAGGACCGACTGGGCGAGCACGCCTGGGGTGATGAACTCGATGTAGGACAGGCTGCCTGTCGAGAGGCCCTGATGCTGTTCATGACCTCCCCGAAGATCAAGAGCCAGAGGGCAGGTTGGACCAGCCTCGTCCAGAGCTCTGTCGAGTCGTGATGTATCTTTCTGGCTTCCATGTCGGCGATCGTGAGGGCGCTCGACACCCTTTCTCCGAGGGTCATTTGGAGTACCTCGCAATGCTTCTCCGGGTCGCCCTGGCTTCGGAGATGTTTCCGTGCTCGTCGAGCCGCCTCTTGGTATACTTCAGGAAGACATCGTCGAGGCTGGGGATGTCGATGGACATCGACTGGATCTCAACCGCTTGGTCCTTGAGAGCCAGCACCATCAACGGTGCAGTCTTATGGCCGTCTTGCGTTAGGATCTTGATCGTCGAGTCGTCCTGATGCACCACTTGGCCAAGGTCACCCGGGAGCGTCACCTCCTGGCCAGGCTGCGTCAGTTGGAAGGTCACGACGTCTCCGCCCAACGACTCTTTCAACTTAGAAGGGGGGCCAATCACGACAATCTTCCCAGAGTCCATTATCGCTACGCGGTCGCAGAGATAGTCTGCTTCGCTCATGTCGTGGGTGGTGATGAATATCGTCGTTCCGAAGTCCTTCCTCAGTTGCCTTATGCTCTCCCAAATCTCCCTCCTCGAGCCGGGGTCGAGGCCTATCGCCGGCTCGTCGAGGAAGAGGAATTCTGGTCGATTTACGAGAGCCTGGGCGACCTCGAGGCGGCGCATCATGCCGCCAGAATAATGCTTCGACTAGCTCGTTTGCCCGCTCGCTCAAACCAACGTATTTGAGCGCCTTGGCAATCCTCTCCTTCCGTTCGTCCCTTCCGACATAGAAGAGCCTCGAAAATATCAACAGATTCTCGTATCCTGAGAGGTCGCCGTCCACGGAGACGTTCTGGGGTACGTAGCCCAGCAGTCGCCTCGCCGCCTGCGGCGACTTCGCCACGTCCACTCCGAAGAGCCTCAGGGAGCCGGAGGTGGGGCTGATGAGCCCAATGATCATCTTGATTGTGGTCGTCTTCCCAGCCCCGTTCGGGCCAAGTAGGCCGAAGATCTCTCCGGAGTCTATGGAGAAGTCTGATCATGTCGACCGCCCTTATGTCCGGTGGATACGTCTTCACCAGGTTCTCGACGACTACAGCCTTCGCTGCGGGGTTTTCGTCTGTCATCACGGCTTCTTGACCCTCCTAGCTTAAAATTCCCTACGTCACGTTCCAAAGTTTGAGAATCGTGTCCCTGGTTCTTATCCCAGCCCGCCCAACCGGAGAGGACGAAGTGAATGCCCAGCCTATCACGGCAAAGAGCATCGGCGCGGTCGGCTCGATATCTGGTGCTTCTCACGGCTGTGCCCACGGTCGGATCGCTGCTCGGGATCATGGGCTTCGTCCTGATGCTGGTGGCGATAAGGGAGATCTCGGAGATTGCTGGCGGACAGGTCGATCTTCAGCAACATGCTGGTCGCCGTTGGGCTTGCTATCGCGGCGAATAGTCGTCGGCGCACTGTGGTCGTGGTAGGAAGCGTCCTCCGTTTCGTGGGTCTTAAAGGCCTCAGTCTCGGTCCAAAGCTTCAACCCGTCGACGGTCCCGACAGGCGATTGGGTCGCCTTGATCGGCTGTATCATCCTCGGTCTTGCCGTCGTATGGGTGATAATGTTGGTCTCAGCCATCTACGTCAGGAGGACCTACAGGTCGATTTCCTTGAAGCTCAGAGGTCAGCATGTTCGAGACGGCAGGGATGCTGTATCTCGTCGGAGCGGCGACGACGATAATCTTGGTCGGGTTCGTCCTCCTGCTCATAGCCCAGGTCCTGGTCATCGTGGCGTTCTTCTCGATAGAGGACGTGCAGCCAACGATTGCCGGCCAGCCTGCTCACCGTCAACCTGGTGGTGAGCAGATTGAGAGCATGTGTGATCTTCGCCTCTAGGTACGGCAACACGGAGAAGATAGCCAGGTCGTCGAGCTGGAATCAGGCAAGCGGGCGTCGAGACAGAATGCTTTAACTCGAGGGAAGCGAGAGCCGACTCGCTCATCGACTACGACCTCATCTGCATTGGCGCCCCAACCGAGGCCTTCGGCGCATCCAAGGAATGAAGGATTTCATTGAGAAGCTCGATGGTGCGGGCTTGTCAGGGAAGTACGGCTTCGCTTTCGACACGAAGCTGGATTCGCGGCTGTCGGGGAGCGCGGCGAGCTACATCGAGAGGAAGCTGAGAAAGGCCGGGCTCCGCATCGTCGCTCCCCGCGAGTCGGCGATAGTCTTCAAGGTCGAAAGGCGGAGGCGGGACCGGGGCTACGAAACTCAAGGAAGGGGAGGAGCCACGGTTTCAAGAGGTCGGGAAGCAGGTCGGGAACAGCACTCCTGGCCAGCTTGAAGACGCGTCTCCTCGTGAGCTTCGCAATGTTTACGATGGGGGAAAGTCAGGCGTCCAAAGGAATGCTCATCCAGCGTCCACGTGACCCCGAACTCGAGGGAGGCCCGCGTGACGAAAGTCGGTGAGGCGAGCTTCGACGTGAAGGTGGACGAGAAGGCGATGGGCGGCCGCGCAAACAGGAGGCTCGTCGAGATCCTGTCCGAGCACTTCAAGGTCCCGAGGTCGAGGATATCCATCGTGAGGGGAGCGAAGTCGAGGGACAAGATGGTCGAAGTGAGCCCTTGAAGGCATCACGCGATTCCCGCAAAGGCCCATGTCTCCTCGAGAAGGTTTCGGCCGTCGAGCCATAATGGTTAAAGTGCGTTCAGCGCAATCTTGAACTGTGATTCTCCCGGGTTCCGCCCTCTTCGCGGCGGCGGAGACACCCTCCGCCCATGCCTATATGACCCCGGGATACGTCAAAAAAAGAACGGCCGTGGTTCGCTGGTCGGAGGGAGCCTGCTAGGTTGGACTCTTTCGTGCTCTGGGGGGTAGCCGCGCTGATGGCCGTCCTCACGGCTTGGCTCCTGAGGAAGGGGTCGACGGTCAAGACGCTCACCGACGCCGGGCTGGTCCTGTTCCTCCTCGCGATGATGGCCTCGATGTTTCTGAGCGCCGTGATCTACCTCTACCTCCCGAGCTTCGTCACCATCCTCGAGCTGGTAGCCCTGAACATGATTTCGATGAGCGTTGGGCTGGTCCCCATCCTGACGGCGCTCTTCAGGGGCGACAGGTCGCTCGACGACACTCGTAAGGGCAGCTCCGTCTCGTCGAGGTCGATCGTGTTCGCCGCGGTCATCGCGCTCGCGTTGCTCTCGGAGGCGTTCATGGGATGGACCTTCGCGATCGTCTCAGGTGTCGCATCGACCACCTCTCAGAGCGTCTTCTCCTCCCTCGTGGAGTCCGCGAGCTCCTACTGGTTCGTCTTCACGATGGCCGCCGAGATGGCGGTCACGCTCTACCTCGTGGGGCAGGAGGTTCCCGAGCAGCTTCCGCTGGCTCGTCGCGATTCAGACGGCGATAATGGTCCTCTCCCCGACCGCCATCGGCAACCCCTCGTGGGTCTACTGGGCGCTTTGGGGAAACAGCGCCGCGATGGTCGTCGCGATCATCCTGATCTTCGAGTACCTCTACAAGAACAGGACGGTCGCCGCCGGGGTGCTGAACTACGTCGTCCTCTTGCTGGGCGCTTACAGCGTGATGATGGCGGGGATGTTCGTGTGGCTCCTCTACGGGGACGCCGCGCTCTTCGTGCTGTCGGTCGTTGCGGAGATGGTCATCTACTTCACCAGTCGTCCTGGACGAGAAGAGCCTCTCGGCGCCTCCGATGCGTGGCTGGCTGTCGATGCCGAAGCTGGGCCTTCGCCCTCCTCCTCTCAGTCTTCGTCGTCGAGTTCTTCATGGGCGGGGTCCTCGACATCCAGGCCAACGGGACTTCGTACTTCACAACGCTCCCGTTCGCGTCCCTCGCGGGTTCGGCGCTGGCCGTAGCGGGCGCTGCGTTCTACGACTTCATCATCTTCGTCAGCAGCATAACGGCGTCCTTCCTCTTCCTCGCGATGATGGGGGTCGAGATGGGCGCCCTCGTCGTCTTCAAGATAAGATACGCCAGGGAGACGGAGACGAAGATCAGGCTCGTGCTCATATTGGCCGCCTACGCGATCTACAGCCTCTTTCTCCCGGTATTCGTCCTCGGCGCGGTCGCTTCCTTCGATACCGTGGGTCGGCTGGAGCATGGGCCTGGGCACCGCTGGAGCGCTCGCGCCCGCGGTCGTCCTCGCGCTCGTGGCGACCTACCTGATCTCCGGCGGGCTCTCGTTCCTGTTCGGGAGCAGGCAGGTCTGCTCCTTGTTCTGCACCGCCGCGCTGATGTATCAGGGCACGACCATCGACGCGATGAGCAGCTTCAACAGGACGTCCAAGCTCGGCCGGAAGTACCTGACGAGCAGGATCCCTTCGGCCTACAAGGTGGTGGTCACGCTGGTCTGGGCTTCTCTGCTGGGAGCGGCTGTCCTCTCCTACCTCACTTCTGTGAGGGTCGTCAACGTCACGTTCTTCGGCGACGACACGGGGTTCTTCCTCTACGCGTTCTACTTCAGCTTCCTCTGGTACGTCGTCTGGATCGCCACCCCGTTCGTGGGGACCTACGGCTGCGCGACCACGGGGGTGTGCGGCTGGGGGTCTTTCAACCAGCTCATCTCGCGAATCGGGCTCTTCAGGATAAAGGTGAGAGACAGCGACACATGCTCGAACTGCAAGACGAAGGATTGCGCCAAGGTCTGCCCCGTCGGCCTGACTGACATGCCCGGGGCGTTCATCGAGAAGGGGGAGTTCAGGAGTTTCAAGTGCATAGGAGTGGGCGACTGCGTCTCCGCCTGCCCGTACAACAACGTCTTCTTCTTCGACGTGAGGAACTGGATCCGCATGAAGCTCAACATGCCGCTCCCGGCGCTCGCAAAGCCCATGGGCCACGGCGGCTCCGAGGGTCCGATAGACTTTCGGTCCGCGGGGAAGGACACGGGCTAGACCACCGACGGGCGAGCGTGGCAGGCGTCTCTGACCGTCCAGTTATTATTGGGGGTCAGAATCACGGTCGTTCTGGATGTCTGATTCGGATGTCGGGGGGCTCCCGCTGAATCGGAAGCGTGTGTGGTGAGACGGCACGACATCCACTGGCCTACTCGACACAAGTCACTACCTCGCGCCCGTCGCTCTGTTGATGGTCGCGTTCATCAGCCTGCTGCTTACCCGGGCTGTCAAGACGAAGGACGGGATAGACACTGCGATCATCCTGCTGCTTCTCAGCATGATGGTGGCCATGCTCCTGGGGCCCGCGTACCTCTACCTCACCACCCTGGGCTTCGGGATAAGCGACGTCGTCATCTGGGAGATCGCGGTGTTCATGACGCTGGGGATGATGCCCGCGGCGGGGCTGACCGCCGCAAAGCTCGTGCTGTTGAGCGAGCCTGACAGGCTGGGAGCGGCGCCCCTCTCGGCGCTCGTGAGCCATACGTCGGGGCTACGGGCGGCGTACATCTCCCTGCTCGTCCTTAGCGAGTTCCTGATGGGCTGGACCTTCAACCTCGCCTCGGGCTTGATCTCCCTCTCGGCCGGGTACTCCCTGGTGGACGTCGCAAAGCAGCTCGAGTACAGCCCCACGTCGTACTGGTTCGTCTTCACCATGGTCGGCGAGATGGGGTTCACGCTCTTCGCGCTGCGCAAGGCCATCCGCCCAGGCCTCCTCAAGATCCTGGCAGTCCAGGGCGTTGTCATGTTCCTCACGCCGACCGCATTGAACTCGCGGGCGTGGGAGACGTACACTGTCTACCTCGAGGCCGCGGTGATGACGGGCCTTGTCGTCTACGCGGTGGACTACCTTCGCAGGAGGAAGGAGCGCGACAGGCCCATGTTGAGCTACCTCGGGCTGTTCATCATCGCGAACGCGGTGATGATGGTCGGCCTCCTCCTATGGCTGGTAGACGGCGACTCCCTCCTACTGGCGGCCTCCCTAATCGCCGAGACGGCCATCTACTTCGACGCTGTGCTTACGGGCGCGGGCCTTGGGCGAGACCTTCCATGGCTGAGCGCCCGAGAGCAAGGCGCGACCGCGCGTGACCTCGCGGTCTGATTGCCGGACGTCGTGCGCGGGTCGAGCCGATTAAGCCAGTCGCTCGTCCAATCTAGGTTCTGGACATCGCATCGGGATGGAAAGTTAACGTCTACCCAACTACCACAGAGTGGAAGGCTGTGTAGACGGGGGTCCTTCCCTGGTAGAAGGTTACGAGGGCGCTGGAATTGGTGGGCACCGTGTAGCCGCTGAAGAGGTCGGTGTAGAAGGGTATCAGCATCCTCGCCCTTATGGACTGGGCGTATGAGTAGAACGACTTCATCCACTGCGCGTCGGACTGCGCTTGGGCCTGCGTGGTCGCGTTTGTGCTCGACCACGCCTCGGCGATCCAGATCGGCTTCGACGGCGGATTCGTCAAGAGGAAGTTCTGCACGTTGACCTGGTCGCCGGTCGAGTAGATGTCGAAGCCGATGAAGGATATCCCGCTCAGCTTCTGGACCTCGTCGAGATACTGCACGTAGAAGGCCGGGTCGAGGGCCGTGTAGCCTCCGGGGACCGAGACACCCACCTGGGTGGAAGACGAGGCAGCCCTCACGGCGTTCGTCAGGTTCTGCGTCAGTCCGATCCAGTCACTGACGCTTTGGAAGAGGGGGTTGGTGGCGGCGTCGCAGACCATCGGGACATACCAGCCCGGCTCCTTGATTACGATGTAGTATCTTGGATGGAAGAGGGCCGCAAGCGTGGAGACCCTCTGGACCCAGGCCGCCTTGAACTCCGTCCAGTTGAGGCAGTCCCCGTTCCGGTAGCTGTTGGAGCTGGCGTCGGCGATTATCAAGCACTTTCCCTGGCTCCTCAAGCCTTTCACTACCGAATTCACGAGCTGAGCCTGAGATGCGTTGCCCCCGGGGAGCCAGGGACCATAGTCGATGTCCACCCTGATGCACTGGGCGCCAGTGGAGTCCAGCATCGAGAGGTCGGCCTGCTGGACGGCTGCGTTCTTGTACGACGGTATGCCGTAGCTCGCGCTCTCGTCGACCACGCCGAAACCCATTGTACTGGCCTTTGTCGTTGACGTGCGGGTGGACGCGGCCAGTGTCGCGTAACTTGCTTGCGACGCGAGGGGCTGGAGCAAGAAGAGGAAGACCACAAGCGCGAGCGAAATCAGCGCGACTCCGCTTCTTCCTAGCACGTTGCTTCGGGGGTCCGGCGGTGCACAAGCGCATATGAATGAAGTGAAACCTACCTTCATACCTCCGACATATATTGCAAGTAAGGACTGGGACGCGTGAAGAAATTGCACGCAGCCAACAAGCGCCGAGCCCTTTCCGGATTCATGCAACGGTTCCCAGAATGGAAATCGGAATCTCCGGAGACCCCGATCCGCAAGCGCGAAGGCATCTGGAGCCCGTCATCACGGGCCGCTGAGCTTTCTAAAAGCACGCCCACCTCCAATCTTGCTTTGTTTGGCGAAGGGCGTACAGAATGTCCGCAGAGCTCCCTTCACGTTAATTAGCTTCTCAGCTTTGACGGCCGACTGTGGCGCGTTCGAGAATCTACTTCATCACCGACGTGCACGGCTCCAACAAGTGCTTCAGGAAGTTCCTCAACGCCGCCAAATTCTACAAGGCGGACGTCCTGATCCTTGGTGGAGACATCACTGGCAAAGTGATGACGCCGATAGTCGAAAGCGGCGGGAGGTTCAGCTGCTCGTACCAGGGAGCCGAGTTGACGATGACGAGCAAAGAGGAGGTTGAGGAGTTCAGAAAGAAGGCAGCAGAGTCTGGCACGTACACCCATCTGGTAAGCCCGCAAGAGTTCAGGGAGCTAGAGGCCGACCCAAGCAAGGTCAAGGAGCTGTTCAGCAAGCTCATGGTGGAGAGGGTGCGGGAGTGGGTCGCCCTGGCGGAGGAGAGGCTCGGGAAGACGTCGGTGAAGTGCTTCGTCTCGCCTGGGAACGACGACATCCTCGAGATAGACCCAGTCCTGAGCTCGTCCAGCTACGTAGTGAACCCGGAAGAGAGGGTGGTGGAAATCGACGGCGAACACGAGATGATTACGTTGGGCACCACCAACCACACCCCCTGGAACAGCCCGCGGGAGGTGGACGAGGACGTCCTCGCCAAGAAGATCTCTGACATGGCCGACAAGGTTCGGGACATGAGGTCGGCGGTCTTCAACATCCACGTCCCCCCGATAGACACGCCCATCGACAAGGCCCCTCGCATCGACGAGAACCTCAAGATCGTCGTGAAGGCCGGGAACGTTGAAATGGTATCAGCGGGCAGCACGGCCTGCAGAGCGGCCATCACGAAGTATCAGCCGATGCTGGGACTGCACGGGCACATCCACGAGTCTCGGGGGATCGTCAAGCTGGGAAGGACGATGTGCGCAAACCCGGGAAGCGAGTACAGCGAGGGGATCCTCCGCGGCTTCCTGGCGGACTTGGACGGAGACAAGGTGAAGTCGTACCTTCTGACCTCGGGCTGACTCAGTCGAGGGCGCCGACGACGAAAGCTTCGTCTGCCTCGGGCAGCTCGTACCACGTCTTCTTCTCTCCCACTCGCGCCCTCATCCTCCAGGCAAGGCTCTTGGGCTCCTTCTCGATCATTTCGACGAGCTTCCCCATCCTCGCCTTCGCAGTGTCTATCTCTTGCGAAGATAGGCCGTAGATGTCGATCGAGGCCTCCAGCTTTGCAAGGTTCATCGTGAAGGTCTTGTATGTCCCCCAGTCGTTCGAGCAGAGTCTGGCCAAGTATGGCCCGTTTATCAGCTCGCCGTCCCCCGGCCCCACGTCGTGGTCCAAGAAGAGGGCCGTCAGGTCTCGAAAGTCCTTCTCGTTTATCTGGACAATCTGAAGCTTCGTCGCGAGCAGGTCTGCGAGCGGGAGGGTAAGGGGCTCCAGGCCGAGCCTTTCGCCGAAGTTGAACTTGTGGCACATCTCGAAGACGTCCAGGAAGATGTCGACCCGCCGCTCGTTCGTCAGGTCGTTGAAGATCAGCCTCTTCCGCCCCATCATGGCGTTGAACCTCGGCCGGGGCTGGTATCCCATCGCGACGAAGAAGTCGCCTATCGCCCTTGACTGCTTTTCGTGGCCGACAAAGTCCATGTCGACGTAGTTGCGCCGGAGGCCCTCCCGGCTCGCGGAGGGGCACCTCATCGATATCGCGACCCCGCCTAGGAGCTTCAGGAGGACCTTCTCCTCCAAGGAGGCCTGGAGCAGCCTCCGGGCTTCCTCCTGCAACCCAGGGAGCGGAGTCAACTCATCGTTCTCCGTTCGGCGTCTTCCTCTTTAGCATTCCGGGCCCCGCAACGAAATCACAGGCTGGAAGGAGGAACCCCATCGGTGAACCATCACAGTGGTTCTTCTTGGTCTCTGGCGACTATGGCAGTCGTAGTCGATCCTGCTAACCATGAATCACTCGCTCCTTCCTACCCGCGCCCTACCATGGCGTGCGAGCTGACCCGTCCAGTATCCCCAAGCTCCGTCAAACCTTTCATACGCGTCCTTGGCGATGCCGGAATGGACCATCGTAACGCGCGTCTTGCCATCGGGGAGCGCGTCTAGTGTCCAAGTCACCATCGAGTTGGTCACGTCGGGAAATAGCGACTCGCCCTCGCTAGTTCCCGAGCCGGACCGCGTCAAGACATAGGTGTAAGACAATCGCTTGTCAGGGATCAGCTCGAGGATCTTTCCCGTGGCGACGGAATGCAGACCTTTTTTGGCCCAGTGGTACTTGAATTCAAATTCCCCACCAAGACGAGGGTCCATCCTCGCCTCTTGTGGCATCCATTGGACGAGTTCCTTCTCGCTTGTCAGTGCCTTGAAGACGACTTCCGGAGGAGCGTCGACCATGACGGTCTTCCTGATTTCACCTTCGGTCATCTTCCCCTCGCCTTCTTGTTTTCCACGTGTTCCTTCAGGCGGGTGAGTTTGTCGTCCCAGAAGATGTCGAAGAACTCGATCATCTCCGACATCTTTTCCTTGTTGACCGAATAGAACCTGTTCTGGCCCACCTTGCGCTCGCTGACGAGGCCGGCGTCCTTCAGGACCCTCAAGTGCGTCGACACGGCAGGGAGCGTGAATTCGAAGCTCTTGGCCATCTCGGTCGGCGTCTTCTCGCCGTCCTTCAGCAGGAGCAGCATCTGTCTTCGGCTGTCGTCGGCCATTGCCTTCCACGAACTGCCCATAATAGTGTAATACTTCAATATCTATTTAAATCTAGGACGCCTGCAGCGTGGTGTGCACCGTCAATGAACCCATCCGAAATAATTGACAAGCAAATCGCAGTCCTCGCAGACTGGCGCGGCAACATGCTTGCCAATATTCGCAAGACCATTCATGATGCTGACCCCGAGATAATCGAGGAATTGAAATGGATGGGCACTCCGTGTTGGTCTCACGATGGAATCGTCTGCGTGGCCACCGCTCTCAAGGATAAGGTCAAGCTGACCTTTATTCAGGGCGCAAGCCTTCCAGATCCAGACAAGCTCTTCAACGCCGGCCTCGGAGGCAACAAGTGGCGAGCGATCGATTTCCACGAAGGCGACAGAATCAATGAGCGCGCCCTGAAAAATATAATCCGTGCTGCCGTGGCCCACAATCATGCCGGGCTGAAGGGGAAGACCCCGGCAAGTGCCCGGGGGATTCGGGGCAGAGCGCACAAGGGATAGAAAGGCCACTCTTGGCCTCCCAGCACGCTTTCTCTAAGCTTTGCTTGGCTGCTGGAGGAGCGCGAAAGCGTTTCCATCCGGGTCGCCGAAGGTGGCGAGGATGCCCCAAGGATATTCGTCTGGCCGAGCCTGATCGAACTTTACGCCACGCGATTTGAGCTCTTCGAAATCTTTCCGGCAATCGCTTGTCCGCAGCGTCCACTGTGGGTTGCTACCAGGTTGCAATCGATTTTGGGGCGCCTTTGGATCTGGATGGGAACCCGCTTGGAAGATGCTGATTTCGATGTCTTGCCCCTTGGGTGCGACGGTCACCCACCTAGCGCCTCCTGGAGGCGTAAAGTCAGTTCGCTTTTCGAAGCCGAGCACCCGCGTGTAAAAGTCGAGGGCTCTGGCTTGGTCTTTCACGACTATGACTACAGTCATTAGTTTCTCTATCATCGTGGATGGCTCACGCCGCCTTAAGACTTCAATATCTATTTAACTATTTAATCATATGTTGCGGGCACAAGAATCAGTGGCACGGAACCAAAACAGTGAGCCGGAAGGGACTCGGACCCTCGACCTCTCAGGCTGACTTCTCGAAGGGTTGCCTCAGTATGGTCCTGAGCTTGGATGGCGCCGCCCTTCTAGGATCTCCAAGGTAGATTTCGTGGTGCCTTCCCCGTGGCTCGCCCCCGCTTTCTTTGATGTATTCATGGAGCCTCTCAATTGTCGGAGCCTCCACCGAGTATGGGCCGACGTGCATTATCTGGGCCGAGAGGCCTTCGTGAAATGCCTCCAACCTTGCCTTCCCTAGCGCTTCGAGGTCTTTCTTCTTTCTGACCTCCTCTACCGCTCTCCTATAGCGCTTGGAGTCGACGAATTCAGGTTGCAAAATCATCGCGGTCCAACTCCACCCCTTTCTGTCGGTCGGGTCGAAGACACCAGAAGCGCCGCCCCAGAGAGCCTCGAGCGCCATCACTGGGTAGTCTATGGCGTTCTCCTTCTTGATGGTGAACTTGAGCATGAAAGACAAGCTGTATAGCGCGCTGATGGCGTCGGCGAACTCGCCTGCGTTGGGGTCACCCTTGCCATCAATCATTATGAAGTTGAATTGTGGGACTTCGACGGTCTGAGCTTCCTTCGCAGATGGACTATACAGGTACTTCAGCTTGCCTCTAAGGTCTATCTTCTTCATGGGTCGTGTTTCGCTTTCCCACGTAAGGCGATGGTCATCGTATAAGGCGCGCACGCGGTTCTCAAACTTGGGAACGAGGTTGTGGGAGTTGTATGGGCCGGAAGGGATGCAATTAATGTTTTAAGAGAATCCTTCGCTGGGTACTCCCACCTCGTGCACGAATTTTGCAGGCTTTAGTCGTTCGAGCCGACAATCAACGGTCCTCTTAACCCACAACGTGGGCCGAAGGATTGTCGAGCCAGACCAACCTAAGCAAAGGTGTGCGAATCCGAAGAACAGGTACCACGCGGATGATTAGCTGACCAGTGTTGAAGAATGATTAGCTAACTAGAATTGATGCGAACCCAACTTCAGATTATGTAACCTTAACGTATTGATAGGCTTCGCTACTCACTGATACGGTCCCAGTGGTCGAAGACGAAGAATACGTCGCGCCGTCGCCTTCTTCGTCGACATACGAGTTCAGATTGCAGTGAGGTGAGAGTGAAAATGCGTTGTTCCCCACGCCACCAGAATATGTGGTCAGTTGGTAACCAGTGAAATCTGTCACCGTGGGTATGACCGACTCAATCTGGAAGTCAGTTCCTGAAAACATGTTCGCGTACCCCGGATTATTTGGACTGTCAAGTCCGTCAATCTCATCACTCACGGCCGCATTGTTGTAGGGAGGAAGAAGATTATCAGTCGACGAAAATGAGACAAACAATGTCGTGCTCTTGAGGTCCACTCCGGTCGAACTGATTATTCTGTACAGTCCCTCGACCTCATATGAAGGGAATCCAAACTGGAGTATTGAAATCGACAGTTCGTCTTTTGCGGAACTGAAGTTCGCACTATAGGAGAAGGACGAGTTAATGATTTGGGCCAGGGGCGTCACTTGAGTTTTGCCTTTGTAAGGTTCCGCCACCCCCAACTGCACACCGTTTATTGTGTAGTTGTGGAAGGTCGCGAATGCTTCGATGCCTGGATATTGATTCGCGAGCATTCCACTGTCATTGTCACGAGAAATCTACTGGCTTCTCGTCAAATTTGAAGAAGCCGTCGTGGTTGTATTAGGCCGACTTTCTGGCATTCAAAACAAACTCCTTGATGGTCATGGTATTCGAGTTATTGGTGCCACCACTGATATCCCATTCGAATCTGGCTTGGATGTTGTTACCCAAATTTCCGCACCCAGTCCGGTGGAATACGGCAGTGTAAGCCGGTCCACTGTAGTTAAGCGGCACCGGTTGCGACCTTCCAGGCACACCAGTCGTTTTGGCAAACCCCACTGACGACCTCACGGGTCCATTGCCGTAAGCGCGCACCATTGGCAGCGCTCCCATAATAAGGATGATAAACATGAAGCCGATAGTATCCGAGTACCTCGCTCTATAGCTTCTAAACGGGTTCATTTGAGAGAACCCTCCCTGCGAGTCGAACGGGCCAAAGAGCATGGTCACCAATTCGGCCACTTCGCTCACTCCGCCAATGGTGAACGCTGGACTTGGCGGTGCAAGCAATTGTGAACAACCCAATCCGGGCTTTTGTAACGAGCACGGTAAGTATTGCTGTGTAACGAATAGGGCGACCTTGATGGGGTCTCCAGAAGGAACTTGGGGCATGTACGGAGCCTCTACGATGCAATCGGGTAAATCCGGTCGGCTGGATCGAAGCATCCCGTTCCCACAACGGGACGAGTGGGGGCCAGTGGCGTTCTGGCCGGTCACTGCGTCCTGAACAAGTGCATAGATGGCTACATAATCCCCAGAGTCCTGCGCATGAATGCCTACGGTCGTTCCATTACTTCTGATGATGGTCATAGTCGATCCACTGATTATGGTCGTCGCGTTACCTTGGATGATTGTGGCATCCGACGAGGCGCTGGTATAATTCGGTAGCAGTCTGACCCAAGAACCCGAGCGTTACTTCAATGCGAGAATCCCGCCCACACCCTAGCACACGCACTTGGGGCTTTCGACCCCCACACCAGCGGGTATTGAGTGGCTGATTGATTGGCCAGTTGAGCAGCTTGGCTGGCGATTGTTGAGCTACTGCTCGAGCAAGACTAACGAAGACGAGAGAAAGAACTCGACGAATCCGCATGAGGATTCGCAGCTGGCACCTGGGCAAGGAAGACGACTGTCAGTAATGTGGCTATCGCGAGACTGTGCCAGCAAGACTACTGACCCGGTGCTACCGACCCTCTCCGTCCCGAATTGACGAGCCACCTTCACACTTCCTTCTGACAAATACACAGTCGTGTTCCTTATAAATCCGCAGTACTCAAATGGCCCGCGGACGTATTACCGGGTGATTGTAACAGTCACAAGGTTCCAAGGAGCAGCCGAATGTCGTCTGGCGTGTTCGGGAGGAGTCGGGCCTGCTTAGAAATCCGCCTCGTGATATTCCTTTCCAGATAAACCGGTTGCAATTCCCTTGTAGCTCTCGAGCCACTCAACACCATGGTCAGTAATCGAGTACTTCAGGAATCTTCCTGAACGATAAGCCCGAACTAGACCGAGTACCACCATGTCGTCAAGATGGTGTTTCAGTCTCTGCCTGGTTGAGTCGGGTTGTATCTTTTAAGCCATTCAACGTCTTCTCCTCCCCAAATTAGCAGGTGAAGAATCGGACTCTCTGCCAAACCCCAATTCACAGGACTCTCAAGCGGATTCACGAACATGAAGCGTTATTTAAATTCTTATGCCAATGCAATGACTGCGGCCGGCGAAGCAGACAGGAGACTGGTAATGAAAAAGCTTGACCGAGGATAAAAGTATGATAAAGAATCACGGGTGTGGGACAAAATTCGGCCGTCACTATCCCACGTATTCGTAATCGCCAATCCCTCGTGAAGAATAGACAGGTGTGAAATGCTTCACACAAGTTATGCAGCCTTGATTACCACAAGTGACTTTACACGCGAACACATTGTATCTCTCGGTCGGAGAGAGATCTGCCGCTGCCGTTTGAGCGTGGTATTCCTGTTCTAAGCTGCGTGCCGGACGGTTCGTTGAGAGACAGGACTGCGCTCAACCTTCAAAGGGCGTCGTAAAGTCCTCTCCCGACATGACGACCCGGTTCCGTCCGGATTCAGTTGCCTGATGGGAAGGGGAAAGGGCGATTTTGTCCACACCAATGAATCACTGTTCTTACGTTCGAGACCTTCACAACGCCTGCGCTCCTTAGGCAAGGAAGCAAGTCCGCCAGTACCCGCAGAAAGGGTATGCCTAGAGAACGGTTTCTTTCCGCCAGGATAGCTCAATTCCTCCCCCTTCCCTCCCCCCTCCGCGCGAGCCCATAGCAAGCAACACCCCCGCGAATCGAGCGAAGCGAGGATGAGCGGCCCCGCTTCGAAGCGGGGTGAAAGCGAAGTCCGAGCGGAGCGGCGAAGAGGGGGGAAGCGAAGCGAGCGCAGCGAGCGGTGCCGAAGGCATCGCGGGGGGTTGAATTCGCCGCAGAGCGAAGGACGAGCTTGAAGGGGGTTGCATGCTATGGGCGAGCGTCTGGCTCACGCGGACTCGCGCGACGCCGTCCCCGCGGGGAGGTGCTCTCCGAGAGTGGTCACCACGACCCGGGACCGTTGAGCTTGCTGTACTTGTCGCTCTTGGCGATATCTGAATTCGGGACGAGTATCACGAAGGACTTGGTCGCGCTAAGCGCTGGAGATCCGCTCCTCCAAGTCGGCAGTCCTCGTCTTCAGGCCAGTCTCTATCTCGTAGTAGGCGGTCTCGGTCTCGACGTCCGGAACGCCCTGGCCCGATTCCGCGACCGTGAGAACCGTCTCCCCGTCGTCCTCGAGCTTCTCCAATAGCTGCTTCACCATGAACTTGTGCAGCGGGCTGACCTTCTCCTCCCCGCTCTTGGCAAAATAAAGGGAGACGGTCTCCCCGGACTTGACATCGTCGAACCTCTGCACCTGGATCTCTCCAGCAGTTGAGGAGCTTGAGGAGCACAGCCCTGAGTCTGAGCTTCGCGGCATCCTTGGCGACGTGATACCTCTCCTCGACGAGCGAGGCGAGCCCGAGAGACCCAGACGACCCTGCCGCCTGTCGAGCTCCTCTTCGATTATGGCGGCGTAGTCTGGCGCGGGGTCTGGTTTGCTATCGAGGCTCTTGGGAGATGTCGACGGACACCACGCGCTGGTACTTCCCTTCGGGAGGCGATTCGCCCATGCTCGGCATGGAAGACCGGGACAAGACCGTCATCGCCCACGCGGAATGAAAGGTCGATGAACTCGTGGCGGCTGGAGGTCCCTGACGATCCAGGGATAGGCGGGGTCTATCTTGCCCAAGGCTTCGAGGTCCTTCTGGGATGGTGGTGTGGAAGGCAAACTCGGTGCCCGAACTGCCTGAGGTTGTCGGGAATGTCGGTGTGGTTCTGGGTCGCGGTGTAGAGGGTCCCAAACTGCCTCACTCTCGCAGCATGATGGTGTCAAGGATGCGTCCTCGCGTCGATCTGGTAGAGTCTGCGTGAGCCGATGAACCTCGTCAATCACGACGCCGGTCCTTTCGAGCGGCCTCTTTTTCTTTGCTTCCATCAGCTTGACGCCTGACGATCTCTGCCCTAGCCGTCAAGGAGTTCCATATCTGCCTCAGGGCGACCTCCGCGTAGAAGGTCTTCGCGGCTCTCCTCGAGGCGCGAGAAATCGAGGACGGCATCCTTGGTGAGGTCGACGCGAGAACGACGACGAAACCCTCGCCAACCGGCCAAGGCTCTCCATCTGCTGCCTCGATGAGGGCGAGCGCCTCGGGCTGGATGTCTGTGGCCTTAGCTCTCCATCTGTCTTGAGATTCGCCTTGAACTGGTTCCAGTCCTTGCTCTCCCCGGCGAGGTTCTTGACGGTCGCCCTGGCCTGGGAGAGCATGATGCCCCTCGAAGGTTGGCGGGGAAGGCGAGCGCGTAGGCCGTGGAGAAGTCGTCCGCATTCTGAAACGGGTTCGGGTACGCGCCCTCGAGACGTCGACGACCGGATACGGGCAGGCTGAGGTGCGTGTCGTTAGGCTTGAACGAGAAGACTATCTTTGGTGCCTTCACCACGGAGAGGAGGAAGACCTTCATCAGCTCGCTCTTGCCCGTCCCGGAGCGCCCGCAGACCATGAGGAGGCGGTTGCTCTTACCGGAGAGGAACTCCTGAAAGTTCAACGTAGCAGGGGTCGATGCTCTTCTTGACGGGCACGTCCCTCCTCCTGTGCCCCACGACTTTTCGCGCCTCCTCTCCATTATCGGGCGGCCGTCTTCGTCCCGTCCCACGTTGGCGCTGTAGTAGGTGGTAGACGGGCTCGGATCAACGACACGTAAGCGA
Organism: uncultured archaeon; assembly: GCA_963783755.1. GTDB lineage: Archaea > Thermoproteota > Nitrososphaeria > Nitrososphaerales > Gagatemarchaeaceae > Gagatemarchaeum. The sequence continues at coordinate 22,529 of CAWAOY010000007.1, forward strand.
CCTGCCTTATCGGAGTCTCGGCGAACTTCCGCTGCAGCTTCCCTCTCGCCGATCAGAAGGACCGCGCCGACGGCCGGGAATACCGAGAAGAGGCTGAGCGGTAACCGGTGGACGAAAAGAAGGAGGGCCGTGAGGAGAGAAAGAAAGGGCGATGATTGTTACCGGTCATCCCTGCTTGAAGTGGATACCTTCATGCGAGCCTCTCCTCCCTGAGGAGCGCGAGCCAGGTGCCGAGCTTGGCGAGATAGACTGCGGCGGGCATCCTGTCGGGCTCCGATGACAGCACCCTCCTGAGGAGGGAGCTAGCCGGGAGCAGCTTAGCTGCTCAGGGCCTTGACCGGGCGAACGTCTACGTTCTCGGCGAGGGACGCGACCGCGCTCATCTTCGGGCAGTCTATGGCGCAGAGTGGTGATAGGCAGCAACGTGTGAGGTTGGACACTCAAGACTTGAACCCGCCAACTCAACCCTTGAGGAGGTCTGTGTCAGTCTATTCTTCGGTTGTCGTCGCGTCCGCCTTGAACGCCCTGAGCAGCTGGTCTGTCCGGAAGTCCCGAGCGGTCATCCAAATGTTGTAGGTGATGAATGCATAGAAGCCGGCCGCGCCTGCGAGGAGGGCGATCGACCGCCGCTGCGGTACCGCGACAGGTAGGGGAGGGTCACCCCGTATGAGTATCCTATCAGCCCGCCGACAGCCAGCGATACCGCGACAAAGCTAGCCAGTCCGGGGAGCCCAACCACGTTGAAGAAAGGCCTCAGAGCCCTCCTTCCTTCTGACGTGACTTCGATGAAGCGGGCGTCCCTCCCCGGAGGCTCGTCCGGGGAGGGCATTTCATCCGTCGGCTTGACGTAGCCGTGGCGGTATGCGTTCCTGAGCGCGAGCCAGACTGTATTCTCAGACACGCCCATGGCCTTCCCTATCTCCTTGAGGCTCCCTCGTTCCCTCCTATCCGTGGACGCCAGGTACAGCAACACCGCAATGTGCCTGGTAGGCATCGTCCCGATGCTGACGGTGCCAAAGAGCCTTCTCAGGGGGGACATGGAGAGGGAAGGCATGCGGGCGTTTAACCTACCTCGCCTTAAAAGGGCACCTTGACTATCGCTTCTCCGTCCGGCAGCGAAGCCACGTATTCGAAGCCCTGATTGATGTATGACTTGACCTCCTTAACGGGTATGACCTTCTGCCTCGACCCGTTGCTGTTCATCATCCCAACTAGCCGCTGCCTGACCAGGCTCTGAAGTTCCTCATTCGTCATGTCGTCGAGATTCATCTTCTCAAGCTCTTCTTTCTTGAATCCTGCAACGATGAGGAACCGTTCATTGAACGCCTTACTGATCTGCTTCTCGGTGGCTGACTCCGCCTTTGTGGAGAGGAGAGAGTCGCACTTCTTGTAGGCTTCCCTCATCTCCTCGATCATAGAGGGCATGAGTCGTCCTTTGTTCGTCGAATACCTGGCCTCGATGTCCCCTTTATGCCCCATCAGGAACTGGAGGTAAGGATGCGAGATGAAGCCCTTCGATTCCGCAACGATCATGCCGGTGTCACAGTAGGCTCTAAGGACGTAGGGTCTCCACGTGAAACCTGCCTTGAGAATCGCTTCCTTCACGTCTCTCGTCACGAGGGTGGTTCTCAAGAACTGATTCTTCCTGATGCCCCTCGGGTCGAATGCGAGGAGCGCGCTTTCGGCGGTAAGCTTCTCTCCCTGCTTGACCCTCTCCTGAATGTGCTCTTGGATGTAGGTGATCGCCTCGCCGCTGACGAACGCGAAGTAAGGGTGCCTCGCCTTGCTCAGCGCCCTCCTCACGAGCAGAATAGTAGGGACCTTCTCGAACTCGATCCTGTCGTCCCTTACCTTTGCCTCGGTGAAGTCTCCCAATCGTATCCCGTCCGTCCCGAGGTAGTCGCCGAGGCTCTCTGGTCTGAGACCGCTGAACGCCATCAGCGCAACCGAAGATCTTCCTCTGGGTGATGCCATCCTGAGGATTCTCGATAGTTCGTCCTTGCTCGGAATCCTTTCGCTGGCTATCGTTGGGGTGTCTGAACTTCCCTTGATGTTCACCTTCAGCTTCACGTCGAGGTTGTTGTAGGAAGTCCAAGAGAGGATGACCTTCCTGAACCGCTCGATGTAGGAGCCCGCCTTCCCGTCCTTCTCCATCCTCCTGACGAAGTCTGTAAATTCGTCCCGGAACTTCTTGGATTGTGCTTCGGCCAGTATCTCTTCGGCGTCGTCTTTGCGAGGTCGGAGTATAGCCCCAGCGTCCTCAGGTAGACGGTCGCGGTGATGACGGACTTGGCTTCGAGGTTCTCATACCACCTGCGGACGTCCTGATCGTCGAGAAGGTGCTTGTATTTACTCCCAAAGGGCATATTTGGTCACTGGAAGGGCAATTTAATAAAGGATTCTCTTAATAATTTAAGTGGGCCGGAAGGGATTCGAACCCTCGACCTCTCGATTATCAGTCGAGTGCTCTAGCCAAGCTGCCCGTCAGTTTAGGTCTGACTCTGAGCTACCGGCCCACGCGCTTTGGGGCATGACTAACTGTCTATAAGCGTAAACATTCGCGGCAGTTTATGCTCAGGCGCTGCAGGAAAATCGGCTTCAAAGGACGGGTGGGCAGTTATATGACACTCGAGCCATTCTAGGGGATGGATTCGCAGGCCATAATTCCCACTCAAGGGGCGTGGCCGGTATACAGAAGTTGGAGTACGCTTGCAGGCTACTTCGACGGCGACGGCACAGTTGAGTTTGCCATCCACCCGTTCACTCTGCAGGTGAGGTTGGCCTTTGACGAGAATTGGAAACCTCAACTTGAGGGGGTGCGACAATTCCTTGAGCTCAGAGGGATAAGGTGCGGAGTGGTTAGGAGAAAAGACGGGTACAACACCTGGCACGTCGTCGTGTCCAACATCGTAGGCGTTGTCGTGATGGCCAAGAAGATGCTGCCGTACTCAGCCAAGAAGCAGGTCGAGCTGAAGGCAGTCCTGGACTATTACGATGACAGAATCACCGGCGACCAATTTGTGGAGGTCATGAACAAACTCGTCCTCGCTGGCGAAAGAACTGGCAAGAACAGAGGTCGTGGGCCTGATTTTACGTATTCTCACGGCGTTCTTGAATCTCGCACACGTGGGGAGAGAAAGCGGGTCGCGAAAAGAACCTTACAAGTTCCTGTCGAAGTTGCTAAGAGAATCAGACTAGATAGGGAGGAGAAATCGCTAACCCTTCTTGAACTCTCACGACGCTACCGACTCTCAATCCCTGTCATAAAGCGAGCACTAGCGCTTCTGTAGAGAATGGTTTGTCGATGATGCATTGCAGTGTGGTTCGCCTTTAATTATTTTGGAAGAGATAAGAGCGGTCGTTTGAGCCTCTTCGGGCGATGGGCCGGTAGTTCAGCGGTAGAACGCTCGCCTTGCACGCGAGAGAGAGCCTGCTAGCTCCTCGAAGCCGAGGGTCCGAATCCCTCCCGGTCCATCTTCACCTTCCCTTTCAGCGAGGGAAGTCGGGGCCGTTGCTTCTTGATCGGCAGGTTGGGAGGGTTAGCCAGGATGATGTCGGCAGCCGCTGCTTTGAAGCCGTAGAGGTATGGACGAATCGCGCGAATCACAGAAAGGGCGCGGGAGCCTTCAACCGCCATCCGCCAGTACTTGCCCTTGGAGTCCATTCTGCAGTTCACTCCACACAGGCGCGCCGCCTCCTTTACCCACTCCTCCTCGCCCATCTCCAATTCCACACTCAACCGCCAGTAGTGATACACGTACCTCCGAGAAAAAGTCGTGACTACGGATTTCGCCTTTCGATAACGAAAGTAGCCTTCGCCTCCCAGCAGGCCGCCTAACCAAGCCGCTTCGATTGGCCTCAACACTGGGAAATGATGTTCAGGTATTTAGGCTCCACATCGAGCTGCCAAATCCCTTCCGGTCCATCCAATCAATCAAGCCAGTCCTGACTGTAGGTCAAGAGCGAGGGCTAACGACAAAGGTCAGGGTTTAAGTGGCAGGACCTCCCCTACACAATCGAGTTCCAAGGTCCAAAATGGATTGGAACGGACGTGGAGCAGAAGGGAGAACCGTGAAAGCGGTTGCTCCTTTCCTGACTCGCGGAACTTCTCGCAACCAACGATTCTGCAGCGAGCGCTGTGTTACTGGATGATTCTTCCGTCGTCGCGAGCGTCTTTCGACATCGCTTATATCCCGGCCGGAACTCTGCGCCCACTATGAGTTCTCCGAAGATTGCCCGATTGGTGCCCCAGACCGACGGCACGCAACCCGAAGAGGTCATGCACATCTCCTCCTTCGTCTTGGTTCAGGAAGGGCGCGCAGCTTCTTCTGGCGAGGAGGGTGAAGCCGGAGCGGTGGGCGGGGAAGTGGGTGCATCCCAGGCTCGATCATCAACTACGGGGAGGACCCAGGGGCTGCGGCCCTAAGGATCGTCCGAGAGCAGCTCGGCGCCACGGCCACCGTCCTGAAGCTCCTTGACGTCCAGTCGTACGGGGAAAAGCACTGGGACATGTGCTTCCTCTTCCATGCCGACGTCACCAGCGTGGGGAAGCTGGGCGGTGACTTTGACAAGGCCGACTACTTCGACCTCGCCAAGCTGCCCCCGGAGCTCGGAGAGGACCACAGGGAGGTCCTTGAAATGGCAAAGTCAAGGAAGGTCGTCTAGACGGCCTCTCAGGTTCAGGCAAAGATTAACTTCAAGCCACTGGGGAGCGGGGTGAGGGTCTCCGAGGTGGGGATGGGGACGTATTACGACCCCCAGTGGATCGCGACCGCGAAGACCATAGGGTGGACGAGGGGCGCGGGGTCCAAGGTCGAGGCCTTGAAGGCGGGGCTCGACGGTGGGATGAACTTCATCGACACCGCGGAGCTGTACGGCTCCGAGCCTCTGGTCGCCCGGGCCATCAAGGGAAGGAAGAGGGAGGACCTTTTCATCGCGACGAAGGTCTGGCCCAACCACCTGAGGAGGGACGCGCTCGTCCGGGCCTTGGAGAAGAGCCTCAAGAGGCTCGAGACCCCGTACGTGGACCTCTACCAGGTGCACTTCCCGAACGCGAGGGTGCCGATAGGGGAGACGATGGGCGCGATGGAGGAGATGAAGGACAAGGGGAAGGTCCTCTCGATCGGGGTGAGCAACTTCTCGCTGCAGCAGACGAAGGACGCCGTCGCGGCCTTGAAAAAGTCCCAGCTGGCCTCCAACCAGGTCGAGTATTCGCTCGCCAACAGGGAGATCGAGGCCGACCTCCTCCCGTACTGCGAGAGCAACAAGATATCGATAATCTGCTACTACCCGCTCGGGCACGGGAAGCTCACGGGTTCGGGGGCGAGCGGCAAGATGGAGGCGGTGTGCAAGGCGTACGCGAAGACCCCCGCGCAGGTCGCGCTGAACTGGCTGGTCTCGGGGCGCAACGTCTTCGCGATACCCCGGGCGTCGAGGGCGGAGCACGTGAAGGAGAACCTGGGCGCGAGCGGCTGGGAGCTCAAGCCGGAGGACAGGGCGCGGCTCGAGGCGGCGTTCCCCCGATAGAGGAGGGACGAAAAAGGAGAGGAGTGGTGTAGCCCTCGCGGCTACACCGTCTTCATCATCTTCATCATGTCGGCGTCGCTGACCTTCATCTTTGGGTGGGCGTCCGCGACGTGCATCTTCGCGTGCTTCATGAGGTCGCCCTCGCCCATCGGGGTGATGAGGGTCCAGCCGCATTCGCACGACATCATCTTAGCCATGGTGGAATTTTCTAGTCTCCGCGGTAATAAGGGTTTTCACAAAATCCCTTCGTCCGTCCAAACGTTTAATCCGCCACGCCTTGGGGAAAGGGCGATGGAAGCGCTCGTCGACTCCATAATGAGGAAGAAGCCGGAGGCGGTCGACCTCAACATGACGGTGACCGCGGCGGCGGGCATCATAGCCAAGAGGAGCGAGCAGTGCCTCATAGTCGCAAAGGACGACCTGGTCGTGGGGATAGTCACCTCGACGGACATGATCGAAAAGGTCGTCGCGGTGGGCGCGAACCCGGCGGAGGTCTACGTCAGGGACATCATGTCGACTCCGGTCATCACGGTCAAGACGACGGCGAGCATAAGGGAGGCCGCGGAGATCATGAGCGACTACGGCGTGCGCAAGCTCCCGGTGGTGGACGAGTCGGGCGAGCTCGCAGGGGTGATAACCTCGTTGGAGCTGGCGCGATGGCTGGCCAAGATCAACGACTTCAAGGACCCGGCTCTGAACGCGCTGGCAACTCTGAAGGAAGAAGGCCAGGGCGGCCCCTACCGCTGACGGCCCCTCAGTCTACCTTGATCCGGACGCCCGACGGCCTGCCCTTTCGCTTCGGCAGCGTTACCTCGAGGATGCCGTTGTTGAAAGTGGACTTGGACCCTTCGAGCTCGACCGCGCAGGGGAGCTCGAGCTCCTTGCGATACTTCCTCGCCGCGGTCTCCGCAGAGATCACGAGGCTCTTCCCCTCCACGGTGAGCTCTATGTCCTGCTTCCTCGCGCCGGGGAGCTCGGCGAGCACCCGGATCTCCTTGGCCCCTTCGACGACGTCCACCAGCGGCTCGCGCGTGTCGCTTATCGCCTCCCTCCACTCCCTGCGGGGGGTGCGCCGCACGTTCCCGAACTCGCGGATGACCGGCTTCCCGTCGGGGCCTATCGTCATCGAGTACCCGTAGACTATGGGGCCGATCTCCCTGGTGACGTACCCGTCCTCCGCCCTCTTCTCCCTCACGAGCTCCTTGGGGAGCTGGTTCTCGATGTCCGTCAGGGCCATGAACTCCTTCTCCATCTCCTTCATCATCTCGTCGACGTCGGCGTAGGACCATGGTCCGAAGGGCATCATCTTCCCCCAGCGCTTGAACCACTCGTCTGCGGACGACAACTGATCGGTCGGAGAGATGCTCTACCAGATTCTATAAACTCTTTCGCAAAAGGTTTTTACGGTTCTCGTCTAGCTCGAAAAATTCCCGGTGCTTAGGTGATGGGTTTGTACACGAGGATGGCCGCCCTCTTCTTCGTCCTCACAGGGCTCTTGATGCTGATTGGCTATGCCATCGGGCTCTACTTCGGCGACCCGCTCGCGTTCTTGCTCCTCGGCCTGGTCATCGCGGGGGTCGTGAACTTCGTCTCCTACTACTGGAGCGACACCATCGTCGTGAAGATGAGCAGGGCGAGGATCATCCAGGAGAGCGACAACCCTACCCTTTACGCGGCGGTCCAGCACGTCGCCCAGAAGGCCGGGATACCCATGCCCCGGGTCGGGATCGTGAACTCCCCTCAGCCCAACGCCTTCGCGACAGGGCGAGGGCCGCAGAAGGCGGTCGTGGTGGCGACGTCGAGCATTCTCCAGACGCTCAACCCCGCCGAATTGGAGGCGGTCATCGGCCACGAGATTGGCCACGTGGTACACAGGGACGTGCTCACCTCCAGCGTCGCCGCGACGATTGCCGGCGTCATCTCCTACATCGGGAACATCGCCCTCTATTCGATGATGTTCGGGGGAAGCGGGAACAACAGGCAGGGAGGGAACCCCATCGCCCTCGTTGCCGCGATAGTCCTGGTGCCGCTCGGCGCCACCTTCGTCCAGCTAGGGATCTCCCGTGGCCTGGAGTACAACGCGGACGAGTACGGCGCGAAGCTGACCCAGAACCCGGGCGCCTTGGCGTCGGCACTCCAGAAGATCAGCGCAAAGGCCCAGACGAGGCCCATGGCGGCTGGAGGCGGACAGGGGGGAGCTCCTTCGCCCGCGACCGCGTCGCTCTGGATAGTCAACCCTTTCAGGGGCAGCTCCATGATCGAGCTCTTCTCGACCCATCCGTCGATGCAGCACAGGGTCGAGAGGCTGAGGAAGATCGGCCTGCAGATGGGCGTCTACGTCTAAGTAGAGAACCTGGCCCGTTTCGCGCTCTAGCTCCTCGCGGCTCTCCTGACCTTGCGGAGGTGCTCCCTGCTCCTCGCGATGTCGGTCTCGCTCCCCACGTCCGCCCTGTGGCGGAACTTGTCACCCAGCGCGCTCACGCCCTCGACGGAGATCGCGTGCGCCTCTTTGAGGGACGCGGCGATGCCCGCGACCGCCACCGACCGCGAGGCGCCCATCAGGGTGAGGCCGGTCTGGTCGAGCCTGAGGTCCATGGGGAAGACGCGCAGGTCTCCTTCGTGCCTCTTCTCTAGGGCGAAGGCCCGGTCGAGGTCGACGGCCTCCCCGGGAGCTTGGGAGGCCGAGGTGCCGTAGCTCAGCGGCACGGCGCAGGTGACCACCGAGGCCTTGTTCGAGAACCTGATGCCCTTGAGGCTGCCGTCGACCATCCTGTAGCAGACGTCCACGTAGTCGTCGAGCATGGTCGTCAGGAGGCAGATCTGCTCGGTGTTTCCTCCCCTGCTGTTCCTCTCGAGTATCTTGAACCCTCCGCGCGTGTGCATCAGGGCGTCGTAGAGCACGATCCCGCGGAGCGCGGGGTTCGACCCCCTCCCCTTCCACTTCTCGAAGGCGTCCCGCTCCAGGCGCACCACCTTCTCCCACTCGGAGGGAGGCAGGAACGGGAGGCCTTCTCGGGGCCCCTGTAGCTCCCCATCCCTCCGGTGAGCTTGCCCCTGTCGCCGTCGAGGGCGCGCTTGTAGTCCCTGGTCAGCGGGGCGGCGACGAAGTGGCGCCCGTCGCTGAAGGCGTGGAAGCTCGACTCCTCCCCCTCGATGCGCTCCTCGACGACGACCCTTCCCTTCGAGTAGACGTTCAGGAAGAACGCCGACTGCCTCCTCCTCGGTCTGGAAGTCCTTCCCCGACACCCCGACCCCCGCGCCCCTCGCGGGCGCGTCAGGCTTTATCGCGAACCCGCCGTCCAGCTCCCTGGAGAGGCTCCTCAGGTCCGCGACGGCCGCGCCCTCGTTCGGGTACTTCGAGGGGTCGAACACCTTGTAGCGGGGGTTGGCCTTCGGGCAGATCCTCTCGAAGAGCAGGCGCTGGTCGGCCTTGCTCGCCTCGACCGCGAACTCCTTGGTGACGCAGAGCATCGGGACCCCGGTCTCCCTCTCCACGACGTCCCTCCCTCCGGCCGTGACGAAGTCCTCGGTGTCGGTCAGCCCGAAGGCGATCTGCTTCTCGTGCCTGCTCGCGAACTTCGCGACGTCCGCGACGTTGAGGTCGGGGATCACCTGGTGGACCTTCGCCCTCTTGAAGTTGAGCGGGTTGACCTGCCTCTCGGCGACGTAGAACTCGGGGCGTACCTCTCGCTCCTCGCGAAGGTGTCGATGATCGCCGCGGAGCTCAGGCACTTCGAGACTATCAGGATGCCTACCTTGTCCAACGGGAGGGCACCGATACCTCCGCGCTTTAAACCGTAATCGGCGAAGGCTGTGAAGAAGTGGTGGGCCGGGAGGCCTTTGCCATCCCTCGTTCGATTCATCCCCAGTCGCATGCGGCCGTCGATGTCCTTAGCCACCGCTAAGGTTCTCGCATCGGCACGTTCGGAAACGCCACGTCGACGTAACCCATGCCCGCTGAGATCTGGAGGGATGCAACCTGGATTGGCGAGGACGGACAGCCCACAGGTGCGCCTTCGGACCCTCCGAAGTCGGACGCGTTCACCTCGTCCGCCTGGTATCCCACCGCGAGCGGATAGGCTAGGCAGATGGGGCTCACCATCGGGAATGACCCGTCGTAGAAGCCCGTCGCGTTGGCGTGAGGCGTGACGAAGTAGTCGACGGTGAACGTTGAATTGGCCGGAACCTGGGTGAGATTTTCTGACAGAGGGAAAGTAGAAATCGAGACGAGTCGGAGAAGTCCTCCAGATACTGCACACAGCAGAAATAGCCGTTCACATAAAACGCGCTCTCCTTCCAGATCCCTGGCGCCTGGTCGTCGAAGATGGCGTCCTTGTAGTCGGAGTTCAGGCCAAGGCAGGCCTCCACGTACGTGAGGCGCAAGCAGACGGTGGAGTTTAGGCTCGGCATGACCAACACGGGCAAGGTAGTCTTCGTCGCGTTGTACTGAACGAGGCCGCCCACGGGCACGCTCTCCAGGTCTCCACACTGCCCCACGGGGCTCGTCACCGTCTTGGACGAGGTGGTCGTGCTGACTACCTGCTTGGGTGCTCACCAGCGTGGTGGTGACGGTCGCGGGACCTGTAATGATTGTCTCAGGCGCACCGTACCCTAGAATGCTGTCGTACGCTGCTATCGAGCCGAACACCACCGTGAAGCGCGACGAACACGACAGAGACCACCTTGTAGTTTGGCATCGCCTTGGACAGTCCGGCTTCTGTGGTCGGCCTGACCTTCTAATTCTGTGTGGAACAATCCTCTACGACGGCATCAAAGATCTTAAAGCCAAAATCGCAAAACGGGTCGACGTGTGTGAACCTGAGGCTGCCGCATCGGCGTGGTCATTCGTGTCGCCGCCGGCTATCAAGGCTCCGTCGAGTAAACCTATGCCTCCGCCGGTCAGTGTCCCGCCTTCTACGGGTTCACTGTCGTCGTGACGACAGGGCGGCGTTGTAACACGCATGAGGCCGAGGACGCGGTGCAGAGCTACCTGGACTACATGGCGAAGTACGGGACGGTCCAAGAGGTGGATCAACGTCACCATGCACCGGCTAATGACCTTCTTCAGGGCGAACCGCAACCCGCGTCGACCAGTGTCGCGTTCACGTTCCCGATGGTCTGCGCGTCGTAATGGAGGGCCACCAGCGTATCTGCTCCCGCGAAGAAGTATAGCTAGGCCGTGTTGACATCGTACGCGACGCCCACGGAAACCCCGAACCCCGCGAGGAGGTCCTTGGTCGTTGGAGGGAGAAGGGAGTACATGTTCACCATAGCGCCCGTCGCCCCGTGATAGACGAGCAGATAGCGGGGGTGGTTCGACGGGAACATCACCACCTGGTCTTAGCGAGGGAATGACGGCAATACTCGATGGCCCACAGGTATCGGGATACACATTGAATATCACGTTCCCGTTCGTCCCGTTGAGGGCCACGAGCGGGTGAACCTTCGCTGACATAGACGACGTCGGTCGAAACGTGTTCTCAACACCATACGGCCGTAGTCTGAATTCATCGTGGCGTTGGTAGAAGAGTTTAGGCTCACCGTGGCTACGAGGGAGCCGCTCTGTGCCGTTGATTATCGCGAGATGTAGGGGATCGCAAACGGTAACCGTCGTGTATCGTACGCGTAGACCGTGCGGGTGTATGGGTCGACTGCGACCGCGCCTGGCGCGAAGGAGAGCCGGACGCTTTCGACCACCGAACCGGTCAGGACGTTGACCCCGGTCACTGCATCCGACCCGTCCCCTCCAACCGTCGGTCCCCACATGATCAGCAGTGCTAGGGGCTGAACTGTGCCGCACCCAGGTCGAAACGAAAGCCGTAGGTCGCCAGGAACCCGAACTGGAGTGGCATTTCTGCCGTGATGGCGTCCGTCGAGGCGTTGAACGCGACCATCTCCCCCACAAAGAGAGCGTCGTTGGAGGCCCCCACGACGATGACGTAGACCATGCCCGTCGAGTCGTCGAAGGCCAGATTGTAGCAGTAGCCCAGTCCGGCTGTGTGGGGGAGCGAGACGTTTGCTACCACTATGTTGGAGGACGTGTCGACCACGGCCAGCGAGTAGTCCCGCGAGTCATCCACCCAGAGAGGCACGCCCAGGGCGTAGATCCTGCCTCCCGTTCGCGTCGAAGGCGGCGTAGTGACCACCGCCGTCCAGATTTTCCAGAGTGATGTTTGCGGCCATGACGTCTGCAGCCTGGATCGGCTGGCCAGTACCCACCAAGGAGGTTATCGAGGTAACGCTCGTAGAT
>CAWAOY010000008.1:0-19460 GCA_963783755.1 uncultured archaeon
TACCTGAAGGCTAGGTCCCGCTCGAGCCAGACTGGAGCGAGGGCGCGCCGCCCGCACTCGAGACAGTCATTGGGCTCGCCGGCAACGTCAGATCGACGCGGCGCCGGCGGACGATGCCACGACAATGGCCAGAATCAGGATTCCGCTCGCCGCTGGCAACAGGGAACGAAATCCGTCCTTACTAATAAATGACCTGTGAATACGTGGTTAGGACCAGAAATTCATGGCGTGGCCTCGCGTGGCCCGCTTCCGGGTGCTTCGGCCACCGTTTCGACGGTTCGGAGGGCTGCTGCGAGCTCTTTGCCTCGATTCGAAAGAAAAATCACCTGATAATCATCCAACGGCCCGAAGCCGGCTTATCGTACCCGACCGCAACTCTGGTTCTATGGCGCCCAGAGGCAACGGTCTCTGCCACAGGATCGGCCCGATTCGATTGTGAACCTATATTTGCACCACGCCGCGGGAGGAATTATCGATGAAGGGCGTCGCCTTTTGTAAATCATCTTCGCCTGGGCAGCGCGTCGTCCTTCAGGCAGGCAGGACTTGCAAAGTACCTCGACCGTCTGGGAGTGAAGGGGGAATTCCTGGGACTGAGCCCCCGGAGCCGTTGGCGGGGGCAGCGGAGACGCAAGGGACGAGTGGCGTTGCTTGCGAGAGAATCAGCTACTGGAACGAGCCCCTCGTCACGAGGTTCCGCGAGACCTCCGGCTCTTCAGGAAGGTCGCCCACGACAATCCGGTCATCCACGTGAATCGTGCGAACCCGTACACCGCGACGATCGCCTCGATAGGAAGGTCGGGGGCAACAAACTCGTCGTGGACATGGAAGACTGGGATGGTTTCGGGGGGTACTCCAGCTACGCAAGCCTCTACGGCGGCCGGGGAGCCCTCCTCACGCTCTACGAGAACATATTCCCAAGGCTCGGGGACCTTGTGGTGACCGTCAGTCATCTTCTGACATCGAGGATGGCGCAGCTGGGCGTGCCCAGGGAGAAGATGGTCCTCATACCGAACGGGTATGACGAGGAACTCTTCAATCCCTCGATCTCGGGCGGGGAGATTAGGGAGCAATACGCGCTCAAGGACTCCCCGGTAGTCATCTACATGAGCACCTTCTGGAAGTTCGAGAGAGGGCTTCACGAAACCGCCCTCGCCGCGTTCAAGGAAGTGACTCGCCAGGTTCCGGACGCCAGACTTTTGATGGTGGGAGGAGGCAACCTCCCAGTCTCGTCGTTGATCGCGGAGAGAGGATTGGAGGGTCGAGTGATACCCACGGGGTTCGTCGAGCGAAGGAGGGTCCCGAAGCTCATCGCTTCGGCCGACGTGGCGCTTCACGTGATAAGCGACCACCCCTTCCATGCCGCGAGCTCCCCAATGGTCATGCCGGAATACATGGCGATGGGAAAGCCGATTGTGGCTCCCAGGACGGGCGAGCTCGCATACGCCCTGACTGGAGGAGCCGGCTGGCTCGTCAGCGGCGCCAGGCCTGACCTTCTGGCTACCGGGGTCGTCGCTCTGCTGAAGGACGAGCAGAGGAGGCACGAGATGGGACTGACGGCAGAGAAGAAGGCGCGTGAGGAGTACTCTATCGTAGCCTGGCCGCGAAATTGAAGGCCGCATACCTACGGCTCTTCGAAGGCTAGGTCTTGGACCTTGCGCATCTGTCTCGTCTCCTATGAGTTTCCCCCGAGCGGGGGTGGGGAGGCGTCTTATGTCTCTGCCCTCGCAACCGGCTTGGGGAGGCTCGGGCACGACGTCGTGGTCATCACCCCCGAGCCAACGACGAGCGGAGCCGCGGAACGCCCATTCAGGATAATTCCGACGCGACGAAGGAACGCCCTGCTTCGAGAGCTGGACTTCCTCGCCCAGGCGGAGCGCATCATCTCGTATCTGGCCGAGCGTGGCAATATCGACCTGGTCCATGTGACCTTCGACTACCCGACCTTCTTCTTCCGCCTGAAGAGGCGCGGCGTGCCTTGCGTGGCCACCGTCCATCATCTGCACCTGGCGGAGGCCCTCTCCATGCTCCGCCACGAGTCTAGCCCCTTGCAGAAGGTCGCCCAGATGCTGAAGGCCTCGACTCTCACGGCCTTCGAGGGGAGGCTCGTCAGGCAGTGCATGTCAGTGATTGCGGTGAGCGGCTTCACGGCGGAGACGGTGCGGCAGCTGCTCTCGGTCCCTCCGGAGGCCATTCGGATAGTGAGAAACGGAATCGACGCGAGCGAGTTCGAGGGTGGCGACCCGTAATTGTTCCGCGAGAAGTTCCCCAGCCTTGGAGACAAGACGGTCCTCTACGTCGGCAGACTGGAGCGGTCGAAAGGACTGCACTACCTCGTTCCGGCGTTTGCGCGGGTCCTATCCCGGTTCCCGATGCGACGATGGCCGTCGTGGGGAGAGGAAGCGACGAGTACCTGAGAGAGCTCAAGCTCGGCGCAAAGGCCGCCGGGGTGTCTGACAGGGTGGTCTTCACAGGAGGATCTCGCAGGGACTTCTCGCGCACGCGTACGCCGCAAGCACGCTGGTCGCGCTGCCTTCGCTTATGGAAGGATTCGGGATTTCAGTTCTGGAGTCGATGGCTTCGAGCAGGCCTTGCGTCGCGACGCGAGTGGGAGCGATACCCGAGATACTCAAGAACGGAGAGACCGGCCTCCTCGTGGAGCCCGCTGACTCGCGGGAGCTGGGTGACGCGATGGCAGCCCTTCTGTCTGACACGTCAAGGTGTGCAGAAATGGGCCAAAAAGGGCTGGAGCTCGTAAAGAGGGAGTTCAGCCTTGAGAGGATGACGGCTGACACGCTGCAAGTCTATCGGGACTTGGTCGCCCACGCGAAGGCGCCCGCATGACGCGTCCAGAATGGCTGAACGGTCGGTGACCTGTTAATTATACATAACTGGGTTCAATTACCTGTAAATTACACAAGCACGGTATGGCGAAAAGCGACGAATTCGAGATTCGGCACCCGCCAGGTGGGAGAATCGCACTTTGGGAACGCGCCAGAGGCGGTGATTTCGGTCCAGATTTGAGGTCCACAGCGGTTATAGTTAGCTTCGAGGGCATGAGATGGGAAGGAATTGAGTCGCCTCAGGCAGGACTTACCTCCGGCGCCGCTGCGGTCAGGTCCATGCGCATGCGGCAAGCCTGGAAAGCCATTCGTCGCCATAGACGGCGGTACCGGTTATCTTTGCCTTTCGTGTCTCTTGGCGAAAGCCAATGGCGACGACTCGCCCCACCACGGCAGGCCTTCGAACCTGCTAGACTTGCCAGGGCGATAGTCGCCTTCGCGGCGCTCCGTGAGTCGAAGACCAGGGACGGCGCTAGGCTTGACGGCTAGCCCGACTAGCCCCGACGGGGGTGTCTCGAAAAGATCATGCTGGAGGGAACTCCAATATCGAGAAGCGTCGGAGTCGCCCCATCATCGCTAAATACGCGCCATCTTGAGCCTGCGGAGGTTTTCGAGGAGTTTCAAGATGACGTTGGTTATAGGGTTCAGCTGGCCGGTGGACCACGACAATTCCGCCTCCGCCATCTTGGACGGGAAGCTCGTGTTCGCGACCGAGGAGGAGAGGCACACAAGGCACAAGCACGCGGTCAGGGAAGCCCCGGTCAAGTCCCTCGTCAAGCTGTTCAGGCACGTGAAGAAGCTGGGAGTGAACCCTAGCGACGTGGACGCGTTCGCGGTGAACTGGTCTCCCAAGTTCTTTCCCATCCTGTACAAGAATTCTCTATTCTTCCAAAGCCTCATGCAGGTCGCCCCTGAAATCACGTCAAACGGCCAACGGATGAGCGTCGCGCGCCGCTGGCTGAACGGTGGCGACTATCTCAGCCTCTCGAAGTACCTGATAAGGCGCGCATACTCCGTGGCGGGCGAGACTCCCCCGGAAAACCCCAGGGTGGTTCCTGTCGAACATCACTTGGCTCACGCCTCTTCGGCCTACTACTTCTCGGGAGTCAACTCCGGGGTCGCGCTGACGATCGACGGGAGCGGCGAAAGGAACTCTACCGTCGTCTGGAAGATCAAGGGCGGAGAATTCCAGAAGATCATCGCCCTCGACACCCCTGACTCATCCATCGGCCTCCTCTACGAGGCGATGGGCACGAGGGTCGGCTACGACACTCTCGAGGGCCTGGAAAGCTGATGGGCCTTGCCCCTTACGGGACGACCTCGCCTGTGTATGAGAAGCTTCGCCGGTTGCTGCGAATAAACGAAGACGGAAGCGGCGACGTCCCTTACCGCATATCCCCTCGCCAAAAGGCCGGCACCCAAGACACGTGGGCGGAATCCTACCTTCGTATGGCCGCGGCGGTGGTCGACCGAGCCTCGTGGGACACGCGAGGCAAGATGGACAAAGCCGCTGCCGACATTGCGTGGGCGACGCAAAGAGTCGCGGAGGAGGCGGTACTGGCCACCGCGAGGTGGGCGAAGCGCAACGTGGGCGACACCAACCTCTTGCTAGCCGGAGGGGTCGCCCTCAACGCGAAGATCAACATGGAGATATTCTACTCGGGGCTATTCAACGACATCTTCGTGTTTCCGGGGGCCAACGACGCCGGCGGCCCGATCGGAGCGGCTTGCTATGTCTACGAGAAGGTGCTCGGGGGGAAGATGGTCAACCGCAGACTGACGGACGTGTATCTAGGCCCCGAATACGGTGATGACGAGGTCGCGAGGGTGGTGAAGGACTCGAAGTGGAGCTCCGTGAGCGTGGGGGACGGGATGGAAGAGGTCGCCAAGCTCATGACCGCTGGGAAGATAGTCGGCATATACCAGGGGAGGGCCGAGCTTGGTCCGAGGGCGCTGGGCGACCGCAGCATCGTGGCGGATCCCACAAAGAAGGAGATGTGGGGGACCGTCAACCAGATCAAAGGCAGGGAATGGTGGCGGCCTCTCGCGCCGTCCTTGATCGACGCCAAGAGGTACTTCGTTGGGGGCAAGCCGCACGAATTCATGGTCATGATGTACAAGTTCATCGAAGAGGCTGGAGAAGAGGGTCCCGGCAGTCCGGCACGTCGACGGGACCGCAAGGCCTCAGACGGTGGACAACGTCGACAACCCGGTGTGGCGCAATCTCATCGAGTCGTTCGAAGACCTCACCGGGGAGGCCTTGATCGTCAACACCAGCTTCAACCTGGCTGGGGAGCCGGTCGTGGAGACGCCCCAAGACGCCCTGAGGAGCTTCGCGGTAGGCGGTCTCGACGCCATCTACATGCAGGGTCAGCTGATCGTCAAGAAGTGACGTGAAGCCTCGCTCAGTGTGCCAAGAGCAGCATTAGAGACACGAAAGCCCAAATAGGCCGCGCAGGTCTGGTTTCCCTACGGCACGGTGTCCTTGAATTCTCCTCGACCAAACCACCTGATTAGCGCGCGAACAGCGATTGCGCTGGTCGTGCTCTTGGTGCTTGTCACGGGAGGGGCCGCCAACTTGATTCCCGGCCGCCACCACCAGGCAAGCTTTCGGTCAGGCAATTGGCGAAGGTGTACGCCCAAGTTTTGCCGCCGTCTTTGCCCGGGCGAGCTATGGCGGCCCGGAGACGAGCTACAACACCGTCGCGGTAGAGAACGCCGACCTCAACATGCTGCTGTCGACAAACGTGAAGTGCATAAGGATCGACCTCGGCTATGCTCCCTGGCTCCAGAAAAACCAGACGGCAATCAACGAAATGACAAGCCTGGTTCAGGCTATAAAGGCCGCCGGAAAGTGCCTAATAATCGCCGACGCCTCTTCGGAGTCGTATCGCAACGGCGGTCAGCTCACCTGGAGCCAGTTCTTGGCAGCGTGGGCTCCACGAGTCTCGACGCTCGCCGCGCTGTATCAACCCAACTACTACATCGTAATCAAGGAGCCCGGATGGTATGTGCCCATGGTCAGCGATGCCACCACGAACCCCCAGTTTCAGAACGTCAGCGTCTGGCTGGGCCTCACGCAGAACCTCACGAACGCCGTCCACGCGGCCTCCCCCTCCACAGTGGTCGGGGTCGCCATCGCCGCCAACAGCCTCGCTCAGGCCAACGGCGCCTTCTTTTCCGACTATCTCAACCGGGTCCAAGCTATATCGGGGGTCTCCTTCATCGGGTTTGACATATACGGCCCGAGCGACCAGACAGCAACGCAGAACTACCTCTCGAAGAATCCTCCCTCGAAGGCAGTCTGGATTCCAGAGACGTGGTCAACAGCGAGCGGCGCCCCCCTGGACGGCCAGGCCAACCAGGATGCCCAGTGGATCCAATCCATCTACAGCTTTGCCTTGTCAATCCATGCCGCGTTCCTCATCCCGTTCTACACCGACCACTTTGCGTCCTACAGCCTGACCGCAAACTCCCCCACGAGTTCCGCGCAGATAATCTCCTTGTTTCAGCAGAGGACCCCGATATTCTCCGCCCTTCAGACTCTGATAGCCGCGGCCATCGGCTCGTCCACCAGTACATCATCTAACACCGCGTCTTCATCTACCTCACCCAGCGGCGCGTCTTCGTCCACGACTTCGTCCGGGTCGCAGACTAACGAGACGACGACCACCTCGGCTACTCAGAAGACCCATGTCAGCTCGCTATCGACGACGGGCGGAGGCAACGGCATATTCAGTCCGGGGATCGTGGCGCTAGAGATAGTGGTTCTCCTCGTGATCATAGCCGCGTTCTTCTATCTCAGAAGACGACGCTGAACGCCGGTTCACGAGCGCCATCGGGGTCAGAGCTTGGTCAGCTTCAGCCTTATGCCGTGCTTCGGGCGGGACCCTACACGAGGCCGTAGTTCGTACTTCTCGCCCGGAACCAGAGACATCTTCCAGGCGCGGGCTACCATCGCTATTATCAGTGTGGCCTCCATCCAAGCGAACGGCTCCCCGACGCAGCGGCGTGGTCCGCCCCCGAACGGGAAGTACGCGAACTCTGGAAGCTTCGCCTCCATCTCAGGCGTCCACCGGTCGGGATTGAATTCCTCTGGGTCTTTGTAGAACCTGGAATCGTGATGAATGAGGTACTGGCTCATCAACACAAGGGAACCCGCGGGGATTCGCATACCCCCCACCTCGTAGTCGTTGACAGCCACCCTCGGGATCAATCGGACGGAGGGGTACATCCTCAGCGCCTCGGTGAATACCTTCGTCGTGTAGGGCAGGTTAGGGACGTCTTGGGCTGTCGGGGCCGCTCCCATCGGCAGCAACGGGTCGAGCTCCTGGTGCAGTTTCTCCACCACCGCCGGACTCTTAGCGAGAAGGTACCATGTCCAGATGAGCGCGGTCGATGTCGTCTCGTGCCCGGCGAAAAGGAGAGTTATCGTCTCGTCTCTAAGCTGCTCGTCAGACATCATCTCTCCATCTTCGCTCCGCGCTCGTAGCAACATCGCGAGAAGGTCAGAGGTGTTCGACTCTGGATTCTTTCTCCGCTCCGCGATGATCTTGTAAACGATCCCGTCGAGGGTCTCCACTGCCTCCAGGTACTTTCTACTCGTCGGGAGGCGGCGGACTATGGGGGCGGTCGGGCCGGTCAGCCTGTCCAAGTAGTCGATGATTGAAGTGGCCGACCGACCCACATCCTTCCAGGCATCCTCAACGTCTGTCCCGAAGAGCGCCTTCGCGACGATCTGCAGGGTAAGGCGCATGGTCGGCGCCTGCATGTCTATCACATCGCCGTCCTTCCACTCTTCGCACATCCGCTGCGTGTAGTCCGTGACGATCTTCCCGTAGGATGCAATCCTTTCCTTGTGGAAGGCCGGCTGGATGAGTCTCTTCTGCCTATGGTGGTATTCTCCGTTGCTGGTGATCAGCCCGTTCCCAAGGAATTTGAGGGGGCTCCTCTTGACAAAGTTCTTGTGGTCCACCACCAGTATGTCGTGGATGTAATCAGGGTTGTTCACGAGATAGAGGCGTCCTCGCCCTCCGCTGACGTAGCAGACGTCCCCGTACTTCTTCCAAGCGTTGCGCAGCAAGTTGAAGGGGTTCTTGCCTATCCTGAACATGAACCCCCCGGGAACTTCCCTTAGGCTCGTCGCTGAGAGATTCTTGGCTGCCAAGGAGCGCGACTGCGCGCAGAATCTGGCGCGCACATAAACGTGTCGAACCGCGACCGCAGAAATCCTGCCCGCAGACCCTCACGAGGTCGCGAAGAGGGCATCCATTCGATCTCCGGTGGACGAGCCTTGAACAATGAGACGTTCGCGTTGTCGTGCACCAAAGTGTAAAATACGTACTGAAGGTCGAGCAAAGGCCTTGGCACAGCCGCCGAACGTCGTCCTCCTCGTGTTCGACACCATGAGGAGGGACGCGCTGGGGGCGTACGGCGGGACGGCCGCGACCCCCAATTTCGACTCTTTCTGCAGGGAGGCCACCGTCTACCCGAACTGCATCTCGCCGTCGCCCTGGACGATTCCCTCGCACGTCTCTCTCTTCTCGGGCAAGTATCCCTCCCAGCACGGCGTCCACGAGACGAGAGACAGGAAGGTCATCGACCTTGTGGGAATGCCGGAGGGAGTGAAGGGGAAGATGCTTGCCGAGTCGCTGAAGGGGATGGGATACCAGACGGTAGGTTTCCCAGCGAACCCGATGCTCACGGCCAAACCGGGCTTCGACAGGGGGTTCGACTCGTTCTCTGCTAACTTCAAGCGCGTCGTATCACCAGAAGAAGCGGCGCTGGTCAAAGAGGCGGTCGAGGAGGGGAAGAGCAAGCCGAGGATCGTGTGGAAGTTCGTAAGAAGAGGGCAGTTCGGGAAGCTCCTCAAGCTCTACTCCAGCCAGAGGCGGATAAGCAAGTACAGGAAGAGCTTCGACTACCCGAAGGGAAAGGGTGGGAATCTCCTGCTCGAGCGGATGCGCGAGACGAAGTTGGAGCCCCCATACTTCCTCTTTGCCAATTTCATGGAGAACCACGACCCCTATGTCGACTACGAGCTCGACGTCGGCAACAGGGGCCCATTCCCTTCCGTAGGCGCCGCCGACCTCTACGGATACAAGACGATAGGCGAGGAGGCGATGCGGCTCATCAAAGCGGGGTACTACGCGAGCGCGACCCGAGCTGACTCATGCTTTGGCAGGCTGATCTTGCTTCTCAAAGAGAAGGGGGTCTACGAAAACACGCTGGTCGTCGTCACCTCGGACCACGGCCAGGCCCTCATGGAGAACGGTTACTACGGTCACGGGACCTTCCTTCACGATGAGATACTTGCGGTCCCTCTGCTCGTCAAGCATCCGAGAGGCATAAAGGCTTCAGTAGGAGAGGGATACCAGAACCTGGTCGGCCTACCTTCGTACATCCTTCACGCAGTCGAAGGCGGAACCGACGACGAGAGTCTGAGCACCGAGGTCACCTTCGCACAGTCGTTCGGGACCCAACAGTCCCCTCCAGCCACCGCAGACCCGGAATTCGCTAAGAAGATTGCCGAAGTCAGGAACAGGGTCGACAGGCCTTTGAAGACCGTCTCCAAGGACGGAAGGACGCTCCTCGTCGACGGCACCAGCGGGCGGATCGAGGGCCTCTTCCGCGGGGGCAGGCGAG
The DNA here is from genome assembly GCA_963783755.1 of uncultured archaeon. GTDB lineage: Archaea > Thermoproteota > Nitrososphaeria > Nitrososphaerales > Gagatemarchaeaceae > Gagatemarchaeum. Next base: position 9,486 of record CAWAOY010000008.1, read on the forward strand.
CCGACCCGAAGGACTTTCCGTCGGAGGTCGAAGCGATGATGTCCGAGCTCGGGAGCCTCCAAGAAGCCGCCGTCTCAGAGGAGCCTGCGTCCGCCCCCCTAACCCAGGAGGAAGAGAGTACGATATCCGAGAGACTCCGCGAGCTAGGCTACCTCTGACTCGAGCCCTTGCCTCGCGCCGAGGGCGCGTTGTTCTCGGGAAGAAACCCAATCTGCAGCCGAATAGCCTCATATACGCGCGGAGTCCCGGCCGCCGTACTTGGCGTCCCCACCGGTCGTCGTCGTAGTGTTCGACGCCATGCGGAAGGATGTTCTTCCCGTGTATGGCGGAAGCGCTCACACCCCGAATCTGGATTCCTTCTCTGCGGGGGCTTCTGTCTATCGAGAGTGTATCGCACCCGCTCCTTGGACGATCCCATCTCACGCTTCGATCTTCACGGGCAAGTTCCCCGGCGAGCACGGCGTCCACGAGTCCCATGAGATGGGGCTGTCCGAGACTCTAGGCCTGATGAAGGACGTCGCCGGCCTGACCCTATCAGAGGAGCTGAAAAAGAAGGGGTATCAGACGATAGGCCTGCCTGCGAACGCCACCCTCACCCTGAGAGAGGGGTTCGACAGAGGCTTCGACTCGTTCAAGGCGTACGACAGGCGGCTCGTGTCTCCCGAAGAAAGGGCCTTCATGCAAGAGACCTTCGAAAAAGGGAGGGGGAGGGCCGGGACCGTCCTCGACCTCGTTTCTCGAGGCAAGTTCGCTGAGCTTTGGAGGCTCTACTCGATCTACGGCCGAATGCAGAAGAGTAGGAAGATAGCCGGTTTCCCCAGGAGCAAAGGAGGAAACTTCCTCCTGGAGAGGCTCTCGGGGATCAAGCTTTCCCCTCCCTTCTTCCTCTTCGTCAACTTCATGGAGACTCACGAGCCGTACACCGCGTTCGAGCAGAAACACGCAAACCTCGGCCCGTTCAACAGCGTGCACAACGCCGACCTGTACGAATACAGAGAGATCCTGGCGAAGTGGTCGGCGACCTCAAGCGCGCCTACTCTGGCGCGGTCTCCCAGGCTGACGAGTACTTCGGGCGCCTCATGGGATTGCTGAAAAAGAACGGGCTCTACGAAGACGCTCTCATAATAGCCACCTCAGACCACGGGCAGGAATTCAAGGAGCACGGATTCTATGGCCACGGCACATTCCTTCACGACGAAATCTTGGAGGTGCCCCTCATCGTGAAGTACCCCGCCGGCGGGAAACCGGGCTCGGCGGGCGGGTACCAGAACCTGTGCGATGTTCACTCGCTCGTGGTGAGGACGTGCGGCGGGGAGGATGCCTTCATGAGGAGCACAGAGGAGACGTTCTCAGAATCCTTTGGCGTCGTTCACAAGCCGCCGACGGTGAACGACCCCGTACTCAGGGCAAAGTTCGACGAGGTCAGACAACGAGTGGACAGGCCGCGGAAGGCCGTATTCCGAGACGGTTACAAGCTAGTCGTCGACTGGACTACCAAGGAGGTCGAAGAGTTCAGCCTCAACGGAGAGAAAGTCGACCAGTCGGGTCAGAGAAACGTGGCAGATTCGCTTCTGAACGACCTCGTCGGCTTTGAGAAGAGCGCGGTCCATTCGACTCCGCAGGCAGCCCCCCTTTCGCCTGATGAGGAGGCCCTCGTATCGGGGCGACTTCGCGACTTGGGCTACTTGGGGTGAGCTGCCCGGTTGCGGTCGCTCGGCTACGGCCCCGGTGCCGTAGGCCTGATTTCAAACAGGTAGATGTGCTGGAGGTTGAGAGGCTCATAATAGTTGGCCGTCATGTATTGCTGGAATGGGCCGGGCGTGACGTTGTAATACACGGCAGGTATCACAACGAACTGAGGATGCGTCCTTTCTACTATCGATAGCGAAATCACCCTGAAGAGCGGATAGGTCCCTTCTAGCGGGCTCTGCATCGATTGGTTCTGCGCAGACTCGCGGTAGTAATACTGCTCCTGCAGCATCCAAGCTATTGACACGTTCACGTTGTCCCTCAAGATGTAGTAGCCGATCAGGCTCAGGCTTATCGCCACAGAGCCGTTCGTCACGTGGTTCGCGTTGATGTAAGCCATTATCGGCGTGACGTCGTCCCAATCCCCGAACCCGGTCTTTGTGCTCGCGGGGACGCCGAACGCGTTGATCACCGTCCCCGTGACGGTCAGGGCGATCAAGCATGCCGCAAGGATCGTCTTCACGTTGGGCTTCCAGTCGATCCTCACTCTTTCGGCGCTGAGCTGGACCAAACCCCCCAGCATCACGATGAAAATGAGCATCGGATAGAGCGTGAAGTAAGTCCTCTTCCCTGGGTACGACAACGCGAAGCCTAGGAACGCCGTGAACACTATGAGCAAGAAGCCCTCTCGGGGGGTTCTCCTGAAGAGGAAAGACCACACGAAGAAGGCGAACACGAAGATCGACGCGGCGACCCAGACGGGGATGTCCAGCAAGGACGGCGGGTAGCTCGTGAAGATGTTTCCCGACGAGAACCGGAAGAACGTCTGGATGAAGTTCCTGAATCCTATGTAGACTATCCCACCGGTAACGCTCAGTCCCTTGGTGATGGAGGTCCCCTGATGCAGCTGGAACCTGCCGACGAGGTCGAAATAGAACGGGTTGACGTTGTTCACGGCGAGGTCAACCATTACTGGAAGGAAGGCGAGGAAACCAATCCCGAAGTAAACCAGCAGCTCTCGTCGCGGCAATCGATCGGAGAATCCGCTTCCTGTAGAGCACCAGGAACACGAGCATCGCGACGGTCATCACGAGGGCGATGTACTTGGCGTCCAAGGCAAGGCCGAAGACTATCCCGCCAAGGGCTGCAACCTTGACGTTCCTCTTCTTAATCACGCCTTCCCAGAACAGGAGCAGGGCGAACAAGATTAGCGTGGTAACTGTCGCCTCGATGTAGGCCTGCTTGCTATACAGGATCTGGAACGGGTCCACGGCGATCACCAGAGCCGAGACCACTCCGGCGATTCGGCCGTAGAGCGACTTGGCGAAATAATAACCTGCCACCACCGCGAGCGAGCCCATAATGACAGAGACCCATCTGAGCGTGTCTAGACTGACGCCAAAGATGACCGTCACAAGGGCCAGCATGTACTCGAACAACGGAGGCTGGTCCCACATGGTGAAGGAAGGCCAGCTCCAGTTGCTCCCCAGAATGAAGAACGCCCTCGAGGCGTACGTGAGTTCGTCGGGTGCCGCGATCAAGGTTGACAGGTTCGTCCCCCTGATGGCGACGCAGACTGCGAATAGGGCGCCGAGGAAAAGGAATTCCAAGAGTCTGTCTCGACCAATACGCCAACCTCCTTCACTCATCGCAAGCAGCCCCCTTTGGACGCGCCCAAGCTTGACCCTCAAAAACATTCGCGCCTTCATCACCCCGGAGCCGCCTTCCGATGGCGCGGGATTGCGCACGCGGGGTCAAGACATATAATGCCGAAAGAGGGAGGCGCGTTTTCCGTGCTCGCGAAGGCTCGCATACTGACCGTGAGGGAGATCAGAGGATGGGTGAGGTCGCCCTTCCTTGCCGTTTCCTTCGTGATCAGACCCGTCCTGTGGGTCTTCGTCTTTGGAGGAGCTCTCAACGCGGCATTCTCCGGGGGCTCCTCATCGGCCGCTCTCAATGGCGCGTCCGACTACTTCAGCTACCTCGCCGTGGGGATGCTATCGGCCATGCCCATGCTCCTCGCTACCAGGGCGGGTTCCTCTCTGTTCCAAGATCGGAGCGGCGGATATCTGGACAGGCTTTTGGTGGCACCCGTGTCTCGCTCGACGATAGCCCTGACGAAGGTATTTGGCACCGTCCTCTTCGGGCTTTCGCAATCAGTCATCCTGCTCGCCCTAGCCATACCCTTCGGGCTCCACGTTTCGAACCTCTCTCCGGTCTCGGTGATTGCCTCGTTGGCAGGGGTCTTTCTCCTTGCATGGGGATTCTCGTCTTTCTTCATGGTCCTGACATTCAAGGTCAGGAGATGGACCGACATGCAGCTGATATCTTCCGTCAACTTTCCCATCATGTTGTTCAGCAGGGTCTTCTATCCTTCGAGCCGGCTCCCATCCTGGATGGCGACCTTTACGGCCTACAACCCTGTCTCCTTCAGCGCAGACATCTCAAGAACGTTGATGTTCGGGAGCGGAGCGATTACCTCTCCAGCAGTCATCACCGGATTCGCAGTCTTGGTTGCTTTCGCTCTGCTATCTTCCGCTCTTGTTCTGGTACTCGCCAAGGAATGGCTGTAGACCCGGTGATGCCCCGGCCATCTCCCTCCCCGCAAGACTCTATGATCAGGTTGGCAACCACCCGGAACGGCAATTCCATGTCTCCCAGCAGTTCTCCCAATTCGCCCAGCTCAGTGGAAGAAGGCCGAGGGCCAGTTGGTAATTTGAATCATCGAGAGGGACCAGAAGCTCCCTTGCGAGAGATGTCGCGGTAGAACACCGCAATCAAGACAATGGTCACCGCTGCCGCTAAGATGACCACCACCTCGAGGTAAGGAAATGGGTTGGGACCGATGGTCGACACCGTGGCCGTGACCTGGTCAACCAGCAGCGGGCTGCTCATTGAAAGGGGGAAGAACACGAAGAGAAGAGCTGTGACGTTGTAAGGCCCCGTGTGGGGAGGGGCGAATGGCAGGATGGTAAAGTTGGCAACCATGAAGCCCATGGGCGGGATACTCATCCTGACGACCCGAGGGTGAAAGAATATCGCTCCGACCGGGGCGGACATCTGAACGATGATGGGCACCACTATGTCCACGCTGCTCTGTATCACCACCCTGACCGTGTAGTTTGTGCCAAGCACAGCGTAGGAGGGGACGGTCGCCACAAACTGCTGCTGGTCTATCGAGATTCCCCCAACACGTTCGGCGGGATGGAGGACGTTGAAGTGGTACTCGAACTCGATGTGGAGCTTGTCGTCGCTCCCCGGGCAGAAGGCGCCTGCGAGACGAACGCGAGGACAACCAGGAGGAGAACGGTGCCGACCGAAATGGAACGCGCTCCTCGCCGCCCAAAGCTAGCCGTCGGTCCTGTGCTCCTCAACAAAGGCGTTTTCCTCCTAACGCATTCTCGGACTAGTTCCTCGTCTCTCTGAGCATCCTTGCACGGGCGATCATCTTGGCGCCATCGTCCTGTTCGCTCACGGAAAGGCTCTTTCCCACGTGCTCGACGAAGACCTCGTTCAGGGTCCGTTGGTGCACGTCGGCGCTCTTCACGCCGATTCCTCGCAGGGAGAGCGCAGCGATCATTTCGGGGACGGCCTCGTTCCCGCGTTCGGCCTCCACGACCACCGAGGCGCCGTCGTATGAAAACTTGGTCACTCCTGGTATCGGGCCGAGGATGGCCTTCAGCTCAGTTTCATCCCTTGTCTCTGAGAGCAGCAGGGTCACTTTGTCACCTCCAGAAGCTCTCTTGAGCTGCTGCGGGGTCCCATCCGCCTCTATTCTCCCTGCGTTTATGATGGCGATCCTGTTGCAAAGGTCGTCGGCCTCCTCGAGGTAGTGCGTCGTCAAGAGAATCGTCATCTTGAAGTCCCGATTGAGCCTCTTGATGTAGTCCCAAATCATCAACCTGCTCTGCGCGTCGAGCCCGAGAGTGGGCTCATCCAGAAACAAGACGCGAGGCGCGTGAACCAGGCCCAGCGCGATTTCCAGTCGTCTTTGCATTCCCCACGAGTATGTACGGACTTCCCTTCCTGCGACTCCCTTCAGGTCCACCAGATCTAGCAGTTCCTCAATCTTCTTCTCAGCGACGTCATCTGGGACATCGTAGAGCTTCGCTTGAATCCTGAGGTTCCGCCGCCCCGTCATGTCGCGGTCCAAAGTCATTTCCTGCGGGACCAAACCGATGGTTCTCCTAACCTCCTTCCCGTGCGTCGCGACGTCGAAACCCGCGACTCTCGCCCTCCCACCCTCTATCTTGATGAGGGTGTTCAGCATCTTTATCGTGGTGGTCTTGCCCGCGCCGTTTGGACCCAAGAAGCCGAAGACCTCGCCCTCCTGGACCGTGAAAGAGACATGGTCAACGGCGAGCGACTTGCCATAGTGCTTAGTGAGCCCCTCCGCGGCGATCATCTCCAAATCGGATTTTCACGAATCGTGCCTTCCGTTCGACTAATAAGATTTCTCGGCTTCCGTGGTTCTGCTACGAAAGTCCAAGGTCAAGAAGGTGCCGGAGCCTTGGCTCCGAAGACACTTCTTGCCATCTTGACGTACGCCGCGCTCTGATAACCGAGGGTGATCACGAGGAGAACCACGAGCGGCAGGAATGCGGCGCGATATTCGAGGACCCCAATCGCCATTGCGGGTAGCACGACATACCTGTAGGAGAGGTTCAGGGCGATTATGTAGGGCGGGTCGGTGGGAGTGATGTAGACTTTGAGCCTCCCGACCACTTCGCCAAGATACGCGACCAAGATGGCGATGGCGGTGATGAGAAAGCTCGCGAGGAGAAGCGTCCTTAGGTAGTCGATGGCCGACCAGGCCATCGCAATCAAGACCAGGAGCGAGAACACGCTAATCGGGTTCAAGGCCTTCATCACGATTGAGGTCGAGAGCTTCTCGCCCAGGGAGGCCGCGAACGTGATGACCTTGGATGCGATGTCCTCTCTGACGTCGGCGGCCTGGTGCTTGAATACGCTCCAGGTGAGCTCCATGAGGACTGGAAGGATGACGGTCTCCGCGGTGTAGTAGTGCATGTACGCGAGGAACACGAGTATCGGAAGCGGCCTCTCCATGACGGAGTTCGCTAGGAACCCCCAAAACTTCCTGACCTTCAGCTTCAACGGCTGGGTCGAGTATATGGTGGCTACGAAGTAGTCGAACGCCAGGACGCCCTTGAATATCCACCCCCCTCCTATGAGGAAGACTATCACCCAGCTCACTACAGCGGTCACCAGAATGAGCGCCCACATCGCTTCCTTGCTGAGGCCGTGCCCGTGGAGCGCGTCGGCCCTACCGCTCCTAGCGTCGGCTTCGCGGTCGGCGAGGTCGTTCAAGAGGAAGCCCCAGCTGGCGCTGAGCATCATCGCGACCACCAGGGCGGTCAACCCGATCGCGCTTACTCCCGCGTTGGTCGAAAGCAGGACGTAGAATATCGGGAAGTACCAGTACGGCGCCGGACCCAGAAGAGCGAGCTTCCACGCCCTAAGCTTGACTATTGAGGCCAGGGTCGCTCTCGGTGAGTTCACTCCTAACCACTCAATTCAGGCGGGCTGCCGCCCTCGGCTGAGCGCGCGGCGTTTCCTCCCCTCCCAACGCGCAACGGCAAACCTTGGGCAGCCCAAAATCACGCGATCTTGAAGTTGGGGAAGAGCGCGCGCTTGATGACGTCCACCGCCAACCCCTTCTTCGTCCACTTGCCCACCATGCTCAGAACGAACGCGGGGTCCGCGAAGAAGACGCTGGAAGCCATGCGCACCTTGCCGTGTCCCTTGTCCTTCTTGGCGACATACGTCTTCAGGACCGCTATCAAGTCGTCGAAGTTCTTGTCGGTCATGCTGTAGATCACCATCTTGAGCTTGTAGTGGCGAAGGAGGACCCCGCCGAGCTCCTTCTTCCACAGCGTGTCGTAGAGCTGCGGGTCGCCCTGAGCAAGCGCCTTGCCGGCGAGCGCTCCCGATTCCATCCCGAACCATATCCCCCCACCGTGGAGTGGACTGCAGAAGTGGGCCGCATCACCGACCAGGACTACGTTCCCCTTGACCGCGGTCTTGAGCGGGGGGGCCGTAGGTATTATCCCGCCGTTGCTCAGCGAGATGTGGGTGTCATACTGCGGATACTTCTTCATGAACTTCACCATCAGGCTCTTGGGCGTAACCCCAACGCTCTTCGGAATCCCAACGCCCACCTTGAGACTGTTGTCCCCCTCTGGGAAGCTCCACGCGTACCCTAGGGGCGCTAGCTCGTGGCCGAGATACAGACGGTAAATCTGAGGGTCCTGGATGCCCTTGTTCTCGACGTGGTATTCGAGGCCGATGTGCAGGTCTTCGGGCTTCGGCAGTTCCCCGACTCCCACCGCTTGACCCACCGCCGTGGCTGCCCCGTCGGCGCCTATCACGTATTTGGCGTGGAAGGTCCCTTGCTCGTCTCGATCGAGATCTTCCCGTTCCCTCCCTTGGAAGCGCTTCCGTTGAAGCCGGAGATCCCCCTAAACACCGTTCCCGTCTGTATGGTCGCGCCCTTGTCCCGCGCTCTTTCGGCGAGCCAGTTTACGTAACGGTCAGGGTAGGTGACCATGCCGTCGGGCACTGAGTTTCTTATCTGGACGCTGTCGTCGTTCGGAGAGATCAGCTCTATACCCTGAGATCGTCCCGGCTATGCAATCGTCTGAAGGATACACCCCCATGTTCTTCAGCCACTCGATGGGCACCGCCCCCGTAGAGTTGGTCGGTGTCCCGGGCTTGGGTCTCTTCTCGATGAGAAGGACCTTGCTCGTCTTCGCAGCGGTGATCGCCGCAACAAGTCCCGAATAGGAAGCCCCGACAATCGCAATATCGTAAGTCTGAACCGTGCTCATCTTCTACTCTCCACGAAAGACGGCCGTCCGCGGCGTGGATAAAAAAGGATTCGTATGGGAAACCATGTCGGAGCTCGCACACCGGCTATTCCTGCGCCCTCGGACGAGGTGACGCGTATTTCCTGACTAGGACAGGTATCCGAGCGCCTTCAGGCGCTCCTCGACTATCTTGCTCTCCTCGTCGGAGAGTTCGCGGGCCTTGACCTCCCCGCCTGCCTCTGACCTCCTCCCACGTGACCGGGTTTGCGTCCAGGTAACTGGGGTCGAACATCGCGGTGAGGACCTTTCCATCCATGTCTCGCGGTACCGGAATGCCCATGGCGTAGAGTATGGTGGGGGCGATATCGTCCAGCGTCGCTCCTGAAACCTCGCCCCTCTTGATGCCCGGGCCAGAGCCGGCGACCATGCCGTAGGGAGAGTGCGTGCCGCACCAGAGGGTGCTCCGGCTGAATAGCGACCTGTGAGCGGCCGCGACGGCCAGTGGGTCGAAGCTCGCTAGCGCCTCCGTTGGCAGGTAACCTGTGTTCGGCAAGCACATGACGTCCGGGGCGAGTTCCGTGTAGGGGCCTGAAAGCACGCGCTCCCTCGCCTGGCGTACCTGAAGACGTTCATGCCGTTCTCAGGGTCCTTCAGCCCTGCGAACTGGGTCGCGACCCTGTCCCTTACGGCCTCGTAGTCGGCCGGGTCGACGAATCCTTGGGGCTCCCTTCCCTTGAGGTTGATTCTAGGCCGATTCCCGACGAGATGAAGGCGGTCGCGTTGGCCAATCCACCTGCCCCGCGTAGAATCCCTGGTCTGGTTTCGCCGACTTCTGCAAGCTCCTGACCCTTGCCTTCATGATTTCGCCCATCAGCCTCCTGCTGCCGGGATGTCGAGCAGCCATTCTAGGCGAAGACCGAATAGGGCGCTGGCCACAAGCTGAAGTGGGGTGGCCGACTGGCGGTTGTGAGGAGTTGAGGCTGATGAAGCCGCTCATCCTTAGGAACTCGGCCGCGTTGAACCTCTTGTTTATCGGCTCGCCTCCGTGGTCGGAGACAACGAAGACCGTCGCGTCGTCGCCGGCGAGCTTCAAGAACTCGCCTACGATCTTGTCCACCCTGCGGTAGAGCCCCAGGACGTCGCCGGGCCTGTCGAAGAAGGAGTGCTGCACCTCGTCGGTCTCCTTGAACACAATGAATGCAAGGTCCCAGTCGATCTGCTTCAGGAGGTGTATCGACGCGTCTCCGACAACCTGGACTGTATTGTGAAGCTCCTTGAGGTAGAGGCTCTTGATGTAGGACGGGGCAGTGCCTATCCTGTAATTGGGGACCGTGCGCTTTATCTCCGCTCCCAGGGACTCGGGGTATGTGAACTCATAGTCCACCCCGGGGGCCATGAAACCGCAGACGAAGTACCCGTTCACTGGGCGGGGCGGGTAGGTAAGGGGGGCGTTGACCAC
>CAWAOY010000009.1:0-70721 GCA_963783755.1 uncultured archaeon
GCTCGGCATTGCTCAAGCGCTGGCGAGCGCGCCTCTCTTCATGGGGGAGAGGATTCTGACCGGCATAGCCGACCTCTTCGGAGGGATCATCCTTCTGGTGATCGGCGTGGTCGTCATCTTATTCGTGGTGGCCGCAGCGATAGTCCTGTTGCCGGCCATCCTCGTCGCCGCCGTCGTCTTGTTTCTGACAGGCAGCTTCTTCTATGCGGGGGTCGCGTTTCTCGTCGTCGCCCTGATAAGCATCGTCGCAATTGCAGACTGACTGCCCTCTGGCATCTAGCCACCGCCATCCACTTATCCCCCAGCGGTCCGGGCGCGGTGTCGCACCGTGCAACCTCGACCCGTCGATTCCGCGGTCCTGCTCTCCCTCCTCTTCGGAGCCGTCTCGCTCTCCTGGAGCCTCCTGGGCCTCCTCTTCCCGTCCCTCGGGCCCTACCGGGGGCATCTTACCCCGGCCCTGCTGGCGGAGGTCGGAGGTCACTTCCTTTTCGGGGTTGCCGCAGGCGCCGCCACCGGCCGTCTGCTTCCGGCGTTGCTGGCGGGCCTCGAGGCCGTCCTGATCGATTCTGACCATCTCGTAGCCGCCGCGGGGTTCCCGATCGACGCCAGGCTCTCCCATTCCCTGCCCTTCATACTGCTTGCGTCGCTCCTGATCGCATGGGCCGGCAGGAAGGCCTTCGGATTGAGCCAATACGGGCTCATGGCCGTCACCCTGGCCGCCTTCCTCACCCATCTTGCCTTCGACATCGTCGCCGGCGACGGCAGCTTCCCCCTGTTCTTCCCGCTCAGCGCCGGGTTCTACAACCTGCCATACCTGGCGTGGCCCGTCCTCGAGGTCGGGGCGGTCTGCCTGTGCCTCGCCGCCCGGCGCAGCTGGGGCTCGAAGCGTTATCTACCCGGCTGACCGTGACGGCGCTCCCGCTTGAGATACGTCCTGATCACCAGCCGGTCGAAGCACTGGGACGGGGTGGGCAACGTCTCCTCGTACCCCTACGAGATGCTCCGCGGCGCCGTGATGAACCCCGATAGGCTGGCGGACAACACCCCGGCGGTCTTCGTCAAGGTGGACAAGGAGATGAGGACCCCCGAGAAGTCATGGGAGGGCGAGGTGGTCAAGATAACGAAAAGGGCGGACAAGGTCTGGCTCCAGTTCAGGCTCGGCCGGGTGACCACGTGCCCCGAGAGCTTCGCGGGCTCGCCTGACGGCTGGTATACCGACGCAACGACCTAGGCCACGCCGGCAGAGGCGCGATCAACCGTCGGCGGGATGTGCAAGGCGTTCAGGCGAGTCGGGGTCCTCAGCTCGGGGGGAAGAATCCAGCCTTTTCCGGTCACAGCGCGGTGACCCGTCGCACCTCGGCCTTCATCTTGCAATAGGCGGTAAGGTCATCCAGTATCGTTATCCCGTCCAGGCTGAAGATCGTCGCGACCTTCTCGACGAAAGCGTTGGGGTCGTCCAGAGCCTTCCTTCCAAGGCAGGCGAGGGTCGCGTACCCGCAGGTCTCGCCCTTGTTTGCCACCAGACCCTCGGTGACCAGGTCCTTGAAGGAGACTCCCGACTTCGTCACCAGCTTGGCCGCCCTGACGAAATTCTCCTGGGGAGTGCCTGTCTTGGGCGCCTGTCTGCTCATAGGGTTCTCGGGTAGCAGGTCTCGGGTGCCCTGCGTCGGGGGGGATTTTGCGCTCGCGCTGAGAAAGCGAGAGACGGGTTCGGGCATCCTGGACTTCGCGTTCTCATTCCGCAGGTCCGACTTTATCGCCTCGATGAGGAGGGCTCCTGCCTGCGACCCCAGGAAGTCGGTCAGGGCCTGCTCGAAGGCTACAGGGTCCTCTATGGCAAGGTGCTTGTCGACGTAGAACTCCACCACCTGCGCGCTCTCTGGGCCTAGCACCCTAGTGAGGGTCGCCTTTATCGAATCAAGCATCCGCGAACCGGTCGAATCCGAGTTGGCCGGAGACAAACTCACGAAAAGGGGGTAATCCTGCCATGATAACGACTATGGTTCCGGGGTCCAGAACACTCTTCCATGTCCAACGAGCCCACGAAACGGTGGATTCCTGGCCGCTTCCCGCCATGTGAACGACGACCAAGCTCGCTGAGCTGCTCGAGATGCTTGCAAAAGGCGGACACCGAGATCGCCATTAGCGCAAATTATTGCTGTTTCTCCCACGCTTCGTCAACGATTTGCCGTATTCCAATTCCAGGAGGGCCCGTATTATAAATCTGGACCACAGATCCATGTCCATGGCTTCGCGGACGCTTTCGGTTGCTCTCCTCTCGCTGTTGCTCCTTTCTGGCGTCACCGTCGCGCTCGCCCAATCGGCGAACGCCCAGGCTCTCTCTGTCGCGATCTCCAGCCCCGGCTCGGGCGCAGTCTTCAACCGGGGAGAGACGGTCACCATCACCGCCTCGGTGACTTCGGCGGGAAGCCCCGTCTCCGGGGCTACGGTCACGGCGACCAACCCGACCGGAGGGCAGATTGCGCTGTCGCCGACCGCCACGCCCGGGACGTATTCCGGCCAATACGCGGTGCAAGCCGCAGACCCGGTAGGCGCCTGGACGATCAACGCCCAGGCCATCAGCGGCGGCCAGGCGGCCTCCGCGCACACGACCGTCTCGATCTCCGGCTCGCTTGTGGTCTCGGTCGTCTCTCCTCTCGCAGGTTCGGTGTTCAACGTCGGCGAATCGGCGAGCGTCAAGGCGACCGTCACCTACCAGGACGGTTCGCCGCTTCCATCCGCGGCCCTCGTCGGCTTCGCCAACCCGAGCGGCGGGGCGGTGCCCATGACCGTCGATCCCGCGGACAGCTCGGGAAAGACCTGGACCGGCACGTACACGGTCCTAGCCTCCGATGTGCCGGCGGACGGAGTGACTTGGCCGATCACCGTGTCAGCCACCTCCTCGGGGAACACGGGTTCCTCGCTCCGCAGCGTGGGCCTCTTCAAGACGCTCGTGGTGGGAGTCTCGACCTTCGGGTCGCCGGACTTCACCACGCCGCAGACCAACTTCCAGGTCGGGCAGACGGTCTACGTCAAGGCGGCGGTCACCCTTCATGACGCCACAACGGTCTCGGCTGGGGCCGTGTCCTTCACGATAACCGGCACCACCATCTTCTCGATCTCCATGCCCATGACCTACGTGCTGTCGATGAACTCCTGGACCGGGTCCTACACCATCCAGTCCACGGACCAGCAGGGCGCGCAGACCGTCACCGTGTCGGCCGCCGACTCCAAGGGGAACACTGGAACCGGCAGCCAGCAGATCACAATCGGCGCCCAGGGCCTCTCTGTCTCGATAACGAGCCCCTCCGCCGGCTCCGTGTTCAACAGGGGCCAGGTGGCGACCATCTCGGCGTCGGTGTCAGTTGCTGGAACGCCCGCCACCGCAGCGACCGTGACGGCGAACAGCCCGTCGGGAGGGACGATTTCCCTGGCGAACACGGGCTTGGGCACGTACTCAGCCCGCTACACGGTGTTCAGCATCGACCCCACTGGGACTTGGCTGATCGCGGCGCACGCCACGCAGGGTGGGCTCAGCGGCTCCTCCCAGGTGGCCGTCACGATATCGAGCCAGTTGAACGTCGCGGTGTCCACCTGGAGCTCCTCGTCGTTCACCGTCCCACAGAGCACGTTCAGCACGGGCCAGACCGTGTACGTCAAGGCCCAGGTCTCCCTCCAGGGAGGCGAGACCGTCTCGACCGGCACAGTAACCTTCGTCATAAGCGGGACGGGCATAGCGAGCTCTCCCGTGGCGATGACCTTCAGCAGTTCGCTGAACGCATGGGTCGGGTCGTACACGACCGTCCAGAGCGACCAAGCGGGGACTCAGGCGGTGGCGGTGGCCGCGAGCGATGGGGACGGGAACTCCGGTTCGGGGACCCAGTCGATAGTCATCGCCCCGGCTGTCACTTCTCAGCAGCCCCTCGAAGCCGCGATAACGTTCAATCCCGCGAACCAGGACATACAGGTGAACGCGATCTGCAATCCTGGATGCGTGGGCCCCACCACCGTCACCATGAAAGGCTTGGGGCAGGCGACATCATCTCAGCTCGGTCACGCTGACGGCCAGGGAGGCCAGGGGAACGGTCAGGGCCAGGGCAAGGGCGACGGCGATGACCACGGCAAGGGCCACGCAAGTGGGGGACTGAGCCTTCGAACCTACGTGATAGCCGACTCGGCTGGGCACTCGCTCACCCTCCTGGTCGGGGTCAAGAACGACGGCCACGAGGTGAAGGCCCGCGTGTTGAGCATCCAGTACGGGAGCTCCGCACCGATCGCGTCGTTCAAGAAACTTCACAACCTGCTTGCGTTCCAGTATTCGCTGGCCAAGGACGGGAGCCTCAAGACCCTGGAGGAGAGCGCCCACGCATACGGGACGGCCCACGCTCAGGCGCACTACAGCGCGGACAATGGCACCACAACGATAACGCTGGGGCCGCACGGCTCTCAGGGTAGCGACAACGGGAACAGCTTCACGAAGAGCGGGCTGTGGCTGCTCGAGCTTGTGACCTCGAACGGCGCGCTCAACGTCAGCTACTTCCAGTCCCAATGATGTGAGCGGTCAAGCGTCGTCAGTACTGGCAGGCCAGATGGGTGGTAGTCGTCTTCGCCCCTTGGCCGGCGTGTGAATTGAATGCCTCGGCGAGGCAAGTACGCTTCGACTGACGCGAAACGGCTGGAGGGGGCGCTCGAGGGGGTCTGCTATCCGTTCATCGGTGACGGCTGTACCCGTGCTGGTTCCGCCCGCCCTGGCCGCGGTGGCCGTATCCGCCCTGCCGCCTGCCACCGTTGCCGTGGACCGTCGTGCCAGGCACGAACGTGTGCAGCTTGTCCTCCGGCCTCATGGGCAGTATCGGGGCCTTGGTCATCCTGAGTATCCGCCCGAAATCGCCCGACTCCTCCTTCGAGACGAAGGAGTAGGCCTTCCCCGCCCTCCCGGCCCTGGCCGTCCTGCCGACCCTGTGGAAGTAGATCAGCGGGTCGACGGGGACGTCGTAGTTCACCACGCACGCGACCTGGGAGACGTCTATCCCCCTGCTCGCGATGTCCGTGGCGACGAGGATGTCGGCGCGGCCGTCCCTGAAGGCGTCCATGTAGTGGTCCCTCTGGTTCTGCGAGAGGTTCCCGTGGAGCGGCACCACCTCGTATCCCTTCTGGTGGAGGTCGATGCGCGAGCCTGTCCGCCCCGTGCTTCGTCCTGCGGAAGATTATCGTGCTGGCCGGGCGCTCCTTCTGGAGGAGGTCGGTGAGGAACTGCGAGCTTCTCGTCGTGCTTGACCACCGCGTAGTACTGGTCGAGCGTCTCGACGGAGGGCTCGTCCGAGTCCACGAGGATCTTCTCCGGGTCGACCATGTACTTCCTCGAGAGCTCCGTTATCTTCTGGGGCATCGTGGCGGAGAAGATGCACACCTGCTTCTTCCCCTGGATGCAGCCCAGGATGTAGTCGACGTCGTCGATGAAGCCCATGTCGAGCATGGTGTCCGCCTCGTCGAGGACCACGAACCGGACCGAGCGGAGGTCTAGCCACCCGCGCTTGATGTGGTCGATGACCCTGCCCGTCGTGCCGACGACGACCTGGGCCCCTTGCCTCAGCTCGTGCCGCTGCGCTCCTATCGACTGGCCGCCGTAGATCGTGACCGCCCTGACGCCGGTGTGGGCGCCGAGCTTCCTCATCTCCTGCGTTATCTGGACCGCAAGCTCCCGCGTCGGCGCCAGGACGAGCGCCTGGACCTGGCGGTTCCTCGGGTCTATCGAGTGCAGCAGCGGCACCGAGAAGGCGAGCGGTCTTCCCGGAGCCCGTCTTGGCCTGCCCTATCACGTCCCTGCCTCTCAGCAGCGGACCGATCGTCTTCTCCTGGATGGGGGTGGGCTTCGTGAAACCCATCTTTTCGACTCCCCTCATTATCAAGGGGTCGAGCTTCATTTCTTCAAAGGTACTCAATTTTGTTTTTGCTTCTACAGGAAAATCGTTGTCAGAGAATCAGAAGCTAAAGCGTCCGAATCGTCGAACCGAGACTTGCCTGCGAAAAGTCAACCCTGCGGCCGGGTATTTAACTCTGGTGGCGCTCGATACTGCTCGATAAATGTCCATGGCTTCCGCTATAGATTTGCTACATACGTTCTGCTCGACTTGGGTTCACATCCGGCAGAAGTCGTCTAAGGAGAACCAAATCCGTAAATTGAGCCGCTATTCTTGAATCTTGGTCGTGAAAGACTGAACACGCGGTCACGGGGCAGCGGCCTCCTGGTCGGCGTAGGTGCTGGGCTTGCTCTAATCGTTCTTCTCATCTTGCAGTCGCTTGTCGGCAGCGGTCTGTTCAGTACAAAGACCTTAACGTCAACGACAACGGCAGCCTTGTCAACTATTCCGGATGCTTACCAGCAAGTCTCCGGAACCTACGCCAGCCACCTCCTTCTTCTTGAGGCCAGGAACGTGTCCGCACTCGTCAGCGGATATGAAGGCAACGCGACGATTGAGTGGACAGGAGACGCGGGCGGGCTAGCAGGAACTCACACTGGCGCGTATGACATCACCCAGCTCCTGGATTTCTTCCCAGGAAAGATGACTAACTTGACCATCACACTTGAGAACGAGACTACGATAGTGCCTCAAGGGAGGTATTGGGTTGTCAGTTCGGCCTTCGATTGGGCCGGATATAGCACGATCGATGGCACAATCAGTGGACGAATAGTTGCTCATGACACGTACGTTGATGTGGATAATATCTGGTTGATTGCAACAGAGACGTGGTACGGTCTTCAATTCAACTGTGCGTTTCCAGCATGCACGGGACCATGACGACCCAGCACTGATCACGGACACTTGGCAGGATTATGTTGCGGCCATCGAGCGATGAACCGTGGGATTCTAACGGACCTTAATCGAGCAGAATGTGGCGCTCGATACTGTTTAGTCTTTTGTCATGAGCAAAATTGGGTGGTTAGGGACTTCCTTATTGAAGGGAATCCGTCAATCGCAACGAATAATGCTATGACGGGCATTCGCTCTTCATTGTGCACATTCGCTACACGTGAATGTGAAGGACGCCGTAGTTGTCTCCGAGACCGCAACGCCGCTGAGTGTTACCACAAAGAAAGTCGCGGAATACATGTCGGAAGCCAGACCGAACACTATCTCGATCGCCGTCCCGTTCGCGTTGGGTGCGAGTTGAAGAACGGACGTCGAGATCTCGACCGTCTGACCCAGCGAGTTGTGGACGACCATGAACACGATTCCGGTCATGTTGGCGTTGACCCCGTTGGCCAACGGGACCGCGAATGACGAATCAGGGCCCAAGCGTGCCATATGCGGGAGGGCCTGTTTGGGCCCAAAAAAGTCGTAACGTTGCAAGAGCTCACCGAGGCTGCCGTCGCAGATTGGAACGAAGGGAGAAGTAGAACGGCGGCTAGCAGGAATACGAAGGCCCACCCACGCTCGAACCCGTCGGTCATACTTCGTTGCCGAATAATCTAGTAGGTCGAGCTAAATCATAAGCGTTCTCATACAATCGTCTGTTCCTTGGGCCATGACAAAAGACCAACCAGCATCTGGCGCTCCGAACAAGGCGAAGCAGAAAATACATGGGAATACATCGACGAGATGAGGGAACAGGGAAGGATCGGGGGAAGCTGTCGATCGTCGTAAAGGATTGGAAAAGGGAACGCCGATTGCCTTACCTTTCAGTTTCCTGATGCTCTCCAAATAGTGCAATAAACGCAGCTTTCTACTTATATAGCTTTATATAGTCATATATCTAATACGATTCTGAAATAGATATGTCCACTACAATGACCGCACAGAACACCTACCCAACAACCATCTTCGTCTCAATCTCCCCAAAGATGCTCGGCCAAGTCACTGAGCACCTGAGGAACATTTCGGGGATCAACTACTTCTCGCCGACCATCGGAAGATTCGACATGGCAATCGAGCTTAAGGCGACGGACTCGAGGCGCGTGTACGAGATCATCAACCAGATCCGCTCCTTGAGCGGGGTCACAGCGACAAGGACCTACAACCCAGTCGAGGGCTCTGCAACCAGCAAGACAGTCCAGGCATCTGACTCTCTTGCGCTAGTGCTGTTGCAAGTCAACGAGCAGGCACAGAAGGTCCTACAGTCACTCCAGCAGCTCCAGCAGGTCCGAAACGCGTTCGTCGTACAGGGCGAATTCGACATCCTGGCCACTGTCTACGGAAAGGACACCAACGAGATCCTCTCCGCAGTGAACAAGATCGCCGACGTGCAAGGCGTGAAGACGAGCGAGACGCTGCTAGCCTACAAGCCCAACTGGGCGTAGGCCGGCTTTTTTCTCAGACCGTCACACAGATGAGCTACCGCTTCTAGGCAGAGGGCGATACCCATCCTCTGCTTGAGAAGGTTTACTTCAAGGAACGCCCCTTTCCGTCTGGGCGCCTCTTTCACAAAGGCGCAAGAAGTGAAACGCCCCGGCGGAAGCGGTGCGGACCCACGGCCGCGGTCACGCGGCGGGCATTCTTGACGCGATAGATTGCAGCGTCTTGGCCAGCCTCGCCCGCCTCCCCTCAAGGCCGTCCGTCTCCGCCTCCAGGGCCGCGACCCTTTCCTTCATGACCGAGATCTCCCCTTCCGCCTTGCATCTCTCAATCTCCGCGCCGAGGCTCTGGGACCTCCTCGCCATCGTGTCGACAGCGCCTGCATCTCCGAGTTGATGCGCTGCGCCTCCTCGAGGTCGGCGACGAGGGCGGAGAGCTTCTTGTCGCTGACCAGCGTGTAGCTTCGCCTGCCCCTGACGGCGGGGATGTCGGCCCCGCAGCGGGTGCAGTTCATGAGGTCGATGATGACCCGTCGAGGCGGCCCCAAGGACGGGCTCGCTGGCCGTCTTGAACGAGCTCCGCTCGATGAAGCTGTCCCCTTGCAGCTGGGGCACACCAGGCCGCCGGAGCCGCGGCCCAGGCTGCGAGTAGGGCAGCTTCGGTGGCGTCTCTTGGGGCAAGCGCAGTACCGCCGTCCCTGCTGCGTCCTAGTTCGACGGGACGGGGGAGGCTGCTTCGTCGTGCTCGAGCGCGGGCTTGCCTTCCGCCAGCGTCCGGAGCATGTCTCTGACCAGGCTGAGCGAGTTGTTCCCAGACTCTAGGAGCGCCGCGTATCTCGACATCTCCAGGATCGGGATCTGCTCCACGAGCACCGAAATCTCGTTCTCCAACGACGACTTCTTCTGCTCTAGGTCCTGGAGCCGTGCTTCAAGCGCCTCCCTGCTTCCTCGCGATTTCGCCAATGGTTTCCATGGCGTTCCTCGGCCGGTCGGTATGTTTGGCACACCAAACCAAATGAGTTGAGCCGCTGGTGAACTTTGGTGGAGCAAGCGCGCGGCGGCGAGCCTACCCGGCGGGAGCGGCTCAGCTTATATCCCGAAGGAACGAGTCGGCGGCCAGATGGTCTATACAAGAAGGAGGGGGACGGCCATCGTCGAGACCCCGAAGGGCATACTCGTGGTCAGCCTGGACGGCAGCAACTTCACCCTGCCGGGGGGAGGCGCCCATCGCGACGAGAGCAGGCGGGAGGCCGCGATCCGGGAGCTCATGGAGGAGACCTGCATGAAGGCGGTCGACCTGACCCCCCTCTTCGAGTTCATGGGAGGGGTGCACAAGGGGCCGAGGGGAGGCACCTTCAGGAACGCCCACAAGGTGTTCCTCGTGACCGCGACGGGGACCCCCGAACCGGGGCAGGAGGTCAAGCGCGTCGCATACTACGACGGCTCCGGCCCGAGCCTCACCCCCTCGGCGGAGAAGATCATCGCGAAGTACCGCTCAGCCAGGTGACGCCTGGGGCTTAAGTGAGCGTCGCTCGACTATCGAGTCGAGTCTGTGCCAGGACGGGCCGCTTGGTTGCGGCTTCCGTCTTGTCGAAAGGGCGGCTATTATCTCGCCGCAGAACGCCGGTAGGTCGTCCGGGACCCGCGAGGTTATCAGGTCGCCGTCCCTCACGACCGCCTTGTCCACGTAGTTCCCCCCGGCGTTTACCACGTCGTCCTTTATCGACTTGTAGCAGGTGACCGTCTTCCCCTTCAGCACCTTCGCTGAGACGAGCATCGAGCCCGCGTGGCAGATCGCCGCGACTATCTTCCCCTCGTCGTTGGCGTCCTTCACGAACCTGACCATCGCCTCGGACCTCCTCATGTAGTCGGGGGCGAACCCGCCGGGGATCACCACCGCGTCGAACTGCTTCGCCTTGGCGTCCTCTGCCGACAGGTCGGACTTGACCTCGAGCCCGTGCTTGCTCTTGTAGGTCGCGCCGGCCGTTGGGGCCACCACCGAGACCTCCGCCCCGGCCTCCCTCAGGCGTATGAGCGGATACCAGAGCTCCAGGTCCTCGTACATGTTCTCCGCGAGCACGGCGACTCGCTTCCCTGCGAGCGGTGAGTCCATGATGGCGAAGGCCTCCTCGAAGGAATTTAAGAGTTAAGGACGCTCTGTTGGGCTCTCCTCGCCACGGGTGTCTGCGTCCCTCCCGACCACGGGCGCCAGGCTCCCCAGCGCATTCAGGACCGCCTGCTCGTCCAACAGCCATTTCCTGGACTCGCCGTCGAAGAGGGCGTACGCGATCACGAACCTCAGCGCGTGGCTCTGGTCCATGACGAAGATGCGCAGCTTCTCTCCTACCCTGTTGGCGAACTCGTCGATGTATTCCAGAAACCCGATGTAGGCGTAGTTCGGGAGGAAGACCTCGGCGCAATACGCTGCGCCGTAGGCCTCGCTCCAAAGGAAAGGCGTGCTCGTTGAGGAGCAGCATGAGTTCAGCCACCTCCTCTCGCGTGCCATCCTTCAGGAGGATTGTGAGCTCGATGTAGAAGTCCTTTCTCGAGACGGCCCTCCTCTGCTCCTGGTCATATTTGGTGCCCTGCCAGACCAGCCGATAGCCCTTGATCAGGCCGCGAGTTTGGACGTGTTCTCGATAGTGGAACTCGAGCGCCTTCAAGCTCACCTTCACGTTTTCAGCCATTTTCACGAGCGTCTTGCTCGCGTCAATGTCGAACTCCTTCAAGAATCAGAAGGTCGACCTTGTCGTACTTCTCGACCTTCGGCCTGACGCTCAACGGCAGCTTCGTGCCCTTCGCGCGGGCGGAGCTCCAGTCGAACGACCAGGTCCCCCTGACGAAGTCGAAGAACTCGGGCTTCATCGGCGGGTTCCTCATCTCCTCGAACTCGAAGATCTCCAATTCCTTGAAGAGCCCTGACTCGTGCAGGGCCATGTAGACGGCGGCGCATCTTTCCGCCAGCTCTGACGGCACCGCGACATGGATGACGTATTCGCCGCTGAGCATGACGCGCGTGAAGCTGTGGAGGTAGCAGAGCTCGCACAAGGCGGTGAAGATGGATTTTGCGTTGGCCTCGCAGGAGCGGGCGAGCTTTGCGACGATTATCGAGCCTCTTGAATCCGAGCTTTGGGTAGCTCGGGACCGCTTGGACGGTTATCCCCTTGTCGAGAAAGAACCTGTGGTACCTATAGCGCACCGTCTCTTTGTACTGGCCTGTCTGCCTGGCGATTTCGTTGATGTTGGGGCCTAGCTCCGCGAGGCGGTGCGCCATCTGAACGAGCTCCCGGTTCAGCCTCCGCCGGGGCGGCTCGGAGCGCTCGGCGTCCTCGCCCATGAGCCATCAACCACCGATGCCTGAGGGGCTGTTGCGTCGTCGCCTTCGGCTCCCAAGCGAGGCCGGGTCCGGCTCGTCAAGCACCGATTGCCCGCCCACCGTCAACAGGTGCGCGGCGCTGTCCGAGGAACCTAGCAGACGGATGACTGCAAGGTCGCCGAACCCCGCGTTGAATTCCGTCTTGAGCCTCGTCTTCAACGTCGACAGGTCACGCAGTTCCCATGCAACGACCTTCCATATCTTGTTATCCTCCTCCTCGAGCTGCACCTTCAAGAGGAGGTGCCTCGCATCCGACTTGATCTTCTTCCCCGAGGAGAACGAGAACGTCTTGAGGTGCTTGTTCGACTCCTTCTGGACGCTGCCGCTGGTCTTGACCTCGAGGTAGGTCACCCTCTCGCCCTGCTTCAGGACGCAGTCGGGATAGCCGGGCCTGCCAAGCACCGACGCCTCGAGGGGAGTCTTCCTGAGCTCGTCGGCGATCATGTACTCG
Organism: uncultured archaeon; assembly: GCA_963783755.1. Classification (GTDB taxonomy): domain Archaea; phylum Thermoproteota; class Nitrososphaeria; order Nitrososphaerales; family Gagatemarchaeaceae; genus Gagatemarchaeum. The sequence continues at coordinate 12,121 of CAWAOY010000009.1, forward strand.
AACCTCTTCCCGACGTCGTTGATTCGGTTGCCGGTGAAGCGCTGCCCTGACTTCTCCGTGAGCCGCACAAACGCGGTAAGAGCCTGCGAGAGGTGCCTCAGGAGGAGCATGTCTTCCGTGCTGCAAGGGTCGATTGGAAGGACCAGGTGCCCAGAGGACTCCCTGACGAGGTCTGCGAAGCTCACCGCCGGGAGTCCGTTCCGAATCCAGAACTCCGTGCTCTTGGTCCCATAAATTCCCCTGCTGGATGTGTGGATGACGATTGCCCCGGCGCCGTCCCGACGGTCGGGATGGGCATCGTCTGAAACCTCATGAGAAAGGGTCGGCCCGCCTGGGCCAGAGCCCGCCGAATCCATGGCCGGTTCGCCGACGCGCGCCTTTTCGAACGGCTCGAAGAGCTTCGTCTGCGTCTCGATTCCCATTTTGGATTAGCGTTCCCTAAGCGGCCGTATGACGAAGGCGAGAACTCTTTGCACAGCTGGGCAATCTAGGACGCCGGCGTCGTCTTGCAGGCTCAATGCCTGGGTTGGCGTCGGCTGAGATTATAGAACTACCTTTGCGAAGGCGGCCAATTTTTATGCAAACTCTGGAACTACGTGGTCGTGGCCGTCCAGGCCCTCTTCCTTGCCGGCGTCCTTCGCTACGTCGGCTCACGCGAGAACGAGAGAAACCTGATCGCGCTCTCCTTGGGCCTCGTCGTCCCGATCGCGGCGATCGGGGAGATATCCGAGCTGCCGCTCCCGCTGAGCCTGCTCCCCGATTTCGCGTTCGTCCTATTCCTAAGGATGCTCTGGAAGACCAACCATGGTGTCGCAATCACCAGTAGCCAGACGCCCTTAACATGAGGAAGAGCATCTAGGATTGCGGATTCACTAAGCTGAAATACCGAATCCGCCCCAAAAATAGGGGAATCGCGCACAGATCATGGTGTCCCCCGAAATCGCACATGCGCTAAACGTCATGCAGCCCGGGGCACATGGCGTCCTCATCTACGATTCTAAGGAGAACAAGCGAAACATCCTCTTCAGCCATCTGCGAAACGGCCTGGCGGACTCGAGGCTGGTCTACGTCTGTTCGGAGGAGAGGCCCGAGCAGATCAGGAGGGCGATGCAAGACGATGAAATCGACGTGGAAGGCCTTGAAGGCAGAGAGCGGTTGACCATCTCAAACTACGACGAGGTCTATATCAAGAACGGCATTGTCGACATGCCCGGAATCATAGACGGCTTCGCAAAGCTCGCGTGGAACAGCACCCACCGAGGCCTCAAGAGCCTCCGAGCGGCGGCAGAGATGTCCTGTTTCTTCCGGCAAGGCAAGGTGGTCGAGCTCGTAGAATACGAAAAGGCGCTCGGGAAGAAGTTCCACTTCCCGGGGATGGGCGTGTGCGCCTATGATGTGATCGAGATGCAAAGCGCGGGCTGCTTGGACGTCTTGATGCCCTTGCTGAGGGCCCACGGGCTCGTCATACTGACAGGCCCCAAGGGCGAAGTCATGCTCGAACCCGAGGCTGTCCAGACCAGACGGGTAGAGCAGGCCTTGCAGATAACGATCAGGTGATGCGTAGCTTGGGCGCTACGATGTCGAAGAGTCAAGAAGTCTCCGCTTCAAGGAGGGTCTCGATCGCCGAGAAGATCGCCGGGGACGTCGTAAAGGTCGACCCGACGATTCTGAGCCTTCTCGTCCTCGACCGCCGGGAGAGCAGCCGTGTCCTCGCCGTCGCGAGGTCTCCAAGCCTTCCTCCCGAAAGTCACGCCAGCCCGGAGCTCGTCCAGAGGTTCGGGATCGCGGCGATGGTCGTCTGGGGGGCGGCAGAAGGCGCGGCCGAGCTGATGGGAAAGCGAGAATTCATCGTCGGCGCGTTCAAGGAGCAACTTGTCCTCCTGGTGGACCTGCCGGAGTACGAGATGTTGCTCGCCGTCAGGTTGGCCCGCTCATCCAACGCGGAGCACGTCTTCGTCAAGATCGCGGCCTTGCTCGGGATAGCCTAAGCCCCCGATCCAGAGTCATTGCCGGGACCTTCCTCCCCGATGACTTGGACGACCACCCTCCTCGTCCTCGGCCTCACGTCGAACTCGACAAGGACGACCTGTTGCCACTCTCCCAGGACGAGCTCTCCTTGGGAAAACGGTATGGAGAGGCTGGGGCCTACGAGCGAGGCCTTCACGTGCGAGTGGCCGTTGCCGTCGCGCCACCTCCTCTGGTGCTCGTACTCGACGCCGCTCTTCGGGGCGACCCGCTCCATCATCTCGGGGAAGTCGTGCACCAGCCCGGGCTCGAACTCGATGGTCGTGATCGCCGCCGTCGAGCCCACCACGAAGACGGTCGCGACGCCGTCGGACATCCCGGAGGAAGAGACCGCCTCCCTGACCTCGCGGGTGATGTCGAGCACCTCCCCCTCGTCTCGAGTCTTGACCTCGAAGCTCTTCGCCGCCACTTTCACTGCCATTCCAAACGTCGCGGGTATGGGTCGGACGATATTTAATCGGCCCAATCCTAACGGTCTATTCCGCGATGTAGAACGCCTGTTCTCGACATTGGACTAATAATGCGCCCCGTCCTTGGGCTGCTCGAAGCCCCTTGAACACAAAGGTCTTGGTCGCGATTTCCGCGGTGGTCATAGTCCTGCTGACCGGGACGCTGTTCGTCGCCATGCAGCTTGGCGCCAACATCAGCAGCACCGAGTCCCAGTCATCTTCGACCTCCGTCCAGACGAGCGGGAGCTACGTCAACGCCCCCCAGAACCTGCAGCTGCGCCTCTGGGTGAACGCGTCCTCGACGGGGGCCTGGACGGCAACGTGACGGTCTCCATCAGGGTGGACGAATACAACACGCTGGCCACCGCGAACAACGTCTCGAAAGCGACGGAGTGGGGGCTGAACGGCCTCGCTCTCGGGGCTTGCGCGACGCAGATCTTCCCCTTCGGCGTGGCGCTCTACAGCGGGACGTACACGGCCGCGAACGTCTCCCAGGCCGTGCCGCTCCAGATCTACCCGATCGTCCCGTGCCCGATGCTTATCAGGCTCATCACAGGGTACTTCTTCCAGCCCTCGAGCGACCTGGCCGTGGTGCTCCCTGGCGGGAACGCGACCGCGGAGCCGATGTCTGCCAACGTCACAGCGACGACTGTATACACGGTGGGCGGGGCGGCGTCCTCCCCGCCCTCTCCCCTGCGCCCTGGGACTTACACCGTGGCGGCCGGGGACGAGTGGGGGTCGGTGGTCGTCGCCCATTTCACCGTCGGGACGGGCGCCGGGCCTTCGTCGACCAGCACGAATGTCAGCGCATCATCAACAAGCATGGGTGCGGGCTCGGGGACTCTGGACGCCACCTTCTCAGTCGGGCCGACCCAGCCGGTCTGCAGCGTCAACGCGACGGCGGGGCCTGCGCCCAGCTCGTACTCCTCCATCGAGGCAGTGGTCACTCCGTCGGGCTCGGGCCAGGCGGCCAACTTCCCCATCGCCTGGACCTCCACGGGTTGCGCGGTCGTCGGCTCGGTCCAGGCCTCCCTCGCCCCAGGCTCGTACTCCCTGAGCCTGTCGAGCTGCGCCTTCATGGGCTGCTCCTCGTCTCTCCCCAGGGGCTTCGTGGTGGCGGCCGGCCAGTCGACGAGCATCGACGTGTCAATCGACACCGGCATAAGATGAGCGGCAGTCAGGGCGCCTCAGCGAGGAAGAAGGCGCGGGTGCTCACCGGCAATCCGGACTTTCAGGGGATCGACGAAGCCGTGATGCTAGGGTAGTCGCCGTGCATGAGGTCCGTCGCGCCTCCGCCGGGTCGCTATTCCCCGGTCTTTCGAGGCTCTGAAAACGACGGACGCCCCGAGCCTGTCCTTCCCTCGCCAATTACGAGTCCGGAGAATCTCCCAGGCCATAGAGGCCGCGAGACTGGTTGCACGCGCCAACACTAGGAATCGCTTAAGAATCTCCGTGCCCTCGGACATGACGCAATGATGCCATGAAGTGCGGAGAAGTAAGGGCGTTTCTGTCTCAGATAAGGGACCGGGAAGAGCCTATTGCTCCTGTGCCGTCGGTTGATTTGAACTACCTTTCTTCTGGCGGGTATGTCTTGACGACAACAAAGGGAGACCACGATGAGTGGGCCGACGAGGTAGAAAGATTGTCTCAGATGACCACCGAGGCGAATGCTGAGATGGCGAAACACGAACTGGCAGAGGAAGCCTTGCAGCAAGATGAGCGCAAAGAGCACTCGTTCCTATTCCATCTTGAACACGAAGAGGAGAAGGACGAAGTGCGTCAGAGGCCCAGGATGAGACGGCCGCCGTTTCTACAGAAGAATCCGAGCTAAGTGCGATGGAAGCCAATGTGAACGAGCTCATCCAGAAAAAGTCCATGGTCGACATGATGGTGCCATACGATGGAGAATACTTGTCGCTCACCGACCTCGGAAGCGTCATCCTGAACGACCTCAACGTAAGGAACTACAGGGTGGCCGACGAAGAGTTCACCGATTTCTCAGCGGAGATCAAGGCGACCTACGGTGAACTGCGGTCCATAGCTGACAGGGCCGCTTCCTATGTGTTCGTGCTCAAGCCTTCGGTCCCCGACATAGGAGACGTGGAATACGCGAAGGACGACGGCGGTGGCGACGGGCACACCACGAGTCCGGGCCCCATCATTGCTGTGGAGCACGGCGATAGGGTTGGCGAAGCTCCAGGGAGACACCGACCAGATAGGACAAAGGTTCATCCTGGCGCTCAACGGTCTCAAGGGTCTTGACTCCACGACTCCCAACAAGCTCATGGCTGCCGAGATCATGACCGCGCTCAGCAGCTCAGGACGTCCAAAGCCTCGAATCCGTCCTTAGGGAGATGGACCAGGCGGTAAGAAAGCAGGGCGTCCCCAAGGAGCTGTCCGCCGGAGTCGCCGCCACGATCATGGCGGGAAGGAGGTTCGACGGGACCTATCCGGTGGACCGATTTGCTCAGTTCAGGCAGCTCACTTCGTCGTACGAGGCCGCCGCGATACTTGCCGTGATGAACGTCCCGTATGACGGACTGAGCACCAAGTTCCAGTCGTTCAGGTCCATGTTCGACTCTTGGGGGTACATGAAGTCCGAGGACACCGAGATCGGGTCGGCCTTCCTGGCGATCGGAGAACTGGATGCCGACGAAGTGGGGGAGAAGCTGAAGTATGTCGTCGAGCAGCTGAGGAACTACCTGGAGTATCCGTTGGTGGCAGCGGCGATACTGGCTTCGATACCCGTGTTCGAGTCCCACGAGGTCCTCGATCTGATGGAGAAGGCGGTCACTCTGCTCTCGCCTACGCCGCAGGGTTGGAGCGGTCCGAATTGGTCGCCCTGGCGGTCAGGATGATCCACGGAGTTCGAAACGAGCTGGTAAAGGAGATAGACTCCACGGCCAAGATAACGGAAACCCCGGTACAATTCACATACGCGCCACACCCGGGCCTCTTCTTCTGGTATTATCCGGTGATCGTGGCTCATTCATCCTACAACTCGACCTTCAGCGGGATGGGAGGCTTCCACCCGGCCCACAGCCACGGGATCGGAGGATTTGCGGGTTGAACAGAATCTTCGCAGCCGCTGCTGTTCGCGATCCTTGACTGACCATCGCGATCGTGGCCAATGCACCGACTCGGCGCTGGCCTACTCGCCTCAGAAGGGCGACAACTTCGGATATTCAGAGACCACCACCGTGAACAACGGCAAGGGTCGTACACAGGGTACACCGACCAGCCCAGACGACCGGAAAGGAGCAGATGAGATTCGGTCAACGGAAGCCTCGTGTCCGCCTCCTACAGTTATTCTTACCAATACAGCAACAACCAAGGGAGTTCCACGTCAAGCTCGTCTTCCGGCCAATACACGTGGTCATCAGAGCAACTTCACCTACGTGAATGGGACCGACAACCAGGTCGGGTTCGGAGGACTCTCGTATTCGAGGCCGCTCTACGTCTGGTTCGCGATGAACCCTTCGCTTCCTGTCGGGAAGCACCTTCTACGTCCTGAACACGCAGTTCACCGTGCTGTCGAAGAATTACAGCTTGCAGCTCCCACGGAGAACAGGTACGTCCAGACGATCCGACGCGAGGGGACCGGCCAATATCAGCGCAACGACTCGTACGGTGTCTTCACTGCGTCGTACACCTGGTACGAGTACTTCGATCCGACCACAGGGTATCATTGTCGGCTACAACTACGTGGAACAGGACAACGGGCAATATCAGGTCAGGCCGGAGAGTTTCACCTACACCGACGACCTCTACGTCACCTCGACGAGCTACCCTCTGACAACCGCAAGCCGCCCCTCCCAGTCCGACCACATCATCGACTGGCCAGGGACTGACAGGCGGCTTTCCATGGTATCTTGGCTACCTAGCGCGGCAGGGATCTTGGTCGTCGTCGTGCTTGCCATCTACGCGGCGACAAGAAGGAGAGGCAAGGAGTCCCTTCCCAAGCGCTCGCCCGCTCCGTACACGCCCCCATCCAGCCCCTCTCTCAACGCCCTTCCAATCTGACAATCGATCTGGGCTCCAAGCCACCTGAGCAGGTCGTGATAAGGGATGTCGCCAAGGTGAATTGCAGGTATTGCGGAACCCTGATTCCATCTACGGCCGACAGATGCCCGTACTGCGGGGACCCAGGCAATAGACCTTCTTGGGTCTCGGAGCATGGGATGACCTGACATTGGCAACATCGATCAATCAGACCGGAGCCCATCGAGCTCAGGGGCGTGCCCATCAAGCTCAACGTATACGAAGGCGCAGGGACAGATGACTAACAAGTACTTTCAGAGCTTCAAGATGCCCGAATTCGAGAAGGTATACCTCCCCGACAGCGTGAAGCCCTTCACAGACGCAGGCCCGATAGGGACCAGGGAGCTCCTGATCGACGACAACAGGAGCGCGGTCAGCAGAGAGCCATACGTGGCCATCGACGGGACCGACTTCTACTTCTCCGTCAAAGGGATAGGGTCGACGACCAGCCCGTTCAGCCGCCAGCTCTTCAAGAAGGAAGAGATCTGCAGCCTTCTCAAGAAGGGCGACGGCGTCAAGGATAGGATCATGAACGTCAAGGAGAAGGAGATGCAGCTTCCCAGGTATCTCACCGGGGAGTTGTGGTCGAGGGGATGCCCCTACGGATCCCAAGGGCTCGAGTTCGCGTCCATCGCGATGAAGGCGACGGAGATGTCAGACGCCAGCACCACGTCCATTCACGGGTTCAGGATCGCCCCCTTGGTGAAGATCGTCAAGCTGCCCAAGGCTCTCCAAGAGGAGGTGACCCAGGTGTACTGGTACAGGAGGTTCAAGCAAGAGATGGTCCAGGAAGCGAGGCTGATCCCGTCCAACGTCAGGATCTACTTCCACTCGGACTGGACCATCGGCGACGACACCGGGGAGCTCTTCGACTTCTTCCGCATCGACAACAACGACAAGGCGATGGATTTCCTGAAGAACTTCGTCAAGAGCGGAATCGCGATTCTCACCCTGTTCGTCAGGTCGATGAGGGACAACGGCAACGGCACGTACACGCGGGCTGGACTTTTACGATGTCTGGCTCGACAAGGACGCGGTGTTGGCTCCAGACGGCACCATCTTCTGGGCGGACTTGGAAGGACTCCAGGAGATAACGATCGGAGGGAGGGACAGGGCTGACCTCGAATTCAACGTCGAAGAGAACATGGAGCACCAGATATACAGGTCGCTGTACGAGTTCATGTACGCCTACGAGCAGATAGAAAGGGAGCGGACCAAGAGGTTCGGCCACGTCAGACCGACCGCAAGATCCAGTTCGAATACCTCCTCAGGGACGCCCTGAAGGACGACGAGGTCGTCGGTCTCCATCGCGGCCCTGACAGCCTCGAGCTGGTCATAGGCAACATCCTTGGAGAAGAGAGGCTGACCAAGAAATTCACGATTCTGGATTGGTGATCGATGACGTGCTTCGCAGCATGGAATGAGGATGGGAGAACCGTGAGGTGAGCGGTCTACGAGCGACGCATCCAGGTATCGAAGATAACGGCCGTGGACGAGCAGCTCGGTGACCTGCCAAGAGGACTGTCGTTCTTTGACCCGCTCCTCCGTCATGAGGCCAAGGAGGCGCTCGAAGCGGGAGGGGAAGCTTACGTCTCCACGAACGCCGAGGGAGGCAAGAACGGCCTGTTCATCTACGATGAGCTACGAGGCGACGGGAACCATCTTTACGAAATCTAGGGAGGTGTTCGACTACTTCTACGGGCTCAAGCCCTCCAGTTACATCTTCTCAGAGCTCGAGGTAGCAGAGCATCCCAAAGAAGTCTGGAACATCTGGCAGCTGGACGTCGACAAGGCTCCGGTGGACCACAGATTCAAGCATCAGGTCAGCATGGACAACGATGTCAGAGAAATAGAACGGTTCATGGCCGCCACACAGCCTGAAACAAACAAGCAATGGGTCGGGCGTCGCCCTCAGGAACGGGGACAAATGCTTCGTCGTCAAGATGGCAAACAGAATCGTGGGCATCGCATGGATGACCATCGTCGACGGGGTGGCGAGGTCGCACGGGCTCTACGTCGAGCCGCAGTTCAGAAGAATGGGGATAACGAGGGACAATTTTCACGCCAGGCTCATCTATCTCAAGTCGAGGCACGTCCACACCCTGATCAACGAGATCGCCGAGTCCAACGTGGCCTCCTCCGGACACGCTGCAAGGATAGGGGAGAAGATCGTTGGCAAGATCTTCCTCTACACCAGCCCGGATCGTGACATGGATTCGCGATGATTTGGAGGCACATCATCGCCCCTCCGCCGGCGCGTTTCACCCGCGCGTCGAACCGCGTGGGAGGGTCAAATTATTAAGCTCCCTAGAAGCGTGACAACCTACGTGAAAACGCCCAGCGACGAAAAGAGTGCGAGACGCGAGTTCCCACGAGTTTCCGTGGAGGATGCGTGCGCCAACCTAAAGGCGATGAACGTCCGTGGCGGAGGCAGGGTCGCGAGGTACGCCGTGCAGGCCCTCAGGGACTACGCCATGGGAGCTCCTGGCGCAAAGACCCCGGCAGAATACCTGGACCCCATCCTCAAGGCGGGAGGGAAGCTAAAGTCAGCGAGGCCCACGGCTTTTGCGCTGACCAACGGCGTCAATTACGTCCTCAACCGGGGAGCGAAGCGTCTCGAGTCCGGAGGTTCTGTCGAGGAGATAAGGGATGCGATCGTGAGGGCCTCAAACGATTTTCTCGCATACAGCATGGATGCGGTGACGATAATAGGAGAGATCGGCGCGAGACGCATCAAGAACGGCGACACCATCATCACCCATTCAGACAGCGAAGCCGCGATGAGCATCATGAAGAAAGCGCATGACATGGGGAAAGGGATCAGGGTGTACTGCACCGAGACCAGGCCCAACTACCAGGGACACAAGACCGCCGCGGCGCTCGCCGCCTATGGCATAGACACCACGCTGATCTGCGACTCGGCCTGCAGGGTGATGATGGGAGACGCGGACAAGGCGATAGTTGGGTGCGACGCGATCTCTGGAAACGGCGCGCTGGTGAGCAAGATCGGCGTGTCTCAGGTGGCCATGCTCGCACAGGAGGCCCGAGTGAACTTCATCGTCGCCGCCGAGACCTACAAGGTCGACTTTGGAACGCTGACTGGGAGGCTGGTCGACGTCGAGGAGAGGGACCCCACCGAGATCGCCACCAAGGATTGGATGGAGCACAACCCCAAGGTGAAATTCAGCAACTACGTCTTCGATTTCACACCGCCCGCGTACATCGACTTCTACGTGACGGAGAAGGGCATCGTGCCGCCCGCGGGGATCTTCGCGCTGATGCAAGAGCTGCGCAACGACACAGCGTGGTCCCCCGCATACCAATGAGACCGACATGGGCTTCTTTGGAAGATGATGTTGGTGATGCCCAGGGTTCATCGCGCGCCGCCGGAAGGCTCGCCCTAGCCTGGAGCGGCGCCCCGTCCGGGAGGCGGGCCAAAGGCGCGCGGGTCGAAGACGGTCTGGATGGAGACGACCTTCCCGTCCTTGACCTGGTACCACGAGGCCATGAACACCGTGGGTCCGGTCGTCTTCAGGTCGTACAGCAAGCACACGTCGTCTCCGTCCGCGAAGGCCTTCTTCACGTCGTACTTCCCCTGCCACTTCCGCAGCATCTCGATGAAGTCGAGGGGTCTGCCGAAGGTCTCCCCCGCGGGGCCCCGGATCCGGACCCTGTCGTGAAGGTGCTCGAGCGCCCTGTCGTAGTGCTGGCTGTCGAGGGCCTTGATGTACGACATCACCACGTCCAGCGGGCGGTTCTTGGTGGGCATTCCGACTCTCTAACCGTGTCCGAGTGCAAAAGGGTTTCGTGGAAGGAGTCTGAAGATTTGTACTTCAATACCATGAAAGGGACTTCGCCGCGCATAAGGGTTCATTGCGCCTCCGCCGGGGCATTTCATTCGCACGTTGAGCTATAGGTAGTGGACGGGCTGAACTGGTCGCCCGCAGGTTTTGAGAGGCGGCAGTGATTACACTAGAGGTGTCATAAAAGATAATGTTGGGTAACCCTTAAGAGCGGACGCCGCCGAGTGAACGAGCGTGGCAAAGACGGTCGTGAAGACCAGGAAGGTTGGAGGGTCCATCGTGGTGAGAATCCCGAAGGACGTGGTGGAGCAGGAGGACATACGTGAGGGCGAGCTCGTGGAGTTGGACGTTCGAAAGGCGAGGAAGGACTGGTTCGGGGCGTTCCCACGGCTCAAGCCGTTCTCGAGGGAAGAAGAGCTGGACTCCCACTGACGGTGTTCTGGCATGACCCTCTACGTCTTTGATTCTAGGCCTGGATAGAGCACCTGCGGGGGACCGACAAGGGCGAGAAGGTGAGGAGGGCGCTGGAGGACGAGGGCAACGCCATCCTGACGGTCTCCGTCACCGTGGCCGAGGTCGTTTCGAAGTTCGGCAGGGAGGGGCTGGAGACCGAGGCGCCCTACACGGCCATCACCACGTCGTCAAGGGTCGTGGGAGCCTGGGCTCGGGAGGACGCGAAGGAGGTGGGAATCCTCCACGCCGCCGTGAAGAAGGGGAGGCCGAACTTCAGCCTGGCCGACGCGGTCGTCCTGCAACTGGCAAGGAGGGAGAAGGCGCGGGTGCTCACGGGGGATCCCGACTTTCGGGGCATCGAGGAAGCCGTGATGATAGGGTAGTCTGCCATGCACAAGGGTTCATTGCGCCTCCGCCGGGGCATTTCATCCGCACCTTGAGCAATAGGTAGTGGACGGGCTGAACTAGTTCCTACTCACGCACATAGCGCAAGTGTGTGGCGGCTGGACTATCAAGCACCTTGTCAATTCGAAACTGCGGCACTGGCTCGTGCAGGTTCTCGAAGAGACGCCTTCCACCGCCGAACAGCACGGGCGCCAGGGCGATTTCCAGCTCGTCGATGACACCCATGTTCAAGTACTGCTGGATCACGTCCGCGCCGCCCGCGATGCGAATATCGCGACCGCCCGCAGACTCTCGAGCCTGCCTGAGGGCACTCTCCGGTCCGTCGTTGACGAAGTGGAAGGTCGTCCCGCCCGGGCGGACCCAAGGTTCACGCTTCTCGTGGGTAAGAACGTACACCGGTGTGTGAAACGGCGCCTCCTCTGGCCAAGCGCGCTCGCCCTGTTCGAACATTCGCTTGCCCATGATGTTGGCGCCGATGCGCTCCGTGGTGTTCCGAAGCATGTCATTGACCGGGCCGGTCTCTCCCCCGGGTCCGAGCTTGAGGTTCTCGCGGAAGTACTGCTGATTAAGGATCCAGCCCATCAGCGCACCCCACTTTGCGCCCCAGTTCTTGTACTCGGGCTTATCCCAATTCTCCATGGTCATTCCTTCCGGTGCCATGTAGCCGTCAAGGCTAAGTCCGATGTTCACGAATACCTTGCTCACCATCTTCCTCTAATGCGGTCTTCGGAAAAGGGCTGTAGCGGCATTAAGCCGAATGAAGCTGGAATCCATGATTGTCGCCACGCATAGGGTTCATTGCGCCTCCGCCGGGGCATTTCATTCACACGTTGAGCTATGGGTAGTGGACGGGCTGAACTGGTCGCCCTTGCGGGCTTCTAGCGTACACCCCCACCCCTTCAACGCGATCTTCTATCGCCGCCCCGTACAGCGTCATCTAACGGAGGTGTTCATTAGGCTGGCGAGCCTGTCACCCATGATTGCGCGACTACAGCAAGTTCAAGATAACCGTGAGGGGCGAGCCGAAATTCGCGTCGTTCTTCTTGGACCTGCGCGATGGACAATTGAAGAAGAGGATCGACGACGCCTTGAGCGCGCTCAAGGAGCATCCGGATTCTGGCGACCTGGTCGAACACGCGCTATGGCCCGATGAGTACAAGAAGCTCGGGATTGACAACCTGTTCCGGATGGAGGTCGGAAGGGGCCAGCGTATGACCTACACGATGAGGATCGAAGGCGGCAATCTGGATGTCGATGTCATCGAGTTCTTCAGGACGCACAAGGCATACGAGAGGCGGTTCCACTACTAGCGCAGCTTGACGCTTCTTTCGAACAGTTGTTTCAGCTTGGGGTTGTCCGCCGCCACCCAGACGATCTTCTCGTCCTTGTAGATTATCTTGTTCGATGCCTCTAGGTAGTCCAGGATCTGCTTGAAGGTCTGGTACTCCATGCCCTTGGGCAGCGATCTCCAGAGCTCGGTCCTTGTGGGATAGTCCGCTTTCTTGATCAGGTCGACTATCTGCTTCTCCACCATCAGCATCGTGTCAAGCTTTGGCGAGTGCGTCATCGTCCTGTTCAAGAGAGCAGATAGCCATGTAGTCATATAAACTTATGTAACTCATGGTGCCTTCGCGTACTGCGGTGCCAGGGCATTTCTTCACCTCTGAAATGCTAGTGTGGCCCTGTCAGAATCCCGCACCAGCCGATAATCCGGCCTGCGTCTCTTTCCTGCGTAAAGTGCTTCCGGCATAAGAATGACCAGGCAGTTGCCCTTGTCCTTACTAGCCGTTGGATGTAGAGTACCGAGTCCTCTTCGCTAAGGCGCATGATCTTTCGTGCGGTTTCATCTCTGAACCTTCTGTCCTTGAAGTAGTCCACCTCCCGATAGGCCTGGTTGCCGCAGCCTCGGAAGTCACATGTTTCCAGAGCAGCCATCAAACTATCATCAAGAGGATCGCTTGGAAATATGATTTTCGCCTTGCATGGGTTCATTGCGCCTCCGCCGGGGCATTTCATTCACACGTTGAGCTATAGGTAGTGGACGGGCGGACTGGTCGCCGTCAATCCTTCCCAATCATTGCCTGCAGCTCCTCAAGAACGAGTTCGATCGTCATATCCTTTGAAGCCTCTATTGTCCTTCCCACGTGCTCTGTGGCTGGGGAAACGATTGGACCTCCGGATGATGCGGCGCGTTGTCCCATCTGACGACCATCTTTCTCCCCCATAAGCACGTGGAACGAGTATCGCCGGGTCTTGCTGGTGCCATGCTCCCAGTAATGCAATGACCAGCCGTTGACCAGCTCAGCTCTCACCTTCAGGACATATGCGTCGCCGGTGCTGTCGACCTGCGCTTGGGAGATTCTCCGGACTAGCTTCGAGTTCCTGAGCGTGTTGACGTTGCTGACAGGCACTCAGACCGAGCTCTCGGCGACCTTCTTCCACGCCCGCAGCATGCCCTCTGCCGCCTCCCACTCCATCCAGTCGTCCTCCTGTTTTGGCGAAGCCTTCCCCTTGATCTGGTGCCGAAGCGTTCCAAGCTTCCGTGTTTGGCCCGTGTACCTCCTCACGACACCTTCGTACGTCCTCATTCGCTTCGTGGCCATGTCCTTGACGATGTCCCGGACAAACGCTTCCTGAGAAGCATAGACTCCAGCCTCCACCAGCGGTCTAGCTAGGTGCTCCAGCTCCTTGCCGAACGCCTGGGACGTCATCGGTTCATCTTTCGGTTCGGGCGCCATATATCAGTTTGCAAATTCGAAGCGGATGGCTGGCCGTGCATAAGGGTTCATTGCGGCCTCTGCCGGGGCATTTCTTTCGGACAAAGGTTCTAATGTTTGGAGATGTGGTTCTGAAAGGTCATCATTGGCTTCCAGTCCACGATGGAACCCGCGAATAGCGGTCGGAAGGACGGTAGCGTTGCTGGCAGTCGTGATCGTCTCGATAGTCGCGGTCGCGGCCTACGAAGGGATGTCTGTCGGCAGAGCTGGGAGTGGTACGAGCACAACGTCGCCTAGCTCGGAGGTCAGCATGACCACGACCTCCGGCGCGCAGTCTGGCGAGGAGATTTTCACTCAGGTCGTGAACGCGACCACAATGTCTCCCATTGCGGGAATGACGGTCTACGCAGGCCCGACCTCGTCGCCGAACGACGTGGTATTCACCCCGGACGGGACTACAATAGCCGAGTGCGTCCACGAGGTGCCGAATGGTGCGGTCGTTGAAGGTAACGGAATCGTTGTATCGAACGGGACCACGACGACCTACGCTCCGTGCCCCCTTGTCGAGTATGTAACGGACGCCTCCGGCCGGGTCTCGATTACGAACGTGACGGGCCCCTTCTACTACATCAATGCCGGGGACACCATGTTCTCGAACGACATGGTGGTGGGCGTCGAGAACAACACCGTGGTGAACATGACGATCCCTCTGCCCTCAGGGGCGATAGCGACTCCGCAGACAAGCGCGGGGCAGTCCGGTATGCCCTTCCTGTGGCCCAATACCAGCATTGTCTGGCCCTGTGGTGAGGGCCTTCCAGACGGGTCTGCCGTGACCCCACAGGGCGTCTACGGCGGCGAATACGTGGCCTTTTCTTACGCTGCGTTACCGAACGGCACGAGCGCGGCCCTGCCCGAAGACTGCTCCGTCGGCAGCCCGTGGTGATGCTGGCCAAGACCTCTTCGGGAGTCCAATGCCTGAGGGCTAGTTGCGCCTCCGCCGGGGCATTTCATCCACATGATTAGCTAACAGAGATCGTTCACCGACGCACTGCGATAGTGAATCGGCATGACCATGACTTTACGGCGGCTACTTCCGATGCTAATTGATATTGAAGTACCAGAATACCCCGCCGTTGTTCGCTGTTCCGTGGGCATTAGCCCCGCGGGCGGCGTGTATCGACACGATCACGGGGACCGCCGCGGTCCAAGAGTAGCTCACGGTGCCTGGCTGACCACTGCAGATTATCTGCACGACCGAGGACTGGGGGTTGGGCGCCTCGAAGGCGAGCGTGAGGTTGTGAGATTGGGCGTCGACGGCCGCGATCACCGTGTAGGTATAGTTCACAGCCTGACTCCCCTTGCAGAGTCCCGTTATCGAGTACCCGATGGTCCCCTCCCCAGTCACGACGGCAGATCCTTTGCTGACATCGGCGATGAATTTACCAGATCCTTGTATTGTGGTGGTCGATCCTGAGGCGGTCGAGTTCTGGGCATAGCCGAAAGTGACGTTGTAGACGCCGAATTGGCTCGTGCTCGACGTACTCGTGGAAGTCGTGGTGCTGGAGGATGACGATTGGGTCGAACTCGGGACTGTGGAGGTCAAGCTAGAGCTCGAGGTGCTCGATGTCACGCGACGAAGACGACTGGGTGGACGTCTGGGACGAACTCTGGGATGAAATCTGGGACGAACTCTGGCTGCTCGAGGACGAACCTCCCTGGCTGCTCGTTCCGACCCCGCCCGCCGAGACGCACGGCAGAGTTGTGGTGGTGGTCGTCGAGCCCGACGGGATTGTAAGGACGGTCGAGCATGTCGTCGTCTGGGACGAGTTCTGGGAGGCCGTCACGAAGAAGAAGTACGCTCCCGCCGCAGCTGCGATCAGGAGGATTGCGACGACGGCAATTGCTATTGCCGATATCCCTCTCCTGCCCTCGACTAACAAAATCACCTAATCGGCATATCCAGCCTGCTCCAAGGAGATAAGTCTTTGATTCCCGACGTCGATTTCTCAGAGGTGAACGGAATCCCCGGAGGCCTCCAGGAGGACGAGATGACTATCCCCTTCCGCCTCGATGGGAGCGGGTCGGCCATCTCGAGATGGACCAGGATTCGCCTTTATTGCCAGCCGTGCGCCCTCTCGGTCCTTATGATTCATCATGATTTCTGCTATAGCATGTATCTCAGCCCTCATCCACGGAGTCTATGTGTTTTGGGAGGGATCGGCAGTGCAATTGAAACGGGTCTGAACTCGGGAGGTCCAGAACCTTCAGCCGATTGTTGCTCTAGATGCCGTGAAGAAGGCATGCCATGTATAAGGGTTCATTGCGCCTCCGCCGGGATTCGAATTGTTTCCGCGTCTAACCTATGGTCATGTTTTGCGCAGCCCAGTTGTCGCCCTTGAGACCACCTAACCCGAAGTAGGCGTCGATCCAGAGTTCGCATTGTGCTCCCTTGACCGCGTGGAAGCCCGTCGTTGGGACATCGAACGAATATGCGCTTCCATCCGTCCCGCCCCAGCTAGGGTAGACCTTGCTGACGAGATGAGCGCCGTTGGCTCCGTTCGGCTCGCTAGAATTCGCGTTGGCCAGCCAGATGCTGAGCGATGTGATCTTCAAGTCGTGGTAGGTTCCGTGGACGGTGAAGTTGAGGAGACTGTAGTTTCCACCCAGAGTCGATGCCGAGATTAGCGATGCGTTCGAGATTGCGAAGCCGGGGCCACAGTAGACCCCCGGAGCGTTGCAGGCGCTGGTGGTGGTCGTGAGAGGGGGAAGAATGGTGAACCCGACCGAGGTGGTCGCCGTTGTCGGCGTGCCTGCTAGACCTGGAAACGTCGTGGAGGCCGTTATCGCGTAGCCCCCGGGCGCCGGGACCGCCGTTCCCGGAGGAGTGGGGATGCTTGTGTCCCAGATTCCTGAAACGGCGAACTGCGTACGTTGTTTCGCATATGAGGGGCTGTAAGTAGGAGCGTCTGTGAAGGAGCTTGGGACTGAGTTAACGACGTTGCCGGACGAATCGGTGAGTCCGTAGCTGATGGTGATGTTGCTCGAGTTTCCCCAGTTGACGATGGTCCCGTTCACGTATTCGAGGGCCGCCGTGACACAGACAAGGCCTCCCGTGGTGACAGCTTCTGAGGACGAGAATACCTCCAGTTCGTATCCCTGATAGAATCTCGACGTCAATAGTTGGCCGCAACCGTCTGGATAGGGGTTCGAGCCGGTGTAGTTCATCGTCCAGCCTCCATTCGAGGCCCTGGGAAATCCTTGGGTTTGATCGGTGGAGGTCGAGGCCGTCCCGGCCGGACTAGAACTGCTTGTCTGCGATTGAGTGCCTTCTGTAACTGTCAAGATGCCCAGAATCAGTGTCGCCGTGGTGATCAACGCAAGGACAATTAGGGCCTGCCTTCTCATTGTCTTCGAAGTGGAAAGACGCGGAATCTTTTGAACCTAACTAGTAGAACAGGCGCGAAGCGAAAGATGAGTGCCGCGCATAAGGGTTCATCGCGCCTCCGCCGGGGCATTTCATTCACGCGCTGAGCTGTAGTGGACGGGCTGCTTGCCTCGCTAGAGGAATCGGCCACGCCAGGATTGCAGAGAGACTCGAGCAGCTTGTTCAGGAGGTTATGACTTGTGCTTCGCCCTTGGCCATCGCCTGGACCATCATTGGAACGACCTTGCTAGCGTTGAGGACCTCGAAGAAAAGAGGCTTCCCCTTCGAGTCCACGTGCATGACCACGTCGCCAACCTCCTCTGCATGAGATAACTTCCCCTTCTCCTTCAGAAGTACTAGCAGCACATCGGCATCTGAATCGTACTTCAACTTATAGGCCATGGTCCTTTCTCTTCACGGGATAGAAGGTTATCACAACTATAATGCCTTTGCGCTCTTCATGAACCACTCTAAGCGCGAACTTGCCATCTAAGACCTTCGTTGAGATGCTCTGCGAGCCTCTGTTCTTCTTTGTCTGGCGCCGTGATTGCGCCTGTTACCTGATCCTGGGTAAGCGTGAAGCCGAAGGTCCGGAGCAGGCCAAACTTCTCCGTTGCATGCTTGGTGAATTTCATGTTTGCCAAGGATGCTCAAGAGCGTTTTCTCTGGCAGCGAGCTATAAGGCCATGCATGGGGGTTCATTGCGCCTCCGCCGGGGCCGGAAGATGGGTGACAGAGAATCAAGCAGAACTTAAAGAGCTGAAGCACAATCTTTCATCTTTGGTTTGCGACGTCGAACACGATACGCTCTTGTCGGCTCCGCGGTCACCCTATAATTCCTGGCGATTCTCCTGCTTCCTATAATCCCCGTTCAAGTCTTGGTCTCGTGTCTTCAGTGCCAAGGCCCTTCTGACATGGAGAGAGGATACTCTTCTGTTGCCTTGTATGTCGCCGACTTCGGTGCAATCTATGTGGTAAGTCCCGGAGGCCAATATGCTTTCCAAGGATATTGTATAGTTCACGGGAACGAATTTCAGAACACTTGTGGATTCGTCATTGGTCTTGCATGGAAGAACTAGGCTCCCAGCTCCATCAGTTGTGAGGGGACCTTGAAGTTGAAGAGCGATTGTAGCCATGCATAAGGGTTCATCGCCCCTCCGCCGGGGCGTTTCATTCACACGCTGAGCTATAGGTAGTGGACGGGCTGAGCTGGTCGCCCTTGCAATCGGTCTGTCTGACCACTAGAGCAGTTCGATGAACTCTTCTACAGTTAGTCCTGCATCTCCGATGATTGCCCTAAGCGTTCCCCTAGCAATTTCCTTGTGGTTTGGGACGGTGAAGCGGCGATGCGGCTCTTCTTCGTGCCTGAGTATGATGTGGCTTCCTGTTTGGTGATCGGCACGATACCCGACCTTCGCCAGCGCCCTGACAACCCTGATTCCGGACACGACTGGAAGCTTAGGCACTCACTTCGACCAATTCCTCATCGATCGCCGGCGGGACCGGTTCCTTGTGCTTCTTGAGGCTCGCCAAGTAGCCGTCGATGGCATCCTTGATGTTTGCGACGGCCTCTTTTCTAGTCCTCCCCTGTGAAATGCACCCAGGCAGCGATGTGCACTTGGCAACGAAGACACCGTCTTCGTCCTGCTCGATGAGCACTCTATACTTCAAGCGTTTGAATTGGGACGCGGTCGGATTAAATCCTTTGTGGAAGGATGTGGGCATTAGCCGTGAATACGGTTCATCGCGCCTCCGCCGGGGCGTTTCGTCCTTCGCGAGCCTTGACTCGTTCTCGGAGAGGGCATGTTTGCCTACAGCGGCGGGGTGCAGCTGGCGGGGACAAATTGCGCGTGTTGGAGGTTCGCGCCTGACGCTGTGATGAAGTTGGGGGTTCCGCACACCGCGCCGGCGAGGTTGGCGTGCTGCATGTTCGCTGAGTCGAAGTTGGTGCTCGTCGTGCTAGTGCCGGTGACGGATCGCGACAGACAGGTCCGCGTATTGGAGGTTCGCGCCATCGAGGTTGGCGCCGGAGAGCGTTGAGCCCGACAGGGCCGCGTTCTGGAGGTTGGCGCCTTGGAGGGTTGCACCCTGTAGGTTGGCTCCCGCGAGGTTAGCGTTCTGGAGGTTCGCGCCATCGAGGTTGGCGCCGGAGAGCGTGGAGCCCGTGAGTGCCGCGTGCTGGAGGTTGGCGCCTGCTAGGTCAAAACCTTGAAGGCTCTGGCCCTGAAGGTCTGCGTATTGGAGATTGGCTCCCGGGTGGAGGTCAGCGAAAGTCAGAGGCGGGGAGGACAGAGTGACGACCTCCACGTTTCCAGTGCCAGACGACGGGCCCATGCCTGTTATGTAGAGGTCGCTCCCGAGGAAAACGGAGCTAGTTGGGCCTGCCAAGCTCGTGGTCGTGCTGTCAAGGACCAGCGGACTGGCAGAACCGTCTGGGGCGACTAGGTAGAGCGCATTAGTGAAAGGAGAGGTCACAATGAGGTTGGCCTTGTCGAAGACCACTCCATCCCCGCCGGGGACGGCCGTTGAGAAGACGCTGATCGCCCCGCGTTTCCGCCGCGGTTTATCTGAATCTTCACCACCGTGTTCTGCCCTGTGTTCGTGGTGTAGAGCGCGTGTTGGCCCCCGTTGTACGTGATGTCATTCGGACCGATTGTGAACCCCATCAAGTTCCCCGGCGTCAGGGGACCTCCGGTCGCAAACAGAGACAGAGCGCCGCTCTGGGTGACCTTGTAAATCGAACCGGCGAAGTCGGCGACGAACAGGTTGCCGCGGTCGCCCATCGTCAGCCCGTTGGGGCACCCGGTCGGAACGAGTGAGAACGCCGGGTTTACGACGCCCGTGTTCAGGTCTATCGCGACCACCGCCCCACCCGAGAGGGTAGCGGAACAGGCGACCACGAAGAGCGTGTTGCCACTGATGACCTCCTGCCCGACTATCGGAAGGCCTGGGATGGTGTACGTCTTTACGAGGGTCCCCGCCTGGTTGTAAACGTAGATGCTTCCGTCGGCCGCGGTGAAACCGATGGAGCTGACGTAGAAGAGGCCTCCGCTGATCGCGAGCCCTTCAGCAGTCCCGGCCGGAAGGGAAGGGACGAAGGGACGCAACGCGCCCGTCTGGCTGACCGCGGATATCGGCTGTGGCAGCGCAAGCAGAAGCATGGAGACGGCGACCAACAGAGGGAGCATCCTTTTCATGACAGCGGTCTTTGTATGGCGGTGGCAGATAAGGTTCACGGAAGAATCTTCCGTAGGCGTCACTACCCCGTGAGGCCAGGGCGACGGATGATTGACCTCGCGAGCTGTATTCGTCGCGCGACCGACTGGGCGCTTGCGGGGACCTATGCGCCTCCGCCGGGCATTTCACTAACACGTTGGCTGATGGGTGACGCACCGGCCGGACCGGGTAGCCGAAGCGCCTCACCACCGAGGCGCGCGAGCCGTCAGCGGGTCCTGTAGACGCGGTCATGGTGTTCGTAGTCTTCGAGGACCACCGTCTTCCTTGCCTCGTCGATGGAGAATACCAGCACATAGCTGCCGATGTGCACCCGCCTCTTGCCGGCAAGCGGGAAGCGGAGAGGCTTGTACGCGTGTGGATCTCTGGCTATCTCCTCGACCTTCTTCGTTATCGCTTCCATCTGTCGGGCGTCCTTCTTGGCAAGCTTCCTGAACGTCCTGTCGAGGTGCTCCCTGATCTCGATGTCATACATTCACTTCAGTCCGTATCTCTTCCGCAGCTCTGCGGCGCTTCCGACCCTGATTATCGGCTCCTTCTGAACCTCCAAGAGCTTGCGGATGTATTCGGGCCTGAACTCGGATTCCAGGACGATCTCCTTGTACTCCTTGGCCAGCTTGTTGATGGCCTGGGACTTGTCCCTCAGCCCGTATTGGGCCTTTAGGATGTTGATGACCCTGTTGGCCTCCTCGTCAATCTCCACGATCGCCTTGACCATATTAACACGGTGTTAACATCGCGCTATTTAGCGCTAGCGTCCCAGAGCAAGTCGCCATCGCCGCTTACAAGGATTCCGTCGAAGTTTCGCCGTGCATTAGGGTTCATCGTGCCTCCGCGGGGCTCCGCCTTTGGTCAGCCCTTCACGGTGAAGTGAAGCACCGCATCCTGTCCCCACTCGTCGGCGACCGCCACGGTGTAGACCCCCGGAGTGAACGGGGTGGCGATTGGCGGCACGGGAGGGGACTGCTGGCCGATGATAGGCTCGTTGAGCTGCTGCGAGTTGTTTAGGAGGTCCCAGTAGCCGTTCGTGGCAAAGCTCAGCGACATCAGGTGAGGACCGAGCGTGAAGTTACCAGGGTCGCCCAGTCCCGTTAGATTGGCCAGTAAGCTCCTTGGTTGGAAGGTCAAGAGGTCTATGTTGACGCCCTGCGAACACTGATAGCCGAAAGTGACGTTCGCCGCGCTCTGCAGGCCCTGCACCGTATAGTTGCCCTTCAGCACGACCGCCTCAGTGGGCATGATGAAGTAGCATGGAGGCCAAAGTGCTACTGGGATTCCCTGGAAGTCCCAGACATTTGAGGTGGGTATCGAGTTGGTTGACGGGAGGGCGTTGAAGAGCGAGACGCTGACGTTGAGGCTCTGCCCTACCCTGAGACTGGTCGCGTTCAGACCAAGGACCAAGTCGACGCCTGTGCTACCATTCGAGTCGACTGCCATCGCCGTCGCGCCGGGGAGGAAGGGCGCGATTACGGTTGATGTAGAGGTCGTGGTGGATGTACTGACGTAGGTCGATGTCGAACTGATTGTCTCAGTGCCTCTGGCACCGCTGCCAGCCAAATAGCCGACGCCTAGGCTCGCCATTACCAAGATTGCAATGACTATTCCGGCCGCTTCTCTCCTCATGATCCGTCAGGGACGGTGGGACACGGTGGCTATTCAACCTAGCAACCAGAACAGGTTGCCGAATCCGAAGAAAGGTTGTCGCCATGCATCCTTCTGGACGATTCGAACGGAAGGCGTCGTCAAGAACGAGGGCTTCGGCAACATTCTTCACAACACGAGCAATGAATCTTGACGGCGCGGATACTTACGCCGCCCGTTTCCGCGTCTGAAGAACTTGGACGCCAGACAGTGGATGCTCAGCCTCGTCCCGCAGGGGGTCGCGGTCGGCCTCTCGAACCTGCTCATCGTCCTCTTTCTGGCGACGAGCCTCAAGGGCGACGTCTTCGAGGTCGGCCTCCTCGCCGGCCTGACGTCCCTGGTCCTCGTGCCTTCGATGATGTTCTGGGGGTGGGCGACCGACAGGGTCCGGAGGTTCAGGCCCTTCCTCATCCTCTCCTTCATCGCGACCGGCGTCGTCCTCCTCCTCATCCCGACGGTGCACAGCGTCCCCGAGCTCTTCGTCCTCGCCATCGTGAAATCGGTGGCGTACGCGGCGAGCATGCCGTCACGTCAGATACTGATGGCCGAGTCGGAAAGCCACACGACCTGGCGGAGCGGGTATGCTCGCCTCCAGTTCGTGGAGGGCACGGGCGAGACCATCGGGCTTGGCATCGGGTTCGCGTCGAGCGCGGTCCTGGGGTTGGGGACGCAGTTCGTCCTGTGCGGGGCGCTCTTCTTCGCCTCCGCGCTGATCGCGGCCGTCTGGGTCCGCGACCCCGCCCTGATCATAGAGAGAAGGCTGGTGGGCGTCGAGCGCTTCGCCAGCACGCTCGTCAGCGCCTCGGTCCTGGTGGCGAACGCCCACGCCTACGCCAGATACACCACCGCCGGCAGCATCAGGCGGATCTTCAAGCCGACCCTGGGGTTCTTCATGGTCGGGGTGTTCTGCTTCTCGCTCGGCGGTGCGGCCCTGTTCTCGCCCCTCCCGGTCTACTTCCTCAGGTTCTACTCCGCCTCGAGCGTCTTCCTCCTCTTCTTCGCCAACGACCTGGGGAACACCCTGGGGTACCTGCTCGTGGGAGGGATCGCCGAGAGGGCGAGGCGGAGCCTGCTCCTGGCCGCAGCGCTGAGGATGCTCATGATACCTGCCCTCCTCGTGGTTGGCGGGCAGGCCGGGTTCACGGCGGCCTTCGCCGTGCTCGCCGTGATGGGGGGCGTCTGGGCGCTCTTCGACGTCGCGAGCACGTGCATGTTCTTGGAGCTGGCCCGGTCAGGGCGGGTCGGGCTCTACGGCGCGTTCGCAGGGCTCGGGGCGGCGGCGGGGAGCCTCTTGGGAGGGGCCATCTCGATGAGCTACGGATTTGGGGTCACGTTCGCGGCTTGCAGCCTGGTGTACGCGGTCGCTCTGGCCATGTTCGTCTTGCAGTTCAGAGGGGCAAGGCACGCCTGACAGCTGGTCCCAGCGCCGCCCCGCCGGGCATCATTGTTTACAATGGGGTTTGCCGAACCGCGATGAGGCAACGATGCGTTAGTGACCTAGAAGCCTCCCGTTCTTTCGGGTCAGTGCGTGGGCGCTCCTCAGCTGGGCGTCGTTTCTCTCTGCCGAGAAGCCAACCACCTCCCACGGGATGGCCTTCAAGTAATAGACCAGGGCGCCCACGTCGCAGAAGGCTGCCCTGTGGGGCTCGTCCTTCGCCTGAACGATGCTAAGCCCGCATCTTCGAGTTCGGCCAGCCCGATCTCGAGCGTCCAGGCGATAGGGCTACTGACGTCGAAACGGTTCGCTGATGTCCCGGTCAGTTCTGAGGCCCCACCTGCTGGGAAGAGCCGACCACCAGGTTTCAGTATCCTGAAGACCTCCGCGGCGTCGAATGACTCGTCACGGTCAATGACCAGTTCGAAGAAGCCGTCCTCAAAGGGCAGGCCGTCGTCAGAACTGGCTTGGAGAAGCCTGACGCCCAAAGGTTCGAGGCGGCCAGTCGCTATCGGGACGTTCGGCGGATACGCCTCCGTAGCGAAGGTTTCCTTTGGCAGCGGTTGCAGCGACGACAAGAATTCACCTCCGCCCTGTTCCCAAGTCCAGCATCCGATTTCACACCCTTTATCCTCTCGAGAATAGCGAGCGGTAGTCCCATGAGGGCCTCTCCTCCAGATAGCGCCCGCGCCAATACGAGAACTCCCACCCTGAAAAGGGCTGGATTCTGCTTCATGCACCAAGGTCTCGAAATCTTGCGCCATCTCTAGGGTAGGTGCGAAGCAAACTAAGAAAGTTGTCGCCATGCACAGGTTCATTGCGCCCTCCGCCGGCGCCCGCCTTTCAACCAAGGTACAGGGAACCGACGTATGCCTCGTCGGTAGCGCTTGCGCCCGCGAAGGAGACGCTCAGGGTCAGCATCGAGCCGTCCAGCTGTGAGGGACTGATCCCAGACGGCAGATCCGATGCCATGTTTCTGCCGAAGAGGGTCCAGCCGCCCTGCTGGGCGGACAGGCAGTGCGTCGAGGCGGAGGTCCCCAGCGGACGGGACCTTAGCAGGTCGCTGCTGTAGGTCGAACACTGCTGGGGAGAGGCGAGCACCAGGTAGTAGACCAGGACGTCGCTGTAGCCCGTCTGCCCTGCCGCCGACGGCGACAGGCCGAACTCCAGCGCCACCTGGAACGCGGACGGATACTGGAACGCCGGGTACACGGCGAGCGAGAAGCCGGTGCTCTCGGAGACGGTTAGGTTGTAGACGTTCTGGTATATCGTGGACGTGTTCAGGAGGCTGCAGCCGACCCCGACCGTGAGGCACGGGCTCGAGACGTTGGCGTCGTTGGTGGGCGTCTGGAATCGTGCGGCGTAGGAGGACCCCTTCGCGACTATCGACGACTCCACCGTCGGGAGGTAGGGAGGGACCGTCTGCCAGCCCTGGAGGGTGCCCGTCTCGAATCCGCCGTTCGCAAGGACGTTGGGGGGTCTCGCGGCCGAGTCGGTGAACACGACGTATGCGGTTCCACCGATCGCGAGGACGACGATGACGACGGCCGCTACGACGGCCCGACCTCTCGTGACGCCCTTCTGGACGGGGCCGGCAGCCGAAGGTGTCGGCGGCTCCGAGCTGGCGCGGAAGGCCTTCAAGAACCCCCCTTCAAGTCTGGGCTTTACATCGAAGGCAGCGGCTTCTAAAGCCTCTTCCCCCTGCCGTGTCCCTCGAGGACCTGACAGAAGGCAAGGAATCTGACGAAAGACAACGGATAAAGCATTGATGCTTGGTGAGACCCTCCAACGAGGCCGGGCACGAGCAATGACGGATTCTCCAGACCTGCCAATCGGTCCGATCACCGACCCGATTTCCGCGAGGCGCCCTGGGAGGGTCGTCCTTCACGGCCGCCTCGTCGACCTCGTGCCGCTCGACCCCAAATCCCATGGAGAGTCCCTCTTTCAACTCACGTGCGGCCCGGACAAGGAACACCTGTGGACGTATCTCTTGAAAGGCCCCTTCGCCGACCGCAAGGAATTCGACGCATATCTTCAGCGGCTGGCCGAGCCGGACGATCCCATGTGCTTCGCCATCGTGGAGAGGCGCTCGGCAAGGCGGTCGGCTGGGCGAGCTACATGCGGATCGAGCCGGCGCACAGGGTGATCGAGGTCGGCAACGTCATGTTCTCTCCGGCGCTGAGGCGCACGGCCGGTGCTACGGAGGCGATCTACCTCATGGCGCGCAACGCCTTCGAGGCGCTGGGCTACAGACGGCTCGAGTGGAAGTGCAACGCGCTGAACGCGGCTTCCAGGAGGGCGGCCCTCCGGTTCGGGTTCACCTTCGAGGGGATCTTCCGGCAACACATGGTCGTCAAGGGGCACAGCAGGGATACCGCATGGTTCTCGATGATCGACGCGGAATGGCCGAAGCGCAAGGAGGCATTCGAGACGTGGCTCCAGCCGTCGAACTTCGACGAAGAGGGTCGGCAGAAGACCTCTCTGTCGGCTCTCAACGGACTCGCGTGAAGGTCAAAGGCTAGACCCTCCGGCGCCTAACCCGCTACCAGTCCTGTGGCTGAAGCTGGGAGCCCGCCCACGACTGAAACTTGGGCGATGCTGCCGTCAGGGTGGGTCTGGAAGCTCGTTATCTGGCCGCCGTTCAACGCGTACAGGAACTGGTTGTTGCCGCTGAAGGCCAGGTCGAGGGTCGGTATGGACGTCACGGCCGCGACGGACTTGAGGAGGGTCAGCGACCCGCCGTGGGAGACCGTGTAGCTGGAGATCGTCCCTCCGTGGGCGTTGCTCGTATAGGCGTACTTCCCGTCGTGGGAGACGGCGACCCAGCATGGCGCTGCCCCGAAGTCGGGCACCGAGCCGCTGATCAAGGTGAGGCTCCCGTCGCCAGACACCGCGTATGAGGAGAGGCTGCCCGCCGCTGCCTCACTCATGACGAGGGAGTCGTGCGATGTGAAGGCAAAGCCGTAAGGACCAGCCGAGTTCGAGGCTGTCGTGGTCGGTCCGCTGGCTACCCCGTCCCTGCCGACGGTGTATGTGTCGATCAGGTTGGCCCCCTTCTCGGAGACCACCAGGACGCTTCCGCGGTTGTCGAAGCCGATCTGCTCTGGAGACGAGCCGGGCGCGCCGCCGAGGGGCTGGCTCGACCCGGAGATGTAGGTCAGCTGGCCGCCGTGGCCGAGAGCGAAGCCGGCGATGTTGCCGGCAACCGTGGAGGTCCCCGCGTTAAGCACGTAGACAGTATCGTCGTTGATCGTGACGCTTATGGGAGTCGCCCCGTGTGAGCTGACCTTGCTCGCAAATGCGAGGTTCCCGTCGCCTTCGACATGGAAGACCGTCAATTCGTTGCTTCCCGCGTCCACCGTGACGAGCCAGCGCCCGTTCTCGGTCAGCGCCAAGGCGCCCTGGCTTGCAAGCGCCGATCCCGTCCCGCTGCCCCGCGTCGAGAAGGTCCCCGTCAGCACCAGCGCGCCGTTCGGAGCGGCCTGGAACTGCAATACCGAGTTGGCCGCCTCGTTGTCTATCGTATAGACCGAGCCGTGCACCGCAGCGCTTGCCGCGCCGACGGAAGAGAAAGCCGTGAGCAGGAACAGACCGACGCTAACAGCCGCCAGAAACTTGGTCCTCATTGTCCCCGAAAAAGAGGGCGAACCTATTATAGCGTATTTCCAGATTGGTTCGAAATTCGTGAAACATCTAACTCACTCATTTCCTGTTGGCCAGCGAGGCCGCGTGAAATAGAGAAACGCCGCGGGTCCTAGCGCGGTTCGTGGAGCCTCATGTGCGCCGCGTAGTTCAGGCTCAGGTTTGTCGGGTCCGTCCCCACCACCTTTGCCCCGCACTTTTTGCAGATACGGCTGCCTTTGAACCCGCCGGGCAGGCCTGCAGGGTAGACGATGCTCAACGCACTTCGCCCTTCATGCTTCGTATGGCTGCCGTCTGATATATTTTTTCCCGCCGCGCTTCAGCGACGGGGGCGTCCCCTCAGGGACGCAGATAGTTTCGAATGTCCCGGCTAGGCGGCCGTCTCTGCTTCGCCGCTCGTCGCGACCGCTATCGCGGGAGTCGCCTGCTCGACCGCGGGCTCGGCGACGTCCTTCGCCACCGAGGGCGCTACAGGTTCCTCCTTTGGCGCCTCGCCGATCGCGGCGTCAGGCCCCTTCGCCTCCTGTGCCTGCGAGCTGATCTCTGCTAGCTGGGAGGCCACCTCGCGGATCTCCGGGACGGGAGTTTCCTCCGCCACCGGCGCAGAGGGCGCGGGCGCGTCTGGCTGGGCGATGGGCTCAACAGCCTCCGGGATCGGCTGCTCGGCCGCGACCACGGTCGCTACCGTCTCGGCGGGGGTTTCTACTGGCGTTTCTGCCGCCGCGGCTATGGGTTCGGGGGCAATGTCAGTCTCCGTGACTGGCGCGGGTGCCTCTGGTGCGGCGATGTCGCTTGTCGCCACCGCCTCGGCCGCGACCTGGGCGACGGGCTCAGGCGCAGTGACTTCGACTGTGGGTTGTGGTTCTTCGATCGTCTGAGCCGCGGGTTCTGCCGCGACGGCTTCAATGACCTCGGCTTGAGGCTCTGCGACTGCCTGGGGGGCGGGCTCCGGTGCGGCGGCTTCGGGTTGGGACTCCGTCCTAGCCTCCTCGGGCTGGATGGCCCCTCCCGTCACCGCTTCGGCCAGGGAGACGACCCTGGAGACCAGCTCGTCGTACACGGTCTGGGGGACGTGCTCCGCGAGCCTCGCCTCGAGCTCGCTGACCCTGCTTTCGCTCGAGACCAGCTGCTCCCGGGGCACCATCGAAGAGATGGCGCCCTCGAGCTCCTCGACCTTCTGCTTCACGGCCGCGTAGTCCGACGCGGGGACCATGCTCGCCATCTGCCTCGTCGCATCGTCGAACCTCTCCTTGAGGGAGGCGAGGTCTGAGGCGGGGACCATCGTGCCCACCTGGCGCGAAAGCTCTGCGAACCGCGCCTCGAGGGAGTTGTAGTCGAACCTCCTGACCATGCCGCGCTTGTCCTCTTCGAGGTCCCTGATCTTGGAGAGGGCCTGAAGGTGGACGTTGGAGGGGACCGTCCCCTGGGAGATCTTCGTGGCCAGCGCGTCGAGCACTTTGCCCTGGGCGTTCAGCGCCTTGCCCCTCGTCGAGGCTTCGTCCTCGATGGAGTCGAGGGTCTTGCCGTGCCCGTTGGCCGTCTTGATGAGGGACTCGATGAGGCCCTCCACGCCGGCGATCTGCTTGTTGATTGCTATCGTCTTCTGCGTCTCGACCCTCGCCCGGTCCAGATCCCTCTCAAGAGAGTCGATCTGTTTTTCGAGCTTGGAGGTTATCTCGTGGTGCTCCTTCTTGGACACCGACTGCCTCAGCTGCAGCTCGAGGGTCTTGCACCTCAGCGCAAGCTTCTTCGCGTCGTCGACCTGGGTCTCTACCTTGCTCATGTTCAGTTATCATAGCGTAATCGCGTGCCGGACTCATAATGCTGGAAGTCAATACGCCTTTACACAAGGATGAAAGGTTCTGCAGGCGGCTCCCCAATATCGTGGTTTGAGAGGGGATTGGGGAGAGGTCAAATTGGCTCGATTCACGGCACTCGTGCAGATTTTCGCGGAGACGTCAGGGCTCGACGCGGTCGAGCGCGCGCTCAGCAAGCTCGACAACCTGGAGGGGCTCTTCGAGGTCACGGGAGAGTTCGACATCGTGGCGCTCATCTCCGCCAGAGACAGCGAAGAATTCAGGCAGATCCTCAAGGAGAAGATCAGGAGCATCGAAGGCGTGAAGGCGACCGCCATCTCGGTCGTGCTCAAGGACGTAAGGGAGCCGCAAGTCCCGATGATTGAGGCCTGACCTGGACAGAAGATCACTCTGAAAGAGCTTCGAGGAAATACGCCGGGAAGAGCTCCTTGTGCGCTTTGACGAAGCCCGGGAAGTTCGAGTCGAGGACGTAGGTGGCCGCGTGGTCAGTCTCGCTCCTCACGCTTCTTCCGTAGGTCTGGACTAGGCGCAAGGCAGTTTGCCAGTCATACCATCCCCTCTCCCTCTGCATCTTGACCTGCGTCCTCCTGTCCGAGAGGTCGGAGTACGGGACCTTCACGATGACCTGGAACCTCGCGAGGTCGTCCTTCAGGTCGACGCCCTGGTATAGGCTCGGGGAGATGAGCACCGAGGCGCCCGTCGCGCCGTGGGCGTGGAGCAGCTCCGACCTGGCCGTGCTCCCCTCCGTGGTGACCAGCCTCGCCCTGTTGCGCTCCGAGACGTGCGCGATGATGTAGTTCGCCTGGTAGTAGGAGGTCGTGTGGACGACCCCCCTCTCGTCCGGGTGCCTGTCCATTATCTCGTCCACCGCCTTGGCGATGCCCTCCAGCGAGGCGTCCATGGTGGCCCTGCTCAGCTGGGCGACGTCCATGGCGTAGATCCTCCTGTTCTCGACGGGGAAGGAGGACTCGGCCACCCTGACGAACTGCGCCTTGTCCTGCGGGATCCCGAGCGTCCTGCAGAGGAGCTCCTCCGAGAAGACCGTCGCCGACATGAGGAGCACCGTCTCGGCGGTGCCGAAGAGCTGCGAGGTGAACGCCGCGACGTCGAGCGGCTGGAAGACGACCTCGTCGACCAGAGAAGAGCCTCCCCCGTAGGCGTCGATGGTGGTCGTCTTCTTCACGCCGCTTACGACCCAGTTCTCCTGGTCGTCCTTCAGCGCGTCTATGAACCCCTCTAGCGACTCGAGCATCCCCCTGCAGGAGATGAGCTTGTCCTGCATCGTCAGGTCGCCGTCGTGGGCGTCATAGAACCCCTGCAGGGTGTCCTTGGCGTCGCCAAGCGCCCGGAGCCAGTCCACCGCGTTGTTGTCCATCCCCACCTCGTAGGGGACGGCGAACTCGGGTCCGCCGGGGACCTGATACTGGCGTATCGTGGACGTCCTCAGCGTGAACGAGGCGGAGCCGACGAGCTGCCTCTCCAGGTCGTGGGCCTCGTCGCAGACGAGGAGCTTCCTCTTCCTGACGTCCTCGGTGAACCTGAGCTCGCTGAAGAAGAACGCGTAGTTGCCGACGGTGATCTTCTGCCTGAACGAGTCCCACTTTTGCTTGTAGTAGGTGCAGAGCTTCCCCTGGCCCTCCCTCCTCAGGACCTTCTCGCACTTGGACTCCTTGTCGCACGACCCCTTGAGGTGGTCCTCGTACTGGTCGAAGGAGAGGTAGTGCGGGCAGTCTGAGAGGCTCCAGTCCGCCTCGCACCTCCCCTTGCTGCACGCGACCAGCCGCCCAGAGCTGGTGGGGACCAGGCAGGTGAAGTTCGACTTGCCCATCACGGTGGTGAACCCAAAGTCGGCGGAGTACTGCTCCTGGAGCTGCTTGGTCGAGGTGAGGACGTAGGCCGACCTGAGGTGGCGGCAGAGCGCGGCCGCGACCGCCGACTTGCCGAACCCCACGGGCGCCTCGAGGATGATGAACTTCTTCCCTGAGCCCAGCGCCGACTCGATCTGGTCGAGGACGTCCTTCTGGTACGGCCTCATCGCGCCGTAGGGGAACGACAGCGCCAGAGCGGCCTTCGCGGGCTCCACCGGCGCCTCGGCCTGTCCGGCGTCGGCCACGCGGGTCCCGCAGTTGGGGCAGATCGCCTGGCCGCGAGACCTCCCCGTGAGGAGCCTCAGGCGCTTGCCGCACTTTGGACAGAACTTCATTGTTTTGAGATGCTTCGTCCGGGGTGCGCGCCGATTTAAGCTCGTGAGCGTTTCGCCTCCGCCAGAACATCGGTCCTTCACATGGCGGCTGGATACTTCAGTGCCCATCCGACGACCGTCGTCCGTTTCGAGGTCGTTTCGCCCCAGCGGCGACCGTATCAGTTTCGTTTCAGGCAACCGATTTACCCCGACCGGTCCTATGCTCTGACAGTGATAAGATGACGGCGCAACAAACGGTCCAATATCCGGGCACGGCCTCTACGCTGGCTATAGCCGGAGGGATCCTCATGATAGTGAGCGGTCTCCTCGTCCTGACCATCTCGGTCTTTGTCCTGCCGGCGATGAGCAGCTACATTGCGAACAACGTCCATTTCTTGACGTCCACCAACGGCACGACCACCGCGATCGTCATCAACGGGACAACCCACTACTTCAACGGGACCAACCGCTTCTTCAACGGGAGTTTCCCGTTCCAGCCCGGGACGATCCCCACCTTCCTCTCCGGCATAACGGCGGTCGTGGGAACCTTCGGCCTAGTCTCAGGCGTCATCGTCCTGATGTCCGGAGTCCTGCTGCGCACAAACCCAAGTCAGCGCTCGGTCTGGGGGGTGCTGATCCTGGTCTTCTCTGTCCTGAGCTTCTTCGGCTTCGGCGGGTTCATCGTCGGGGCGATCCTCGGAATGGTCGGGGGCGTCATGGCCCTGAGATGGAAGCCCTCGGCGGCGACCGCCTAGCCCGGCTCTTGCGCCCCCCGATGGAAAGGACAAAGGGAAACGCCACGCAGGGGAAGAGCGCGAGAACCCGAGTTGGATAAGCTCAAGGTCCTTCTCATACTCCTGCTGGCAGCGGTCCTCGGGCTCGCAATCTCGCTCTATCTCCTTGCGCTTGCCTTCGCCCCGGGGGTATCACCCACGAGCGTCCTCTACCAGATAGTCTCGCAGGGGTTCCCGTCGGGAATCCCGTTCGTCATCCCCCTATCCACCCTCCTTTTCCTCAGCACAATCCTCGCCAGCGTGGTGGGTGTGATCTACTTCCTCGTCCTGCCCGAGATGAAGAACTACTACACGAGCTCCGAGCCTGCGGGGAAGGAGGCGACCGCGATGGTGATGCGGACGCTGAAGCCCGACGAGAGGAAGGTGGTCGGCGTCCTCAAGGTCCACGGCGGGAGCTACGTCCAGAAGTTCATCACGCAGGAGGCTGGCCTCTCCAGGCTGAAGACCCACAGGGTCGTCGCGACCCTGGCCGAGAGGGGCATCGTGCACGTGGAAAAGAAGGGGAACTCCAACGACGTCACGCTGGCGAGGTGGTTCCTCGACGGAATGGAGAGCTGAGGAGATCCTTCACCCGGCGAACTTGGCGGCCAGCCACTCTCTCCCCACCCGCACTTCGTCTCCGGTTATCCCGTGCGTCGCGTCGGCCCAGTTGAGAGTCAAGTCGGCGCCGGCCCGCTTCAGGAGCCCCGCGAGCCTCTCGGTCTCTTCCTTCGGGACGATGCTGTCGCGCGTCCCCGCGAGGATGAGTATGGGCTTGCGCGAGAGCTGGGGCATCGTGTCAGGCACGAAGGGGACCATCGGGCGGATGAGGACGGCCCCCGCAAGCGTCTCGGGATGCAAGATGAGCGTGCTCCCGGCGATGTTAGCGCCGTTGGAGTACCCCACCGCGACCACCTTCCCTAGGGCGAACCCGTAGGCCTTCGAGGCCTCCCTCGTGAAGACCGCCAGGTTGTGCGTCTGGTCGGCGAGGTCGTTGAGGTCGAATATCCCCTCGCCCAGCCTCCTAAAGAAGCGGGGCATCCCGTTCTCCAGGACCTTGCCCCGAGGGCTCAGCAGCGCTGCGCCCGGCGAGAGCTCGTGCCCGAGGTGGATGAGGTCGCTCTCGTTGCCGCCCGTGCCGTGGAGCAGGAGCAGGGTGAGCTGCGACCCGCCCGTGGACGGGACGAACTTGTGGACGAAGCCGAGGTCACGCAACTTGCTGCCGCCTCACAAGAAGGCTCTCCGGGGGCGAGGGGACCGGCTCGTACTTCGGCGGCCACGTCCGCGTCCCCTTGCTGTCCGTCTCCCTGAGCGCCGCCTCTATCTTCCTACGGGAACCCTCGAGCCACTGCGGGAGCACCAGGGACGTCCCGAGCTTCTCCGCGGGCTCGTCGACGCCATAGCCCGGCTTCTTCGTGGCGATCTCGAGGAGGTTGTAGTCCGGGTCCCTGAAGTATAGCGACTTGAACCAGAAGCGGTCTATCACCCCGGAGTTCTGATGCCCGCGTCGTCGAGGCTCCTCTTGATCCTCAGCTGGTCCTCGTCCTCCTCCACCGCCACCGCGATGTGGTGGATGTTCCCCTTCCCTACCATGCCCGTCTTTGCGCCGGGCCACGTCAGGTACTTCAGGAAGCCGGGGTTGTCCTGGCTCCCCACCTCGGCGAGCGAAGAGCCCTCCTGGTCGGGGTTGGCTCGCTCCGAGAAGCCCTCGAGGCCCACCAGCTTCTCCAGGAACTTGTGCGTGACGTGGGAGTCGCTCGAGAGCGGGGACGCGTGGTCGAACTTGATGAGCCTCATGTCCGGAGTCACTTCCTTCACGTCGGAGCCCTCGAGCTTGCCGAGATAGTCCGCCGTCACGCGGTCCGGGTTCTTCGCGGTGATCTCGACGAGCACCCCGTCGGGGTCCCTGAGGTAGAGGGAGAGCCTGTCGTCCCGCGGGAAAGGCCCCGCGACGCTCACTCCGTTTGCCCTGAGCCAAGCGGCCCACTTGGGGAGGGAGTCGACGCCCTTCACCGAGTAGGAGAGGTGGTGCGGCGAGCCGAGCCCGACGTAGCCCCGGGGGAGCTCGGGCCACTCGAAGAAGGTTATCGCCGTGCCCGTCGTCCCCTTCTCGTCCGCGTAGAAGAGGTGGCGGTGGAACGGGTCGTCCTGGTTCACCGTGTAGCTTTACCCGCCTGAGCCCGAGGACCTCCGTGTAGAAGCGCCGGTTCAGCTCCTGATCGGATGTTACGAGGCTAATGTGATGCAGGCCCTTGACCAAGCCTGAGATGTTTGTCATGTCAACCATAGCAGCTTTCGGGCCTAATAAAGGCAGTAGTAACGCACTACTAAGTAGGTATCTGAGAGTCGCCTAGCGCACAATCCGCTTACCTTGGGCTTTGTCGACCCAATAATTCAAGGTCGCCCAATAGCCCCTCCGCGCGCGTCGTCGTGGGAAGGGAGCGACGGAGACGATTTCGATTAGGCGTAAATTCGATTTGAGAAGAATCAGCCTTTGCAATGAGTTCGCCGGGCAGGACAAAGATCGGTTTTAGCGCCTTTGTGATCGCCGCGCTGCTTTCACTCTCGTTCATCAGCGGGGCCTTGGCGGTCCCTTCGGCGATCGCGAGACTACGGTGACGGCGGCCACTATGGAAACGGCTGCCAGCTGGGCTCGGGAGACAGCAACATCCAGCACGTGATCTACATCCAGTTCGACAACGTCCACTTCACGCGCGACAACCCGAACGTCCCCTCCGACCTCGAGCAGATGCCCGCCCTCCTGAACTTCATGGAGCAGAACGGCATCCTCATGACGAACCACCACACGCCGCTCATCTCCCACACCGCGGACGACATACTCACCTCGCTGACCGGCGTCTACCCCAACAACCTGGGGGAGGCCGTCTCCAACAGCTACGGCTACTTCAACCCGAGCGGGACGGTGAGCTTCGCCTCTTCGTTCACCTACTGGACTGACAAGGTGGGCGGGACCGATTCCAATTACAACCTGCTCACGGCCGCCGGCCAGAACGCGCCCGCCCCGTGGGTGCCCTTCACCCGGGCAGGATGCAACGTCGGCGCCGTCGCGACGGCCGACCTGGAGCTGGAGAACGTCGGGTCGGACATGAACACGGTCTACGGCGCCAACTCGCCGCAGGCCGCTGAGGCTGCCGCGAACTTCAACAGGCGGTCGCAGACTTTGAAGGCATCGCGGTCCACTGCGCCGCAGGCAGCCCGGTCTGCTCGACGGCGAACGGAGGAGTCGCCGACCTGCTTCCCAACGAGCCGGGAGGATACGCGGGCTACAACGGGCTCTTCGGCAACAAGTACGTGGCGCCGGTGATCAACAACGGCCAGCCGATGACCGACCTCTTCGGGAACGTCATCACCGACGGAAACGGAAACGACGGCTTCCCAGGCTTCGGCGGAATAACGGCGGCGCAGACCCTCTCATACGTGGCCGCGATGCAGGAGCACGGAGTCCCGGTGACGTACGCCTACATCTCCGACGCCCACGACAACCACGCCACCGGCAACGCCTTCGGCCCAGGCGAGGCGGGGTACGTGGCGCAGCTCGCGGCTTACAACCAGGCCTTCGCGACCTTCTTCGCCCGGCTCCAGCACGACGGCATCACATCGAGGAACACGCTCTTCGTCATCACGGCCGACGAGAACGACCACTTCGTGGGCGGGCTCCCCACCCCCTCGAACTGCGACGGGGTCAACGTCCCCTGCACCTACAGCCAGATAGGCGAAGTGGACGCCTACATGCCTGGCCTCCTCTCGACGGAGGCGGGGATAACGACGCCCTTCAGCGTCCACTTCGACTCTGCGCCCGCCCTCTACGTCAAGGGCAACCCGGGCCCGACCGACGACGGTGACGAGGACCTTTGAGCAGGGTGTCGCCGGCCTGACCGCGGTCAACCCGATCAGCGGCGCCACCGACCAGATCTCGCAGTTCATGGCCGACCCGGTCGAGCTGAACATCCTCCACATGGTCACGGCGGACCCGGCGCGGACGCCCACCCTCATCGACTTTGGCAACCCCGACTACTACCTTGAGACCGCGTCGTATTACTGCCCTCCGGGCCAACAACGTCTGCCTGGACACCGGGTTCGCGTGGAACCACGGCGACGTGCAGCCGGTGATAACCACGACGTGGCTGGGGATGGTGGGCCCAGGCGTCGCCAACAGCGGCCTCGACACGGTCACCTGGTCTGACCACACCGACATCAGGCCGACCATGATGGCGCTGGTGGGGCTCAAGGACGACTATGCCTACGACGGGCACGTAATCGCCCAAGCGCTCTCTGACAGCGGCCTTCCGTGGGGGCTCCACGACCCCAACCAGCTGAGCGAGTTCAACAGCCTCGCCCAGATGTATGACCAGATCAACGCCCCGACCGGGCAGTTCGCCCTCAGCACCCTCACAGTCTCGACGCACGCGCTCGCGAGCAACACCCCAGGGGACGCGACCTACGCCTCCCTGGAGGCGCAGCTCGCTTCCATGAACACCCAGCGCAACGCGATCGCGTCCCAGATGAACGCGCTCCTGCAGTCCATGGCAAACGGGGGCGGCCAACACACGAACGAGAACCAGGCCCAGTCGCTGATAGCCCAGGGGCAGAGCCTCCTCGACCAGGCGAACGCGCTGGCGAACTTCTTGGCCTAGCCGCCCCGCGCGGCTAGGGCCTCCTCGATTTCGCAGAATATCAATAAATACGCGGCACAAGCGCTCCACCCCGAGCGTCACGATTGCCTAGCAAGAAACGCAAAGTCAGCGAAGCCTAAGAAGGCTACTGGGTCCGGACAGGACGCCAAACTGGTGTGCGCGGAGTGCTCCAGCAACTTCACGACCAAGATAGCTCTCAACAACTTCGAGAAGGAGGTAGGCAAGAAGTTCCCGTGCCCGAAGTGCGGCGCGGTCTACGAGCTCATCAGCCTCCTTGAGGGAAGGATCACGGTCACCATCCTGGCGAAGGGCGAGACAAGAACCTACGGGAAGACCTACGACATCGCGACCAAGGATTACGCAAGGCCGCTCTAGGCACTGGCCGGCGCTCAAGGCCGGGCCATCCGCTAATTAGGAACCTCCTCCAGGCTATAGGTCGGGAAGACTCTTGGTGTCGACGCCTGGTCCGGCTCCGCCCGTCCTCTCGAGGGACAGGCTGACACTCGGCGTCGCCGCGGGGCTGATGACGGTGTCCGTTGCATGCTGGGCCGCCGTCATCTATGCGATGCCGCTGATGACGATGGGTTCGGGGGGCATGATGGGGGTGGCCGCCCTGGTCTCGTCTGCCTCGCTCTCGGCCGTCGGCCTCTTCGAGCTCATCTGGGTGGTCGGCATGGCGGCCATGATGTTCCCCGCCATGATTCCCATAGTCGCCTTCTACAACAGGTTCTCCACAAAGGTGGAGCCGAACCCGCGCCTCGCCAGGGTGGTCGGCACCCCGCTCTTCCTCGCCGGGTACCTCGCCGTCTACGCTGGGCTGGGCCTGGCGGTGTACTTCGCCGTCTTCTTCGCGGTCGGCGCCTCTTCAGCCTTCCCTGGCCTCGCCGTCCTTGGATACGTGGCCCCGGGCGCCATACTCGTCCTGGCTGGGGCGTATCAGCTCGTTCCTCGCAAGTCGAGCTTCCTGATGCATTGCGTCTCGCCGATGGGGTTCTTCAGTCAGCACTCGCACAGGGGCCTGCTCGGCAGCTTCAGGACGGGGCTCTCCCACGGCGAGTATTGCGTCGGCTGCTGCTGGGCCTACATGCTCGTGATGTTCGCGGTCGCCCTGATGAGCATCCCGTTCATGGCGGTCCTTTCGGTCGTGATTGCGCTGGAGAAGGTCGTAATGCACGGCGCGGTCTGGTTCACCAGGGGGATAGCAGCGGCCCTGGTCCTCCTGGGCCTGGCGTCGCTGGTGTTTCCCGGCGTCCTGGGCCTGTTGTCTGCCGGCCTCTGAGCTGCTCAGGGCCCCTTGAACGTCAGGGTCTGGCAGAAGAACGCGTTCTGTCCTGAGTCGTCGAACGTGATGTTCGGGCTGACTATCCTCATGACCTTTGACTTGCAGGCCTTTGCGGTCTCCCAGATGAAGCCGTTGGGGATGTGAATCTCGGTCTCGGATTCCGCTCCCGTGACGGGGTTCTTGAAGGGCTCTACCTTGACGTCGAGGACGCCGGGGACTGAGAAGCTGCTGTTCTTGCCGTCGATCCTGACCTTGAGGTCGCCGATCCGCGGCTCGAGGGCGTACTTTATCGTCCCCGCGAAGACAGCGAACGGGCCGTTGCCCTTCGCCTTCCCTCCGATGATCGCCGCGACCGCCTCCCTCTGCTTGCTGTCCGCGCGCTCCCCTATGTAGATCTGCGAGGTCCCCTCGCCCTCGTGGATCGCCTTCGGCCACGACGCGACGTAGACGGCCTGGACGCCGTCGAGAGAGACGCTGCCGTAGTGGCCCTTTACTATGTTGTACAAGACCATGGCCCTGCAGAAGCCGTAGGTCGGAAACCCGCTGAAGTTGCAGGGGCACCCGAAGTCGCAGTTGCAGGTCTCGACGTAGTTCACCGTGATCTCCCAGTTCGGGATGGGCGCCTTGGCCTTCTCCTTCGCCTGGGCCGCCTGAGCCGTTATCGACATCGCACGCCGGAGGGCCGCACCAGAATATTAGTTTTGAGTCCGCTCTTGACCTAGGCGCCAGGCTTTTCCGGGGTCTTCGACAGCTTCACGGACACCATGCCGCTCTTTGGGTCGACCGTCGACTCGACGATCTTCATCCTTACCGACAGCACGGACTCCAGTATCCCAGCGATTATCCCGCACAGGAACCTGCTCGGTTCGGTCTTGCCCTGGAACCTCGGGGCCTCGTGGACGGTCACGTCGTAGCCGTCTTTCGACTCCTTGAACTCGAACAGCCCCCAACCGGTCGCGCGCAGTCCGTCGACCACGTTCTCAAGGAGCACCTGGGCCGAGACGTTCCCCAGGGCTTTCCTGTACTGGACGAGCGTCTCCGTCGCGTAGCTCTCGCCTTCCCTGAACATGATTGCGCTTCCCGCCGAGCCGAGCTCCTCCGCCAGCCTCCTCTCGATGTTTAGCAGAGGGTCGAGCCTTATTATGATGACCCTGTCCCTCCCCCACACCGTGACGGGGAAGAGGAACTTGTCGAAGAGGGACTGGTTGGCGCTAGCGGAGTCGACTTGCTGCACGAAGCCCAGCCCCTTGATCTCCTTCCGGATGCCCTCGACGGTCAGGTCGGCCCTGGTCATGTCGCAGTAGCACGTGGCGACGACCGTGCCCGTGGCCTCGTCCAGCTGGGAGTGCGTCACGATGACCTTGGCCTTGTGCGTCGAGAAGACCTGGAGTATCTTCGCCAGGGAGCCGAGCTCGTGATTCCAGACCACCAGGAACTCCTGGACGTTCTCCCCGGGCGGGGAGGAGACGCCGACGTTCCTTGGGAAATATCTCGGTTTGGTCGAGAACAAGCCGAAATATTGCGGTTTCGGCCATATTTATACTGTCTACGCGCGTCCTTCCCGATTCCATAAGAAACCGTCCTTCCGCTTTCCCGAACATCGCAAAAGGAGAACTATCGTGGACGGACTTGCAAGAGACAACCTTGGGAATCAAGATAATGATGCCCCCCGACGTGGTCAACAGCGTGACGGGCGCGCTCATAGCCAGACAGGTCCTCCGGGAGATCGTCAACAAGTCGGTGAAGACGCCCTACGACGAGCACTACTTCGCGGTGATGATGCACAAGGGCGTCTCAGGCGACCTGCAGCACATGAGCTTCCTCAGCCTCGCCAAGATGCTGTCCCGCTCGACCGAGACGGTCCACCACTACGTCGCGGACCACATGATATACGGGAGCGCCCGCGGCGGGTGCAAGGTCTGCAACGGGGCGTCAAAGGAGCTGAAGACGCTCATCGTAGAAGAGAAGGGCAAGGACCACGGCAGCGAAGAGCCCTTCTCCCTGTGGATCACCGTGGCCTCGATCTCGTCCGCTAGGCGCCGCTCGGGCCGTTGAGACGGGCGAAGGCCTAGGGCCTCCCGCGAAACCGCGGGGCGAGGGTTAAAAGGGGCAGCGCGGCACGTCCCGACCGGTGGGCATGCGACCATGTCGCTCGTGAGGGGTATCAGGGACTCGTTCAAGGCAAAGGGGTTGGAGTACGTCTCCATCGAGGAGTCGCCGAAGGACCGTGACAAGACGCTGCTCACGTACAAGGACGCTTCCGGGAAGTCTCTGACGAAGGAGATCGCGATACGCCTCGACAATCTGGAGGATGCGCTCAGCGAGGTCAATATCATAGACCCCGACGGCCTGGCCGACTATCTACTCGGATAATTCCCTGAATGATGCTGAGGGCAGGTTAGCCGATCTAGCGTCTGCGAACTTTGATTACTTGGACGTCTTCCAGCATCGCGGGGACCTCGACCTCGTCGGTCGAGACGTACACGATGATGTGGTCCTTCCCCATCCCAATCCCGGTCACGCCGGGCAGGTCGGTAAGCTCTTCGCCGTGCGCATACCTGATTTTTGCGATGTGATTCAGATGCTCGTCCGCCTTCCAGAGATAGCCGTTGTTTACTACGCGATAAGACCTTCAGGGTCAAGGTGTAACGGCGCCTATTAAGACTATAGAGGGTTGCACCAGCCGCCTAATATGGGGATTTGCGACTCGTCTCAGCGTGATAAGGTCGTTCTGGGGAATTGCGGTCAGGTCCTATCAAAACAGGCGCGAAGGTCTCGGAGCGGAGATTTCGCAGCCTCGCAAGAGCCCTGATTCTCATCCTCTTCCTAGGCCTAGACGCCATCTTGGTCAGGAACACCTTGATCGACGTGGCCAGCGGGTCATACTCTGTTGACAGGCTCTTCCTTGAAACCAACACCGCGGTTGCGTTGAGCGTCTGCGCGTTGGTGCTCGTCTACTTCAAGCCGGTAGACCTGGGGAGGTGGAGAGTTCCGCTATGGGTCCTGCTGATACTACCTGCCTTCGTCGTGGCATACATCAAGCTGCAGACGCTAGGGGTCATTGGCCCCGTATCCTGACCTGCTGAAGACGCTCGCGACGAGAGATGCGCGCGGTCCAGCTTTTATAGTCCCCCGGTCGTGAACGGCTGAATATTTCATGAGCGACGAGAAGAAGGGGCAGGACGCGCGGCTCAAGTTCTACACGAGCAGCGCGACGATCAGATACATCAAGACCGTCGGAGTCCCGAAGCGGACGGGGGAGTTCAGGGCCATGGTGGCGTCCGGCAGCACGGTGAAGCTGGACAGCAAGGAGGGCGCCGACCTGATCGCGACCCTGGGGCGCGTCGTCTTCGCTAGGCACCCACAGCAAATCAACATCACGGACGACACCAACGGCAAGATGATATCGTCCATAGCGATTTAGACCTCGAAGATCTAAAGGTCCGCAGCCGAAGATGCGAGCAATAATCCACAGCATCCACTCGCAAGTCCCGGAGACAGTCTCCTCGCTGGGCGAGCGATTCGACGCCATCGTGAGCATGGACTCCCACCTCGACGTCTCCCTCGGGGGAGACGACAGCATCTATCCCGAAGAGCTGAGGATCATAGTGGCCCGGACGGGCGCCCACTCTGCCCTGCGCAACATCAAGGGAGGCCTCTCCGCGCTCGAGGGCTCCAAGCCCGAGCGAGACGCCCCAGAAGTGATTGCGGTCGTGCCGGAGGCGATGCTGGCGAGGCACGCCATGGACGTAGAGTCGAAGCTCCCGCGGTCTCTCAGGGTCTCCGACCAGGAGGAGTCCATCGCCTCAGCGGTCGACTTCCTCGCCGGGACGATGGGGATAGAGGTCTACCCCAGCCCCCCGAAGGCCCTGCAGGGCCTCGTCCGCCGCATGGGGAGGGCGGGGTCGTGGCTGCTCGACGTGGACGTCGACTACATGCAGGAGATGCAGAGGGAGTGCTACACGCGGATAATCAACCCGGGGCCTGGGGTCCTGCAGTCCGTGTCGCGCGTCCTAGAGTTCATCCGAAAGTCCAAGCCCGAGACGATCACGATCTCGGAGGCGAAGGTCGCCGCCATCAGGGACCCGAGGAGCGCCTTCTCGGCCTTCGTGGACGAGCTGAGGGAGGATGGGTACGAGGTCGAGGAGCGGGGCGTGTATGCGAGCGACGCCGAGGTCGTCCGGGGCATCTCCGTCTGCAAGGAGTTCTACCGGACGGTCTCGAGGAGGCTGATGCTGGAGCACATGGACGCAATGATGAGGGGGGACGTGGA
Source organism: uncultured archaeon (assembly GCA_963783755.1). GTDB lineage: Archaea > Thermoproteota > Nitrososphaeria > Nitrososphaerales > Gagatemarchaeaceae > Gagatemarchaeum. Next base: position 54,372 of record CAWAOY010000009.1, read on the forward strand.
GGGCTTCCAGAGGGCTGAGGCGGCCGCCGCGAGGACCTTCTTCAGGGCGAAGGGCTACGGGCGGTAGCTCGCGGCGCGGCACCAATCCCGGTTTAAATAGCGAACAACCTCATTTCGCCGTGTGCAGCAGACGCAGGACCTGGCTGCCTGGACCTCGGGCAGGTCTCTCAAGAACCTCCGCAGGATAGCGGGCGCCTCACTCATGCTGGCGGGCGTCCTCTTCGTCTGGGCCTTCGTGGCCCAATACATCCTGCCGCCGCCCGGCTTCACTACCGAGAGCCTGCTCCAGTACATCGCCGAGTATAGGTCGTTCTTCATCGTCTCCTACGTCCTCTTCACCGCCGCCAACTCGCTCTCGATAGTCGGCGCCCTGGGGATCTACGTGGTGACGAGGGTGTGGGACAGGAGCTACGCGATGCTCGGCGCGGGGACCCTTGTCGTCGGCTTCACCGTCGTGCTCCTCTCGAGCACCGCCCCCGCCCTCATCACGCTGAGCGACGCCTACACCGCCGCGGCCGGGAACGTCGTTGACCAGCAGGCCCTTGCAATCGCCGCAGAGGCGGTGACCGCCACGAACAACCCGCTCATCGCGTCGTCCTTCATCGGCGTCGGCGTAATCTTCGTGTCCCTGGCGCTCATGAAGGGCGTGTACGGGAAGGGCCTCCCGTACCTGGGCTTCTTCGTGGGGGCGCTGAACATCGTGAGGGGCCTCCCGCCCCTCGGCGGATATTCCACAGTGACGGCAATCTTCGTCGCCGTCTCCTCGGTCTGGATATTCTGGGTCGGGCGCAAGATCTACAAGGAAGGCTAGCGCCCGCGGAAACCGTTACATTGCGCGGCCAGTCGGTCGAGTGCCGATGCCGCCGAGCGACTATGTGCTGCGGGCCTGCGAGTTCCGGGACCTGACGCAGGTCGGTCAAATCGAGAAGGCATCCTTTCCAGAGCGCCCGTACACCAGGCTGGACTTCGTCTACTTCCTGCTGAGCGCGCGCGACGGCTTCATCGTGGCCTCGAAGGAAGGCTCGGTCGCGGGGTACGTGATTGCGACATCCCAGGGCCGCGAGGGGTCGATCCAGTCCGTCGCCGTGTCGCCCGAGTCCAGGGGGAAGGGCGTCGGAGAGCTCCTGATGAGGTCGGCGATAGACCATCTTGCCGGGAGGTGCGACCGGATCCACTTGCTAGTCGACGCCAAAAACGAGGCGGCTATTCGCCTCTACCGCAAGCTCTCCTTCGAGGAGACGGGGAAGGTCGTCAAGAGATACTACCCGAACGGGGGCGACGCTGTCGAGATGGCGAGGGAGCTCTAGTCCCGCTCTTTCCCAAGTCGAGCCTGCAAGGTCTTCGCTCGGCTTCAGGGTTTGGTGGAAGACCTAAATCCATCGGATGTGAGATTCGGGCATATGAGCGACCTTCTTAGTCAGGATGCGATCCTAAGCGAAACGGTCCTCAAAGCCCGGACGATCAGGTTCGCCGACCGGGTCAAGCCGATGACGCTGAACATGGGCTCCGTCCCCGCGCTGGCCTCCGACCTCGGCTTCATGTCGAAGGAGGGCCTGAGCGTCAAGTTCGTAGAGTGCGACGGGAGCCCCCAGGCGCTCGCGGCCCTGGAGGGGGGCGGCGCGGATCTGGCGCAGGTGAACATCTCCCCCGTCGTGGCGGAGGTGGCGCGAGGCGCCAAGCTCAAGGTGGTGTGGGGCAACGTCCATGGGAACCCGCTGAAGGCGCAGCCGACCAGCCCCGGTCCTCCCGGAGGGGGAGTGATGCTCGTGTCCTCCCTCTCCCTCTCGAGCGTCGACCAGCTGAAGGGCAAGAGGATCGGCATCTCCCAAAAGGGGGCCACGAACCACCTCGCTCTCGTCCCCTTCCTCCGCAAGCACGGCATCGACACGGAGACCGGCGTGCGCTGGGTCGAGGGCGGCACTCCCATCGAGAGGGTCAACAAGGTGATCGACGGCGGGATAGACGCCACGTGGACGACGTCGCAGACCCTGGCTCTCTTCGAGGGGAAGAGGAACGCCTTCAAGATCCTAGCGAGCGGGAAGGAACTCGCGGAGGGCGGCGGGATCGCGTACCTCGTCGTGGTCGCGAGAGCGGAGTTGGTCGAGGCAGAGCCACAGACGGTCCTCGCGGCTGTCAAGGCCCTCGTAAGGGCGTCGAGGGAATTCAGCGAGCACCCTGAAGTGTGGGTCGCGGCCGCGGCAAAAAGGCGGCCCGAGGTGGGCAGGGAGGCGATCACGAAGCTCTGGGAGCAGACTCGCGGGCACTGGCCGGTCAACGGGAGGCTCGACCCCGAGGTGGTCGAAGACACAGTGGCGGTCCTCGTCAAAGCGGGAGAGGTCCGGGCCAAGCCCTCCGCCCCCGTCAAGGATTGGGTCGAGATGCGCTTCGTCGACGCCGCCCTGAAAGAGCTCGGGAAACGGCCCTAGTCGTAGCCCGTCCGCGGGCTAGTAGAAGGTCGGCCTCTTCTTCGTGTCCTTCCCCCGCGTCTCAGGGGGCTTGTATTTCCAGTCCAGGATCTTGCCGACCTCCTGCTCGGTCCTCGCGGGCACCAGCTTCGGAGGCTCGTCCCGGGTCCATATCCCCCTCGAGTTGATGAGGAGCCCCTTGTCCCTGGCCTTTATCGTCATCCCTATGGTGTGCCCCTTCGGCCCCGTCGCCCACATCAGGGTGACCCCCCAGGAGTCGGGCCCGGGGCAGAGGAAGAGGTTGACCTGGGCGCCCTTGTAGTAAAAGTCCGAGATCTGCTCCCCGAAGGCGATCACCCTGCCCCCTATCTTCTCCACGCGCTCCTTCACCTCGTCCCTCCATTCGCCAAAGTCGTCGCCCTTGGGGATGACCGCGAAGTCGATGTCGTGGACGACGGGCTCCTTCCTCCGCAGGCTCCCGCCGAGCTCGCACCTCTCGTAGAGGTCCGCCGTCTTCTTCAGAAAGTCCGCCGCGACCTTCTTGGCGACCTTCGGGTCGAGGTCCTTCTTCAGGGAGGGCACCTTCTCAACTCACTTGAGCTGGGAGAGGAGGCACTCGCCGGGGACCTTGTCGTGCCTGACCCTGAGTATGAACGCGCCGCGGAGCTTCATGTCCTCGGTCACCTCCTGGTACCTCACCTCGACGACCGCGCCCTTCACGACCTTGCGGGGGTCGACCTTCTCGACAAAGGCCCCCACCTTGCCGAGCGGGACCCGGCGCCCTCCGTCGTAGACGCCCACGAACCACGACCTCGGGACGCCCGTCCTCTCCATGTCCTGGGTCTTCTCGTAGTCGATCACGAAGACGTCCAGCGTGTCGTACTTCTTCATCTTCAGCCACGAGCCCGGCTGCCCGTGGGCTGACTGGGGGTTCTTCGCGACGATCCCCTCGTATCCCTCCTTGACGAAGCGCTCCTTCAGCGCCAGGACCTCCTCCCTCGACTTTGCGAGCCTGTAGGGGACCTCGAGGCCCGTCCCCTTGAGTATCTCCCGAAGGATCTTCTTCCTCTCGGTCAAGGGGAGCGACCGGACGTCCCTGTCGTCCACGTGGAGGACGTCGAAGATGTAGAGCGCCGCCTTCCTCGCGACGTACTCCCCGTCGAGGATCATCTGGTGCGGGGCGTGTAGGAACTCGGGGACGGTGGCGAAGACCTTGGGGCTCGACTGCGGCGTGTAGATGGCGCCGTGCTTGCTGGAGATGACCAGCTTGTCGCCGCTCTTGAAGAGGAAGACCCTGATGCCGTCGATCTTCGGCTCGACCAGACAGGGCAACGGGTTGTGTAGCAGCCACGTCGCAAGGTCCTGCTTGACCGCGTGTTGGAAGTGCTCGGCGACGTAGTCCGGCAGGTCACTCATCGGAGCACCTCGACAACGCTACTTCGATATCGTGACCTTGGGCTTCTTCCTCGCCTGCGGCACCGGCGGGAGGCCCTCGCCCTCCTGCTCGCTCTCCAGCGCCCATGCGGTGTCGAGCTTGAGGATCCCCTCGCTCATCCCCATGAGGAGCCAGAGCTTCCCGTCCTTGCGCTCGTAGGGGTAGATGACCGCCGTGTAGAACTGGTAGCCCCTCCCCCACGAGAAGAACGCGACCAGCGCGGTGTGCTTCTCCAGCAGGTAGCGCGCGAGCTGCTTGATCCTTCCGACGGTCTCCTTGACCCGCTTGTCCGTGTCGGGCGAGAGCTGGTAGACCTCCTTGAACTTGTACTCCTCGAGCCGCTCGATGGGCACGAACCCGTCCTTGTCCACCTCGACGCGCGTCGTCCTCTCGAAGGGCTCTATCTCCTCGCCGTCCTGCTTGTCGACCAGGCGGTCGACGGGCACCTCGACCCAGTGGCCCGACATCTCGAGCTCGTGCTTCAGGAAATACCTCTTCTCGGTCCTTACGGAGACCATGTACTTGCCGTCGTATCTCACCTTCTTCTTTACGTCCTCGGGGGAGATCTCCTCGACGTCGATGCGCTCCCCGTCCGGGCCTTCCTTGTAGCGATACATCCTCGGGACCTCCCTGCTGACGACCTCCTTCCCGGTCTTCTTGTCGAGCTTCACGAAACTCACGGGCTTGAGGTCGCCGTGGGCCTTCGCCGCCCTCAGGTGGTACTCCACCGCCCCGAGGCCCAAGGTGGGGATGTTCAGGGCCAGGACCCCGCGCCACGAGGCCCTCGCCGCCCCTCCGGCGTCCGCCTGCTTCTCTACCTCGGAGAAGATGTTCTTTGCCATGGCCGAACGGGAAAATCGCAGGTGCTGGATTATTTAATATTGCCCAGAGGGGCTCTGCGAGAGACTACCCCGCTGGTCGCGTTCAAGGTCACCTGGCGGCCGCCGTCCTGAGTTCCGGACTCCTACCTGGTCAGGCTCGTGACCTGGAGGATGCTCGTCGACCCGTCGGTCGTCTTCTCATCCAGATAGGTAGCCAGCTGCGCGTTCGTCCCGGGGACCGTGGCGAGCCCCAGCGTCAGGCTGGAGAAGGGGTACGACCGCCTTGTGAGCTGGTAGGTCGAGACGTCAAGCTGCGTGGGGCCCATGCTCACCTGCCCCTCCGACGTCTTGCTGAGAAGCGAGAGAAGCGTGGCGTTGTTCCCTATCGACGCGAGAGTCCCGAAGGCGTTGCTGTAGATCGTGATGAAAGGAAGGTTGCCCGCTCCGTTCCCCGTGTAGTTCCTCACCCCGACGACGTCCACCTCGCCGATCCCTCCGGTCGAGTTGTACCAGACGACGACGTTCTCCCCGAGGCCGACGGTCGTGTACTCCACCCTGGTGTACTCGGTGGAGTTCAGCGTGCCCTTCCCGAGGACGCTGTATGCGTAGGATTGGTTCTGGAGGACCCCGTTCACCTGGTCGCTGGCGTATATCGAGACCTGCATCTTCGTGAAGCCATAGAAGAGCGCATTCAACCCCGTGAGCTGCCTAGCGCCAGGGTTCGAGCTCGACGCCTGGGATTGAGAGGACGCCGAGAACTTCGGGATCAGGTAGATCGCCCCCAAGACTATGATTATCAAGACCACCACCGCTCCTGCCTTGCCCGCGGCGCCGAGGCCTCTCTTGGAGGGATTCATGGCCGGCTTCTTCGGACCCGGGGGAAACACGAGATATTTAGAATTTGGCCGCGGCGGGGAAGTTCAGACCGAAGACGTCGACTGGGTGGTTACCAATGCTGAGAATCGTCCTAAGCCTTATGAGCTTGAAAATGCTCCGAAAACGGGGTCGGGAAGATGGAAATGCGCGCTGTCCCGGACCGGAAGCCCCGCAAGTGGGGGGTTGTGCTCGTTGGAGGGGTAGTGGGCGTGCTTCTGGTCTTTGAGCTGGCGGTCTACGGGGGCGTAATCACCACCCCCATAGTGGTGGGAACCAATACGCTGACGACGACCGTCTACAACTCGACCACGTCGGTGGTGCTGACCACGGCGCCGAACGCGACAGAGACAGAAACACAATACAATCAGCCAGTGATCGTAATGACCACCGTGGGGTCGACGAGCATCTCCACGTTCTACTCGACGGAGACAATCACGCCGACGACGACGGTGACGACAACCACTACCGTAGCTAGCACTCTCTTGACCCCATTCGCGATGTACTACACGGGCTACACGAGCGGCGGGTATAGCACGGGCCACTTCTTCAGGTCCCTATCGACCGTCTCCGCGAACTACAACGATGCGACGTTGTCCGAGACCTACGTCGGGACGAGCCTGAACATGGCGCTCACCCAGACATCGAGCAACCGATACGACCTTGGGTTCTACTACGAGGTCGGCACGCTAGCCACCTTGATGGGCGGAAACGGGCTGACCGTAACCGGCACGGGCTTCACCGTTAACCTCTGGCTGAACCCCGACTCCTGGGCTTGGTCCCCAATCAGCGGAGGAGAGCAATACGTCGGCCCGGGAAGCAATGGGGCTTACGGGCTGGGTTCTGCGATTGGAACCCAGACGATCAGCGGAGCGACAGTGTTCTCGAGCTTCTCCGGAGCGTGCTCAGGGAGCCACACCGTGAACCAGCTAGCAGCCGGAGCCTGCACCGGAGTCAACGCGAGCACGCCGATTGCAATCTGGGTGGGCATAGGGCCGCTCAGCAGCGCAGGCACCGCAACGGCAACAGTGGGTTCGATCTACATTGACGGATAGGCCGCGTGGACGCGCCTGGGGTCGGAAGTCCGTCGAGGCGCGCGTGATGCTGACCAGGTCGAGCCTCACCCGTCTGGTCCTGAGCATCGTCGTCTGCGAGGCGGCGGGCGCCGAGGGCTCGGTCTTCGCCATCAAAGCGATCCCGAGTTGGTACGCGGGCCTCGACAAGCCTTGGTTCTCGCCTCCCAACTGGGTCTTCGCTCCGGTTTGGATCTTCCTGTATTTCCTCATGGGTGTCTCTCTCTACCTTCTCTGGGACAACCGGCAGCGGGGCAACGCCGCGCTGGGGGCTTTCGCCGATCCAGCTCGCCCTCAACGCCCTCTGGTCGGCCGTCTTCTTCGGGACGCACCAGCTGTTCTTGGCGTTTGCGGTCATAGATGCGCTCTGGGTGGTGATCGTGGCCACGATAGTCCTGTCTTACAGGGTCTCGCGCGGCGCCAGCATCGCGCTTCTCCCCTACATGGCGTGGGTGACCATTGCTTGGGCGCTGAACTTCTATGTCTGGGTCCTCAATGCTTGAGGCGCGGCGGAAGCTTCGATAGCTGAAAGGCACTCGCAGACGGAACCGGCGCATAGGCGCGATCAGGTCATTCGGGGAGCAGCGGAAGAAGTCTCCGCGCAAGGCCGACGGGAGCGCGCGCTACGAAAACCTGACGAGTTACTAAAAATGGTTTGAGTGCTAATATTCTTTAGCAAGTTCCTCATTTAGGGCTCCTCCGACCCTTCGATGGAGAGGATCCTCACGCCAAGATTGGTGCTCACCACCGCTGAGTTCCTCGCATACGAGAGGGAGACCCACGTCCTCGTCATCCTCACGTGGTATTTTAGGAATTTCGAGGCGACACGTCCAGTCGATACCAAAGCTGAAGGCACCAAGCGTTCATATCCTACCGTCCTCTCTGCGAAGGCTATCCCACCATCATTACGCCGTCCTGGTCGGGACTCTCCTAGCCGCGTCTATCTTCCTTAGCACGACAGATCTCTTCACGACCTTGGTCGCAATCAGGATCGGCCTGAGCGAAGGCAACTATGCGCTCGTCGCGCTCTCGCAGAGCCTCAGCCTTGGCCTTCTCGCGACGCTCGAGCTGGTGAACAGGAGAGACCTGTTCGAGCTCTTCGCGGCGGACAAGAGCACAAAAAAGTCAGCGACCACGCACCGAAGGACATTAGAGGCGTACGCCTCCGGCTCCGACATCCAGGTCTTCTGGAGAGACAAGAAGGAGAAGTTCCAAGTCGTGCAGGGACCGGCGATAGTCGTCGTCTCGCCCCCAGGAATGTCACGCCGTGTCGCCCTCCGGAACGACCTTCATCCTTCAGGTGTCTATTGACCAGTGGGGAATCGACGACGACACATCGCCATGTAAGATCTCTGGCTAGGCCGTCTTTGGTCCGCTGGGTCTCGGCATCGGGACCCTTTAGGCATCAGCCATTCAGACAAAACACAGACTAAGGCCTGGTTGGTTCATGCGCAGGGCCAGTCTTTGAATCCGGATTTCCGAGCCGGATGGCCAAGGTATGAATTTCATACCCATCTGGATGAAGACAGCCTTCTCGGGCCTTAAATGGCTCGTGTGTGCAAAAGCTCTGGGCGTGGTGACGCCTATTGGTCGGGGAGGCAAGGCCCCGTTGGCGTCGCGAGCGTCATGGCGGCCTGCCAACCCACCATAACTTTCAGGTGACGACAGTTAACACTCACAATAGCTCGTAGTCGTTGACGCCAAGTTAGCAGAACCTTCCATGCAGATGCTTAAGTACATGGTTATTCATCGATTGCATGGAAATGGCCGAAACCGCAACCGTGACGAGCAAGAGCATGATCAACATCCCCGCGAGCATCCGGAGAAAGTACGGCATCAAAGAGGGGGACAAGGTCATCTTCCTCGAGACAGACCAGGGGCTTGTGTTGATTCGGGTCCCGCCCTTGAACGAGCTCTTTGGAAGCGGTCGGGCACACAAAGACGAGCTGATCCGTGCCGTCAGGGAGCTGGAAGCCGAGCACCGCAAAGAAGCCGCGGAATGACCTCTTTCGTCTTCGACACGGGGGCCTCTCTCTCTTCTTCGCGGACGACGACCGATTGCGCCCGTTGGTCGAAAGTATCCACGAGGGCAAGGACGGAGGGAGCCTGTCCTCGGTGACCCTCGCCGAATTCTATTACAAGACCTGCCAGAGGCTGGGTCGCGAGGTGGCGACCCTATGGTCAAGGCAGTTGAGCGAGAGGATCGAGGTCGTAGCTGCAGACGTCGAATTGTCCACCTCAGCCGGACTGGAGAAGTGCAGGAACAACGGGCTCTCACTGGCCGACTGCTACGCCCTCGCGCTCACGAAGCGCGTTCACGGGCTCCTCCTCACCACCGATAGCGAGCTGGCGAAGAACAAGGAAACGAAGGTAAGGCATTTCGAGGTGTGAGAGGATGGCTCGCAATCTTCCTCTCAAGGTATCCTAGGCATCTCAGCGGGCGCAACCATCTTATGGAATTCGGCAAACCCGACACGCCTCCCCATGAAACATAGAGCCGTGCCACATGTTTTGGCTCCGGACGCATTATATTCGCCACGACCATAGTGCGAGATGTCAGGTGTTTGGGTCATGGGTTCGGCAACGGTGGCTCGGAACGAGGACGGACACGTCACAGGCTCCCTCTTCCATTCAAACCAGATCGCCGCATTTGGCCACTCGGAGGCTCGCGAAGTCTTCGCCTCAAGGGTCACGAAGTGCATACTCAGGGCTTTCGACGCCATCGGGGCGAGCGCCGCCACCCAGCAGGTCATCTTCTGGAACCTCTCCGTGACCAACAACCTCGGCCAGGCTGAGGTCGCGTCCAAACCCACGCAGTTCATCGAGGGGCTGCGCGCCATCTACGGGGAGGCTGCGATGGTCGTCTACGAGTACAAGCTGATGAAGGAGATCAGGAAGGAGTTCGGCCTGACGGAAAACGAAATGAAGTTCATCGAGGGGCACGGCTTCGCGGACGTATTGCAGATAATCGAGCCTAGAGCCGTCGATTGAATCCCACGGCTCAAACACGGATTCTCCGAACGGCTGGAGTAATCGACATTCCTATTGAAGTAATCTAACGCTTCTTTCCCGGGAACGACCCCAAAGATGGTATGGCCAAGCTCCGGACGACGGGGCCGGCTCGATGTCCGGGATTGTGAACATAACCCCGGCCCCTTCTGCCCGAGGGGCTACGACGTCTTGTCCGAGCCGGGGAAGTGCGTCTTCACCTACAAGATTGAAAACGGTGGCACCGCTGGAGCGCAGACAGGGTTCTTCACGTTCGTGAGGGCTGCCCAGTAACGCGCTGTTGACGAGCCGAGTCGCTTGAATATGGCTCGAGGGCCGGGCGCACACCGGTTGTGCTGTCACGGTAGATATCGAAGCAGCTACCCCGGCATCGTGGCGAGCGGGTGGTCGGCGTCCTTCCCCATCGACTCGATGATCTCGTCCTTGACGCTCTTCTTGCTCATGTACTTGGCGAAGTCCTGAAGCGTGATTATCCCCAGCAGCCTGTTCTCCTTCACGACGGGCAGGTGCCTGATCTTCTTCTCTATCATCAGCTGCGCGGCCTCCTTGGCGGGCCTGTCTGGGTGGATGGTGATGAGCGGAGAAGACACGATCTCCGCCACGTGCACCCGCATCGCGTCCAGCCCTTCCGCCGTGATCTTCCTGATGATGTCCCTCTCCGTGACTATCCCGATCGCCCTACCTAGGTCAAAAACTATGAGGCTGTCCTTGTCGGCCGCCCTCATCAGCCTCGCGGCGTCGCTGACCGGCGTGTTGAGCGTCGTCAGAGGGACGTCGACGGTCATCAAATCTCTGACGCGTGGCATGGACCTCGATGAGGCCTCGTCCGTAATGAACCGAGCCGAAGAGTCCTCTATACTTCCATGTGGGCTATAGAGTCTATGTGAAAGAATCAAGCGGAAGAATCATCGGTGGTCGCTGCGGCATCCGGCACGCTTATATTGGGCTCCCAATATGGGATATCCGATATTAGATGACGACCACCGAGCAGATACAGACCAAGACACAGTTCGGCCTTCCGATAGACGAATCGTTCGCGAAGCCCGCCTCCGAGGAGAGCATCCAGAAGGCTGCAAAGGCGCTCAGGGCTCACAACTTCTCGGTCGAGGTCGTCGGCACTCTTGCCGAGGCCCGCGCCTACGTCAACTCGATACTTCCCAAGGACCAGTCGATACTCACCGCGTCGAGCGAGACGCTCAGGGTTTCCGGCCTGGCCGACGACGTGAACGCTTCCGGGAAGTTCAACGCGATCATGCCTCAGCTCATGAAGTTGGACCGGAGCACCCAGAGGGCGGAGATGAGGAAGCTCTCGGCGGCGCCCGACGTGGTGGTCGGAAGCGTCCACGCGGTCACCGAGGACGGAAAGCTCGTCGCGGCGTCGGCTAGCGGAAGCCAGCTCGGCCCCTACGCGAGCAGCGCCGGCAAGGTGATCTGGGTCGTGGGCTCGCAGAAGGTGGTGCCTGACATCGACACGGCCATGAGGCGGGTGCAATACTACGCCTACCCCAAGGAAGACATCCGGGCGAGGGAGAAGTACGGGATGCCCAGCGCGCTTGCTGAAGGTCTTGACGATGAACGGGGACTGGCCAGGGCGCTCCACCGTGGTCCTCGTCCGCGAGACGGCAGGATACTGACTCCGGCCGGGCGCGATCGCGACAAGAGTTAAAGTCGGGGACGGAGAGTCGCCGGCCCATGCTAGAGCTTGGGGCGAAGGCGCCCGACTTCGGCGACCTTCAGGGGGCGGACGGCAAGCGCTACTCGCTCCATTCCTTCGACGACAGGCCCGTGCTCGTCGTCCTGTTTACGTGCAACCACTGCCCTTATGCTGTCGCCTACGAGGACCGGGTCGTCGCGATCCAGAGGGACTACGCTGGGAAGGGAGTCCAGCTCGTCGCGATAAACTCCAACGACGACAAGTCCTACCCGGAGGACGGATATCCGCAGATGGTCAAGAGGGCGAAGGCGAAGGGCTTCAACTTCCCCTACGTCAGGGACGCGAGCCAGAAGGCTGCCGAGGCCTACGGAGCGGTGTGCACCCCGCACGTCTTCGCCTTCGACAGGGACAGGAAGCTCCGCTACAGGGGCAGGATAGACGACTCGAAGGACCCCTCGGGAGTCAAGAGCCCCGACCTGAGGAACGCCCTCGACGACATGCTGATGGGGAAGAGCGTGAAGGTCGCGGACACCAGGCCCTTCGGCTGCAGCATCAAGTGGATGGAGCTCTAGCGCGACTGATTCTCCATAGCATCCGGTGCCGCCAATAGCCCGCTGTCGGCCCCCTCAATCGACCAATCCTACTTCGCCAAGGCCTAAATCCATAGCGCCCCATCCAGACACCAGATGCGCTACCTGGTCAGGGGAGAGTTCATCGAGGAGAGCTTCGCGGCGAGGAGGCCCGAGGAGTCTGTCCTTTACTTCCAGCAGGTCATCAAGCCCAGCATCGAGGCGCTCTGGGAGCTCGCCGACGAGAAGGTCAGGGGCGTCGCCACAGGCGAGCGAGAGAGCGTCTTCGTGGTCGAGGCGGAGTCAGGCGCCGAGGTCGAGAGGCTCCTCAGGAGCCTTCCGTTCCGGGACGCTATCAGATGGACCGTCTCCCCCGTCCAGTCGCTCCAGTCCGCGCTGCAGCAGCACCGCGATGCAAAGCGGGCGATGCGGATGGTCCTTGAACGCTCGGCCCAGTAGAACCCACCTTAGCTCGGAGCGCCCGGGGCGGAGCCGCAACCTCCGCCCCCGGGGTCAGCTTCCAGCCGAAGCTTCCTAACACCTAAAGAGGCATCGAGGAGGGGAGCCGCAGCCGGGCAACCCGTTTTGGTCGAAGAGACTCAGGACCGCCTAGCGGTCGCAACCGTGCTGGGGAACAGGCTCTTCTATTCCATCAACTGGTTCTCGATTCCGCCCATCTTCTACCTGATAGCGCTCGACCTCCACACGAAGGTCTCAGGCCTCGGGCTGATCTCCTCCGCCTTCCTCGTGGGGATAGGGCTCTTCCAGGTCCCGGGAGCGATCCTCTCGGCGAAGTTCGGGGCGAGGACCGTCTGCATCCTCGGGATGGTCCTCCTCTCCGGGTCGGCCATCCTCTGCGCGCTCGTCTCGAGCATCGACCTGATCGCCGTCCTCAGGTTCTTCAGCGGGATGGGGATGGCCCTCTTCTTCCCCCCGAGCATCTCCCTGATGACCAAGTACTCTCGCGCGGGGAGGGCGGGCTTCGTGCTGGGGCTCAACAACGCCATGGCGTCGGTCGGCGGCGGGATAGGGCTCCTCGCCTGGGGGGTGATCGGCGACTCGGTCGGGTGGAGGCTCAGCCTCGCCCTCATAGGCGCGCTGGGGCTGGCGTCGACGGTGTTCCTCCTCCTCAAAGTCCCGGCCGACTCGCCCGCGCGCGGCTTCAAGCTCAGGCTCCCCGACCTCAGGCGGATCCTCGTCGACAGGTGGCTCCTCCTCGTCGGCTGCGTCCTCCTGGCCTACAACGTGGGGAACACCCTCGACGCCACGTTCGTGGAGGTGTACCTGCACGACAGCCTCGGCCTCTCCGCTGGGCTCTCGGGCGGGATCGGGAGCCTCGTCATCTTCTCGGGCCTCTTCACCGCCCCCCTCGCGGGGCACTTCCACGACAGGATCGTCAGGGTCAAGCTGGTCCTAGCCCTCGCCGGCCTCGCGATCGCCGGGGGCGTGGCGCTGGCCTCTCTCGCCACCCCCGCCGCCGTCCTGGCCTCCGCGGTGACCGTGGGGCTCGCGAGCGGGGTGGGCTACACCGTCGCGTTCGGGACGGCCTGGCACTCGTCCGCGGACAGGGCCGAGAGGGCGATAGCCCTGAGCTGGGTCAACTCCATCCAGCTGCTCTTCAGCTTCTGGGCGCCCTACCTCTTCTCGTTCGTGGTGGTCGGCTACGGATACCAGCTGGCGTGGCTTACCGGCGGCCTCTACTGCGCCGTCTTCATCGTCCCACTCGTGCTTTCGCGCGGCCCGACCCGCGCCGCAGGCCGAGGCGCACTAGCCCTCTCCTTCTTCGCCTCGACCAGGTACCAGACGCCAAAGTCCTTGGGCGTCCCCTTCATCCCCAGCTTTGCCCATCCCCTTGACCACGGCCTCGGGCCCGAAGAAGTCCGCCTCCTCGTGCCGCGTCCGGAACTCCAGCTCGCGCGAGGCCTCCGGCTTGTAGTCGACCACGACGAGCGTCCCGCCCGGCTTCAGCACCCTGGCCATCTCCCTCAGGGCGGGCTGGAGCTTCTCGATGTGGTGGAGGACCATCACCGAGACGACGTAGTCGAAGAAGCCGTCCTCGAAATCGAGGTCTTCTGCCGTGGCGACGGCGAACCTGACCAGGCGCGCGCTCTCCTCGTCGAGCGCCGCCTTGACGTCTGCAAGGACCTCCTTCGAGGGGTCGACGGTCCAGACCGCGCTTCCCCTCGACAGCCAGCGGGCCAGGAATGCGACGTTTATCCCGAACCCGGTCCCCACGTCGAGGACCTTCAGCTTCTTGCCGCGAGGGATGCGCCTACCCAGCTCGCCCCTGATCTCCTCTCCGTATCCGTGGAGGTCGGTGTTGCTGGACTGCGCGACCATCTTCTCTCCCTTGTAGTGGAACAAGACGACAGCCTCCTTAGAAATCCTAGAGACCGGCCTTTACAACCTTTCTGGCCGACCGGAGGCTACCCAGCTTCTGCGAAGACCTTCAGGTAGGGGGCCAGGGTGAGCTGCTCTTCGTTGGTCCACTCGTGCCCGCACGGGCAGGAGTGGCTCTGGCCATGGAGGTCGTCCCTCTCCTGGACGCAGTGGTGGACGTGCCAAGATTGGCCGACCAACGCCTTCCCGCAGACTTGACTCACACTGCGACAGGGCTCGGAGACGTAATAAGCGGTTACGCACCCCGAATACCGACCTGAAATCCATCGGAACGAGATCGCAAGGCCCGAGTCAGTCGGTCTCGGGGTTCAGCCCGATGGCCGCGACGAACTTCCCGAACGCGGAGTCGCTCATCATGAACTCGGGGAGCTGCAGTCGCTCCCGGATCTTCTTCTCCGGCGTCCCAATCCTTCTCGCCTCACCGACCATCGCCCTGTAGGAGTCGAGCACGACCGGGCTCTCGCCGAACTCCCTGTCGTCCGAGCCGGGCGCGTCCGGGCCCGCTTGCGCGGCCCGCTGGAGGAAGTTCAGGGAGAGTATCACGTCGAGGTAGACCGACTCGAGGTCCGCTTCCTTGACGAAGGTCGAGTTGACGACCAGGTGGCCGTCCTCCTCGCTGGGGAATATCGAGCCGAAGGGGCTCTCCAGGAACTCGACCTTGATGGCCCCCAGGGCCTTCTTCGCTTCTTCCCCGAACATGGCCCTGACAGGCTCCGCCTCCTCGAACCCACGGAAGTAGTCGGTGAACGGGAGGAGGACGAGCTTGGGGTCTCGGTTGATCTTGACGGGGAGCCTCTGGGCCTTCGACCCGGCCCCGCCCTTGCCCGCGGCCGGATTGATCTCCATCTCCTTGATGAAGCGGTTCCAGATCCTTCTGCGGGACGGGCATCATCTTGAGGTACTCCGCTATCTCCTTCCGGGTCATCCCTAGCCGCTCCGCCTCCCTCACGGTGTGCTTGTACGCGGGCACCTCGAGCGGGCTGGAGTAATACAGCGAAAAGTCCCCCATGAACTTCTCGTGCTCCTTGGTGAACCACTCCTTGTCCCTCATCCACTGCTTGATGTGGAAGAGCTCGTGGACGATGTCGAGGTAGAGGACGCGGTCGGTGCTGTGCCTGAGGTGGTAGGTCCCGACGGCGATGTTCCCGTCGTCGTCCCTTATCCCCATGTACATCCGCCTGTTGGAGATGAAGCCTATCTTCAGCCTGGCGAGGACCGCCTCCGTCTCGTCCCCGAACACCTTCCTGACCGCCGCGACCTTCTCGAACCCCTTGAAGTATTCGGTGAAGGGGTGGAGGGCGGGCGGCGGGGTTTTCCTGTTAAGCTTGATGGGGAGCTTCAAGTCGCGTCTGGCTGGTCGGCTCACTGGGGCTACGCCCCGTCCGGGGAAGACCCCCAGATAAAGATGAGTCGGCCTGGGGTGAGCAAGCTAATTCGGGCCGTCCCGGGCGGCGCTCGAGGCCAGACCATGCTCACGTTCAGCGCGAAGTGGACCGACCCGATACTCGAAGGGAGGAAGGACGTCACCTTCCGCAAGTGGCCCACGGCCAGAGTCAAGGTCGGCGGCACCTACGACGCCGCCACGGTGGGGTATCCGCCCAAGAGGTTCGCGCGGGTGGAGGTCACCGGCCTGAGGAGGATCAAGCTCGGGGAGATAGACGAGCCCCTCGCGAGGAGGGACGGAGGCTACGGCCGAGGAGGTCCAGGCGTACTGGAAGAAGCAGGGGTTCGGGCCGGACAACGGAGCTGTGGCTGGTCGAGTTCCGCCTGAAGCCCGACTAGCCCCGGGCCACCAAAGGCTTTTCTTATGACGCATCCGGCGTCCTCACGGTCCGACGATCTTGGAGGGGAAGAGAAAGCCGCAGCGTCCGTCGTGGGACGAGTACTTCATGCAGGTGGCCAACGTGGTCAAGTCCCGCTCCACCTGCCTCTCCTCGGCCAAGGGGGCCGTCCTGGTCAGCGGCAGGCAGATCATCTCCACGGGATACAACGGGACCCCGGCGGGGACGAAGCACTGCGACGAGGGAGGGTGCGCCAGGTGCCTCGCGGTCAAGGAGGGGAGGCTAAAGTCCGGGCAGGACCTGGAGAATTGCGCCTGCTCCCATGGTGAA
>CAWAOY010000010.1:0-41901 GCA_963783755.1 uncultured archaeon
CCAAGTTAGTTTGCGAATGAATGTCGAATTCAAGGCTGGTCTTGTCGCAGCTCACGCAATCGGCGCCAGTAGCGCTCCATCGAGTTCTGCCCTGGGTGCTGACCTTGTCTCCGACTTCAGCGTTGGCAGTCGTCTTGTCAATGCTCGCGTTCTCTAGCCTTCGGGGCTTAGGATTGTCTGCATCGCCGCAGAGTCATTCAGAAGGTGCGTTCGAAGTAGTAGCCTTAGGAAGAGGAAGATAGAGCTCTATTGCCAACCACCATGCGCCAGCTTGTCCGAGTTGTGACGGTTATGCTGGCGGCGCTCTTCCTCTTGTCGTCAGCACTGAACTTTGGGGCCAAGATTGCCCAGCTTAGTTTCTCATCACCCTCGGCGTCGATTGCCGAGTTCGAGGTGGTCATTGCGCTGGCCCTACTTGCTTCGGCCGTTGTGTCGCTGCTTTACGCGTACGCCGGAGCTTATCTTTTCGCATCCGTAGGCATCGCAGAAGGTCTGTCATCGCCTGGCGTCCAGGGACTCGCCCGAAATCTTCACGAGACGATGATTCCCTTCGCAGTCGCCGGCTGGATTTTGCTGGCCCTGGAGACGCGGAGCGCCTACAGGTCTAGAGCGAAGACGGGTCGAAGCCAGGAAAGACGAGACCTTCTGACGGCCTTGCAGTTCTTCGTCGGCGGGTTGGTCACCTTGGGCGGTGTCGGATACGCGAGAAGCGCGACATATCCGGTGGGAACGACCCTCGGGTTGATTCACCTGACGGTGGGATTGACGGGCCTTTTCGCGGGTTACTCATTCCTAAAGCGGGAGCCCTACTCTCGCCGGTTCCTAATTGCGATAAACGCCGTGACCATCGTCTACAGCGCCTTCTCGGAGAGCATGGCCGAAATCTATGCCTTCATGCCTCCAGGCATCGGCGATGCCTTGATCGGGACAATCTTGGCAATAATCGTAAGCGGCGTGATAATCTACGTACTTGTCTCGAGGCAAGGTCTTGAGAATAGCTGAAGCGAGAAGTGATTAGGCAGGAACTGAGCGATTTTGGCATATCCATCAATTGAAGCTATCAACCTCACAAAGAGGTACGGCTCCTTCACAGCGCTTTCGAACCTGAATTTGAAGATCGAAGGGGCGAAGTGCGTAGGATTCCTAGGTCCCAACGGAGCAGGGAAGACGACCACCCTCAAGATATTCACCGATTTGATTCGTGCATCTGGAGGCACTGCGCTCATTAACGGAGTTTCTGTGCACGAAAATAAGAGGAAGGCACTGGAACGTTGCGGGACGTTAATCGAGAGTCCCGAGATCTATCCGTCATTGACCCCGAACAAAGCACTGTCAATGGTTGCCGAATTATACGGAATCCCGAGCTCAGAAAGAGCAAGGCGCATCGATGAAGCGATGGCAGAAGTAAGAATGGAAGAATGGAAGGAAAAGAAGATCGGAAAATTATCAAAGGGAATGAAACAGAGAATCAACATCGCTTCGGCTCTGCTCCCTGAACCTGAAATCCTTCTTCTTGACGAGCCCACAACTGGTCTTGACCCAAGAGGGATGGCCGAGGTGAGGGAGCTAGTCAAATCGCTGAAGAAGAAAAATCGGCTGATCTTCATGAGTTCCCACTTGTTGAATGAGGTTTCTGACGTGTGCGACGAGGTTGCGATAATCGACCACGGCAAACTCCTTGTCTACGACACGCTCGATAACGTAACGTCAAGCTTCTCATCCGCCAGCAAGACGACCGTCATCGAGATCAGCCTCTCAAAGCCTGCGGACGAAGCGACGATCAACAGGATCGGCCTGCTTTCCAATGTGCTCACTGTCGAAACCGTCGACCCACGAAACCTCCGTCTGAAGTTCTCGACCGGGGCAGGAAACCAGGAGCGTCTGCTCAAGGACCTGGGCGCCATGGACGCAGGAATGACCAGCTTCAAGGCCCCATCGTCTGCGCTTGAAGATACCTACATGAATCTGATCAAGGATGGAGCTTGACTAAATTGAGCAGCCTGACCCCTGACGGAAAAACAGCTTCCGCCCTGCCCCCAAGATGGCTACCGTCGAGCGCCCAGCAGGTTGGGACAATCGCCAAGTACGAACTGCTGAACTACTTTGGATCGCGCAGATTCTTTGCTCTTCTGACAATTGCGGTCGTGATGGGTGGGCTTCTCACCCTTTCTGCGGCACTTGAGGGAGTTTCGAGCTTCGGCGCTACTGCTCCCGCTTTCTATAGTGGGTGGTATTTCGGCGGCATCGTCCCCACCTACGTGGTCATCTTCTGCGCGGTCTTTTTCGGAGGCGACGCGATCTCAGGCGAATTCCAGAACAAGTCCGGTTACTTTCTTGTAGCGAAGCCGATACGTCGATCGGCAATCTACATCGGAAAATACCTTGGAGCTCTTTTGCCCTCTCTTGTAATCGTTGGAGCCTTTACAGCGATAACACTGGCTAACGGAATTTATTACTTCGGCGCGACTATCCCAATACAATTCAGCGAGTCGTTCGCCTTTACCTTGGTATTGCTGATCACGTCCCTAGCTCTGACATTCTTCTTCAGCTCGGTGTTCAAGACTAGCGCGACTTCGATACTGGTCAGTTCAATGCTCTTGTTTTTCGGATTTTTCATCATATCGTCATTGCTCGGAGGAAAAGCCACATTGAGCCGTGGTTCATACTGACGTATGGCTCGGACATTATCGGGAATGCGTTAAGTCCAACGGCTATCCTGCTCACATGGTAACCAAGGGAGCGGCCACAACGTTCACCGCCACCATACCAGAGGGTCTCACGATAATGGCGGTCTACTTCATAGTGACTGCACCAGTTGGAGTGATTCTCTTCGAAATGAAGGAGTTCAATTGACTTTGAAATATCATGATAGTCTGCCGCTCCAAAGCGCTGGACAAACACTCGTTTCCGTAAATGGCCGCCTAGTCACACTTTTTGGTCTCGCCGCAGGCAAGAAATACCCAAACGCTCTGACGGTTGTCATGCGCGCAATGTTCGAATCCATTCCTGGGGAAGTAATGGTGGCGGGCCCGGGCCCGGCCACCTGAACAGGTTCTGAAAATGGATTCCGAATCCTATCAAATAGTGCTTCCAAGATACCTACGGCGCGAAGAGCATGACGTACAAAGCATACATTGACAATATCAAGGCCAAAACGGGAGAGAAGGGCCCCGAGTATTATCGGGATGAAGCGAAGAAGAAGGGATTGGTGAAACACGCCGAGTTACTTTCGTGGCTTAAGTCGGATTGCGGACTGGGGCACGGTCACGCTAACGCAATAATCTTGTACATCAAGGATCCTGAACTCGCCAAGAAAAAGATATCCGAAGATGCGAAGAAGGAAAAAGCCAAGAAATGATCAATGCTGCATGAAGGGTTCAATTCAGGCTCATTACAACAAAACGAGCGCATAATAGGCTATTTTGGCGGGCAGGATTTGAACCCACGCCAGCAAGCCGAAACAGGCAAATAAGCTTGAATCATACCTATTTAGGCAAGAAAAGCTCAAATTAGGCTAAATAGTGTGGACCGGGGGGGTTCCGCCCCTTGCAAGGGGCGAGTCCCTGGCCAAACTCTGAGTGGGTCCGGAACCCTTCCCGTTCCGCACTCTAGTTCATCGGATATACTTGGACGCCTCGATATTTATGCCCCACTCTTCCAAATCAGACTATTGCCGAGCCGGGCTGGCTTACCGCCTCATGCGCCAGACAATTTTCCGGTTCCGTCTGGAATTCTAAATGCTCGAACTTGTCTTGTTCAGCGCATCATGTTGAGTGGCAATCCCTAAGCCCCTGAAGATACCCCAGCCAGGTCGCTTTAGAGCGACGGGAGCATCGAATTGATGAAACAATGGTCCTGCACGGTCGGAAGGCCGCTAGAACTCGTAAAGTCCCAAGACTCGTACTTTATCTGCCACCACGCCGTGCCCCCTTCGAGCGTCCACTCCATCTGGACATTCGCCGTCCCGTGGACAGCGCCGCCGCAGATGGAATTGGTCCCGTTCAAGACGAGAAGAAATGTCGCGTTGACCATTCCAACTGACACCGTTTTCATCGCGAGGTCTGAGATGGTGACCATCGAGGGGGAGGGCGCAAGGAAGGCGAGCGTCTGGCCGAGGTAAGTGTTAGGACCGTCCCACGTTTGGTTGAAGAGAGGCGACCCGGTCGCGTTGAGGTCGCCGTACCAGCTTATCTCTGGCGAACTCGCATAATAGCTAGAGGAGTTGCAGCAGACGGTATCAATCGAGCGCGCCCAGTCTGATATTCGAAGCGACGCCTGCGACGTCGGAGTCGAGTATTGCACGTCTGACGAGCGAAAATCCCAAGAGTCTAGCTGGATGTACCAGCCACTGCTCCCATCTCCCGCGGGTGCCCATTGCTGTCGGACGTCAGCCGTTGCATTGACGGTGCCGTAGGCTGTGCTCATCCCATCCAAGACCAGGTGGAAAGCAACGCAGACCCCTCCTTGGATGGTCCCCATCGTCACGCTCGAGACGGTCACAAGAGACGTCGAAGCGCGCATTGTGTCCAACGACTCGTGGAAAAGACTCGTTACTCCGTTGGCCCCGGACCAGTTCCCGCCTCCGAACCCCGGCACGCCGGTAGCAACCTTTCCATACCAGTCGACCTCCGAAGTGTTCGAGTAGTAGCTGACCGCGTAGCAACATCCGCTGTCAAGTTCAGAAACCCAGCCGGAGAGCTCGCCCCCTATCTGAGAGGAGACCGTGGAGTTCACGGCCGGAGACGAACTGTTCGAAGTGGTCTCGGCTGATGTCGGGTGTGAAGTGGAGGCCTGGGTAGTAGACGAGGACACGGAAGTCAGGGTTGGTGTTGTAATGGAGATTCTGGTCGACGCGGAAGTCGCTGTCCCTTGAGTGCCCCTTACCAAGTAGACCGAGCCAAAGATGGCGATGACCAAATCGCGAGGACTACCGCAGCCGTGACGCTCCTCAATTTCGTAGGTTTAGCGATGCCGGTGGCTATTGAACCCGATGGAGCAAAGCTCGAACTACGGAGAGCGCCCCCGCGACGTTATGGGAAACAAATCAACAGAATATCTTGCGGAATCGGAGCAGCTTGAGTATTTAGCCGGAGGTCACCTGGAAATAGCTGTAGCTAACTTGCCCCCACATGTCCTCGACCACGAGCGTGTACCGGCCAGGGGGGAAGTAGTGGAAGTACGGCAGAGCTGATCGTGCCATTCTGTCCGCCGCCGCCAGGGACCCCGCCAGGAGGCCCGACCCAATACCCAAAGAGGCTGTCAGGGCCACCGCCGTAGTAACCCGACTTGTACACGTAGGTTTCTGTACTGGCGTTCATCACGGCCCGCTGCTCTACGGCTGGAGGGGTGCCGATGACATTCTGGTTGGGAGGAAAGTATGCAATCGCGGTGCTGCTGTTGGGGAGAAAGGTGACCGTGCTGGGGTTGGCCTCCCCAGGACACTCGATCACGAGAGGCGGGTCGAGGTTGAGAGGAGCGCCTGCCGATGAAAGGTTAGCCGCCGTGTAATGACCCTGGAATAGCGCGTAGCCGGCGAGAGACCAGGTAGGATTTGCTGCCGCCGCACCTCCGCAGAGGAAGTCGTACGCGTTCCACGAGAAGATGGAGGAGTTGGACTGATAGTCGGGGAGCACCGAGACGTTCTCTCCGAGAGGGTTGAAGATAGAGATCGTCGCTGTGATGGCGTCACCCGACTTTATCACGGTGGCATTCAGGTTCACTCTCAGCTCAAGCGGCGTGGGTCCGGCAGGCGGGCCGGTCTGGACTTCGACACGAAGCGGATAGCCGTCCCAGACTGAGTAGCTGAACTTCGTTCCATTTTGGAACGCTCCCGCAATGGTCATTGGGTAAGTGGAGGTAGTGTTGACCGACACGGGACCGACTATAGTCTCGCTCTGGGACGACGACTGTCCGGCTAAGAGCGGGCTGGCCGCGTTGACACCGCTGAATCCGAAGGTCTGGTTCTTTCCGGGCAGCGAGAGCACGGCGGTCAGGTTGACGATGGGCGACGACGCGTCCATGAGCGTCACCTCGACTGTAGGTCCTGCTGGGGTGTAGGGCGGCACGAGCACCACCGACTTGACCCACACCAGGGGCGAGGGGGGCGCGGGACAGGAGAACTCGTTCAAGTCTGCGCCGGGGGTCAGGCCCATCGATACCATTTTCTCTATCATCGTGCCATTTAGCACTGTGTTGACCTGGATCTGGCTCACGACCACCTTCCCCGGAAACCACCCACAGTTGTAGATGATCGTCCCGTTGTACTGGTCGAAGACGAAGGTGGTGAGACTCTCCCCCTGCGAGTACCCGTAGTAGTTGATGGCGAACGAGTAGCAGAGGCCCTGGGCCAGGGCGGTAAACGAGGGGTCCTGCACGATTTGCTGGACCACGGGCTCGTATGAAACCGAGGCTGCGCCCGTTACGTTCGCCCACGTGATCGGCGGGCAGGAGGTGGTCGACGAGAGGGCCGAGGACGTGGTGCTCGCCGTCGACGACGCTGCCACGCCCGAGCTACCCGTGGTGCTCAACGTTGACATTGTTTCCAAGCCTGTGCTGGAAGAACCTGTCGCGGTGGTGCTGCTCTTACTCGCAGTAGTCCTTGGCCCTGAGGCGAGCGAAACGACTCCGACCACCGCCGTGACGACGACTATCACCGTCACGAACGCTACCACCGCTCGGCTCGCTCCTCCGGCTGGCGGACGATTGTCCACTTTCCATCCACCTAGCGAAGGAAGCCGGGGATGATTAAATGGGTTTGTCCGGCAGGACTCGAACCCTCGCATATTTAGCAAAATGCATATATACGCATCTATGCGCATTCTGAGACTATGAAAGCGAAGGAGAAGACCACGCCCATGAACATCAGCGTGCCGATAGGCCTCAAACACAGAATGGACGATCACCGCGAAATCAACTGGAGCGCGCTGGCGTGCAAGACGTTCGAGAGACAGCTCCGCGCCCAGGAAGTCCTCGGTCAGTTCGCCGAGGAGGGAATATCGGAAGAGGAGGCCCTCGAAAGAGCCATGCGCGTCCAACATCCCTCTCGAAAAGTGATTAGCAAGGCAGCCTAGGCTCAGTTGCAAACGAGATACGTAGTCGACACAACAATTCTCGTGTCGTGGCTTCTGGATCCGAACAAGCTCACAGGGAAGATCGTCAGGAGCCTCGAACTCGAACTTTACACGCCATACCAAAGCGTTAGCGAGCTATGGAAGCATCGTGATGATTGGAGCAAGAGAAGGCCTGGCGTGGACTTGCCAGCTTTCACTGACAGCATTGGACATTACGTCGGCGTAGAAATGGTTGAAAGGGATTCAAAAGAAATGAGCGAGGCCCGTTCCGCGATGGGGAAGATTGATCCAGATGACGCCGAGTTTGTCGCGCTAGCAATCAAGATTGATGCCCCGATTTGGTCTCACGACAAGCACTTCCTGAAGCAGAAAAGAGTGAACGTGGTCACGAGCCAGGACATACTGAGGCAGTCGGTCGAGTTGCCATCGCTGTGGCAAGCACTCCATCAGGAATCACACTGAAGTGCCAATGCTCGATTGATAACTCGTATCGGGATAGGCGAAGGGTCCGAGTCCGCTTCGTTGTAACCCTCCCAAACGGAGCCAGTATCCGGGCTTATTTGGTTAAACGGAGCACGTTCTGAGCTTGTTTAGTGTGGACCGGGGGGACTCGGACCCCCGACCTGTCCCAATCTGGATTTTGGTTTGCCAAGGGATTGGACGACGCAAGACGCGCCCGCGCCTCTATCCTACCAGACTAGACGACCGGCCCTCTAGTGACGCCTAATTCAGCCGGCTTAAAAATAGTCCAAGACCCGGCTAGCTTCAGTGGTCTAGCGCTTCTTCCGTGTCGGCCCCACTGCCGCCCTTATCAGCGCCTTCGCGAACTTCGCGTCCTCCCACTTGCCTATCTTCACGAACTTGTCCGGCTCGGACTCCTTGTAGTGGCTGAAGAAGTGCTCAATCTGCATGCGCGTGAACTCTGGGATCTGCATGATCGTCTCGACGTGAGCGTAAATCGGGTCGATGTGCTTGGTCGGGACCGCGACGAGCTTCGCGTCCGGCCCCTTCTCGTCCTCCATCAGGAGCACGCCTATGGGCCTGCAGCGTATCACCGACATGGGATAGACCGGCTCTTCCGTTATCACGAGGGCGTCGAGCGGGTCGCCGTCTTCTCCCTTGGTCTGCGGGATGAACCCGTAGTTGAAGGGGTAGTGCGTCGAGGTGTAGAGGAAACGGTCCACGAAGACGAAGCCCGTCTTCTCGTCGATCTCGTACTTGACGTCGCTCCCTCTGGGGATCTCTATCACGACGTTCACCTGGTTGGGCACGTCGTCCCCCGCATCTAATTGACTAGGCAAACCAGTTTCCGACCGGCATCTCGCCCGATGCCCTCGGACACTCTTTAAGGGTTAGTCCGGCGACAGTGCACCGGCGCGACCCCTGAATCGATCGCTTCGGAGTGGGAAGCAGAGCTGCATACTCTAGAACTTGTCAGCGTAAGCTCAGGATACGGCGGACCGCAGGTCCTCCACGACATCTCCTTCAAGGCGCAAGAATCCGCAATCTACGTCGTGTTGGGGCCCAACGGGGCCGGAAAGACCACCCTGTTCAGGACGATCGCGGGAATACTGGAGCCCTATTCTGGGCAGGTGCTCTTCGACGGCGAAGATCTGACCAAATCCAAGGAAGCAAGGAAGAGGATAAACTATCTCTCGCACTACAACGCGATACCGGAGGAGATGACGGTCCGCCGCGCCCTTGATTTCTACGCCAGAATCGAGGGCGGAAAGTCAGACGAGGTCATCTCCCTCTTGAACCTCGAGGAGCTGAAGGAGAAGAAGGTCTCGGACCTCTCGCAGGGGCAAAAGAAGAGGGTCTCCATCGCAAAGGTCTTCCTGAGAGAGAGGGACCTCTACCTGCTCGACGAACCCACTTCAAACCTCGACCCGGGAGTCTCGAAGGAGATAAGGGACATCCTCCTTCGACTCTCGAAGGACAGGATCGTCCTCTATTCCTCGCACAACCTCTACGAGGCCAGGGACGTCGGGACGAACCTTATCCTGGTGCGTGACGGCGCGATAGGCTATTTCGGCGCGATCTCCAACATAAAGTCGAAGGAGTACCGGGTCGGAATCAAGACGACGACGGACATCTCGAAGATGATCGACGCCAAGCTGGGAGAAGGCGGCTACTACGTCCTGAGCGTCGCCTCGCCGGAGGAGGCAGGTCTCGCCCTCAAGAAGCTCGTGGAAAACGGGGTGCTCGTCACCGAGATGCGCCAGCTCGACAACCCGCTTCAAGACCTCTTCGAGGCAGACTACGCGCCGAGCCCCGCCGCGAACGCGGGGCAGGGGAGACGGGAAGCAGAATTGAGCAGCGGCCAAGGCGTCATCTTCGCGAAGAGGAGCATGTCCCTCAGCAAGACCTTCCTCGTGGTCGGGATCTTCCTGGCGATTCTCAGCGCCCTGATTTCGAGCGCGTCAGGCTTGGTCGGCTCCATCTCCAAGACTGGAATCCCCGCCAACGCCACGGGGACCGGAGCGCTGGACCTCGCCACCTCCCTCCCACTGGTCTCGGTCGCGCTTCAGGTCTTCTCCGCCATAACCTTCTCGACCCCAGTCCTCCTCCTATACGTCTACGACAAGAACAACGGAGTCCTCGAATACTTCTTGTCGCTCGGGATGAACCAAGGAGACATCTACAGGCAGTATCTCAAGGCGGCGCTGATTCTTGCCTCAGGAATCGTGGGCCTAGAGGTCGTCATCAATCTCGTCGCGGGACTGGTCGAAGGCACAAGGGGGTCGTTGCTGTTGGAGGCTTCCGGGCTCGTCGTGGCATTGGCCCTCCCCGTGGTTGCGTTTGGCACGCTTGCTCATGATGTCCTTCAGTTCTCTCCAGAAGCAGAGGGTCGGCGCAAACCAGCCCCTCGGGATGGCAATCGGAATATTCATGGTCATGCCGGCGTATATCGTCCCTCTTGTCGCTCCTTCGCTTGCTGTCCCAATCGACTTGCTGCTTGCGGGGGTAATCGCGATTCTTTCACTTGTCATGTATCTGTCTTCGAACCGACTAATCAGCAGGGCGAAGCTGCTCCCCTAGCATCCTCGCCTGAATGGGCAGACCCGGATACCCAGAGAGCATCGCCAGAGCCAAGGCTTATTTTGGGGAGCGGCGGGCGCGCCCTCGTGTCAGCACCGCCGGAAGCTCCTACGTCGCCGAAGATCCCTTTTCAGACGTTCGCGCAGCTCGACTTCAGGGTCGGGAAGATCCTCACCGTCGACGATATCCCCGCGGCGAGGAAGCCCCTCTACAAGTTCACCATAGACTTCGGCGCGCTTGGCGTCAAGCAATGCGCCGGCGGGATCAAGGCGTACTACACCAAGGAGCAGCTGGTGGGCAAGCAGGTGGTCGCGGTCCTCAACCTCGAGCCGAAGCCCATAGCCGGGGTGATGTCGGAGTGCATGATGCTCGCCTCGTTCACGGAAAACGACCTGTCCCTCCTCCGCCCTGACAAGGAGATGCCGCCCGGCACCAAGGTCGCATGAGCTCGTCGTCACACTTTTATCCGGTCAATTTCTCGACGGGAACTGCGCGGTCGTCGTCTAGCCTGGTAGGACACCAAGCCTAAGGAAGGCGTGCAAGCTTGCCAAGCTGGTAATCCCGGTAAACGGGACCAGAGGCCAGGGTTCAATTCCCTGCGACCGCATTCATTCCCACCCACTCGGCGGCATATTTTTTTAGGTTACCGAGCGACAAAGCACATGCCAATCAGGGCAGGACAATATTCAGACATCAAGGCTCTTCAACGCGCGGACTGGAGAAGGGCAAAAGGCGAACCAGAAGGAGTTGACGAAGTCTTGTTGCACAGGCACGAAGATGGGAGCTACACGCACGTCATGCGGATAAAGGAGGGAGTCGAATACACCAAGCCTGTCAAGCACGATTTCTACGAAGAGGCCTACTATCTCGAAGGGGAGATGCTCAACACGAGGACCAACAAGACAATCGAGGGCGGTGCCTACGTATTTCACGAGCCTGGTGAGGAACACGGACCATTCAAGTGCATGAAGACCTGCCTGGTTCTCGAGTTCAGATACTACAAACGTTAGAAAAGCGATAGAAAACGGCAGAAGGGCCTCGTCGATGGCGTCGCCCGCCACGATCGGCAATCAAGTCGACGAGATCAATGATGCAATGGAGTTAATACGCCGAGACAGAACTCCTAGACCTATGTCTAGCGCCGAACTGCGCGAGATACTAGGCGGTCCTGAATACATCGGACCTGTCGTCGGGGTCAAGCAAGAGTACCATGTCTTCAGGACCGCACGAGGCGACTACGTTGTCTTCAGCAAGAGCAACAGAGGCAGCGCGTCTTTTCACATGACGTTCGTCCAGGCAGCCAGAGTAGAGACGCTGAGACACTTGATTCCGAAGAAGGGCGCGGCTTCGGGGTCTTTGCTGAAGGAAAAGGCGGTCGCCGAGACATTCGGAATCGATGACAAGGCAGCCTTGTACTTCGAGGTGCTGACGACGCTATACGTCATGGCCGCCATGGGCATCGTCGAAATCACGAAGTCCGGGAGGAACCTTCTGTTCACCCCAAGTGAGCACCCGAACCATGTCGCGCGTACAAATAAGCTTGATTCTGGTGTACGGGTGTTGGACGAATAGGAGTTTCGTCGCGGGCGCGCGGATGAGGGCGCGTTCAGAAAGCGGTTCGGCGGTGCGAGTGCGAGGTGTTGCCTATCGCCCGCGCTGATGGTGGTGCTTCCGCGGCGCGTTCATCGCGACTATGTCGAAGAGTATGCGCCTGTAGTTGATCGTCAGTGTCCTCGCGAAGAACGGCCCTTCGATTACCATGTCCTGCAGGTTGTGCTCCCTCTTCTCGTGCAACTCAAACCTCTCGAAGGACAGGCAGTCCTCGAGGTAGGGCCTGAGCCTGAAAACGTCTGGGTTCGCCACGACCTCCGCGGGAATGGGCTCCCTACCCGAGGATGCGAGCAGGTCGTTGAGCGCCTCCCTCGCGGCGCTGTAGCTCTTCCACGCCTCCTCGACAAACCCGAGGTAGATCCCGTGCCCGATGAGCCTGGAGACGAAGGTCCCCTCCTTGTCCTCCGAGTACCTCTTGAGGACGAGCGCCTTGATGTTGAGCTCGCTCGTCTTGTCGAGGCCATAAAGGAACTGGCGGGCGAGGCCCTCCAGGTCGGTCTTCCAGGCGTGGTTGAGCGAGTCGCCGAACGCCCCGCTCGCGAGGAGGAACCTCGCCATGTCGTAGTCGCCAGAGATGAGCGCGCTGGAGATCATGTGGGCAAAGTCTGGGTCGTAGGGGATCTCCGTCATCAGGATGCCCTTCTCGGTGATCCCGTGCGAGTGGCGCTCGATCGCCCCTATCTTGATGAGCCAGTCCTCTGCGAACGCCACCTCTCGGTGGTTGACCTTCGACATGAACTCGAGGTCCGAGAGCTTGAGGCCGTACTTTGACATCAGGAGCACGATGTCGAACGGGGTCTCGGTCTCGAGCGCCTTGCGCACCGGGATCGGGGTCGATCTTCTTCGGGATGGGGGTGTCGGAGATGACGACCGCTC
This sequence comes from uncultured archaeon, assembly GCA_963783755.1. Classification (GTDB taxonomy): domain Archaea; phylum Thermoproteota; class Nitrososphaeria; order Nitrososphaerales; family Gagatemarchaeaceae; genus Gagatemarchaeum. The sequence continues at coordinate 12,600 of CAWAOY010000010.1, forward strand.
GCCCGGGCTTGAAGCGGCCTATCCTCCCTATCATCTGTAGGAGCGAGTTGTTGTCTATCTTCTTGTAGTGGAGGGTCTTCTGGCCCTCCTTCTCCTTCCCGTCTATCACCTCGTTGAATATCAGGACGTTGTCGACGTAGATGTTGACAGAGGAGGCGATGACGTTGGTCGCGAATATCCTCAGGTTCTTGTCCATCTCGGCTCTCGCCTGGATCTTGTTGATCTCCGAGCCCTCGAGCCCGCCGTGGACGTAGACGCCGCCGTAGCTCGAGGCGTACTTCTCGACCAGGCGCCTCGTCGGGAGGAAGACCAGCCACGACTCGTCGTGGGGCTGGGTGTAGAGGTAGTTCGAGAGACGCTTGAACATGTCGTCCACGTCCCTAGCTTGCTCCACCTCGATCTTCACGGGATACCGGCGGCCGCTCAGCGAGTAGAGCTTCGAGATCCCCAGGAAAGAGAGGAACTCGTGAGGGTCGATCGTCGCACTCATCACCCTGAAGAGGTTCCCCGCCTTGGCCTTCTCCTTCTTCGCTAGAGAGAGGCAGAGCTCTAGCTGGGAGGACATCTGATGGCTCTCGTCGAAGTAGATGGACGAGTCGACGACCGAGTTCTCAGCGAGCATCCTCAGCAGGACGCCGTCAGTGACTATCTCGATCTTCCCGCCGACGTTGATCTTCGTGTCCTTCGTGATGACCGCGAGCTCGTGCTTCACCTCCGGGTGGAGCGCCTCCAGCGAGTAGAACAGCGCGCTGCAGGACGCCCTCGAAGGCTCGCGGATGATGATCCGCCTGCTCCTCCCGCTTAGCTCGAACTCGTGGATGGGCGTCACGGTGCTCTTCCCAGTCCCGACGTCGCCGATGATGACGAAGTGGTCGGAGAAGTCTATCTTGTCGAGGATGGAGAATATCGGGAGGTCAGGATTCTTTCGTTGCGCGGCCGCCTTTGGCGCCTGGGCCACCACCTCCAGCTGGGCCGGCTCGGTGGAGTCGTCGATGTCGGGGTCTTGAGCCAAGGAAGCCTCGGTCTCCGGTACCGATGGGAGGAGATAAACAAGTCGCGGGAGATTCGAGAGCGCGCAGAGCGACGAGCGACTGGTCGATGACGCCTTCGCTATGCTTCGCCCAGACATTGGGTTCGTGAATCATTAAATCACTCAAGATGCGCTCGGGGAGCCGATGGAAGCGCGCGGTCCGGAGGGCGCCGACGTTCACGAGCCTCTCCTCTACCTGGGGTCTGATGCCAGAGGTCCGTTCGAGGTCAACGCCAACGTCCTCGCGACGGGAAGGACGTGCGTCATAGGCGCGAGCGGAAGCGGGAAGAGCTACGCGGTGGGCGTAATCTGCGAGGAGCTCTGCAAGAGCCAGGTGCCATTCGCGATCGTCGACACCGAAGGCGAGCACTCGGGTCTGAAGGAGAAGTACGAGGTGGTCCTGGTCGGGGACGACCCGACGTGCGACCTCCAGTGGTCCTCACTCGACCTGGGGCAGCTCGCGAGCCAGGCACCGGACATAGCTCCGCTGATCTTGGACGTCTCGGAGACCGAGGCGCCGAAGGAGAAGGTCGGCGAGCTCCTCTCGAGGATATACGAGGAGGTCGAGAGGCGGAGGACGCCCTACCTGATCGTGGTCGAGGAGGCTGACAGGTTCATCCCCCAGAACGGCGAGAGGGTCCCAATCTTCGGCGAGATAGCCAGGAGGGGAAGGAAGCGCGGCATCGGGCTGATGGTCTGCACCCAGAGGCCGTCGCTGGTCGACAAGAACATCCTGAGCCAGTGCGGCAACCAGCTCATCGGGAAGCTGGTCATCAAGAACGACCTTCAGGCCGTGGCCCAGTTCTTCTCAGGGCACGACCTTCCAAAGCACCTGACGACACTTCGAGCCAGGAAGATTTTTTGCCATGGGAGGTCTCTCGCCGGCTCCCAGTTGGTCACCATCAGGAAGAAGGACACGCACTACGGCGGGAGCACTCCGAAGCTCGGGAACCGCGTGGTCAAGCCATTCAGCCCTGCGCGTGTAGGCGGCGCTTCGTCGGAGCGCGAAGCCCGGAAAGGCGTCGGCCGGAGGAGCTGGTCGGCATCAACCCCACCTTCTCCGCGGAGGACGTCCCCACCATCGTCAAGCGCGACAAGAGCTTCATCTTCTTCGGAAAGGAGGAGGTCGTGGCCAACGCCCAGCTGATCTTGCGCCCGATGGTCGAGGTGGGCGTCGCCGTAAAGGCCGGCGTGATCAAGAAGAGGATCGAGATGAGGTACCTCATCCTCGACGGGCAGACCGGGAAGGCCGTCGACCTGCGAGACACTCCCACGATGTATGAAGGGCTCGAGCGGCTCATCGGGCTGAACTCCCAGGAGATCGAGGTCTTGCGGACCACCAAGCCAGACAGGGACATGAGCGTCCTGGAGATCGCAAACAAGGTCGGAGTCTCCAAGGAGATGCTGAGACGGCCGATACGGCTGCTGGAGGAGAAGAGGCTGATAAGGTCGTTCCAGGTGGGAAAGACCCGAGTCTTCCGCCGCATCTTCGTCTTCCCGGAATTCCCTTGGCACGAATCCGAGCAGCCGCTGGAGCCAGTGGACGACTCCAAGGCGAAGTTGGAGGAGTACAAGCTGGACGAGGAGAAGGTCCGCGAGGTCATCAAGGGGCTCATCTCCTATTCCGACGTCCAGAGCTTCAAGAGGTTCGTCTACCCGCTATACCGCGTCGAGCTGATGATGAAGCGGAGGAAGAGGGTGGTGTGGCTCGACGGGCGGACGGGAAGGGAGATCCACCCCTAGACCGGCGACCGCCGTCGACAGCGGTTGCAGCCGTTGTGATTAGAATGAATCTAACGGCAAGCATAAACGAAGCCTACGACGCTCACCTATGAGGTAGTGTTTAGTTTGGAAAGCCACCGTCAGGCCGAAGGACTCAATTGGGAACACCCGTACTTCGACAACTTCAACAGCGCCTTCAACCCGCAGACGACGATCAACAGGGAGAACGTGCGCAGCCTCGAGCTGAAGTGGACGTGCGAGCTCGCGCCAGCGAACTTTCAGAAGAAGGGAGCCAAATCAGGTTCCCGGACCTCGCGACCGTCGCGGGTCCAGACGATAGCCCTTGTCATAGGCGGGAACGCCTTCGTGGCCGACGGCAACAACGTCGTGTATTCCGTCGACGCGAAGACGGGGTCTCCAAGGTGGTCGTTCGCGGCCCCGCTCGAGGGAAAGACGGAGTTCGGACTGGTCCACACGCTCAACTTCCACGGGGGGCTGGTCTACCTGGTCTCGTCGAATTGCATCCTGTACGGCCTCGACCCGGCGAGCGGGGCGCTTCGTTTCAAGATGGGAGGGATATTTCCGGACGGCGCGAAGGGCTACTCCGGGAGGACCGCGCCGAGCTTCTTCCACGAGATGGCGATAACCGGTGCGGCAACCCCCTACGAGGTCACGGCGAGGGGTTGCGTCGCGTCCTGCGACCTCTCAACAAAGAAGGTCGGATGGAGGTGGTTCTCCGTCCCCCCCGCGGTCAAAGGGCGTAAGAACTGGGACGTCGAGGCGGACAAGGGGAACATCAAGGCGTACCCAGACGATTGGGGGAAGACCGAGTTCTCGGGGAGGGGGAGCGTCTGGAGCCAGCCCGTCGTCGACGAAGACGCGGAGAGGGTCTACTTTGGCACCGGCGACCCGGACCTCTTCTTGCTGGAGGGGTCGATCGTCCCCGGGCCACTGCTCTACACGGACTGCCTGGTGTCGTTGGACCCGAACACCGGAAAGATGCTGTGGTATTACCAGACCACCCCACACGACGTGGTCAGCTGGGACTTCGGCTGGAACACGATCCTCGCCGAGATCCAGGTCGACGGGGCCAAGAGGAAGGTCGCGATAGGGGGAACCAAGGGAAACCACGTGTACGTCCTCGACGCGGAGACCGGCAGGCCTGTCTACGCGCCGGTCAGGGTGGGGCACAACACGACGCCTCTCAACGTCAACTTGGGCAACGACGCCGACATGCTGAGGTCGCTCGAGCCGGGTGTCTATTGTCCGGGGCACGGCGGAGGGATAAACGCGGGCCTCGCCGTCGCCTACAACAACATCTACGTGTCCTCGCAGAGGGTGGAGCAGCGCGCCGAGTGGCAACAAGGGAGATACCGCGGCAAGCCGATGAAGACCATCAAGCTTACGAACACGGACTCCCCCCAGTACTCCACGATATCGGCGATAGACGCCGGACGGGGAGAGATCAGGTGGAGCTTCTTCCTTCCAAACCTCTATCAGGGCGCCGGCCTTGTGGTGAGCGGCGGAGTCTTGTATGGAGTGGACCGGAAGGGGATCCTCTACATGCTCGACGCCATGAGCGGGGATCTGCTTCGCAGCGATGACCTTGGCGGGGCGGGGTCCGCGGGCGTCTCGATTGCGGCCGCGAAGGGAGGAGAGATGCGATTGCTCGTGCCCGTCACCGGGACCGGAGGGTCGCCGAACAAGCTGCTCTGTCTTGGGCTGCCTTAGCTTGACCTCCGCCAGAGTCCAGGCCCCGACCGCTGCGGGGCACGAGCGAAAGGCGTCCGGCCGGAGCAGGCTGAGTGGTCAAGTTGGTCGTGACGACCTCCCCAAAGCCGCGCCTGGTCTGGGCGGAAAGGATCAAGCCGATGCCCCTGGACCCGGGTCCGTCCCCACGCTCGCGAGCGACTTGGGGATGTTCTCCAGGGCGGGGGTCGAGCTGAAGATCAGCGAGTTCCTGGGCAGCCCCGACGCCATGGCCGCCTTTCGCGCCGGGCACGCGCAGATAGCCCACCTGCAGCTCCCAGAGGCGATCAGGCTAGCCGCCGAGGCGGACCGGCCGGCGAAGGTCTTCTGGGCCAGCAGGATGGGAAAGATGGCGGGGATGCTCGTCTCGACCTCCTCTATCTGGGGGGTCGACGAGCTAAGAGGAAAGAGGTTCGGGATAGGGGCCGAAGGGGACTTTTGGGACCCGATAATCTCGAAGATGCTCAGCTCGAACGGAATAGAGCGCGGCGAAATCACTTGGGTCAAGGGCCTGGACCCCTCCGAGAGGGCGGACATGCTGCTCGGCGGGAAGATTGACGCGACCTTCGTCACAATGCAGACCTACATGAGCAAGCTCGCAGGGAAGGGGGAGATCCGGCTACTGCTCGACGACGAAGCCATGAAGGAGTTCGTGATAAGGAGCGAGTTCCTCGTCGCCGTCGCGAGCGACGCGCTAATAGAAGAGTCGCCAGACTCACTGGCCGCCATCACGATGACGCTCATGAGGGCGGCGCGCCTCTTCAGCGAGGACTGGGAGTCTTGGGTCGAGGCAGCATCGAAGAGGAGGCCGGACGTCCCGAGGGAGAGCATCCGCCGGCAGTGGCAGTATTTCCAGAGGGATTGGCCCGTCAACGGAGACATAGACACCAAGCGCTTCCGGCTGATCTTCCAGAAGCTGAGGAGCGAGGGAGGGATAGCGAAGAGCGGGGAGCTACCGATAGACAGGTGGGTCACGACCAAGTTCGAGGAGCTCGCGCTGAAGGAACTGGGAGTCTTTCCGGACTAGGCTGACGGTCACAAGAGAGGAGGCTGCCGGTGACGCAATGCCCAGCGGCTTCCCCAAACAAAGACTTATAGCGAGTTTGGGGGATTTCTCGCTCAGGTCCATCGAGCACGCAGGTCAATATATCTGAAGGCAAGAACTGGGCGCACCCATTCTACGACGGGAACAACACGAGCTTCAACCCTCAGAACGCGATCAACCGGAACAACGTCCAGGACCTGGAGATAAAATGGGTCCGCGAGCTTCGTCCGAACCTCCGGCTGCGAGGGAGAACCCCTGGACTCCCGGCCGCCAGGATCGGGTTGGGCAGGCCGATACAGACCATCCCGCTGGTCATGGGCGGGACCGTGTTCCTGGCAGACAACAGCAACGCCGTATTTGCGGTGGACGCGGGGAGCGGGGAGGTCAGGTGGTCATTCCAACCCTCGATGCCGAAGCTCGGCGCCCTGCCGATGATTCACACGCTCAACTCGAACGGCGGTCTGCTCTTCGTGCTTTGCGCTCAGAGCGCGCTCTACGCTCTCCATCCCGAAAACGGGGAAGGTCGAGACCGAGTGGACTCGATTCTTTCCCGAAACAAAGCCGAACTCGGTCCGAAACAAGGACTGGGGCGCGCCGTCGTATTCCGCACCTTCATTCCTTGGGTCCAGCGCGATAGTGGGCTCCTCGACCGAGGACCCGGACGAAGCCAGGGGCTTCGTCGCATCCTACGACCTGAAGTCCAGGAAGATGCAATGGGTCTGGTACGTCACCCCGCCAGCGATCTCCGGGCCGAAGAACTGGGATGCCGACGCCGCGAAGGGAAACATCGCCGCCTATCCGAACGACTGGGGCGAGATTGACATCGCGGGAAGGGCCGCCGTGTGGGGTCAGACCCTCGCAGACGAGGAAGGCGGAAGAGTCTATCTCGGCACGGGGAACCCGTGGCTGTTTCACATCGAGGGGTCGATGAGGCCCGGGCCTCTGCTCTACTCGGATTGCCTTGTCTGCCTTGACGCGAAAACGGGCAAGATGATCTGGTATCATCAGTCCACTCCGCACGACCACCTGGGGTGGGACTTTGGGATGAGCGTCATCCTCGCCCAGCTCACGGTCGGGGGACAGAACCGCAAGGTCTTGATCGGATCGTCGAAGAACAGCCACGTCTACGTGGCCGACGCCCTGACGGGAAAGCTCGTCTTTCAGCCGATAAGGGTCGGATACGTCGGGACACCCCTGAACGCCAACAAGGGCGACGAGGCCGACATGGTGGGCTCCCTCGAGCCCGGGATATACTGTCCGGCCCACAACGGCGGGATAAACGCGGCCTCGGCCTTCGCATACAACACCATCTTCGTCGCGACCCAGAGGTTCGAGCAGCGCCTCGAATACGTCGACGGCGTCCACAAGGGAAAAGCCATCAGGAGGGCCAAGCTTACCGACGTCGAGAGCCCCAAGATACTCGACGATATCGGCGATCAACGGCTCGAGGGGAGAGATAGCATGGAGCTACTTCATACCCAACGGATACCAGGGCGCAGGCCTCACCGTGAGCGGAAATGTCGTGTTCGGCGTGGACCGTAGCGCCGATACTCTACATGCTCGACGCCTCCAACGGCGCACTCCTGCGGGAGGACCACCTTGCGGGGCCACGGATCTGCAGGCGCCTCGGTTGCCGCGACCCGCGAAGGGGAGATGAGGTTGTTCGTGCCCATCAGCGGGGCAGGCGGGACCGAAAACAAGCTGGTCTGTTTCGGGCCCCGGGCGTAGCGCGTCTACTGAATTCGTTCGACTCGCCAAGGAGCGATTCCGAAGCGGCCGACCCGAACGGTTTCTGTGCGGAGTCTGCATGGGCACGATCCCGCCTTACAAGGCAATCTCTTGTTAGAATCATTCTTACCGTAAGTATATCTATTGCGGTCAATTGTGACCACCGATGAATCTACGAAGAGGGGTGTCAACGTCGACCTACGCGGTCATTGGAATTGTCCTAATCTTGATTGTCGTGGCGGGCGGGTACGTGCTTCTCACTCCGGCCAAGACCTCCACCTCCTCTTCCTCTTCCTCTTCCGCCTCTACTTCTATGTCGACTTCCGCGTCCACCACGCTCCACCACCCCGCTGGTGCCTGGGAGCTTGACCCTCGGGACCTTCGGCACGGGGGCAAAAGCCAACGTGGCAAACGCGGGCGAGTCGGCCGAATGGCTGGCCATCAGCGCCGGCTTCTACCAGAAGCAAGACATCAACATGACCATCGACGGCCTTCAGTCGAGCGCGGTGATCCTCCAAGCCCTCGAGTCGGGCTCGATAACGTCGCTGACATCCAAGCTACAGAGGCGTTCAAGACGACCGCCCTCGGTCAGGCGAACTTCACCGCGATAATGGGCGTGGGAGCCACCGACTGCTTCACCTGCTTGGGAGGGTTCTTCATCATCGGGAAGAGCTCCATAGCGAACGTCTCCCAGCTCCAGGGCAAGAACGTCGGAATCTCCGGAGTCGGAGGTGCCGACCAACAGCAGGCGATTGCCGTCCTGAAGGCCTTGGGTGTCACCTACGACCCCTCTGACCGCGATAAACTGGGTTCCCGTCAGCTCGGTCCAAGCCCGGGTCGCCGGGTTGCAGCAGGGGTCCCTGGATGCGACCGTCACCACCGCTCAGAACCTGCCGGCCCTCAACGCGATACCCAACTTGGCGTTCATCGTCAACGCAACCACGTTCGCCAAGCTTGCGCCTCCCGCTGTGCCTGGGCTCATCGTGAAGACCAGCTTCCTGCAGAGCCACGCCGCTCTGCTCCAGCAGCTCGTAAGGGCCTTGATTACGGCTAACAGGGCTTTCGCGAGCAACATGACCTTGTGGCTAACCTTGGCCGAGCAGGCCAGGCCAGACATGAACAGCAGCCAGCTGACCGCGCTCTACAACGGATACTCGCACGGATTCACGATAAACGGCGGGATAAACATGACCCGGGCCCAGCTCGGGGTCAACTATCTCTACACGACGAGCGAGTTCACCAGCCAAAACGTCCCGGTGCTCTCGGCCCAGAAGTTCGTCAACACGACACTGGTGGACAACGTGCTACGGCAGGTTGGCGTCGTCTCCGCATTCGACGGGATTGGGAGGACGGTCCCCGGGGCCACCACGACCACTACACTCGCGATGGCTGTTCTGCCCCTGCAGTCTCTGGTGGAGACACCGGAACGAGTATTAGGGAAGAGCTAGTGCGAGAGGGCCTGGTTGGCTCCTAAGGTAGTGGTCCGGAACCTCTCAAAGTCCTTTCCGCTCCGACAAGGGAAGGGCTTCACCACCCTCAACGTCATCGAAGACCTCTCGATGAGCATCGACGAGAACGAGTTCGTGGTCATAATCGGCCCCTCGGGCTCGGGCAAGACGACGCTCCTGAAGCTCATCGACGGGCTCATACCGCCGGACTCGGGCGAGATCTTGATCGACGGGACCAGCCATCCCAAGCCTGGCCCGAAGATGGGCTTCGTCTTCCAGTCCTTCAGGCTGATGCCTTGGAAGACCGTGATGGGGAACGTGATGTTCCCGCTGCAGATAAACCACCTCGACAAGCGAGACCGCCTCAGAGCGCGCCGCCAAGTACATAACCGAGGTCGGGCTCACGGGCTTCGAGAACAGCTACCCCTCGGAGCTCTCCGGCGGGATGCAGCAGCGCGTAGGCCTCGCGAGGGCCATGGCGCTCGAGCCCGAGATAATGCTGATGGACGAGCCATTCGGCTCGCTCGACGCCCAGACGAGCGAGCTCCTCCAGGTGGAGCTTCTGAAGCTGTGGCAATCCAAGGAGAACACCGTCATCTTCGTGACCCACAATCTCGACGAGGCGCTGCTGCTCGCAGACAGGATCCTGCTGATCGGGGCGAGGCCGAGCAGGGTCGAGGAGGAGATCAAAGTCCCCTTCCGCAGGCCCCGATGGACCTACGACGTCCGCTCCGAGCCGGAGTATCCCGTCCTTCGTCGTCATCTCTGGACCAGGCTCAGAGAGATGGTCTCAAAGTCCGGCACCTTCCCGGGGGTGAACGTCTCGCCCGCCGTCACCGCCCCGTTGGCCGGCGAAGAGTGGACCCCGAGGATGGCTGAGCGAAGTTGAGCGCCAAGGACACCGCCGGGATCAGGAGCAGGAGGGTCGCGTGGTTGACGCGAACGGTCATACTCGCCGCCCTTATCGTGGTCTGGCAGATCGCGGCGGTGAGCTTGGGACCCCTCTTCCTCCCCCAGCCCCTCGCGGTGGTTTTCGCGACGATAACCCTGTTCGGGAACGGGACCATCGAGCTCGCGCTGAGGCAGAGCATGACCGTGTACTTCATCGCGTTCGGGACCTCGCTCGCCATCGGAATCCCCTTGGGGCTGGTCATGGGCGGCATCAAACCAGTAGGGGACGCGGTGGACTCCTTCATCAACCTGTTCAACTCGATGCCGAGAATCGCCCTCATCCCCCTGATGGTCGCCTGGTTCGGGCTCGGGGTGTCTGCAAAGATAGCCATCGTCATCCTCCTCGCGTTCTTTCCGATAGTGATCAACACCTACAACGGGGTCCTGAACACGGACAAGGACCTCCTCGAGGCCGCCACGTCCTTCGGCGCGTCCAGGGGGCAGCTCTTCACCCAGGTCATGTTCCGCTCCGCGCTCTCCAACATAATCACCGGCGTAAGACTCGGCGCGTCGGTGGGAATCTTGGGCGTAGTGGTGGCAGAGCTGTTCACGGCCATTTCAGGGCTCGGAGGGTTGATAGTGAACTATGGCAACCTCTTCGAGCTCAACTATTACTTTGTCCCAGTCCTAGTCCTGTCCGTCATCGGGGTCGCGATCTCGGAGGGCCTCAAGTACGTCGAGAAGAGGCTCACTCCGTGGAAACAGTTCCAAAGATGATGTCCGGCGGGCTGGAGATGAGGCGCGTGAGCCCTACTTTGGATCGACGGGTCGCGTGGTCACTTCGTCCTCGAGCTTGAGGCCGAGGTCCTTTCCGTTGACGAGCTTGTCGCCTCGCACGTAGATGTGGATGACCACGGATTCCGGAGCCCTCAGCGCGGCGCACTGGTTGTATCCGACTATCGTGCCCACCTCCCTCCCCGCGGCCAGGACGTGGTCGCCCGCCCTGACGAACCCGCCCTGCTCCACCTCAAAATGCCCCACGAGCGAGAACCTCTTCATCCTACCTCCCGGGGCGGCGTCCGGGTCGTCCGTGACGAAGATCTCGTAGATCTCTCCCCTGTAGAGCGAGCGAGGGACGACGTCCATCAGCTTGTAGTGGGCGTCGTTTGGCGACCTCGAACCTCTGGTTGGCGCGACTGCGCGCTCGTTGACGTTGACGAGCCTTCCCTTGATTGGTCTTCTCATTCGCTCTCGCTCTTGATTCCAGCCTAGCTGCTTCGACGCCTGGACGTTATATTAAAGTTGGGCCGAGGCGACTCTTGCACGCTTCCCGCACTTCGGAATTCCTCACCTCGAGTCACGAAGACTTATGTCTCGCGCGCCATCTTCGCTGAAACCGGCCATGGCGGCCGGGATGACCTGAGGGTGCGCTCTCCTCGACACCACTCGCATTGGCTCAAGAGAGGCGATTGATTCGACGGGGAAGAAGGCGGGTCTCGTCTGGGCAGAGCGGATCAGGCCTATGTCGCTCAATCCCGGCTCGGTCCCCATACTCGCTAGCGACCTCGGGATGTTCGAATCCGCTGGAGTCGACCTGAAAGTCCGGGAGTATCTGGGATCGCCGGCTGCGGCCGCGGCCCTCCAGTCCGGCGAAGCGGTCTTCGCTCAGGTCCCAAGCTTGGAGGGCGTAACGCTGATCGCCGAGCTGGGCTGGCCCGGGAAGATCTTTTGGGTCAACACGGCGGAGAAGACGTCGTCTACGAGCGGCTTTGTGATGATGTCATCTCCCTCGGTCAAGAAGATTGGCGACCTCAGGGGGAAGAGGTTCGGCGTGGGCGCGGATGGCGACTACTGGGCTCCCATCATCTCGAACATGCTCCGCATGAACGGACTGAGGCGGGAGGAGGTGACCTGGGTGAAGGACCTAGACCCGGTCCAGAAGGCGGACATGCTGCTCGACGGGAGGATCGACGTCATGTTCACGAGCATCCAGAACTACATCGGGAAGCTCGAGGGAGACAGCAGGGTCCACGTCCTGGCGAAGGGCGACGAGCTGAGCAAGTACCGGGACAAGGGGCCGCGAGGGCCCTCTTTCGTGGGAGTCGCGTCTGACAAGATCCTCAAGGAGGACGGAGAGGCTGTCTTGCGCGTGACCAAGGTGCTGATGGCTGCGGCTCGGCTCTTCAGCGTCGACCAGGATGCTTGGGTCGACGCCGCAGCCAGGAGGAGGCCCGACGTCTCCAAGGAGAAGATCCGGAAGCTCTGGAGCTTCTTCCAAGGAGACTGGCCCGTAAACGGCGGAATCGGCGCGGCCCGCCTCAGGGAGATGCTCGAAGGCATCGGGTCGACAAGACAGCCTGCCCATCGCCCGATTGCTCGCGACCGAGTTCGAACGCAGGGCTCTCGAAGACCTGGGAGCCTACCCGACCTAGCCTCCGGAGGCCTCAGCTGACCTGAGGGACGCCGTCATACGTTAAAGTATCCGCGCGGAAAGACGTGGCAGGGGAAGCGACCGGTTGGCTCAAGACAAGCTGGCAAGCTGGAAGAAGGCGGCAAAGAAACCACAGCTCCTGAAGTGGGACGAAATCAAGGAGGAGAAGCTCAACGAGAAGATCACCAGGAAGCTCGCCGTCGGCCAGAACGAGATGGTCGGCCGCCTCAGGCTCGCGAAGGGCGCGACCGTCCCTCCGCACAAGCACCTAAGCGAGCAGATCACCATGGTCATGAGCGGGGCGCTGAAGTTCACCATCGGAGGGAAGGACATCGAAGTCCGCGCGGGAGAGGTCCTCGTCATCCCGCCCAACGTGGTCCACTCAGCGATTGCGCTCGAGGACACCGACGACATCGACAGCTTCAGCCCTCTTCGCATAGACTGGCTGACTGGCGACGACGCCTATCTGAAGACGGGAAAGTCGACGCTCAAGAGATAGCTCGCCCGCCGTGCCGAATCATCTTCCCCTTGGGCGGCTCGACACGGTGCCGGAGATCTTGCCCTGAGCGGATGGTCCCGCCCGCGAACAATTCTTATAAGATTGAAGCGGTTCTCCTGCCTGAAGGGCTGAGACATCAACGCTTGACGCGCCGCTCTCGAAGCTGTTTCCAGGACTATTCAGCATCCCTAGACCAATAGTAACGTCTGAAGTCCCGGTCATCGTGGCAGCCTCTATACTGTCGACCTACGAGTTTCCCATCGTGCCGATTACCAAGGCCGGCTCGCCAGAAGAGACCGAGAAGAAAGGGGTCAAGCTCTTCAAGGCGATAGGGGGCCAACAAATCATACGCCTCGTGACCGAGAACAAGCCTCGCGACTACGCCAAGGTCTTGTGGAAGCCATGCGCCACGGCGAGTATGTGGCTGGGCGCTCTGGAGTTCCAAGACAGCCTTGAGAGGCTGCTCAAAGTCTTCGAGCTCACAGGCTTCGGCGACGCAAGGGTGAACGCCTCAGTCCCTCCCCACGCGCTGATCACCCTTCAGGAACTGGTCTATCTTTACCGAGAGCGGAAGTTGAATTGCAAGCTCGAAGTCGCGGAGGTGGCGTCTCGGGCCATTTTCGAGGACCCGGATACAAAGCTGATGGATGCGATGAGAACCATGTGCAAGAAGAGGATCCGCAGGCTCTTCCTGCGCGGACAAGACGGCGTGTTCGTTTCAGACAGGAACATCCTGACTTTTCTCTTCTCTCCAAAGTCATTGGCGGTCGCAAGGACAGCGCCGGAGTCGTGGACCGACGTGAGCCTCGGCTCGATTCCTTCCATGAAGGCGACTTTTGTCTCGCCCCAAGCTAGAGTCGAGGAGGTGGGACGGATGTCAGAGGCGCGTCAGGACGTCTTCGTGCTCTCGGACGGTGCTACACTGGTCTCCAGATGGGACCTGGTGATGAAACCGTGGAAGGAAAAGCAGCTCAGCCTGTCCCTATGAAGCTAAGACGGGCGACGCTTCCAAGGTCGCTCTCTGCCAAATTCACAATCTTTTGATAGGCGAAACCTCAGTTTCATAACGCTTAACTGCCGGAGGTGACGGTTTTTTTTGGATGTTGGGTCGCATTTCAACGCTCGACGAGCCCCAGTTTGAGGTTTCACTTTCGAGGCTCTTTCCCGGCCTCTTCGAGACGCCTAGACCGATAACCACACCAGACGTCCCCGTCATCGTCGCCGCCTCCATCCTGAGCCTCTACGAGGCGCCTATGCTGCCCATAGTGAAGGTGGGCGTGGCGCCGACGCGCGAGAAGGAAGGGGTCAAACTCTTTCAGGCGATCGGGAGCCAGCCGATTATTCGCCTCTTGACGGAGACCAAACCCGGCGACTACTACAAGATCCTTTGGAACTCTTGCACCACTACCAGCATCTGGATAGGCGCCCTTGGCTACGACGACACCCTCGACGAGCTCCTCCGGATATTCGTGCTGACGGGCTTCGGCGACGCGAGGGTGGATTCTCCTCAGTCTCCGCCTGCGCTGATCACGCTAAGCGAAGTCGTCGCGCTCTACCGCGAGCGGAAGCTGAGGTGCGATCTCGGCGTGAAGGACGTGGCGTCGCCTGCCGTAGTCGTGGACCCTGACATGCCGCTCATGGAAGCGATGAACCTGATGTGCGAGACGAGGATCAGGAGGCTCTTCCTGCGCGAGAAGGCGGGCGAGTTCGTCTCCGACAGGAACATCCTCGCGTTCCTCTTCTCCCCCAAGGGCTTGAAGATGGCGAGGGATAGTCCGGACTCTTGGACTCGCCTGAGGCTCTCGGACGTCGGGTCCATGTTCGCCCGCATCGTCTCGCCGGACGCCAGCGTCGAGGAGGTGGGGAGGATGGTGGAGCCCGGCCGCGACGTCTTCGTGCTCTCTGACAACGAGTCCCTCATCTCGAGGTGGGACTTGGTGATCAAGCCGTGGAAGGCGCGTAAGCTCCATCCGTCGGCCTGACCGGGCGGAAGCGCCGAAGTGAAGCGGCTCTCATCGACGAGCAAGACGTGCCAAGGTTTTAAGGGGCGCCGTCGTCCGTCGGGCGCGTGTGCCGCGGTCGCCGCCTAACCCGGGGCGCTTTCGAGAACCTGCGCGGCCTTTCCCACCTCGGGGAGATGCCGATGGGTCATAAGGGCAGGACCGGGGATTGGTAGACGACCTTGTCCAAGCCGGAGCTCTCGGAGACCGCCGTGGAGGAGGCGAAGGACGAGATGACGGACTACACCACCTACAAGCGGCTCGCGAGCTCGGAGAAGGCCCAGACCAACAAGGAGATGTTCGAGAAGCTGAGCGCGATGGAGCACAACCACTACGAGCTCTGGAAGAGATACTGCCCGCCGGGCACGAAGGAGATAGGCCCGAAGAGGGGGACGGTCTCCCTTGTGCTATTCCTGCGCAGGCTCTTCGGCGCCTCCTTCGCGATCAAGTTCCTGGAGCGCCGGGAGAAGTCCACGGTCGCAAAGTACGAGGCGCTGAAGCCCTCTGTGCCGGCCGAGGACCAGGCCGCCTTCCAGTCGATGATCGAGGACGAGAAGGGGCACGAGACCGCGTTCGCGGACGTGGTGGCCGGCAGCTACGTGAAGTACATCTCGTTCATCGTCCTCGGCCTCGCAGACGCTCTCGTCGAGATCGCGGGGATCCACGCAGGCTCCCTAGGTATCTACAACTCCACCGAGCTGACCGGCCTGGCGGGGATCGTCGCAGGAGCCGCGGCCTCGCTCGCCATGGCCTCCGCCGCCTTCGCTCAAGCCAAGCAGGGGTTCGAGGGGTCGCCGGTGCTGGCAGCGGGCTACACGGGGGGCTCCTACTTCGTCGCGGCCGTCGCGCTGGCGCTCCCCTACTTCCTGACGAAGACGATGCTCGCCGCGATCACGTCCTCGGTGGTCGTCGGCCTCGGCATCATCGCCTTCGTGACCTGGTACAACTCCATCATAGTGGGAAGCCGTTTCGTCAGGGAGTTCTCGGAGCTGGCGGGGGTGATGCTGGGGGCGACTTTCGCGCTCTACGTCTTCGGCAGCGTGATACGGGCCGCGTTCGGGATAACGATCTAGGGACGCGGGTCCTAGGACACGCCAGAGACGACGCCGTCGTCGCTCAGCGAGATCCGCTCGGCGGCCGGGGACGAGGGGAGCCCCGGCATCCTGGATATCTCCCCCATCTCGACTATCACGTATCCAGCCCCCGCCGCCAGCTCGACGTCGTGAACCGTGGCCACGAAGCCGCGAGGCCTCCCGACCAGCCTCGCGTCGTCTGAGAGGGAGTTGGCCGTCTTCGCGATGCAGACGGGAAGCCCCCCGTACCCAAGCCTCGTTATCTTCTCCAGCTCCGCCGAGGCCGCCTCGGTGTAGGAGACGCCCGCTCCCCCGTACATCCTTTCGACGACCTTGCTCACCTTCTCGCGTATGGGGTCTTCAGGCTCGTAGACCGGCAGCGCACGCGCCGCCGATGCCCGCCTCCTCGACCACGAGCTCTGCGAGCCTCCTGGACCCTTCCCCTCCCTCCGCGAAGGCCGAGGTCGTGGAGAAGGGGACGCCCTCGCTCGCGCAAAAATCGGAGACCGCGCGCACCTCCTCGTCCCCGTCCCCCTCGAAGAGGTTCAGGGCCACGACGGGCCGGAGCCCCAGGGTGCGCACGTTCTCGATGTGCTTCGCGAGGTTGGCGAGCCCGGCCCTCACGGCCTCCGGGTCAGGGCCGTCCGTGGATGCCGCGGGAGCCTCGCCTCCCCTCCCGTGGTGCCTCAGCGCCCTCAAGGTCGCGACGATGACCGCCCCGTCGACCGCGACCCCGGAGACGCGCGTCACGATGTCGACGAACTTCTCGGCCCCGAGGTCGCTCCCGAACCCCGCCTCGACCACCGCGTAGTCGGCGGACTGCAGGGCGAGGACGATCGAGACGATGCTGCAGGTCCCGTGCGCGATGTTCCCGAATGGCCCGCCGTGCACCAGCGCCGGGAGTGCCCTCGCTGGTCTGGACGAGGTTGGGCTCGAGGGCCTCCTTGAGGAGCGCGCCCATCGCCCCCACCACGCGCAGGTCTGCGGCCGTGACCGGGCGCCCGTCCTTGGTGTAGGCCACGACCATCCTCCCCAGCCTGCCCTTGAGGTCGGCGTAGTCCCTGCTCAGGCAGATTATCGCCATCACCTCGGAGGCGGCCGTGATGATGAACTTCCCTTCGTGAGGGGCGCCGTTCTTCTCCCCAAGGGCGACCCTGACCTCGCGGAGCGCCCTGTCCTCGACGTCGAGCGCCCTGGGCCAGAGAATCGCCTCCGGGTCGATCCCCAGGGCGTTCCCGTGGAAGACGTGGTTGTCTATCGCGGCCGCGAGGAGGTTGTGCGCGGACGTGATGGCGTCGATGTCGCCGGTGAGCCGCATGTTGACGTCCTGCATCGGCTCGAGCGTCGAGCTCCCCCCGCCGGCGCCGCCTCCCTTGATCCCGAAGACAGGCCCGAGGGAGGGCTGCCTTATGCACGCGACCGCGAGTTTCCCGAGCTTGCCGAGCCCCATCGCGAGGCCGATGGACACGACCGTCTTTCCCTCCCCGTGCGGGGTGGGGGTCATCCCGGTGACAAGGATCAGCTTGCCCCTGGTGGGGCGGCCTCTGAGCGCGTGGAGCGAGATCTTCGCCTTGTACTCTGCCGTAGTGGGTCGCGAGCTCGTCGTCGAGCCCGAGTTCCGAGACGACCTCCTCGACGCGTCGCATGAGCGGCACACCCTACCGCCCCGCGGCTCAATATTGTTGATGCCCGTGCTCGGCTTCCGTCAGCCCGCTACTCCGGGCGCGCGACGAGAGGAGCGGCCGCAGGGGCGAGGCCCAGAGCGGCCTCCCCCGGGTCGATCCCCGCGCTGTATAGCGACTCCATGATGGCGTGCACGAGCTCCATCGCGGACTTGGGGCTCAGCTCCACGGCGACCCTGGCTCCCGGCCCCTCCTTCTCGTTGAAGAACTCTATGTTGACGCCCTGAGGCATCGAGGTGTGGTAGGTGCAGTCGTACATGACGCTCACCTCGTCGAGCTTGAACCACCCGTCCGGGGACTTGCCTGCTCCGCTGACCTTCGCCTTCTGGACGAGACCCGTGCACATGGCCATGAACCCCCTAGGAGCTCCCCGACGCGAGGTTCTTCTCAAGGAACTTGAAGACCTCCTTCCAGCCCTCGACCGCCTGCTCCTGCCTGTACATCGGCTTGTCGTAGTAGAAGAAGCCGTGCCCCGCCTTCGGATACGTGTGGAACTCGTAGTGTCTTCCCGAACTTCTTGAGAGCCTCCTCGTGCTGCGAGACCTGCTGAGGCGTGGGGAACTGGTCCTCCTCGCCGAAGAGGCCCAGAAGAGGGCAAGATAGGTCCTTGGTGTAGTCGATCGGCGCGACCGGGGTCTTAGGGCTCAGCTCCGAGGGGGCCATCACGACGCGCCCGCCCCAGCAGTCGACCACGGCGGCGAAGCCCTTGCTCCTGCACGCCGCGAGGAACGCATGGCGCCCCCCCGAACACGTCCCGAAGACGCCGACCTTGCCGTTCGACGTCGGGAGACGCGCTGACAAAGTCCCTGGCTCCGGCCGCGTCGCCGACAACCTGGTCGTCGGGCGCGCCTCCCGCCGTGCGGGCCTTCGCCGCGACGTCTTCGGGCGTGCCGTGGCCGAAGCGGAAGAAGATGTTAGGGCTGATCGTCATGTAGCCGTGGTGCGCGAACCTGCGCGTGGCTTCGCGATACCATTCGTCCCATCCTGGCATGTGGTTGATCAAGACCATCCCGGGGAAGGGCCCAGGCCCGAGCGGCCGGGCGAAGTACGCGTTGATGGTGTCCCCGTTGTACCCCTTCATCATCACGGTCTCCGCGAGCATCCCCTCATACATGTCGGTCCGATACTGCTTCTGGTGCGACAAGACAGCGGAGGTTTAGGGGCCCGGCGCTTAAAGCATTGCGAGGCCCGGCTACGATTCCTTCCATCTGGCGTTCCGGGAGACGACGATGAGGAGGACGGCGGCGAGCCCGCCGATGATCGCCCAGTCGGTTATCACGACGCCCTCGCTCAGCTTGAGCGACCCGGCCACGCTCTGCATTATCTCCGCCACGTAGGTGGTCGGCGAGAGGTACGCCAGGTACCTGAACGGGAAGCGGGATGTAGGTTATCGGGTAGTAGACGGGCGTTATCGCCGTGAAGATGGTGGTGAGGAGCCTCGACCAGGCGAAGCTCTGGACGATGTCGCTCGAGAGCGTGGCGAACATGAACCCGATGGTGATGGAGGTGAGGAACATGAGGACCAGGGCGGCGGTCAGCTCGAGGGCCTGGACCGCGCCAGGGTGGATGTAGACGCCCCCGAGCACCACGAGGATCGCCAGCGCCGGGAGGTTGTAGATGATCTCCGAGGCGGCCATGCCGATGACGTAGACCGCGGGCGAGGCGGGCGAGCTCACGAGCATGTCCTGGAGCTTGAAGTCGTTCTTCAGGTGGGAGATGTCCCCCTGCAGCGACATCCCGCTCTGGAACATGCTCATGATGAGCCCTCCCTCGATTGCCTGTCCGATCAGCGCCCCACGGCTGACGAAGTCGATCACGACCAGGAACGAGAGGGGGGAGAGGACGGTGTTGACCAGGTTGATGGGGTAGTTCTTCATCTCGTAGACGGAGTTCACCAGGATGGCCGCCACCAGCTGGCTCGAGTAGCTCCTCCTCACGCCGACCACCCCCCGTCGGCGCCCGGGGTCGCCGCCTCCTGCTCCGCCAGTGTGGACTCCCCCACGAGCTGGAAGAAGATGTCATCGAGCGAGACCGGGCCTATGGAGAACCTCGAGCCCGCGACCGAGAGCTTCTTCGATATCGCGAAGGCTTCGTCCTCGTTGGTGAGTATCTGGACCTCCCCGTTCTTCCCGGTCGTCACCTCCCCTTGGGCGACCGCGGGGACGGGCGAGTTCGCCGGCAGCTTGACGCTGTATTGGTACCTGATCCTCCCGCGGATTGACGGGACGGTGCCCACCGCCACGAGGCGACCCCCGCCGAGGACCGCCAGCGTGTCCGCGAGCTGCTCGGCCTCCTCGAGGTAGTGCGTCGTCAGGAAGATGAAGCGGTCCTTCGCGAGCTCGCGCAGGATCTCCCAAAAGTCCCTTCGCGAGATGGGGTCGAGGCCGGTGGTGGGCTCGTCCAGGAAGATGACGTCGGCCTCCGAGGCGAGCACCATCGCCGCGAGGGCCTTCCTCTTCGTGCCGCCCGAGAGCTTCCGGTTGAGGGTGTCCGCGAACTTGTCGAGCTTCAGCCTGGCGAGCGACTCCTCGGCCCTCTTCTTCGCCTCCGAGTACTCGAACCCCCTCCACATCAGGTAGGTGAGCGCGGACTGCTTCGGGGTCATCCAGGAGATCGTCCTCGCCTCCTGGGGGACGATGGCTATCCTCTCTCGCAGCCTCTTGTCCTCCTTGACGACGTCGATGCCGTTTATCGAGGCGCTCCCCGAGGTGGGGGCCAGCTCCGTAGCGAGGATCCTGACGAGCGTCGTCTTCCCCGCGCCGTTCCTCCCTATGAGCGCGAAGATGCCCGAAGACGGGGCGGAGAAGCTGACGTCCTGCAAGGCCATCGACGACCCGCCGTAGCTCTTGCTCAGCTTCTCGGTGACAAGCTGGTCCATCTCTCTCGCGGATGACGGCTTTCATAGCGAGTGCTATTTTAATGGGGGACCCGTTTCCACGGCTCCGGGACTCGGCTCCCCCGTCCGAAGTAGAGCACTCTTCTACAACCGTATTATACCGGAATCGAGCAGAAGGAGAAGGATTAAGTTTGAACGGATTGCGGGCGGCGAAGTACGCGGTGAGGGCCGCCTCCGTAGTCATCTCGCTTCTCATAATCCTCGTGGTGGCGGGGCCCATCGTCGGGGCCGTCTCGCCCCAGCTGATTGACCCAGCAGAAGCCGGTGGGGATAGGGGTGGACCTGCAGTCCGTGCAGTCTCAGCTGCAGTTCTTCAACTCCAGCTCCACCATGACCGGGACGCACGAAATCACCGTCCCCGCGTTCAACAACTGGCCTCTACCTGGAGGGGCGAGCCTCATCCTCGCGCTCATAGTCAACGGGCAGACCCTCTACCAGACCCAGCCCGCGAGCGTGCACCTCGGCGCCGTTTCAATCCGGGGTGCTCGACCTCTCGATGGACATCTCCCCAAGCCTAGTCAGCCAGCTGCAAGGCCAGAACGTGAGCGTCGGCGGGTCCATGTCCCTCTCAGAGAGTCAGTTCTGGACGATCACCGTCAGCCTCGCCCATCAGTGATGCCCATGGCTGAAGATAGCGAAAGGAGTCTCGAGCGCGGCGGTGAGGTTCGTCGCGGTGGGGATCGCGTCTCCCCTACCTCGTGGAGTACTTCTCCCCCACCATCTCGACCTACCTGCAGCTGCCGCCTGCCAACGAGGTGTGGGCGGTCTTCATCCTGATCGGGTGCCTTGTTCGCTGTGACCGGATACCTCCAGAACGCCTACTCCAAGGGGGACTACCCATGGCTCTTCGGCAAGATAGGGAGCGGGCTCACGGAGGCCGTCTTCTTCACCTACCTCTTCCTCCTGCTCCCCAACGGCGTCGGTTCGGCAGGAATCCAGTCAACAGGCCTGCTCTCCCTCATCTACCTCGCTGTGGCGTTGTCGTACGCCTACCTCATCCTGGACTTCTTACGACGCGAGGCGGTCCAGGCCCTTCAAGGCCGTGGAAACCGACAGGATGTACTAGGCGGCTCTCTTCTTGGTGGAGAGCTCCTCCACGAGGTCCTTGGCCCTGTCGAAGCGGATCTTCTTCTCGGCGATCATCCTCTCCGCGACCGCGTCCACCAGGTCTCCCTTGGCGCCCGCGTTCATCGCGAGCGAGCGCGCGTGGAGCTTCATGTGCCCCTTCTGGATGCCCTCGGAGGCCAGGGCGCGGAGCGCGGCGAAGTTCTGCGCCAGCCCCACCGCCCCCATCACCTCGGCGAGCTCGATCGCCGTCTTGACCCCGAGTACCTTCACGTTGGCCTTCGCAGCTGGATGGACCTTCGCCGCGCCCCCCACGAGGCCGACCGCCATCGGCATCTCCAGCGTCCCGACGAGGTCGCCCGTCCTTGTTCTCCTTCCACGTCGTGAGCGGCTTGTAGCGCGCCCGAACGGGCCGCGTAGCTGTGCGCGCCCGCCTCCAGCGCCCTGGTGTCCTGCCCGCACGCCAGCGCGACGGCGATGACGCCGTTCATGATGCCCTTGTTGTGGGTCGCGCACCTGTAGGGGTCGGCCTCGGCGAACGCGTAGGCGTAGACGATGCCCTCGACCACCTCCTCGCCCCCCAGCGCCTCCTTTTCGAAGACCGCGGTCGCCCTCACCAGCCTCCTGTCCGCCAGGTTCGAGATTATCCTAAGGTACACCCGCCCTCCGCTGATCTCCTCGACCAGGGGGGCCACGGCCTCCGCCATCGTGTTCACGGCGTTCGCGCCCATCGCGTCGCCGCAGTTCACGTATAGCTCGACTATCACCATCGGCCCCTTCAGCGTCTTGATCACCTTCACCCCGAGGTCCTTCGCCCCGCCGGTGAGGGAGACCAGCATCGGGTCCTGCTCGTTCGCCTTCGCGAGGAGCTCCTTCTTCTTGGCGGCCAGCTTCCTCGCCGCTCCTCGGGGGTCGGGGACGCCCACGGTCTGGATCTGCCCTATCATCACCGGGCCTGTGTTGGTGACCTTGAACCCGCCCTTCACCCTCGCCATCTTCGCGGCGTTGCTCGCCGCCGCGACCACCGACGGCTCCTCCAGGGCCATGGGCACGACGTAGTCCTTGCCGTTTATCAGGAAGTTCGTGGCCATCCCGAGAGGGAGGGTCATCCCGCCGACGACGTTCTCTATCATCCTGCTCGCGACGTCGCTGGGGAGCCCGCCGGTGTTGCCGAGGACCTTCACCTCCTCCTCCGTCAGCCCGGCCAGCTTCTGCAGGAGCTTGAGCCTGTCCTCGACGCTCAGCTTGTAGAAACCCGGAAGCTCCGAACTTCCCTGCATCTGCTCTCTGGGGCGGCTCACCGCCGACCATGTATTAAGTCTGAAACCGCGGAGCCGTCGGTCCGGCGTCTCGCCGTGATGATCAGGCTTCCCGAGCGTCCGGTTGCCCCTCGGGACGGCCGTCGATTATGCCGCGCGCCGCCAGCTCCCGCAGGAGGGCCTTCACGTCCTGCCCCCTCCCGACGGCGCTCCTGAGCGCGGGCTCGCCCGTCTTGAACCCGCCCTGCCGCAGCATCCCGAGGGCGAACCAGAGCTTCAGCTCGGAGCTCCGAGGGGCCAGGGACATGGCCTTCGAGAACTCCCTCCCTCCGCGCTCGACTTCCCCCCTCGAGAGCAGCTCCTCGCCGCTCGCAGCGTGGCCGTAGGCCTCTTCCACCTTCAGCAGGCCCTTCAGCTCCTTGAGAGGGGCGTCGCTGCTCTCGACCCGCAGGTCCAGGAGCCTCCCCTCCCACGGGGTGTTCGTCGGAAGCGCCGCGACGACCGTCACCGCGGCGGACCGTGACGCCCCGCCCCTCCTCGCCCCTTTCGATGCCTGCTCCCCCGCCTCGAGCGCCGAGACCATCCTCTCCGCCAGCGTCCCCTTCCCGCCGCGGAAGGCCGCCGCCATCGACCTCCAGACCCTCTTCGCGTGGACGAAGTTCGCCTGGACGGAGAATCCCCTCCCAGCCAAGTACCCCGCTTCGGGGAGGCAGCTCTTGCCGGTGTGGGCGGCCGCGCGTCCCCTCGAGTCGATCATCATGACCTGCCTCACGCCCGGCCTCGGGTCGGTCGCCAGCAGGGACTTTAGGGCCTGCGGCGGGGTCTTCCCGCCCTTCAGCAAGGCAAGCCCGAGGGGCCCGTAAGTCGGCTCTATCGTCCCCTGCGCGACGACGACCCCGACGCCAGGCTCAGACCAGATCGTCTTGGAGCCCACGGAGAACGACTGCGACAGCACGGCCGCCCCCATCTCGCCCGACCTCTTGTCGACCGCGACTATCGATAGGGTCCCTCCCAGAGGCATCCGGACCATCGTAAAGTCGGCGCCGGCACCGGATAAAAGCACTCGCCCCGCTTTTGAGTAAGGATAAAAACTGCAGTTTGCCGGCTGCCAATTTGGCGGGCCGGTCGTCTAGTCTGGTCAGGACGTCGCTCTGACACGGGAGAGATCCCGCAGATGACGGCGGAGGTCGAGAGTTCAATTCTCTCCCGGCCCACCAATCCTCTAGCCTAATTGCTCCGCACGTTCAATGGGCGAGGCAGGAATCGAACAAGTTGCCAGCAAGCTGGGCGCAGGTCCTCCACGGGTGCGTCGACGTCGAGAAGCTCCTCCAATCCACGACGGTCAGCAGGTGGTACGCCACCAGGAAGGAGACGAACAAGAAGAACGCGATCTACATGGCGCAGTCGTCTAAAAGCACGTGGCGGCACCGCGCTCCTTTGTCACTCTAGGAAAGCCTGGAGGAGCACCACGTCCCCCCACTCGTCTGCCCCAATCACAGTGTAGGCTCCCTGAGGGAAGGGTATGGAGACCGCGGCGACACCATTCTGACCGCCGGTCCAGTACCCGCTCGTCGTGATAGTCACCGACGCCGCCCCGACCTCCGGTTGGGCGGAGCCAATGGGGAACGAGAAGGCGTCACTCAGAGGCTGGAAGCCGTACGCGTTTGAGCCACCCGTGATGGTCACCTCGCCGCATCCGTTCAGGATGCTGGGGTTGTAGAATGGCAGGCCTCTACTCGAAGTGTAGTTGTTTTGGCCATAGTGCCCCTGGACGACTGCAAATTCCACGGGGTTTGTGTATGGGTCGGGGACCGCACAGGCCCACCGAATCTTGACGATACGCCCATCCATCGGCCTCTGTGACGTTGTTCACGGAATTCAGGAGGTTCGATTCCCTGACCGTGAATGTGTAGTTCCCGTTGAGGCTGGGCTCGACTTGAATGGTCAGGCCCAGCCCGTCGGAGGAGTTCAAGACGAGTGCCGTGTTTCCAAGAAGGACAGAAGAAAACAGCGTCGACGTCGTCAGCCGGGTCGTTGATGTGACCGTCGTGGTCTGAGTTAGCGTGCTCGTCGACGTGCTCGTCGATGTCAGCGTGGTCCTGGTGCCCGACTCGTAGACGGTGGTCGATGCAAGGACCATCGTCAGCGCCACGAAGAGGCCCAGCAGCGCGGACCTGGCGTTCAACCTTGGCTGGGTTTGGGTCGGCGGGAGCCTCTTGAAGCTTTGGATACTTTGTTCCAGGCCGCGCCGGCGGGAGCCCAATGAACCCTTATGCACGGCAACCCCGTTTCCCTCGGCACCGAGGTTTGCTCCACCGGGTTCATTAGCCACCGGCCTCCACCGATCCTGATGGACGATGGGGAGAACAGGCGCAGGTTTGTTCCTCGCAGTCCTAGTGGTGGCTGCCCTGGGCGTGGGCTATCTGGCCGTGAGCTCCGGGCGGCATACTAGCACCTCGACATCGACTTCTCATGGCGCGTCAACCTCGACTTCCAGCATCGAGGAGCTCGCCAACACCACCGATTCAGCCACATCCTCCTCGGGCCTCGAGCTCAGGGTGGAACTCAACGCGACGACGATGCTACCGGGGCAGACCCTCGCCGCCGTTGTCAGCCTCTACAACACGCTCAACGGCAGCCTTTCACTCCTCTTGGCCCCAGGCGACTTCGGAGGAGGTTCGCTCTCGTCTTGGGAGAATTACGATTTCATTTGTGGCAATGGAGGATACGCCTCCTACTTGGTCGGTTTCGCCGTTCTTGATGGCCGCTTCTCGGCCGGCAACCTCTCGCAGGCGCCTGCGCCCTTGCAGGTGGCGGCACAGGCGGACCTCCCATGCGCCTATCCGATCCTCAGCCATGGCGAGACGATAACCTTCTCCCCTGGCAGTGACAATGCATCCATACCTGGGACCGGCCACTTCACAGGAGCCCGTCGCACTCAACGTGACCACCTATGCGTGCATTGCCTTACCCTCGAACAGCGCCGAATGCCACAGCGGCACGGGCCTGTATGGCTACTGAGCACCAACGAGGTGATATGTTGTCCCGCGAGCTCGAACGCCGCGAACTTGTTCCGGTACCTCACTCCTGGAGACTACACCATCGTGGCTGAGGACGTCTGGGATCAGGAGGTCTTCGCGTACTTCCAGGTCACCGAAGGTTCCAGTCCGTCCCTGGCCGTCTCGGCGCAAGAGTCTCCGTTCAGCAGCCCCGACTCCCCCGTGATAGGCCTGACCCTGGCGAACCTCGGAGACGCCCCTATCGTCTCTCTGAGTGCGACTCTTTCTTTCGTTCCGCCGGAAGAGTCCGTTGGCATACCCGTCCCGTACCCATTCGCGTTCGAGGTGAACCCGTCAGTCCTCCTGCTCCCCGGGCAGACGATTTATGAGACCAGAACCTTGAACGGCCCGCTGTTCAACATCGGCGCGAACCACCCTCTGACAATATCTGGGACGCTTGCGAACGGCACGGAGTTCGCTTACACCCGGCAGATTCAGTTCGTGAACTCGGTCCCTTCTTGGTAGAAGTCCGGCGGAGGCGCAAGGAAACCCTATACGCTGTGAAGCCCGCATTTTCTCAAAGCTAGCGGAAGCTGGAGCGTTCGGACAAAACTAGTCGTATGTGGGCAAGAAGCGTAATACGCGGACAGGCGAATCTTCCCACATGTTCGTGGGGCTAGACCTGCACAAGAGCTACTCTGAGTACGCCGTGATGGACGTCACAGGCAACCTCCTGAGGCAAGGAAGGATAGAAAACACCTTGGACGAGATGAGGATCTCCGAGAGCATCCGGCGAAGTCGTCTCTCGTCATCGAGTCCTCGTCCACGTGGTACTGGGCCCACAGGCTCCTCTCGGAGAGGCATCACGTGACCCTGTCCAACCCGATCAAGAACAAGGCCATCGCATCTGCGAAGGTAAAGCGGACAAGATCGACTCCGTGATGCTCGCCACGCTTTTGAGAGGAGGGTTCATATCGGAATGCTACGTGCCGTCGAGCGAGACGATAGACCTCGGGAGCTCGGTGAGGTTCAGGGCGAACCTGGTCAGGGAGAGGACAGGATGAAGAACCGATCCACGCCTACCTGCTCCAGAACAACGTCTCGATCGCCGCGTCTCCGTTCTCAAGGGAGTTCGTCGCGGAGCATCAGGAAGGTCGACGATGCGAGGTTCCAGCTACCTGAGGCTGATCGACGGCCTGGACGTCGAGATAAGGAGCGCCTCGAAGACGATAGAGGAGAGGGCGAAGGACAACGAGGACGCGAAGCCTCCTCATGACGATACCCGGGGATCTCGTTCTCTCGGGGCGGCTGCTCGTCGTCAGCGAGGTAGGCGAGATATCGAGGTTCGAGGACTCGTCGAGCCTGGTCGCGTACGCCGGGCTCGCGCCGTCGACTCACTCGTCCGGAGGGAAGACGTACCACGGCCCCATCATGAAGTCGGGGAGCAGGTACCTGAGGTGGGCGATGGGCCAGTGCGCGAGGGCCCACATGAGGAAATCGAACCCGACGGGACGGTCGCGGCATTCTACGCCAGGATCGAGGAGGAAGAAGGGCGACCAGAAGGCGATAGTCGCCGCATCCGCGAAGCTGCTCAAGATGGTCATTCTGGGTCCTAAAGGAGAAGAGGGCGTATCACAGATTTGAGGGGTATGGCCGCAGTAATTAATATGAGGGCAAGAGCCTCGAAAAACTAAGCGCGGTACGCCCCTTCAACAAGGTGTCGGAGGTGCGATAGTGAGGGCGAGCCTCGAATGGGTAACTGGTATACCAACATCTCCTTGCAGCGCACTTAAAACTGACCGACATGGGTATTAATCGATAAGGTCGTCATTACAACACAAGGCGTACTGCTAGATGGGGCACCGCAGAGCGGCGATCCAATCGAATCAACCTCCCTCGCATTCATCGGCCTGCTAATCGTGGCCGGGGTCGCTGCGGGCTACCTCGCGGTTAGCACGTCTCAGCGTCAAGGACAAGCGACGACGGGCGCGGAGTCCCCCAAACGACCACGAAGACGGTGAGCACAACGGCGGTCACGAGTTCGACAGCGACCAATTCGACCGGGAACACCACCGAAGCATACTTTCCGTGCCCCTCGCCCAACAATTCCGCCCACCTGACGAGTCCCAAATCATCGTCAATGGGACGACCGTGTGTCGATGGTTATTCCATGTTCGTCAGTAACGACGGCAGAGTAGATTTCAGGAACGGGAGCATCATTCACTGCCCACGCGAACATGACGGGAAGTGCCATGATATTGGGCTTGCACGGATATGACACTGTCGTAGTCACAAATGGAACGAGGTTCATCTTTAACGCCGGCCTGGGTGGTAAAGCGACCCTCTACCCTTACCAGGGAAAGGAGGTCTTCGCCAACGGCACGATAACCACGTTCCCACCCTGCATATACCCCGTCAGCACGAACATCAAAGAAAGCGGTCGTACTTCGCTAACGGGACCGTATACTTCTCGGGCGCGAGCGGTGGAATAGTGAGGTTCTATCCGAACGGCACCTGCAGCGCAGCGAACGGCTAGCGACCGACCTGCTAGAAATCCTCGATGAATGACCTTCGACAGGGGTTTGAAGAGTCTCTTTGGCGAGTTGCGGCCGCCAGTATTTTCGGCCAGGGTCATCCCCCCAATTAAGCACGATGTTCTCCGCGGATTCAAGCCTGAAATGGTTTTTCCCCCGCAAGGTGGCCGATATAGGCAACCCACGCTTCCCTCGGCACTCCGACGTTTGTTCCGTCGGGTTCAATAGCGACCGGCCTCGCTAAACCGACGACCATGAGGAACGTCACCGTCGTGGTGTTTTTCGCGATCTTGGTCATCGCAACCTTCAGTTCGTCTACTTGGTTAGCAGCATCGAGGGGGCAGCGACTTCCACATCAACCGACATGTCCACTATGACCTCAACTCAGACTTCCGCCTTCACGCCTTCGACCAGTGTATCTGCGACGGCCACAGGGAGAGTCAATGAGCACGACCCAAGCTTCCACTTCGTACTCGACATCGACCGAGACATCTTCCAATTCTACGAGCATTACCTCCGTCGACGACCTCCAAACTCAGCACTTCGTCTACGAGCACCAGCTCGCTGAAAAACTCAAGCGTCGTCGGGGCGGCTTGGTTCGGGCCCGAGTCCTCTCCGAGCAGCTGCGGCAGCATGAGGAAGGACGGGGCCTTCTCAGGAGACGGTTACATGAAACGAGCTACCTCCCCGCCGGGAATCCTCCTGGGGCCAACCAGTACCCTCTCGGCAGCAGCATCTGCATCCTCGTCTACCTCCAGAACTTGCGCAGCCAGAACACCTCTCTGCCCAGTGTGGAGACTGTGAAAGTCACCAGCAGCAACAACTCGGCGTCCACGGGGCTCATTTTCTATGAGTTTAGCTGCTCCGTCCCCGGCTCCGACACCGGGTCGTTGGGGCCAATAGCACAGGGTGGGGTTGTGTCGCGGCCTGGGACACGTCCAAACCCTTCAACGGGATTCTACCCACCGCCTCATCCCCCGATTATTTCTATAAGCAATAGTGACGATACGATGGCCGACTCCTATGTCATACAAGTAGAGTTCAGCTTTGGATTCACGACCTAAGCGGGACCACGCGCGGCGCGTACCGGTACGCATACACGCGCGGCCCTGTCAGGCTTTACAAGATCGCAGCCGCCCTTTCCATCTCAGGATACGAGGCGGTCGAGAGTCGTCTCCGCGAGGAGGCATTGTGAGAACATCTCCAATGGGCGAGCGAAATGCCCCGGCGGAGGCGTAGGTTTACTCGCCG
>CAWAOY010000011.1:0-65374 GCA_963783755.1 uncultured archaeon
CGGGATCATCTGAGCGATGCCGCCAATCTGGGAACCAGCGACCGACTTGCGACCCATCACTAGAGGCACGGTGTTCAACGTCGGCTCTAGGTCGCCCAAGAACCCGACCAGAACCAGCGTTCCGTTGGTCGACAGCGTCGGTAGATACTGTTTGAGGTCGTGGGCATAGGGCACGGTATCGATGATCAAGTCGAACTTCGCGTTGATGCGGGCCATCTTTCCCGGGACGGCCGAGATTGCCATGTCGTCGGCGCCCAGACGTCGCGCGTCCTGCTCTTTGCCCGGAGAACGAGTAAACAGCGTCACATTCGCGCCCAGCCCTTTCGCCAGCTTTAGAGCCATATGGCCTAGGCCTCCTAGGCCAACGACAGCCACGTTGCTCCCCTTTCCCGCCCGCCAGTGGCGCAGCGGCGACCAGGTCGTGACCCCTGCGCACATCAAGGGCGCGCCGCCCTTTGGGTCCAAACCGGCGGGCACCTTCAGGACAAACTTGTCCGACACCACGATTCTTTCGGAATAGCCGCCAAACGTGCGCATCTGATCCCGGCGGTCGACATCGTTGTAGGTGAGCGTCGGGCGCTTTTCGCAATACTGTTCCTCCCCGCGCTTGCAAGCCGCGCATTGCTGGCATGAGTCAACCATGCAGCCCACGCCAACAGGGTCTCCTGGCTTGAAGCGAGCGACCTCCTGGCCGACGCTCTTCACGCGGCCGACTATCTCGTGGCCCGGCACCATTGGATAAGTGTCATTGTGCCAGTCATTTCGGACATGATGGACATCCGAATGACAGATTCCGCAGTAGAGAATGTCGATGAGGACATCGTCTGGGCGGGGACTGCGACGCTCAAAGCGATACGGTGAGAGGGGTGCCTTGATGGCCTGCGCAGCGTAGCCAAGCACGTTCATGGCCGTCGTATCTCCCCCTTGCCTAATAAGGCTCGGCAACGGCCGATATGTCGGATGGCCGTGATCGCAGGTTAGGCGACCCAGGGCTACAGTGGGCTTCATTTCCAGCCGCTTTCTCACGATAAAGCTCTATCCATCTCGGTAACATACTGATGATGGTCGCTCACGTTGGTATGTTTGCTACCGTGGCCGTGGCGACTGTGTCTTTCCATTGGGACTACCCACTCCGTCCGCGAAGAAAGTCGAATCCACATCTAGATTCTTGCCGGCGTGAGACATGTACCAGGCCGGGAATCGAACCTTGGTCGCGAATGGCCTTTGCTCAGAACAGGAACAAGGACGATACTATCCAGAGAATCGCGGTCAGGGCCCACACCACAGGCCGCACACCTCCCGGCACGTTCGGAAGTATCTTTAGTAACCAGTAAGCCGTTGCGACGGCAAGAAAGACCCAGGCAATCCCTGACTGCGGGCTCAAAACGACCTCGAGGACACCTTGAACGAACCAGAGGGATGGCCAGAACCCCGTTCCGAACTTCATATTTGCCTCTCAACAAGGTAAACTGCCTCGTGCCGATATCAATATTCTGAACTCTGGATACTATCAGTTTGTTTCAAACGAATCCGGGAAGGAATCCAGCCCACATGAAAGAGATAGCCCGTCCAGGGGGCGCCTAATTAGGTGCGAATTCGCGATGCCAACTTCAGAAGGTCGGGCCTTTGCGCCGGTTGCTTGAAGGCATATATCACGTCTTGCTCGACGATTAGGGCCAACTAGCGTTGATTGAGACTGAGAACCTCACCAGGAAGTTCGGGGACCTGACCGCGGTCGACGACCTGACCCTCCGCGTGGACGAGGGGGAGGTCTTCGGCTTTCTCGGTCCCAACGGTGCCGGAAAGACCACCACCATACGAATGCTGGCATGTCTGATATCGAAGACGAGCGGCACCGCCAAGGTAGGCGATTATGACATTGGAAACAGAGCAGACCAGCCAAAGATCAGGAGAATCATCGGACTGGTTCCAGACAACGTTGG
This sequence comes from uncultured archaeon, assembly GCA_963783755.1. GTDB lineage: Archaea > Thermoproteota > Nitrososphaeria > Nitrososphaerales > Gagatemarchaeaceae > Gagatemarchaeum. Next base: position 1,944 of record CAWAOY010000011.1, read on the forward strand.
TCTGTACGAGGAACTCACCGCGTACAAGAACTTGGATTTCTACGGCAGGTACTACAAGGTCGATGAAGCAAAGAGAAGAGAGAGGATAGAATACTTCCTCAAGCTGCTGGGGTTGTGGGAGAAGAGGGACGTGGCGGCAGGGACCTTCTCCAAGGGAATGAAGCAGAAGCTTGCCATAGCGCGCGCCCTGATTCACGACCCGCAAATCTTTTCATGGACGAGCCGACCGCCAACCTCGACCCGGAAGCGTCGAAGACGGTCAGGGACTTCATCCTCGAACTGAAGAAGGAGAAGAAGACCATCTTCCTCAACACGCACAATCTCGACGAGGCGCAGAGGATCTGCGACAGGATCGCGATACTGAACACCAAGCTGATGGCGCTGGGCACCCCTGCCGAACTCGAACGGTCGATCGAGCGGAAGGAAGACCGTGGTCCAGCTTGAGAGCGTCAATGATGCGATCATATCCGCAGCGAGGAGGGTCGGAACGGGTAATGTCGAAGCGGTGGAAGGTAACAAGCTCATGATAGGAGTCGATAATCCTGAGAAGGAGAATCCCGACATCTTGAGCGCAATCTTCGCTGCCGGGGGCCGCATCCAGTTCGTCACAGAGGCGAGCTCGACTCTGGAGGACGTGTACCTGAAGCTGGTCAGGAGCCAGTGATAGAAATGGACCTGCAGAGCGCGTGGTCGGTCGCATCGAAGGACTTCGAGATCTTCAAGAGGAGGAAGGGGGTCCTCTACGCCACGATAGTGTCCCCATTCGGTATTGCCTTGGGATTTCCCGCGGATACTTGTTGCGATCGAGAGCGTTGCTGGCGCAGGAGCCATATCCGCGTCTGTTGCCCCGTTTCTGAACGCGTTTTCCTTTTGGTTCGTGATCCTAGCGGCGAGTCTCCCAGCTGGAATCGCCTCGTACAGCATAGTCGGCGAGAAGGTCCAGAAGAGCCTCGAACCGCTGCTCGCAACGCCCATGACAGATAGTGAGATTCTGCTGGGAAAGATCATCGCTTCATTCGTCCCACCGATTGCCGCGATCTGGGCTAGCTCGGTGGTCTTCATGGTCCTGATAGACCTAATCACTCACGCCGGGCTAGGGTATCTCTACTATCCCAACTGGAGCTTCGGAGTGAGCCTCCTCGTCCTCGCACCGCTCGCGAGCATACTCTCCATCGAGCTGACCGTCATCCTATCCGCACGCGCCAATGACGTTCGAAGCGTACAGCAGTTCACCGGGGTGATGTTCTTCCCCTTCATCATCATCTACGTGATGACCGAGATCGGCGTGATTCAATTGACCACAATCAATCTGCTCATCATGTCCGGCATTTTCCTGGTGGTCGACCTGCTTCTCTTCTATCTGAGCATAGCCACTTTCAAGAGGGAAGAGATACTCACAAAGTGGAAATGAAACGCTCGGGGACTTGCAATCTTATGGGTGCCACCAGGCCGCTGAGCCAGCTTGATCCGTTCCAGACGCGGCAAATACCTATGGTATAAGACCCGTTATGGCGACACATCCTGAATCAGGCTATTCTGGGTAAACAGAGCAAGAATTGAGGAGATAGCCCGTCCAGGGGATGCACCTGAATAGGTGCGAATCCGGTTCACTGGTACAAAGGTTGAGGAGAGTTCAGCCAGAACTCATCGCTTCGGGCCACCATGCCGAAGCTCAGAGCGGGAACTCCGGGTTGGATCGCTGGGTTTTGGACTGCTAAGATTCGACCACGACCGGCCAGTCAAGACGCGTGCTACGACCACTATGACTATCACAATAACTGTGAGTCCGACGATCAAGACGATTCTTTGGGTAGGGATCAATTCGTGCGACCAACTCAAGAGCTGACCTTGCGAATAGATAAACTTGATTTCGGTCAGGGATTTTCTCCGAAGTGACTCCTCCCAGTCCATTTGCCGAAGAGCCCAAACTACGACCTACCCGAACAAGGAGGTAGACAGGGGGTTCTTGATGGCTGGTTGAACTGGACCGCAGCTCCGGAACTGCGCGATTGATGCCTTAAATATTAAAGTAACGATTCAATTGCGATGGCAGCGCACCGGCCCCAGGTGCTTGGCCTCTTGGTATGCGCGGTCCTCTTTGCGTTGGTCTTGGGTCCGACAGTTCCTCCAGTTCGTGCGGCCACACCAACCATAATCCAAACCGGAGAAAGCTATTGCCACGCCACGCCCTGCCAACAATCCCTTGGTGAGCAGGTGACCGGCGGGGACAATCTGATTCTCGGGATAGGTCTTCGATGCTCCCCCTCGTGCTCCCACGTGAGCTTCTATGACTCACTAGGCACTTTCTACAATGTCTTGTCCGCATCGACCCCGATAACCTGTTCGAGCGCATCTGGCATGGTGTCTGACTTTGTTGCATATGGGGTCCCGGAACGCAGCGGATGGGATACCGTGTTCTTCAGCTGGGCTGGAAGTTCTCCCGTGAACAACGGGACAGTCTTCGACTCGATGGAAGCGAATAATGCACTGTATTTGGCGTCAGGAACCAACACGGGGATAAGCGGTACTCCATCCCTTGGCGGCAGTCTCAGCGCCCCGGAGGGTGATATCTTCGTGGAGTTCCTTGGTTCCGCCAGGACATTCGGCAGTCATGTGACTAGTTGCGACCAGAGCGCGGGCTCCACGCCAGGCTGGACCAGTTGGGGAGGCCTCAACTCAGGCTCCGGGTTTTACAATACAGCGATTTCGTCAACCAATTTCCCATATCCGCCCTTCACGGATTCGCAGACCAATTGGGCTGAGATAGGCGCGATATTCGGCCCTTCACAGGGATTGACTGCGACGTCACTGACGTGCAGCCCGGGCTCAGTCGCGGTAGGGACCGCTACCAAATGCATCGCCACTGTCGCTGACGATTCGGAGCTACCCTCGCCCCCAACTGGAACGGTCTCTTTCTCTGGTGATTCGGGCGCATTCTTTCCCTCGGCAAACGTGAATCGCTGCACCCTCATCCCCACGGGTTCCTCAACGAGCGCCTGCTCGCTGAGCTACGTCCCCAACCCCGGAACTGAAGGAGCACAAACGACCATGGGGACTTACAGCGGCGACTCGGGTCATCCAGGAAGTGCCGGAACTGCCAGCGTCTTTGCGACGCAGCGCAGCGCCAAGACCACCGTTACCTGCCTGCCGAATCCGTGAGTAGGTCTGAATCAACAACGTGCACAGCGACAGTAATGGACACTTCGCCTGGGATAGTCGCGACACCTACCGGGACGGTCAGTTGGAAAAGCAGCGGGAGCGGAAGCTTCAACTCTCTCGATTGCGTCCTGGCAGGCACAAAGGCAACGGCTACTTGCGCCGTCGTCTTCACGCCGGCACCAACGGGTTCGAGCGTCCAGCGAATCACCGGGACCTATGGTGGCGATAGGGACCACACTGGAAGCACTGGCAGCGAACTAGTGAGGCACTTGTAGGACGGGGTGCGAGAAAGAATGAATCGGCTTTGCCTCGGCTCGGTAACGACCTCCCAGGTTTACTTCTGAGAGTCATCGGAAGGAAGGCGGGCGGTTTACCCTGAGGGATTAACAGGGTGGGCAAGTTGGTAAGGTACCTGAAGGCCGACAACTCGGTCGGGTCTCACTTGCATCATGGATTGTATGAGATTGAGGCCAGGCCTCTCCTCTGCGGCGAGGAGCGATAGCCCGTCCAGGATTCGAACCTGGGTCAGAGGCTCCAGAGGCCCCTATCCTTGACCACTAGACGAACGGGCTGCTGGTGCGAGTCCTCGGCCCTCGAGACCCGCCTTTTTAGCTTGCTATCTTCTTGCTCGCGAATCCCTTGATTCGAGGAGAGTATTCTGCAATCGCTGCCGGCATGTCCAGATGCGAATCAAGTGGCGTAGGCCATCAGCCGATTGAGGAAACTCACCACTTCCTGCTTCCCGTTGATTTCATCATATTCCATCCGGACCAGCCCTTGCAACAACTTGATCACTTGGCCCTTTTCCCGTAGCGCGAAGTCCACCCCCATCGGCACTTTAGGTTCACCAGCGGCCGTCACAGAAGTCAGTGATAGCGTCCGCTCAAGAATTTGATAGTGACCAATCTCCGCTCTGTCGACCTCGATGGATTGCTCGAGTTCTTCTATCGCCCGATTCACCTGCGCTTTTGGGATGTTAGTGACAACCCTGTGCGGCGGATACATGACCGATGTTGAAAGCACCTGCCATATAAATCGAGACCGTGATGGACAGACGCAAGGCTCTGCCCGCAAGGCATCGTTCCCTGACCAGGAGAACATCCGTGTCTAGATTTCCTCGAGGGCCTGGATGCCCAACAGCCCCAGCGCGTCCTTGAGCATCACCCTGAAGCCCTCGATCATCGCGAGCCTCGCCTCCCTCGAGGCTGGCGTCGGGCTCGCTGTTGACCTGGACGGCCTCGTAGAACTCGTTGAAGGTCGCCGCGAGCGAGTGGGCGTAGGTCGCGACCTCCTTGGGAGAGAGGTACCTCTCCGCCTCCATGACCGACTTGTCGTAGGTCGAGATCAGCTTGATCAGGGCTACCTCCTTCGGGTGCTTCAGCTTCCCCGCCGACGGCCTCGCTTATCGCCGGCTCCTTCGCCCCCGACTTCACCAGGATCCTGCTGGCCCGCGCGTAGCTGTAGAGGAGGTACGGGCCGGTGTCCCCCTGGAGCCTCAGCGACGACTCCATGTCGAACGCGATCATCTTGTCCGGGTCCTGCTTCACCAGCTCGAACCTGAACGCCGCGACCGCGAGCGTGTCGGCGACCGAGTCCACCCATCTCGTCGCTTCTCTCCGGGTTCCTCCTCTTCGTCTCCTCCGCCGACTTCTTCTTCAGCGCGTCGAGGACGGTGTCGACGTTGATGTAGATCCCCTTCCTCCCCTGCATGTGGACGAACTCCTTCTCGACCGTCGAGCCCGAGGCTCTCAGCGGACTTCTTCGAGAGCGCCACCACCTCGTAGGCTCTGTGCAGGTACCTCTCGCTCTCCCTCCCCTCCAGCCGTCTCCAGGACCCTGCTCACTACCTTCTGGAGCCTGCTCTGCTTCGAGTCGATGACCGAGATGGCGAGGTCCGCCCCGCCGAACCTCGGGTGGGTGGGCGTCCCCGGCTCAGGCCCCGGGCCTTTGTCGCAGTGGTGCTCCAGAGCGTGCTGCCGTCGGGCTGAGTGCCGTAGACCCGTACGAGAACTGGTCGCTCACAAGGCCGATCTTCCACGCCGCGTAGGGTATGTCCTTCGCGACGTAGACCACCGTCCCGTCTGACCTGACGAGCACCTTGTCGTCCCCGAGCTCCTCGTCCTTGACGACCCAGCACCCGGCGTTCTCCCCCTCCGTCTCGAGCACGGCTATCCCCTTTCTCTTCAGCTCCTCGAAGACCTCCCTCCACATCCCCGTCTTCAGGATGTGGGACTCCCAGTTCAGCAGGTCGTAGCGCGCTCCCAGGCGCCAGCAGGTCTGCAGCTGCGCGGCGAGGATCTGCGGACACTATCTTCTCCGCGTACTCGCTTATCTCGCCGCTCCCCTTCTCTATCTCCTTGAGGACGAGCCGCTGCTTCTCCTTGAGCGACGGGTCCCTCTCGTAGACCTGGTTCACCTTCGTGTAGACGACGTCCCCGCAGTACGCGTCGAACTTCACGCCCTCCGGCGCCTTGTCGGAGAGGTCGAGGAACTTCAGCCCCACTATGACGTCCGCGACCTGCGCGCCCGAGTCGTCGATGTAGTTGAGGGTCTGGACCTCGTGGCCCAGCCTCTTCATCGTCCTGACGAGGGAGTCTCCCAGGACGAGGTTCCTCGCGTGGCCGATGTGGAGCGCCTTGTTGGGGTTGACGTTGGTGTGCTCGATGGCGACGCGCTTCGTCGGCCCTGGTGCGCCCGAGGTCCAGCACGCCCCCTTCCGGCTTCAGCACCGACGCAAGGAGCTCGCAGGCGAAGAGGCCCCAGTTCGTCCTGAAGTTCACGTAGCCCGAGTCGTGGGCCTCGACGCCGCCGATGAGGCGCCACGTCGCGCTCGAGTCTATCGTCTCGGCGAGCTCCTTCGCGATGACCCCCGGGGCTTTCTTGGTCTCCCTCGCGAGCCTCAGCCCGACGGGGCTCGAGATGTCGCCCAGCTCGGGGTTCGGGGGGCGGAGCAGCTCCACTTCTGCGAGCTCGTAGCCCCTGGCCTTCGCGGCCGCGAGCAGCGCGTCCCTGACCTCGGCCTCGAACTCCCTGAACTTCAATCTGCGCCTGGCACCTTTTGGTCGTCTATTCAGTCTTGCTCCGCTCGCGAGTCGTCGACGCAGTCTGCCCGACACAGGCCATGTCCCGCCCGTTGCGCACGAGACCCCAATCGCCTGGCGTTTCCGGTAAATACCGAGTTACGACTCCTCCACAGAGGAGGCTCCGGGATGGTTTCAAAGTGGGGCGTTACGGCCGGCGCAGTTGCGGTTCTCGTCGTCGTCGCGATTCTAGGGCACTATCTCGCGTCGTCTGTATCTGGGAGCTCCAACACCAGTTCGATCCAGGCAGGCGGCGGCTCTGCGGGAGGGCTCCCGACAACCACTGTCAGGCTCAACTGCCCCCCTGACGGGGACGTCGACGGCGAAATCGCAATCTCTCAGACCACGACCTATGCAAGCTCGGGAACGGTCACGGTCCAAAAGGGCGCCTGTGTCCTCGATTCAGACGGCGACGGCCGCTAGCCGAGTCCCCGCGGTCTCGAACCTGCTCTCACTTATAATTGGCGCTGCCCATGGGGAGTCGGGGCCCGTAGCCTAGGCCAACCTTGTCTTTGGGGGAATGAGCGCGTTGCGTGACGCGCCAAATTCAAACACGGATCAGGGCATCGGCCTCCGAAGCCGAAGGCCGAGAGTTCAAATCTCTCCGGGCCCGCCCATCAATACATACCTAGAGTTGGATTCGAACTTCGCGGCTCATGCCATAGGCCGATGCAGGTTGTCTCGCGTATTTCCATACGTTGGTTGTGCCGATTTGTCTGCCGACCTGAAGGATGCACTATCCTAGGGCCTAGCTAGAGCCTTCTGAGCACTATCAGCAAAGAAGGCTAGTCATCGCACGCAGAATCTGAGACCTGTGCACAGCAAATCCGAGTCGCATTCAAGCGTTTAGTTTTGCAATTTCGCCGTCCCAAGTTGCGGTGAGCAATCCCTCTCTGCTCAAGCAAAACACTATGCCGTCGAGATACGGTATCCACTTGATCTCCTTGAATCGTCCGCCAAAAATGGTCTCTATTAGGAGTATCAGCCCGTAATCGTGCCCCACCCATAACCGCAGGAGCGGGGCTTGACGGGCCTTCAAGTCCTTGCTAACGCTGCTTACGACGAACTGCTTTACCTCCGAAGGGGGTTTCATCATCCCGACAGGAAGACTCCCGTCCAGCCATTCTCTAAGGAATGGCAGTCCTCCCACCTTTTCCCTGTATGACTCCATTGCATTTGTGTCCTTGGCGAAAAAGTGGGTCACGGCCAAGGAATCGTCTATTCCAATGTCTGATATGCTACCAGAATTCACATGCGAGTAGCCGTTAATGATGCCGGTCGCCGTCTCTACGCAGCGGGGGACGGGACTATAGCCTACAACGAGGTTGAAACCTCTAGGGAGCGACTGGCCAAACCTTTTCGATTCGCTGTGCCCGTGAGGGGTCAACCCTGCGACCATATTCGGATTGGCGACCTCGCCTTTTCGACCTTGATCCCTGACGGAGTGTCTGAGGATGACTCCAATCCGATCGCACTCCATCGATTTGATAACGTCAATCAGTCGGTCTCCGTAAGGGATTTCTTCGGCGGGCTTCTCAGGTTCCAACTCTCAAACGCCCGATAGGACATGAATATGAATCATGTTCAATTTCCTCTACCATGCTCAAGAAGTTCGAATTCGACACTAGGGAGGTATTGGTGCCGGGCCAGGTGAGACTCGCGCCCAGTTGGGTAAAGACCTTGGATGATTCGAACCCCCTGCGCGCGTTCCTAAGGAATCCACTTTGAGAACCCGTTAAGGGGCCGGTCTCTCCCGGGCCCGCCAACTTTTCACGCTCAACTAATTTGCAAAGAGCCGAATTCCTGCTTTGGCGCGCTTGAATTATTAGGCGAATCCTGCGAAATGCGAACTGTGCGATTGCAAAACTCAATTGAGTTCAAATCTGAGGGGCAATAGCTCACTGTCACGTAGTGCCGATTACTCGCGAGAGTGCAGTGAACGATTAACCCTGTGTACGATATCACTATTCTTCGACGTGTATCTGAGGATTCCATACCACTTCCCAAAGGTGACCGTTGGGGTCCTGGAAGTATCCGGCATAGCCACCCCAGAAAGTGGGTTGTGCGGGCTTGACAACCCTGGCTCCCGCATCTTCCGCCTCCTTCATCACCGCGTCAACCTCTTGCTGACTGTTAACCAGCTGGCCGATCGTGAATTCGGTTTCACTGGGCGAGCTCAGAGGGACCTTCGCGTCCCATGCTATCTCCTTTCTCGGCCACAGAGAAAGTATCAGGCTGCCTTTCAGATTGAAGAAGACCACGGCGCCGTGCTCGAATTCCTTTCCGACAACACCCTCCGTCTGTAGCCCGAGCCCCTTTTGGTAGAACTTCATCGACTCTTCCAGATCATTCACGCCGAGGGTTAGGACGCTGATTCTAGGCTTCACGGCCGGCGGTTTGCTGCGCGGCATTATAATTCTGCGAGAGAGGATTCTACTCCATAATGTTGCAGCCGGAGGATAGTGAGATAGATGCGGTCGCAGGTTCGAAGACTCAATCCGGTTCAAATTCACCGAATCCGATTCCCCGACCACCCACGAAAGGGTCGCCTGAAACTGCAAGTTAGATTGCTTGTAGTCCCAGTCAGACTTTTGCCGGACGGTAGCGCATCTGCATGGCCCCAGAGTTGTATGACTTGGAGCTGATAAATTCTAGTCTCATCTTGCTGATGAAAAGAGGCTTGCCCCGCGCTATCGCAACCGGGTGCACCATGAGCATATACTCATCGATTAGGCCTAACCTTGAAAGATTCTGCGCGGTACGAACGCCTCCCAGGATGCAGATGTTCCCGCCCTTACTTTCCCTTAGCTTCTTGACTGCAGAGGTCAACCCCTTGTCGTTCTTCGCAAAAACAAGTTCCGCGTTTTTCATCTCCAGGTCTTCATTCTCGTTGGAGATCACAAAACGTGTTTGTTATCCATCGCATCGGCGATGTCAAGCATCCACCTTGGATCCGCTTTCTTCTCTCCCACCTCCTGCCAGTAAGCCATCATTCCTGGGGCGGTGGGATAGCCCATCATCAGCGAGTCCGCGCTATCCAATATCCGCAGTATGTCTTTGTTCATATCGTCGTCCTGACCTGGCTTGAACCAGTCAAGCTCGTTATGCGGGCCAGATAGAAATCCGTCAAAAGTCATGGTCATGTACAGGAATACTCTTCTCATGCCGTCACCATATTCTCAGCCCTGAGGTAATGAACTTCTCGACTCTCACCTGACTGTCAGAGACATCAAACTTCTGAATGAAGTGTGGTCTAAGGGATTTGAACAAGTCGAGTTCTTATGCTGCGCCAGTCGGATTCGCTTAATTATTTGAAGCGAATCTCTCCGGGCCCACCATCTTTACCTCTGAAACCCGACCTCGATCGTCGCAACAGCGGGGAGTATCGGAACAGAACGGTATGGTCACTCCTGGGGACGGGAAATGACCGCCATTGGTTGGCGGAGGGTCAGGGATTCACGACAATCTCGCCTTTCTGAAACGGGTGGAAGGTGCAATAGTAGGGGTAATCGCCCGGCGCTGTGAACTGGTATGAGTAGCTCTCCCACTGCTGCAAGGGCTGCGAGCTGGGCAACGAATCATTGAGGAACACAACATTGTGTTCGCCGTTGTCGTACTGGCTAAGCGCACCGTTCAATCTCATCCAGTACACGGTGGAATTGACCGGGACGGTCATGTTCGCGGGAAGGAAGAGCGTTCCGACGGTGACCACGAGGAAACTCACGACCTGCAGGCTAAGCACGTCGGTATAGGTCTGGCCTCCGCCGGAGGCGGTCACGTTCACATTGTATACGCCCGGGTTGGTGCCGGGGTCAACCTGAATCGAGGCGACTGGCCCCGCGGGGGTTTCTGCGGTCGTAAACTGAGACTGGTCCAGGGTGACCGTGATTCCGGGGGGAGCTGCAACCGCCAGGTTCAGCGTTGTCGGCACGTTCCCTAGCGTCGTCAACTTCATGGTGTAGTTGGCGACCACGTCTGATGACGCGAGCACGCTCGGGGCAACGAAGACAATGATGACCCGTCCGCTCAGGCTGCTGGATGGGCGGATCGACGAGGCGCTAGTGCTGCTTAGCGTCGTGCTGCCCACCAGGGTGCTAGTGTGCTGTCCACCGCCTCCCTGGCCTAGGAGGTAGTAACCTGCCCCAAAGACGATCACTATTATGAGCACGACTGCAAGTAGCGTCGGTAGGGACGCGGCGCACCTTTGGGTCTTCAGCTTGCCTCTCTTCGCCGGAGGCGGTGGGCTCTTTGAATCTTCGCTTCGCGCGGAGAGCGTGGCGCGCCTAGTGTCCTCCCCGGGGTCGGCAAGTCTAACTATCAAACCGGGCGACGAGACGCAAGAACCATCGCTGATGCCGATTCGCTCAGAAAGCTCCGGCGAATCTCTCCGGGCCTGCCAAAATTTCTGATCTACAAGCGACCCGAGCAAGAGGTCCGCCTCTTGCGAGCCTGCCAGGCTTGTTCGGTCTTGATTGAGCGTGTGCAGTGAATCTCGGATACACGAAGGTGAATCTCGACCTCACCACCGTTTATATGCTCAACCTACCTGTCGCCGGGTTGACTTCGTGAACTTGAAGCGCATGAACGGTTTGAGTGGGCTAGTTGTCCTTGTACCTGGTCGTGTTCGCGTTTACGTCTTTACCCCTGGCTCACGCGCAGTCGGTCGTCGCCACCGTGGGCGTCGGAACCCAGCCATTGGCCATCGCCTACGACTCAGGCAAAGGAGAGGTCTTCGTTGCAAATCAGGGCACCTTTTCCAGCTTGGATGACGGCACCGTCTCTGTGATTGACGACTCAACCAACACGGTCGTGGCGACGGTCACGGTCGGACTTAACCCTGATGGCATCGCCTACGACCCGGGCAAGGGAGAGGTCTTCGTCGCCAATCACGGCACCCTTGGCGGAGGGAGCGTTTCTGTGATAGACGACACTACCAACACGGTCGTGGCGACCATCGACGTCGGACTGCATCCGTTTGGCGTCGCCTACGACCCATCCGAGGGAGAGGTCTTTGTGGCGAACTATGGCATAGGCACCACCCCCGGCATCGTCTCCGTGATTAGCGACGCCACCAATACGGTAGTTGCCACGATAAACGTCGGAGCAGGGCCCTATGCCCTCGCCTACGACCAAGCCACTGGTGAGGTCTTCGTTGCGAACTATGTTGACGGCACTGTCTCCGTGATAACGGACGGGTCCGTGCCTGGAGACACTCCAAACGCTGTCGAAGTAACGGTCACAGTCGGTCCAATTCCAGACGCCGTCGCATACGATCCTACAACGGGGGGTGTCTACGTGGCGAGCGACACCTCCACCTCAGTCTCGGTGATAGACGGCCCAAGCGAGACGGTCGTGGCCACGGTCACCGTCGGATCGCAACCTACCGGCATCGCCTACGACTCCGGCCAGAAGGAGTCGTTCGTGGCGAACGACGTGCCCGGCCTGGGCACGGGCACCGTCTCGGTGATAGACGACTCCACCAATACGGTCGTAGACACAGTCACTCTAGGATACAACGCCTACGCCATCGCCTACGACTCAGGTCGGGGGGAAGTCTTCGTGACGGACCAGCTCGATGGCCTCGTCTTGGTCATTTCCGACGCGTCGGTTACACAGCGCTCGTCCTCCACTGCAGTATACTGCCCTGCGCCTCACCACAGAGGAGTGCCCCTCACTTGCACGGCAGTCGTCACTGACACCAGCTCGGGGACGCCGACCACTCCGACGGGGATGATAACTTTCTCCGCAAGCCGCGCGAGTAGTTTCTCTTCCACGACGTGCACGCTGTCGGGAAGCGGCGCTACGGCTTCCTGCGCCGTGGCCTTCACGGCCGCCAAGCTTGGCGTCTATAAAATCGCCGCCAGCTACGCAGGAGACGCGGAACACCTCGTGAGCACTGGGCACCGCACATTCGTAGTGACCCCATGACAGCCTTCCGTGCAAGCAGTCGCCACAAGTGACAATTCAGAACCCGTTAGGCCCCAGGCCTATGTCTCTCCGGGCCTGACCCACGGTCCCGCCTCCGGTAGCACCTAAACGGCATGGAAACGTCCAAGCGCGGAAGGCTCGTCGGCGAAACCCCCGGCGCGTCTAGAATTATATAATGCGGGCGGCCCTGCCTTCGGATATTGTCGCGCAGGATCGGGCGACGCGGGGCAGTCGTTCTCGCCGTTCTCGTGTTGGCTTTGCTCTTGGGGGTCATCGCGGCCGAGAGCCTTAACGGCTCGTCGCAGGGCGGCTCTTCGTTCAGCCCGTCCTCGCAGAGCACTTCGCCCGACGACGTGACTCCGCTCGAGAATCTCACCCAGTTCGTCAACCCCTTCATCGGCACGGCCGACAGCGCTCCCTATCGCTGCAGAGGCGCGTGCGGAGGCGACGTCTTCCCGGGGGCGGCCTACCCGATGGGGATGGTGCAGTGGAGCCCGACACGGTCTCGAACCCTCCCGGGGGCTACTACTACGGCGATTCCGTGATAAAGGACTTCAGCCTCACGCACTTCAGCGGCCGCGGGTGCGAGGTCTACCAGGACTTCCCCTTCATGCCCTACGTCGGCGACGTCTCGGTCTCGCCCGCCGCCAACGCGCTCGCTCTACTACTCCGGCTTCTCTCACGACAGCGAGGCCGCGCGTCCCGGCTTCTATCGGGTCCATCTCGACGGCCCGAACGTCACCGCGGAGCTCAGCGCGACGCCTCGCACCGGGATGGGCGAGTTCGTCTACCCGGCGTCGACGGCGTCGACGATGATCGATCAACGCGGGGGGAAGCGTCAACGGCAACTCGAACTCCAAGGTGACCGTCGATCCCGCGTGCCGACGAGGTCACCGGCTCGGCCGAAAGCACGGTCGGCTGCGGCAGCAACCCCTACGTGATCTACTTCGCGGCCAAGTTCGACCGGTCGTTCGCCGGCTACGGCACTTGGAACGGGAACGCGGTCAATCCAGGCTCGAAGTCCAGCAGCGGCCAATACACGGGCGCGTTCGTCGTCTTCGACACGACCTCGAACCAGGTCGTCTTCGTCCAGGTCGGCATCTCCTTCGTGAGCGTCGCGAACGCCCAGCTGAACCTCGCCTCCGAGGGCGCGAGCTTCAACCTCGCCTCCGTCGCCGAGAGCGCAGCCTCCGCCTGGAACGCCGACCTGAACACCATCCACGTCCAAGGGGGGACGCAGAACGAGACGGCCACCTTCTACACCGCGCTCTACCACGTCGTTCTTCCATCCCAACGTCTTCAGCGACGTCAACGGGCAGTACCTGGGGTTTGACGGAAAGGTGCACACCGTCCCCGAGGGCCACCTCCAATACGAGAACATCCCGGGCTGGGACGCATATCGGACCCACATGCAGCTCCTCTCCATCCTCTCGCCCTCGACCGCCAGCGACGTCGCCCAGTCGCTCGTGAACGACGCCCAGCAGGGGGACGGCTCCCTCCCGCGCTGGGAGCAGGCCAACGCCGACTCGCTCGGGATGAGCGGCGACGGTGGAGACATCGTGGTCGCCGATGCCTACGCGTTCGGCGCCACGAACTTCGACACGGCCGGCGCGCTCCAGGCGATGGTGAGCGGGCAGTCGCACGTACGCGAAGGATACTCGGACTACGTCAGCCTGGGTTATCTCCCCGCCGACACGCTCCCCGAGCCTGTCCACGGCCTCCATCACCCTCGAGTACGCCAACGACGACTTCGCGATCTCCCAGTTCGCCAACTCCCTCGGGAACTCCACGGATTACAACGCGTACCTCCAGCGCTCGGGCGAACTGGCAGAACGTCTTCAACACCGACGAGCGGATACGTCCAGCCGCGCAACGCGGACGGCAGCTGGGCCCAGGGCTTCTCTCGCTACGAGCGAGAACGGCTTCCAAGAGGGGGACTCGGCTCAGTACTCTTGGATGGTGCCCTTCAACCTGAGCGGCCTGTTCGCCCAGATGGGCGGCGATTCGGCCGTCGTCGCTCGCCTCGACGCGTTCTTCACGGCGCTGAACGCGGGCCGAACAGCCCGTACGCCTGGATGGGGAACGAGCCCAGCGTCGAGGTCCCCTGGGAATACGACTTCGCCCAGGCCCCTTCGCTCACGCAGGAGGTGGTCCGGCTGATCGAGACCCAGCTCTGGTCGAACACGCCCGGCGGCATGCCCGGGAACGACGACGGCGGCGAGATGTCCTCTTGGTACATTTTCGCGGCGATGGGCATCTATCCTGAGATTCCCGGAGTCGGCGGGTTCGTTATCGGCAGCCCGCTCTTCACGTCGATAACGCTTGAACTGTCGGGAGGGCACATCCTCCAGATCAACGCCCCCGGACGCCTCGGATGCCCAGCCCTACGTGCAGAGCCTCGACGTGAACGGCATCCCCCACTAGCAGCCTGTGGTTGCCGTGGGCTGGCGTCAAGGGCGGCGCCACGCTCGACTTCGCGCTGGGCGGGAGCCCTTCGAGCTGGGGCAGCACCCCGCAAGACGCGCCGCCTTCCTACTCACCCTAACGTGCGGTGGAGACTGACACGCAGCGCGGGCCATCATTCGGCAGGAACCGCCTGAGCACCGGGGGAAGGGGGCGTCCACAGAGCGTCCCAGACCCAGCATCCTTCACTATATCAAATGCGATATACGTAAATATGGCCCGAGCTCGAAACCGCCCATCAATGTCCGACCGCAAGACGAGACAGATCCGTCCCGACTCGCCGCCCCTCACCGAGCTGAAGGGCGCCCCGCGGGGGCTGCTCCTCCACTACATCCTGCACAGCATCTCCGTCAAGCCCAAGCACGGCTACGAGATACTTGCAGGACATCGAGGGGAAGACCGACGGGGCGTGGCGCCCCGGTGTGGGTCGGTATATCCGGTCCTCAAGAAGCTTCTCGCGAGCGGGTACATCGAGACGGACGAGAGGGGGTCGATGGACAACAGGAGGGTCTACAGCATCACCCCGAAGGGCGTCGAGGAGATGAAGGAGCGCGGCGAGATGTTCGCGAGCTCGTGGCAGAGATGGATGGCCATGCGCCGCCTCTTCTTCGACATGCTCGACCCCGCGGGGATCAGCAACGTCTTCGTCGAGGGTTCCAGGAAGCAGTTCGAGATGGCCAAGGAGCTGCTCGACGCGCGGAGGGACGCGATGTCCCGGAACGACATGGACTTCATGCTACGCGAGTACTCGCTCAACTTGGAGAGGCAGCTCGACTGGACGCAGAGCCAGCTCAGGGACCTGAGAGGAAAGCCGGCCGCCCCGAGATTGCGCTAGCCGACATGGGAGATTGGTGGATCGAGAATGATCTCTGCCCAAAGAGGGCGAGCCGGGGACGGCTCAGCCGCAATCGTGAAGGTCGAGGGCTTGTCGAAGAGCTTCGGACAGCAGAAGGCCGTCGACAACGTCAGCTTCGAAATCAGGCAGGGCGAGATCTTCGGCTTCCTGGGGCCTAACGGCGCAGGGAAGAGCACCACCATCAACATGCTCACGACGCTGCTGCCCCCCACCTCGGGCAAGGCTGAGGTCTGCGGCTTCGACGTCCACAAGCAGGCGAACGAGGTGCGAAGGAGCGTCGGGGTCGTCCCGCAGGACTACACGGCCGACGAGGACATGACCGGCTACGAGAACATACTGCTCTGCGCGGACCTCTACGGCATCCCCCGGAGCGACTCGAAGCCCCACGCCGAGAGCTTCTCCAGCTGGTCGAGCTCCAGGACGCGGCGAAGAGAAAGGTGAGCACCTTCTCGGGAGGGATGCGGAGGAGGCTGGAGCTCGCGTGCGGCCTGATCAACTATCCGAAGCTCCTCTTCCTCGACGAGCCGACGCTGGGGCTCGACGTCCAGACGCGCACGGCTGTCTGGAAGTACATCCGTCAGCTCAAGCAAGACTACAACATGACGCTCTTCCTGACGACCCACTACCTCGAGGAGGCCGACTCGCCTCTGCGACAGGATTGCGATAATCGACCACGGCCACATCGTCAAGATCGGGACGCCCGACGAGCTGAAGGCGAGCGTCGGAGGGGACGTGATCGTCGTGGGGGTGAAGGAGACCGAACCCGACATCTCATCGGAGATCGCCAAGGTCGACCTGGTGAAGGCGGTCACCAAGACCGGGAACGAGTACCGCATAAAGGCGGACGACGGGGAGGAGGCCACTCCGGCGATCATGGACGTGATCCGGTCCAAGGGGATGCACGTCTCGAAGATATCGCTGACGAGGCCGACCCTCGACGAGGCCTACCTCGAGCTCACGGGGCGCACCCTCAGGGAGGAGGAGACCAACAAGTGGGCCATGATGAGCCAGAGAAGGACCATGTCCACGGCGAGGTCCTAGGGAGAGGAGATCGAGATGGTGGAGAGCGAACAGTCCCGATCAAGGAGGCCGCCGCACAGGACTCCAAGCTTGAACAGCCCGACCCCGCGTCGCGGGCGAAGCGGACGGCCGAGAGGCCGACCCCGAAGCTCAACAAGAGCCCGACGCACGGGCTCTGGGCCCTGACGAAGAGGGACCTGAGGAAGTGGTACACGAACCCATACCAGCTGATAATCTCGCTCATCCAGCCGGTCATCTGGATGGGGCTCTTCGGCAAGGCGCTGAACTTCAGCTCCTTCATCACCGCGGGAGCCGGCGCCGCCGGCAGTCCGACGCCAACGCGATCATGCTGAGCATCTTCGGCACGACCAGCTACTTCTCGTACCTGGTGTGCGGGATGCTGGTCTTCATCGTGCTGTTCAACTCCGCGTTCAGCGGGATGTCGGTGGTCTGGGACAGGAGGTTCGGCTTCATGAACAAGGCGCTGAGCACGCCGGTGAGCCGAGGGACGATAGTGATGGGCAAGATCTTCCAGAGCGTCGGAAGGTCGCTCATCCAGGCGGCCGTCGTCCTGTTCATCGGGATAGCCCTCGGGATGGACACGGGCAGCCTCTCGGTCGCTGGGCATCGCCGGGACGTTCGTCGTCATCTTCCTGGTCGCGATGGGCCTCTCCGGGCTCTTCGTCATGCTCTCGCTCAGGTCGAGCAACTGGCAGACCCAGATGGCGATAATCAACCTGCTCAACCTGCCTCTGCTCTTCGCGAGCAACGCCCTCTTCCCGGTCAAGATAATGCCGGCATGGCTCCAGGACGTCGTGAAGGTCAACCCGGTCAGCTACTGCATCGACGCGATACGCCAGCTCCTGATAGGGGCGACGGGGACGTACGCGCTCTGGGTGGACTTCTCCGTCGTCATAGGGTTCGCGGCCTTCTTCTCCGTCGTGGGGATCGTGATGTCGTGGAGACTGCTCAGCAAGTAGCGCCGAAGAAACTTTTTTATCGAGTTCGACCGCTGATTAGGTTAGGCGCGCGAGTTGAGGCCAGAGGAGATCCGTCGGCAGGAGCAAACCGACCTCCACGCTCGCGCTCGATAGGGAAGGTCTGCCCCAACTGCGGCACGGGCCTCGATTTCCTGGAGAACCCTCCGGTGATAGTCCCGGACGACCTGGACAAGCTGGAATGGGACTACGTCAAGAACCTGTCACTGGTCCCGAAGGTGCTAGCAATCTGCGTCAAGTGCGGCTTCGTGGCCGTCGAATGCATGACCCCCGTGGAAGCACGGGGAACGTACGTGGGGACTTGAGCCAAGAGCCCTTGTGGGCGACGCTAGGTGTCGGGTCTGTCTAGGATTCCCTGAGGCTCTTTTCGAGGCTCTTCAGGGTCTCCTCTAGACCCATCAGCTTCTTCTCGAGGGAATTGAGCTTCGCGGACGTCTCGGTCCTCATGGTGTTCATGTCGCCCCTCATCGAGCCGAGGTCCGCCCTGACCGCGCTGTGCTTCGCCTGCTGGTCCTGCACCGACGACTCGAATTTTGTGTTGGACTCCGACCTATTGCTTCGAAGCTGCTCTCCAATCCGCTTCACCTCGGCGTTCATCTCTGCGATTCGGGCTTCAAGCTTGTCGAGGCTTGTCTGGAGCTTTGGGAGGGACACGCCTTGCCGCATCCCGAATTTGACTAATAAATGCTCTCGGTGAGGACGGAAGCGGCCTATTCCTCGAAGACCTCTATCTCGACCTTCTTCCTCACGAAGGGGGTTATCTTCCCCTTGAAGGTGGTCGCCTTTACGTGGGCGTCGTCGATGAAGTGGTACTCCGTGTACGGGGGAGCTTCCTGGGCTTGTTCATGATGAGCTGATGGTAGAGGACGCCGTTCTTCTTCAGCCACTCTCGCGTGACCTCCTCGTGCTCGGTCGTCCTGGCGGTGAAGAAGCAGATGAAGTGCCCCTCCTCGAACCACTTGTTGATCTCCACTGATGACGTCGGGGTATGCCTTGGCGACCCTCATCCGCTCGATGCCGTCCTCGTTCCTGATGTGCTCGCAGATGGTCCCGTCTATGTCGATGATGAAAATCTTCAAGGGAGGCGCCTCTTCGAGACGCCTCGACGGCCGTCCCTCTTTATCCTTTCGCGGCCTCGCTCTGTCGCGCGCGCCGCGCGATCGCGTACTATCGGCTAATCGAGGACGTGAGCGTCGGGACGGGCTTCGTCTCGAAGATTACCTTGCGGAGCATCTCGGACATCTTGAGAGGGTCAGGGTGCTGCCAGACGTTCCTGCCGACGGCCAAGCCCGCGCCTCCCGCCTCCATCACGCCCCTGACCTGAGAGAGGAACGCCTCGTCGGTGGGGGTCTTGGGGCCTCCCGACATCACCACCTTGGCCTTGCCTGCCGACTTTACTGCCCACGCGAAGCTCTTCGCGTCTCCGCTGTACTTTATCTTGACGATGTCCGCCCCGAACTCGAGCCCCGCGCGCGCGGCGTAGGCGACGATGTCCGGGTTGGTGTCCGTCGGGACGCCTGTGCCCCTAGGGTAGACCCAGCAGATGGCGCCCATGCCCAACGCGTGGGCCTCCTCCTGGATGCGCCCCCACTCGCTGACCATCTCGGACTCGTGGCCGCTGCCCAGGAAGATGGTGTATCCGACGCCCTTGGCGCCGAGCTTCGTGGGCGTACTTGACCGAGCAGTGCTGCCTGGAGATGGGCTCGGCCTTCACAAGGACGCTCTTGCCGTTGAGCTTGAGGATGAGGGGCGTCTTGCCGTCGTAGTATTTCTCGGCGGTCCCCTTCTGAAGCGCTAGTCCGGTGTACCCGCCCTTGTTCGCGATCTCGACTATGAATGCCGGGTCGACGTTGCGGTCGTTGAAGTCCTCGGTAGGTCCGTGCTCCAATCCCTGGTCGTAGGCAAGGATCAAACACCGCCCGTTCTTAAGGAACGGCGCGGCAAAGTCTTTCGTTTTCATCTCGCCGTCGGCGGGTCAAAGCCGCCCATATAAATTAAGCGAAGCGTGGTCAACGATTATAACCGAACGGTTTTCCCCGTCAGCCGTAAAACATGAAGATTGGCGTGTTGACTGGAGGAGGAGACTGCGCAGGCCTGAACGCCACGATCCGCGGGCTCGTGGCGCGGTCAGAGGAGTACGGCTTCGAGGTCATCGGCATCGAGCGCGGATGGAAAGGGCTCATCGAGCCGAAGGGGAGGAAGATCACCTACGACATGGTGGACGAGCTGGTCGGCGTCGGGGGGACTTTCATACTCACCTCGAGGACCAACCCGTTCAAGATGGAGGGAGGGCCGGAGAAGGTCGTCCAGAGCATCAAGAAGCTAGGGCTCGACGCCCTCGTCGCTATAGGCGGGAACGACACCCTGGGCGTCGCCCACAAGCTCTCGCAGATGGGGATCAAGGTCGTGGGGGTCCCCAAGACGATGGACAACGACCTCTCGAGCACCGACTTTACCTTCGGGTTCGACTCCGCCGTAAACGTCGCGATGGAGTGCATCGACAGGGTCAAGACGACGGGGATGTCCCACGAGAGGGTCATAGTCGTCGAGGTCATGGGCAGAGACGCGGGATGGGTCGCGGCATACGCGGGGATCGCGTCGGGCGCCCACGTCGTCCTGATGCCCGAGAAGCCCTTCGACATCGCGGAGGTCTGCAAGACGCTCAAGAAGAGGTGGAACGCGGGCAAGAGATTCTCCCTCGTCGTCGTCGCAGAGGGAGCGAAAGCGAAGGGCACGAAGGTCGACGAAGGGCGGGGCGGTCGACGCCTTTGGCAACCCTATCCTCGGAGGGGTGGGGGAGCTCATCGCCAAGGAGATAGAGAAGAGGACGGGCCTGGAGACGCGCGAGGTGGTCCTGGGCCACATCATCAGGGGAGGAGCGCCCAGCGCCTACGACCGCGTCCTCGCCACGAGGTTCGGCGTCGCCGCAGCGGACATGATCAAGAAGGGCAACTTCGGGATGATGGTCGCGCTCAAGGGGAACAACGTGGTCCCGGTCAAGATCGGGGGAGCCCTCGCCCAGAAGCTCGTCGACGACGAGCTTCTACTCCATAGCGAACTCGTTCTCGGGAGTGGGCTAGCCTCAAGGTCGCTAGGGCCAGATGCCCAAGGTCTTCATGGCGTCCGCCACCCTGCCCACTCCGACGATCAGCGCGCCGGTCCTGGTGGAGACGCCTCTCGACGTCGACTCCTTGTGGACCTGCGCGAAGGCCGAGGTCATCTTTGTCTCGAGCATCTTGTTCACTTCTGCCTCGGTCCACCTCAGCCTCTCCAGGTCCTGGACCCACTCTAGATAGCTCACCATCACGCCGCCGGAGTTGGCCAGGATGTCCGGCACCAGGAAGACCTTGTTCCCGTCGAGCACCTTGTCTGCCTTCCGGCGTCGTCGGCCCGTTCGCGGCCTCGATTATCATCTTCGCACGGACGCCTTTGGCGATGTCTTCGGTTATCACGTTCTCGAATGCGCCGGGGCAGAGGACGTCGCACTCCGTCTTGAGCACCTCCTGGTTTGTGACCTCTTCGGAGCCGGGGAAGCCCACGACCGAGCCGGTCTTCTCTTTGTGCGCGAGCACCTTTTTCGCGTCCATCCCCTTCCTGTTGTAAATCCCGCCCTTCGAGTCGCTCGCCGCGACCATCTTCGCGCCGACCATCTCCTCCAAGATGACGGCGTAGTTCGACCCGACGTTACCGTATCCCTGCACCGCGAACGACGCACCCTTCAGCGTCAACCTGTTGATCTTTGCAGCCTCTCGCGTGCAGATGGCCGCGCCCCTCCCCGTGGCCGCATCTCGCCCAAGCGACCCGCCCAGAGAGACCGGCTTCCCGGTGACGACGGCCGGGACCATGTGACCCTTCATCTGGCTGTAGGTGTCGAGTATCCACGCCATGGTCTGGCGCGTTCGTGTACACGTCGGGCGCGGGGATGTCGACGTCCGGCCCGATCGAGTCCCCAAGCGCCGACGTGTACCTGCGGGTCAGCCTCTCAAGCTCCCCCTGAGACATGTGCTTCGGGTCGCAGACCACGCCTCCCTTGGATCCGCCGAACGGGATGTCTGCTATGCTGCACTTCCAGGTCATCCACGCTGCCAGCGCCTTGACCTCGTCCAGCGAGACCTCCGGGTGGTATCTGATGCCTCCCTTGAAGGGCCCGCGTGCGTCGTTGTATTGCACCCGATAGCCCTTGAAAACCCTGATCTTGCCGTTGTCCATCCTGACCGGGAAGGCGACCCTAATCACTTTCATCGGCTCGCGCAGGCGTTGGTGTATTCCTTCGTCGAGCTCGAGATAATCTGCGGCTATCTTGAGCTGCTCCATCGCGGTGTAGAAAGCGTTTGGCTTCTTCTGCGGCAATCTCTCGAAAAGCTGCGCGGCGGATTGTATTTACAGCTTTCCGGGATTCGTCGCGGGGCTCAGGGGCGCATGGCCGAACCGAGTTCCCTGAGCTTGGCCGGCCAGTCCTGGGCCTTCACCACGCTGCTCGCGACGAGTATCCCCTGCGTCCCCAGCCTCATCGCGGCCGCTACGTCCTCGCCAGAGACAATCCCTGCTCCGCAGAGAAGGCTGCCCTTGTAGCCTGCCTTCGCGAGGGCCTCGGCGGTCCCCGTGAGGAGCTCCGGCCTGGCCTTCGAGACGGCCCTCCCTGTCCCTATGAGCTCGGGCGGCTCGATGGCGAGGAACTCCGGGTTGAAGCGCGCGATCTCGACCGCCTCTTCGGTGGTCTCCGCGCAGGCGCAGCTCGCCAGCCCAAGGCTCTTCATCCTCTCGATGGTCAGCTCCAGGACGTCCATCGGAATCCTCGACTCGCTGTGGTTCAAGAGGGATCCGGCGCACCCCGCAGCCTTGATTGACTCCGGTATCGCGTGGCCCGTGCTCTTCCCTTGCTCGCCCAACTCCGTCCTCTGCGCGAAGACAGGAATCTTTACCATGGAGGCAATCGTGTGGAGCATGGGCGTGGGAGGCGCCACCACCACGTCGATGCCGAGCTCCCAGCTCAGGCCGGCCGCCGCCTTGGCGAGCCGGATGGAGCCTTCCCCCATGACCTCGGGATAGTTCTTGAAGTTCACGATGAAAGTCCGGGGAGGCATCTTGCTACGGTCCGTTGGCTCCGTCCATGCAGGGTATAAATCGAGTCCGGAACGCCCGTTTACCGCGTGCGCTTCGACGGCCGCGCCCTTCTTGGACTCTCAGGAGTCGTCGTCTGACTCTGATTCCCAGCCGTCGTCGTCCAGGTCGTCGTCGAGCTCCTCTGTCTCTCCGTCCTCCGAAGACATTTCGGCCCCCGCGTTTCTTGTTCGGCTAATAAGGATTGCCGACCCCTCGCCTTCGTGGAGCAGTCCCCGCGGCCAAACACCTTAACTGCGCCCCAAAATGACCCGCGGCTCGTTGGCAGTCCGTTGTCTCCGGGCGGGGCCGCAAGCGGTGGCCGAGGCAGCCCGCATAGTCAAGAGGGGTGGCGTCGTGGCCATCCCTACCGACACGGTCTACGGCCTGGGCTGCGACCCATCGAGCGACGGGGCGGTCGGGAGGTTGTTCGAGGTCAAGAATCGGCAGGCCAAACCTGTCCCTGTGCTGTGCGCCGACTCTGGAGTGGCGGAGAGGCTCGTGGACCTCAACAGCGTCGCTCGGAACCTCGTGGGCGCCCACTGGCCGGGGGCGCTCACCATCGTCGCGCCCCTCAAGAAAGGGAGCGGACTCTCGCCCCTCCTCGACCAGGGGAGCGGATACCTCGGAGTCCGGGTGCCGGACAGCGAAGTCTGCGTCGCGCTCGCTGGGAAGGTGGGCGGGGCGGTCACCGGGACGAGCGCTAACCTCTCCGGGCGGCCCTCGTGCCGCACGGCTGCGCAGGTGACGGAGTCGCTCGACGGAAGGGTCCAGCTCGTCATCGACGGTGGGGTGCTGCGGGGGAAGGAGTCGACCGTCGTAAAGGTCTCAGGAGGCACTGTCGAGGTTTTAAGGGAGGGTTCGGTCAGGATTCAGGAGGGTGAGTTGAAGGCTTGAACCTGCTGGTGACTTCGCAGAAGGGGAGCGAGGCGAAGGCCTCCGCCGAGTTCAAGGAGATCGCCCTGCAGCGGGGCCACCGCAAGCTCCACATCGAGAAGGCTGGCTTCGACGGCATCCTCGAGATAGAGATTGAGAATTCGAGAGACTTCATCGCCTTCATGCGAGACTACGTGAGGTCGGAGCCCTTCAGGGTCCACTTCATCCAGAGGATGATCCCAGTGGACATCGTCGTCGATACGACCCTCGAGCAGATAAAGGAAGCTGCGACCCAGATCGCTCCGCAGATCCTCGAGGGTGAAACCTTCAGGATCGACATCACGGAGAGGGACTCCCCCACCTCGAGGAAGGAGCTCATCGACACCATCGCGGGGGTCGTCGACCGCAAGGTCAACCTGAACTCGCCGGACAAGGTCTTCAACGTCGAGGTGATGGGAGAGTACACCGCGATGTCCGTCGCCAGGCCTGACGAGATACTCAGCATAACGAAGCTAAAGCGCTCATCCTAGAGTCTGGCCGCGAGAAGGGCAGCGCGCTCGACCTGCTCCAGGTCGCCCTCCTCCAGCTGCTTCTTTTCGACCTCGGTGAACCTCTTGTCCGCCGCCAGGCGCTTGCCCAGTCGCGACAGCGCAGCCCCGTTCCCTTCCGAGGCCGCGACCATGAAAAACCTCTTGCCGTTCGACTTGTATCCGACGCGCCTAAAGGCCTCCCCTATCTGCCTGGTCCCCGCCAGGCGCAGCAGAAGGTCGAGCTCGGGCCTCTCCGCGAGCGTGGAGCCGGCCCTGGCCGCCATCAGCGTCTGAGCCGCGATCATCTCGACGGCGCGGGGGTTGGGCGCCCGTGCAGCGCCTATAACTTGGACGATAACCTCCGGGCTCTGCCTTCTGATCTCTCCCAGGAGGCCCTCCACCTCTTCCTGAGAGACCCCGACCTCCCAACACGCGGCGTGGAAGCTTCTCTCTTGCGGCATGTTTCCCGCTCACCCTCCGTGAGAGAAGGGCAGGAGGAGCACGGAATCCCCGTCACTGATGCGCCGGTCCTTCTGCGCCGACGGCGAAAGGGCCTCCTCGTCGTTGATCACGACAAGCGTGTTGTACTTTGTGAACCCGTGGTCGAGCTCCACGGGCCTGTCGGAGAGAAGGAGGGCGAACAGGTCGTCGAGGGTGATGCCGTCCCGGGAGATGTCCATCCCTTCGGATCCCATGCTGGTCCGAATATGCCCGAGGAACTTCAGGTGGATCATCGCGCCCGCTGCGTGAGGGCGCCTCCGTGGAGTATTATCGTTTCCGCGAGCCCTATGCGGCCCCGACCTCGGCCTGGGTCGGCTCGACGGATGGCTCCGCGACCTGGCTGCCCTCCGCTTCCTCCTTCTCCGCGCTCGCCGCAATCATCGCCTTCGTTATCTTCCCGACGAGCTTGTTGCGGATCATCTTCGAGTGGACGGTCGCAATCTTCGCAAGTTGTGTCTTGTTAGCGGTATAATCGGTGCCGAACATCCCTGGGTACTTCTGGATGATCTCCTGGGAAAGCCTGCGGACTCTGTCCATGTCTTGAGGGGAGCCCCCGCGAGGGTGGAGATAACCTTTTTACCCGAGGTAGCTCTTCGCGTTGAGCGAGAGCTGCGCGACAGACTCGTCGAGGCTCTTTCCCCACAGCTCCGCAAGCTTGAACGCCACGCTCGGCACCAAGCCAGGCCCTCCGGCCCCTCCCAAGGCCGCGAAGGCGACCGGCCCGTCGCTCTCCGTCAGCACGGCCTCCGGCGGGCACCTCTTTGCGATCCTCAGGAGCTTCTTCGAGTAGAGAATCGCCGGGCCGAAGGAGACGAAGGGTCGCGGACGCGAGAGGAGCTCGTGCCAGGAGCTCCTCGCCCTCGAACCAGTGCATGAGCACGGGGCCGAGGGAGTACCCGTCGAGTACGTCCAGGCACGTCACTTCGGCGTCCCTCGAATGGACCTGCAGGGGCTTCTTCAGGCGCCCCGCGACCTCGACCTGGGCCCTGAACAGCTCCATCTGGGCGCTCCCTGGAGACACCTCAGAGTACTTCGGGTCGAGCCCGACCTCGCCGACGCCGTCGGCGGTTTCCCAGAGGGACGAGAGCGCATCTAGCCCGTTCGGCGTCGAAGCGGCCTCGGAGGGATGCACCCCTATGAAGCACCTCACAGCGTCGGGGCTCTCGTCGCGGAGCCTCAGACTGGGCGGCGCCTCGGCGGCGGAGACGCCGACGGAGACCAGTAGAATCCCCCTCCTCTTGGCGCCAGCCACGACCTCTCGAGGGTCCGGGTATGCGGGGAGGTGGACGTGGGCGTCACAGAAGGGGAGGAACGCGCCGGAAACCATGGTCGTAAGACGCTGTAGAGGCCCGATATATCCATTGCAAGGTTGATTTCGTGGTATTCGGCGTCAAAGCCACGTTCTACTGCCGCCACGCTTCCAATCGGCGCGAAGACCGCGAGAGAATGCTAACAGAGCAAGGTTGCAAACATTTTAGACCAAACGTTTAATAATTAACCGCGTATTACTAAAAATCGTCAGCATGTCCGAGTCTGAGTTTGGGTTGGCCGCGGTGTACCGCCTCATAAAGAAGGCGGGCGCAGAGCGGGTCGGGGACGACGCGGCCATCGAGCTCCGCATCGTCCTGGAGGAAGTGGGGCTCCAAATCGCCAGGCAGGCGACCGAGTTCGCGAAGCACGCCGGGCGGAAGACCGTCAAGCCCTCGGACGTCAAGCTCGCGGCAAAAGCCGTGTTGAAGACACAGTAGCAACGCAGCTTTTAATCCGGTCTCGATGGGGCATCGCACGGGCCCCGGTGGTGTAGTCCGGCCAAGCATACTACCCTCTCGAGGTAGTGACCTGGGTTCAAATCCCGGCCGGGGCACCTCGATTCCTCCTCCGTTTAGCTTGCGGGGTAAGAATTGAGCTTATTATCGAAGATATGCCTGTCTTTTAGGTAATTAGAAACGGGAATTCGGCCTCACACTTCCAGAAGTGTCGCTGACCTGTTTCGAATGGGCTGCTAGATTTCGAAGTAGAGGTGGAAGATAACTTCTGCATATCATGGCAAAAGAACCCGTAGAGCCCAAAAAAATACCAACTTTCCGCCTGCTGAGGGCAAGATTCTGGCATCATGTGTAGGTTCAAATCCAATGGCGAAGCCTCCTGTCCCCTCGGTTAATGCTTCAAACTACGCGGTCGCAGGGATTTGAAAAGTCGAGTTACCTTGCATTGGCGTCGGATTCGCTTAATTATTTAATCGCAGCCCTGTCGGGCCCGCCAAGTTCTGAGCTTCGTTTCACCCAATAAGACTGGAGACAGGTAATGCAATAATCAAGATGTGCGAATTCATCTGGAGCCTTCTCATCCTGCCGAGGTGATGCAGTCTGGAATGAGTTTCGGGAGTAGAACGAGCGAGCGAGACCTAATGAGCCCTCTCAGCCGCTACCGGGAAGCGCGAGTTCCGATGGGTTGCCGTTCCAGATGTCGATGACACACCTCCATTTGTCAACCAAGTCTTTTGCCCAGACCGTCACTGCCTTGCCTTCCTGTGTGCGAAGCTTCCCGCTCTCATCAAGGAAGGTAAGTCGGTTCCGCTCCACCATGTAACCGAACTTCCCTCCAGCGGCGATGAAAGCTTGTTCGGGCTCCCAAGTGATTGAGAAGCCTGGCATCGCCAAGCTCTGGCGAATGTATTCCCGTATTGCTTTCTTGCTTACCACAGAGGCCTGATCTGGTGGGAGGACGATGGCGTCATCCGCCCAGAAGGATAAGATCAGGTCTACGTCCCGGGTGGCGGCTGCCCGCGCCCAGTCACGGCTCACCTGCATGAGGGAGGCGCGCTCGGCTTCGGAGGAGTCCATGATATCCAAGCGGGACTCAAGCCAACCAGTTTAAAGATATTCAGAACTGTGCAGCCGCACGGCGTGGCTGTCGCAACAATCGAACTGGCCTTGACCGCGTTCGTGGCGGTCATGCTGGTCTCGCAGATTCTCTCGCTCAAGGCGAAGGTGCCGTACACGCTGATCCTGGTGTTCGTCGGCGTCGGGATTACGGCACTGGCCACGATTCCTTCCCTGGGCTCGAACTCGATCACGAACACTGTGCAGGGCGTAATTTCGCAGATGGGCTCTTTCTACACCACCCTCGTGGAGGGGGGTCTCTTCGTGGGTCTCGTCGTCCCGCCTCTGATCTTCGAGGCCATGATGCACATCAAGGCTCCGGACTTGAGAGCGGTGATCAGGCCCTCGGTCGTCCTCGCCACGGCTGGCGTGGTCATCGCCACGGTCGTTGGAGGATTGGTCCTCTGGCAGTTGGCGGGATTGTCGTTGACAGTCTCCTTTCTGTTTGCTGCAATCGTGGCGCCCACCGATGTCGTAACCGTGCTCGAGGTGTTTCGCCGCACGGACGTTCCTTCAGAGCTTGCCACGCTGATGGACACGGAGGCGGCGTTCAACGACGCCACCGGCATCGTGATCTTCACGCTGGTGCTCTCGTCGATAGGGCTGTCGAGGGTCTCCATCCTCTCGGGTCTCTCCATCTTCGGTTTCACCACCTTGGGAGGCGCCGCCGTCGGTTTCCTGATTGCCTTCGCGGCCAGAAGAGTCAGCGCCTCAATCGAGGACAAGATGGCAACTGTGATTCTTACCGTCTCGGCGGTCTATGGGTCCTATGTATTCGCGAGCGGGCTGGGCGTCTCTGGATTGATCGCCGTCGCAGTGGTCGGGCTTGTACTTCGGCAACGTGACCATGAAGGCAGCGATGGGACAGGACACGCGAGACGCCGTGCTTTTCTTCTGGCAGATAGCGGCGTTCATCGGGAACTCCGTAGCCTTCCTCCTGATTGGGTTCGAGACCAACCTCGTCATCCTCTCCCAGTCCTTCTTCCTGATCATAACGGCATATCTGGTGGTAACGCTGGCCAGAGCCGCCTCGGTCTATCCGATACTCGCCATCTTCAATCAGGTTCGCGAAAGGATCCCCATCGTCTGGAGCAACGTAGCCATGCTGGGCGGGGTGCGGGGGGCTCTCTCGATCGCGCTGGCAGCGTCCTTGACCGGATCGGCCGTTGTCTCGGATTCTGACGTCCGCACCATCACGACCATGGTTTTCGGAGTGGCCTTCTTGTCAATCGCGATTCAAACCCCGTTGCTGTCGCGCTACATCAAGAGAAAGTTTGGGAATCAGATACTGACTTGAATTCCCTTGAGCAGTTACTCGAGATGGGCCAGGGTCATTCTTGTCGCACCTTGGTGGCCGCCCACTCGCCAATCAATCGAAAAGTTCCGGGCAGCCATCGCCTCCTTTGGAACGGCTTGACGCCCCGCGCGCCTATACCCCCGTCAGGGAGTTGGGACCCCTATAGGCCGTCGAAATCAGGGCACGGCCCGACGAATGTTGTCTCAACAACATATTTCCCTTCGTATCCCGGGGCATGGAGGCTGAGAAGACTCGTCTGGCATCAATGCGCGAATCAACAACCTGATTCAGGGTAACTTCCTCGCAAAGTGGACGGTCGTAGGCATCCTCATAGGCGTGATCGCCGGCGTTGGGGCGATCATCTTCTACGGAATGATTCAGCTCGTGACCAACCTCATGCTCGGAGGCATCACCGGCTACTATCCCCCAACCCCGCCGGGGAGGCGCCGGCTCTCGTCGGCCTCCACCCGAACTTCCTCCTCATCCCCATCGTCGCGGCGGTTGGAGGCCTGATAGCGGGGTTCCTGGTCTACACCGTTCGCCCCCGAGGCCGAAGGCCACGGGACCGACGAGGCCATCGCGGCGTTCCACCGCAAGGACGGGAAGATACGCAGACGGGTTCCCATCATCAAGGCGCTCGCGTCAGCGTTCACGATAGGGTCGGGGGGCAGCGGCGGCAGGGAGGGGCCGACCGCTCAGATCGCGGCGGGCTTCGGGTCTTTCGTCGGAGACTTGCTCAAACTCCCGGTTCGCGACAGGAGGCTCGCCGTCGCGGTCGGGATAGGAGCTGGGATAGGGGCGATATTCAAGTCGCCCTTCGGAGGGGCGATGCTCGGCGGGGAGATCCTCTACAGCGGTGGGGACTTCGAGGTGGAGGCGCTTCTGCCCGGTTTCATCGCTTCCCCGGTCGGCTACGTAATCTTCACGGCGTACGCCGGCATCACCCCCATCTTCGGCGGAACATCGCGTACACGTTCACGAGCCCATCCAACCTCGTGTTCTATGCGATCTTGGGCTCCTGTGCGGCCTGGTCGGGAGGGCTCCACACCACCGCCTTCTACAAGGCGAAGGGCTTCTTCTCCTCCCTCGAAATCCCAAAGTCGCCAAACCCGTCATCGGACTCGCACTCGCCGGGGTGATAGGCATCTTCTTCCCCGAGGTCCTGGGGCTCGGGTACGGGTTCCTCCAGTATCTCATAGACGGGAACCTGAGCCTCATCAGCACCAACTTCTTCACGCTCCCCATACTCGCGGTCCTCGTGCTGGTCGTGGTCTTCAAGATCGTCGCGACGGCACTGACCGTCGGGTCGGGCGGGAGCGCAGGAGTCTTCGCGCCTTCCCTCGTGATAGGGGGCTTCGTTGGGGCGGCGTTCTGGGTCGTGCTCAACACGCTCTTCCCCGGAATGGTGCCTGTGCCCGCTCCCCTCGTGATAGTCGGGATGATGGCCCTCTTCGCCGGCGTCGGCAGGGTGCCGATCGCGGTCATACTCATGGTGAGCGAGATGACGGGGACGCTCGCCCTCCTCGTGCCGTCGATGGTCGCGGTGGTGGTCTCGTATTTCGTCACAGGCTCCAAATACACCATCTACAAGAGCCAGGTCCCCCGGAGGTCCGATTCGCCGGCCCACAGGGGCGAGTACAACGTCCCCCTCCTGACCAAGATATTCGTCCACGACGCGATGAAGGTCGACGTCGTGGCGCTCTCGCCCAGAGACACGGTCGCGGAGGCGCAGCAGCTGATGCTCGACAAGGGCTTCCGAGGGATCCCGGTCGTCGATTCGGAGAAGGTCGTTGGGATCGTGACGCTGGGCGACCTGCAGCGGAGTCCCGCGCAGAGCAGATGGCGCTCCACGAACCTCGCGGAAGTCATGACGAAGAACCCCATCGTCGCCTACCCCGACGAATCGCTGCTCGATGCCATGGACAAGATGACCAACCACAGGGTCGGCGGCTTCCGGTCGTCTCAAAGGAGTCGGGCAAGCTGGTCGGGATAGTCACGATGTCTGATCTCATCCGCGCGTATCACAGGATTGTGAAGGCGCTCTCCGCGTCAGAACCGACCTGACGCGGACTTTGGCCAGCTCAGCCGTAGAGCGTTGGCGCCTCGACCTTCATCAGCCTGTAGAACTGGACCTTGAGGAAGTCCTGGACCAGGAACATCACGAACGCGTATCCCCAGACGAGGCCCGCGAGTTCCCAGCCCATCGCGGGGAGCAGGATCCCGTAGACGGTGATGATCGTCGCCGTGATCTGGGTCAGAACGACCGCGAGGAGCAGGGGCTTGGCCGGCCTCACCGACCAGAACGGCCCCTTCGTCCGCGCCACGAAGAGCGCGAGGTGGCCCGCCACGGAGAGCTTCAGGTAGATGAACGACTGCAGGACGTCTGGGTTCAGGTGCAGGACCTCCAGCCCGATGTAGAGGAGCCCGAAGCTCGATACCACCCCGATGGCGCCGAGGAACGTCGAGATTATCAGGAGCGCCCGCATGTTCCACTTCTCCGGCTTGGGAGAGTACTTGACGTTGTCGTAGGCGATGGTCATTATCGGCATGTCGTTGAGCAGGGCCAGCAGGACGATCATCAGCGCGGTGACCGGATAGAGCTGGAAGACCGATGATCGAGAGCGTGATGAAGGAGAGCACCCGGAAGGTCTCGTTGATTCGGTAGATCGCGTAGTTGGTCATCCGCTGGAATATCTTCCGGCTCTCCTTGACGGCGTCGATGATCACCGAGAGGCCGGGCTTGGTCAGCACCACGTCTGCGGCAGACTTTGCGGCGTCGGTCGCGCCCGCGACCGCTATCCCGCAGTCGGCCTTCTTCAGCGCGGGGGCGTCGTTGACCCCGTCGCCCGTCATGCAGACGATGTGGTCCTTCTTCTGCAGGAGCTCGACGATGCGGTACTTGTGCTCCGGGAAGACCTCGGCGAACCCGTCCGCCCTCTCCGCAATCGACTCCGCCTCCTGTCGGGCTTGCCGACGATGGACGCGGCAGTGATGATGTTGGTGCCCAGCCCCACGAGCCTCGAGACCTCCTCGGCTATGGCTACGTGGTCGCCGGTGACCATCTTCACCTCTATGCCCATGGACTGGGCCGTCGCTATCGTCGCGGCCGAGTCGTCCCTCGGCGGGTCGGAGAGCGCTATGAGCCCGACGTACTGCCATCCTTCCCTCTCGTCGGTCCTCGCGACGCCCAGGGCGCGGTACCCCTTGGAGGCGAACTTGCCTATCGACTCTGTCACCTCCTTCTCGACGTCGGCGCTGTTCTGGAGGAGAGCCAGGATCACCTGGGGGGCCCCCTTCGAGACCTGGAAGCTCTGGCCCTTGGGCCTTCCACCGTCGCCTCGGTCCTCTTCGAGACGGGGTCGAAGGGCTTGAAGGAGGTGACCTTGTAGCCCGCCGACCAGCGCGGCGAACCCCGCCATGCCCTTGGCCTTCGCTATGATGGCGTCGTCGATCGGGTCCTGGTCTTCCTCCCTCGAGGCGAGGGCGGCATAGAGCATCACGTCTTCCTCCGTGTATCCTTCCAATGTGATTCACCTCGCCCGACGGTCAGCTCGTTCTTCGTGATCGTGCCCGTCTTGTCTGCGCAGAGGATGTCCACGCCCGCCATCTCCTCTATCGACGACCAGCTTGCTGACGATGGCCTCCTTCTTCGCGAGCGCCTCTGCTCCGACCGCCATGGAGACCGAGAGGACGGCCGGCATCGCCGCCGGGATTGCCGCGACGGTCAGGACGAGCCCGAACTGGAGGAGCTCGAAGACGCCTTGCTGCCGGATGAGCCCGACGACTATCGTAGACCGTGACCATGGCGGCCGCGAGCGCGATGAGATAGTCGCCGATCTTCACGACCGCTCCCTGGAAGTGGCTCTTGGTCTCGGCTTCCTCGACCAGCTTCGTGGTCCGTCCGAAGTAGGTGTTCATCCCGTCGTGGTGACCACGCGCGTCCATCTCGCCCTGCCGGACGATCGAGGAAGAGTAGGCGACGTCGCCCGGATGCTTCTCGACCGGCAGGGACTCTCCCGTGAGCGCCGACTCGTCGATCTGGAGGTATGTCGCCCTCGATCAGCTTGGTGTCTGCGGGGACGATGTTCCCGAGGCGCAGGCGGACGATGTCTCCGGGAACGAGCTCCGCCGCGGGAAGGTCGGCCCACTTCCCGTCTCGCAGCACCTTCGCCCTCAGGGCCAGCCTCTTCTTCAGCAGCTCGATCGCGTTGCTCGCCTTGTTCTCCTGCCAGGATCTCACGATGGCGTTCACCGAGAGGAGCGAGTGATGATTACGCCAAGGTCGTCCCAGTGCTGTATCACCGCGGAGAGGATGGCCGCCGCCTCGATCATCCACGGCGATGGGTCCCCAGAAGTAGCGAAGGAAGGCGAGGATGGCGGAGCGCTTCTTCTCGGCTATCTCGTTCGGCCCGAATTGCTGGAGCCTTTTTGTGGCCTCCGAGGACGAAAGGCCCTTTTCGGTCGTCGAGAGCCTGTTGAGCAGCTCCGCGACCGGGAGGTCTTTCTCTTCGGCAGGAGTCATGCTATCCAAGTTGAGTGACCCTTTCTGTCATGCGAGCTGTGAAGTATCGTCACCTGATATCTGGGAGACCTCAAGCGACTCTTCGACTTTCTCCTGCTCAATCAAGCCGCGCAACTCGCCCGTCTGGATTTCGCTTCGTGCGCCCCAGTAGAAGCACGCGAGCGCGAGGATCGTCACCACGCCGAAGTCGAGCGGGAATGGAATCAGGCCGATTCCATAGCTCCCGAGATAGGAGACGGATGTCAGAATGACCGAGTAGACGACGATCCACAGACCTCTCCGTATCTCGCCCGCACGGGGTGTGCCCCGTGGCCTCGAGAGCATGAAGACCAGCAGACCCAACATGAATGCTGCGAGCGCGTAACCCGTGTACGGCCAGGTGGTCCAATAGACGATGAGGCTCGCCATCACGAACGCGGCGGGCGCGACCCCCCTTGCCATCGGGACGCGGAACGACCTCTTCAACTCGGGCGCGTGCTTTCTGAGCACGACCAGGGAGGTCGGCCCCACCAGATATGTGAAGACGGTGGCAGTCGTACCGAAGGTCGCGAGCTCACCCCAGTTTGGAAAGGCGAATATGAAGACCGTTCCAGCAGCCAGGGACACGAGCAGCGCCACCCTCGGCACACCGTATTTCCTGTCGACCTCGCTCACCTTCGTGCTCATGTGCTCTCCCTCCGCGAGCGCGTAGAGGTCGCGTGCGGACGAGCCCACGTACACCCCTACAGTTCCGAGAGGCGAGATTATCGCGTCCAGGAGCAGGATGGAGGCGAGGACGGCAACCCCCAGCACGCTCATCAGGTGATAGAACGGCGCGCTGGAGTAGACCCCGGTCCTTGCAAGGTCTGCCCAGTCTCCGGGGGACAGGCCAGACGACCCCCACCTTATTCCGCCGACGAACGCCACCTCGAGCGCCGTGTATAGGACAATCGTAATCAAAACGGAGAGGACCATGGCCCTCGGGACGTCCCTCCTGGGGTTTCTCGCCTCCCCCGAGTAGTCCATCGCGGCCCTGAACCCTGTGTAAGCGAAGATGATGCCCGCCGTACCGACGGCCGAGAATATCGGGGCGACGCCGCGCGGGGCGAACCCCCCGAACGAAGAGAGGTTCGGGGGGTAGAAGTAGAGAAGCGCGACTATTGCGGTCAGGGTCGGGATGAGGAGCTTCCACCACGTCACTCCTGTGTTGAAGCGCGCGAACAGCTTGACTCCGAAGGAGTTCAGGGCGAAAGTGAGCAGCATGATGGCTATGCTGACCAGATAGCCCTCAGGTGTTAGGACGCCGGCGCTGGTCAGCGACGGGACGTAGGCAGAGGCGTAGGTGACGATTGCGACGGCTTCCACAGGCGGCACGATCACGGCGGACAGGTAGTAGGCCCACCCGACGTAGAAGCCTGCAAAATAGCCATGGACGTACTGGGGGGATCCTCACCACCGCGCCCGTGGACGGGAACAGCCCTCCAATCTCGGCCCAGGTGACAGCGATGACGACTGCGAAGAGCCCTCCGATGAGCCAGGAGACTATGGAGGCGGGGCCAGCCGTGGCCGCCCCGTAGGCCGAGCCGAAGAGCCACGCGGAACCGATCGACGCTCCAAGGGAGAGGAAGAGGAGCTCGTGAAGCGACAGAACCTTCCGGAACTGTCCCTGACTCCCGACTCTCGCGGAGGCAGGAATCGAAAGGCCATCCCTTGCCTCTTCACGCCCGTCACTCATGGGCAAGCAACTCGAGCGCTCGGGACCCCTCTTCTGGTTAGGGTAGGGCCGAACTACCCGTACGGTCCGCCGGTCCCGTCCTTCCTCATTCGCGCCAGGGCATTCAGCGCGGAGTCTGAGTATTCCTTCTTCCTCGCCAGTAGCTTTGCAATGTCGCCTGCCGTGACCAGCCCAACCAGGGCCCCTTCATCATCCACGACCACGAGTCTCCTGATCAGGTACTCTGACATCTTCTCGGCAGCCTCACTCACTGTCGCCTTGGCCCTATGGTGACGAGAGGGGTGGACATCACATCGCTCATCAGGACCTTCGAGGGGTCGACGCCAGCCGCAAGGATCTTGCGGACGAGGTCCCTCTCGGTCACGATGCCGAGGGCGTCATCCCCCTGCAACACGACCAAGCAACTGCACTTCCTTCGGGCCATCAGCGAGGCCCCGTCCTTCACGGTGGCCTTGCGGTCGACCGTGACGACATTCTTTGCCATGACATCTTCGACCCGCTCTTCGTCCTCCTCTTCCGGCTGATTCTCCAACGAGATTCCTGATTTCTCCGCGCACGTCCATAATTAATGTTCTTTAGCGGCGACAAGGGATTCACTGCCATCTTCCTCTGCATTGGTGTCAGCCCCTCGAGCGGCTACCTGGGGATTCTAACCAGATGGTACAATGCCCGGCCGGGATTTCTACCCTAGCGCAGGGGAGACCGCTACTACAGAGGGGCACCGAAAAAGCAGCCCAAATCGGGGCCTCAAATCCCGGCCGGGCCACCTCGATTCTTCCTCCGTGTGGCCTATGGGGGAAGATTTAGCACTATTGTCTCACGAATAGCGCATTTTGAGCTAATCCCGAGAGCGATTTGGAGGTCGCTCTGCGAGGAATTGGGTTCGAATCCCCGTCGGGCCCGCTACCAATACTTCCCCAGAAATGGATTCGAACTTCGCGCTCATGGCAGTGATATGTCATCGCGCATACTTCGTGTACG
This sequence comes from uncultured archaeon, assembly GCA_963783755.1. GTDB lineage: Archaea > Thermoproteota > Nitrososphaeria > Nitrososphaerales > Gagatemarchaeaceae > Gagatemarchaeum. The sequence continues at coordinate 37,851 of CAWAOY010000011.1, forward strand.
ATGCCCCACCACGCATGCTCCAACAAACGCACTTCTACTCAAATCGGCGACTTGTACAGAATCACGCGTGGGGAGTGAATCTGGCGACATTTTCTTTCTCTCCTAGTTTTTGGCGTAGTAGTCGGCGACCGCTCTGAACGACTCCTTCGGCTCCCAGGGCATGTCCGGATAGGTCGTCCCGTGCTTGCCGCCCTCGTAGTATCTCACCAAGCTCTGGTTCGTCGTGTCCAGGTCGTACTTCGGGTCCTCATCGAAGGGGTTGGTCTGGGACTCGAACTGCGACACGAAGGCTCCGTCCACGCCCGCGGCGTCGAGGATCTCCAGGGTCTCGACTAACTTGCGCGCCTGCCAGGCCTCGTCGCGCGGATGGATGACCCGCACCTTGGGACGGACGAACCTTCCCACGACCGGGAGAGAGTGGAAGAACTGGGACCAGAAGTCGGCGTCCCCTCCTCCCAGCAGGACCTTGGCGAGCTTCCCGTCGCTCTGGTATGTATTGTACCCGAACTCCGTGACCACCACGGGCTTGCCGGTGTCGAAGAGCGGCTTCAGCATCTCGACATACTTGTCCTCGATGTCCTGGGCCCGGTAGTGGTCCACGCCGACATAGTCGAAGAGGCTCCAGTCGACCTTCTCCCAGATCAGGGAATGGTAGGTAAGCTTGCCCTTGAACTCCTTCCTGACGGCGGCCACGGCCTTGGCGAGGAACGCGTTGAGCGGCCCGTTGTGCTCGCCGGACATGATTCTCGCCCTGAACTTTGGGCTTCGGAGCCGCTGGACGATGTTCTTTCCCGGGAGTATCCCCTGCATGAAGAGCGTGGACTCGCCGCCGACGCTCAAGACCACCTTGTCGGGCCACTGCTTGCGGAGAGCCTCCAGAGGCCCGGCCGCCTTGGCCAAGTACGCGACGGTCTCGTCTTCGCTCTTGTCCCACAGCAGAGGCGAGAGCCATACCTCGAGTCCCTCCTCGAGCGCGGCAGTCGCGGCGGTCACGATCCGCCCGATGTCCCTTGCGCCGATGCTGACCGCGTTGCAGTGCAGGTCGTTCTTGATGATCTCGAGCTCCCGGTGTACAACCTTCGGGTCGAAGACTGGACGCCAATTGAAGCCCATCACCGCTCCGACATCGTAACAGACACCTTTCAGCCTCAACCCAGACTCACTTCGGCTCAGGTCCTAGGATCCGCAGGATCATGCCCGCATCAGGCATCTGCTTCTCCACGTCCTCTGGAGAAAGCTGCGCCACCCTCGATAGTCCGTCGACGCATGCCAGAAGCGCGCTCACTAGTTTGTCGGGGTCGTCATTCGCGATCTCGCCTGTCGCTTGCCCCTCGACGATGAGCCCTCGCATGATTTCGCGAATGGACAGGCCCTGCTGCTTGATCTGCTCGCGAAGGTCCGCTGGAAGACTGTCGCTGGCCATCGCTTGATAGAAGAACTGGTAGAATTCGGGGTCTTTACGCCTGCGCTCAAGCATCCCAGCCACATCCGCTTCAAGCGGTCCCTTGGTGTGCCGGGCATCTGCTGGACGATTGCACGCAACTCGTCTGCGGGTCGGACCAACTGCCTGACCAAGGCCAGGAAGATTGCCTCCTTGCTCGGGAAGTAATGATATGCCAATCCCGGGCTGACGCCAGCCTCGGAGGCCACGTCGGACATCTTGGCAGCCTTCCCCTTGCGGGCAAATACCTCCCTCGCCGCGGCTAGAATCTTCTCTGTGGTCTCCTCTCGAATCTGCCTATTGACTTGTTCTGTTCGGGGCAGGCTAAATCCTCTCAGTATTGATTAAATATTTAATCAATATATAACTGTATTGCCCCTGATTGGCTTGGGTTGACCGATGACCACGTCACCGATATGAAACAACGAGCGCCTTACGTCTCTGAGATTTGGAGCGGATAATGTTATAGGAACTATATCCCAACCGAGCATCCCCTGGGACCTATTGCGGAAAGTTACAATAGTTTCAACAAACTGGTCGAGAATAGAACCCGTTCAGGGGGTGTAAACCCCGGCCGGGGCAGACCTATCAAACCCCATAAATTTGGGGTCACTCATAAAACGCATTGCCCCATGAATACTCAAGGGTATAATCTGGCTGTGTCATAGAGGGCGAGCTGATACTGGCCGTTCTGGAGAGAGGCTGGAAGCTCGGCAGAGATGGAGGTCGCTTGAGGGACAAGGCAATCATCTATGACTGCCCCCGAGGCGCCGCCTTGAGTGCACGGCGGGTCAGAGTACCACGGCGTCAGGGGCTGGGCGTTCAAGTACATCGCGAAATGTCCAAGCTCGAAAAGCATAGCGAACGAGCTCGCGTACGACCCGGAGGCGTTGTTCGTGCTCGAAACCATGAGATTCTGGCCTGCGACCGAGCCCGTCGAGCTCGCAGAGAAGTTGAGCCTCCATGTCATGTAGTCGTGCTCGGTGCCGTTCGCATCGCCGACGCGGATGAACGTGTTGGAGCAGCCGAGCGCCTCGGCTGAAAGCTGAGGGGGCATCTGGACGTAGAAAACGAAAATTACCGGAGTGTTGCCCATGTTTGAGGCGGTCAACGTGGCGACTATCGGGCCTGCAGGCGGGGAAGCGGACACCGTGCAGTTGTAACCCATCTCGAACGTGGTGGAACCCGCGGGCGGAGTCCCTATGCTCGGCGTGAAGTTCGTGATGGTGGCGGTGCTCTGTTCGGTGGAGGTCGCCACAGAGGTGACCGTACTCGCGATTGTTGTGGTGGAGGTGACGGTCTGAGTCTCTTCTTGGGTCTCGGTCTGCCGGACCCGGTCCCCGCCAGGTACCCGGCACCAAGGCTCGCAATCACGAGAATCGCCATCACGGCCGCGAGGGCTTCGCTCCGCATTGCTCCTCGGAGGCGCAAGACGGGAGAGCGCCTATTCAACCCTGCGGCAGAATGTTCTATCTACAGGTGATCCTACAGAAGTAGAATAGGCATGCTCAGGGCTCGTTGGTTTTGCCCCTTTCTTGTCCGTTAGTGTGTGATTCCCGGCCGGGGCACCACACCGCGTCACCCCTTCGTCGGACCGCATTCCGCCAAAAAAGTCCAGCGGAGCTCCTCGGAGACTTGCAAGGGCCGGATAGATCGGAGTGATAGACCTATATCTCGCAGTCCGCATTTCGTGTCGGATTGTCCCGGACGGCTAGGCCTCGCAGCGCGCGTTGCGCACTAGTCGCGGTTGTCCTGCTCGCGGCCCTTCTCGCGCCGTTCGCCGATGGTCACGCCCTCCTCGCGACCGTGGAGAAAGTGCCCGGCCCCGTGGCCACCGCGTACGACTCCTCCAAGGGCGAGGTCTTCGTGGCCAACTATCAGGACGACACCGTCTCGGTCATCTCCGACGCCAGCAACTCCGTGGTCGCGACAGTGCCCGTCGGGATCGACCCCTTCGCCCTCGCTTACGACTCGTCGACGGGCGAGGTCTTCGTCGCCAACAATGGCAACTCCTCCGTCTCGGTCATCTCCGACGCCAGCAACTCCGTGGTCGCGACGGTGCCCGTCGGGTCTGGTCCCATCGGCCTGGCGTTCGACTCCTCCAAGGGCGAGGTCTTCGTGGCCGAGCACAATGACAACGCCGTCTCGGTCGTCTCCGACGCGACCAACTCGGTCGTAGCGACGGTGCACATCGGAGATACCGGCCTCCGCGGCGCGTACACGCCCCGCGCCCTGGCGTACGACTCCTCGAAGGGCGAGGTCTTCGTGGCGAATTTCGGCAACTCCTCCGTCTCGGTCATCTCCGACTCGAACAACTCCGTCCTTGCAAAAGTGGCCGTGGGGTCCGCTCCCATAGCTGCCGCGTACGACTCCTCCAAGGGCGAGGTCTTCGTGACCAACTCTGAGGGCAACACCGTCTCGGTCATCTCGGACGCCAACAACTCCATCGTCGCGACAGTGGCAGTGGGTGTCGGTCCCGTCGCCGTCGCGTGCGATCCTTCGAGCGGCGACGTCTTCGTGGCCAACTCTCAGGACAACACCGTCTCGGTCATCTCGGACGCCAACAACTCCATCGTCGCGACCGTGCCCGTTGGGACAGGTCCCTTCGCCTTGGCGTACGACTCATCGAAGGGCGAGGTCTTCGCGGCGAACGTCGGCGACGGCACCGTCTCGGTCGTCGGGCCTTCCGCGTACACCGTCACGACGACGTCCTCGTCCGTCGCCTCTTCTGCGGCCACCTCGGCCGTTTCGAGCGGCCACGTCGACCTTCGTCCTGAGTTCCAACACCATCGTGTTCGGGGTGATAGACGGAGCGATACTGGTCGGCCTGTTGACCGCCAGACAACTGGAGGTCCACCGTCGGAGAAGCCGTTCTTCACGATCGACCGCGGCAGGCTGACCGGCTGGACGGGCCTCTCGCTTGTAATATTCAAGTACCAATGCCTTGGGACGGTGGGTCGGACGCATTTGGATAGTTATCCGGCAGGGACATCCACGCTCTCATGCGTTCTGGCCCCGGGCCGGGCTTGTCGCCCTTTGCTAGGACCCGACCGGGTGAAGTCGTCACCATTGGGGTCCAAGTGACTTGGTGCGAGTCAGGACTCTCCTGATCCTGGGAATCGCCGTGCGCGAGGCGTTCAGCTTCTGGACGGGACATCCTTTCGATTTCGAGATTTGGGTGAGGACGGGCTACTGGGTCGTCAGGGGGCTCAGCCCCTACGCACCGCTTCCGTTCGCCCCCGGCGTGAGCTTCGCGAACGACTTCGGGGGCGTTTTTCACGCGGCGATTGGATATCTGCCCTTCTGGCCGCTCCTGCTGGGAGGAATCTACGAGCTGTACTCGGGGGTGGGATTCGGCGACAGGTTCGTCTATTACTTCCTCCTGAAGCAGCCCGTCATTTTCGCGGACGTCCTCCTTGCCTTCCTCTTGTTTCTCTACGTGAAGCGACAGAACCCCGACCTAGCGCCGAAGGTCTTGGCGCTCTGGCTCTTCTCCCCAATCACCATCATCATCTCGGCGATATGGGGGACCTTCGACTCGATGTCGATGCTCCTGGTGATGATGGCGCTCCTCGCGCCTGCGGGAAGGGCCAGGTCTGCCTGGGACGGGGTCGCCGCGTTTGTCAAGTCGATCCCTGTCATCTTTGTCCTTCCGCTCTCCTATTCCCGACAAAGCAGGTGGGTGAACTTCGTCATCGCCCTGGCTGTGCCCGTGCTATTGACCGCGGTCATCATCTACATCGCAGGGTGGCCTGTAACAGGTCAGCAGTACACCGTCATCACCACGCTCGCGAACACGCTGCAGGAATACGGCTTCCCCCTTTCGCTGTGGGGCACGTGGGTCTTCCTGAACATAATGAACGTGATCTCGAATTCGACGTTCCAGAGCGTCATCGGCTGGGGCGTGTTTCTCTGGATCCCCGCGGTGATGGCGGCCAGCCTGGTGGCGAGCCGCTGGTTCGGATCCGAAACCCAACGCGGACTCGTGCAGTCCCTGCTCTTCATCACCCTGACGTTCCTCCTCGTCCGCGGGCAAGTGAACGAGCAGTATTCGATCTACCTTCTCGCGCTCCTCCTGATAGACGCCGCGCTCTGGAACCCGCAGAGGATGAGGCTCTTCTACGCGGTGTCGGGGGTCGTCCTCGCGGCCATCGTCACCAACAACATACTCCTGATCAGGTTCGTCACGCCGATCTACCCGAACGCCCTCCAGATCGAGACCAACCTGATCGCCTCGGTGAACGAGCTGAGGAACGTCCTGCTATACATCGAAGGGCTCGCGTTCTCGGGTTTGAACATCTGGTACCTGGCCGCCTTGGTTAAGGAGAGGCGCCCGAGGGGATACGAGTCTTGAGACCGAGGGTCCCGGAGAGACAGGCTTGGAAGGCAGGATAGTCGGCGTCTTCGGGACGGACGCCGGCGCAAAGTCCGGCCTCCTCGACCCGATCACGAAGAAGAGCGAGGCGGAGGGAGGGATGGTGGTGCACCGGAGGGTCGAGGCGGGGACGAACTACTCGTTCCTCGACGACGCGCAGTTCCCCGAGAAGATACAGGGGTACTCGCGGATCGCCTCCATCGCTGACTACGCGCTCTACGTCCTCCCGAAGTTCGGGAAGATCGCGCCGCCTGACGGGGAGCTGGCGGTCGTCCTGGACGCCTTCGGGCTGGACGGCTCCATCCTGGCTGTCGACGAGGAGCCGCCTTCGGCCATCGGGTCATACTTCAAGGGGACCCGGCTGGAGGGCTTACGCCGCGGGCAGCCGAAGCTCCAAGTCCTCGGTGTTCGACCTCGCCGCGGTCAAGGCGGGTCCCAACGTCCCACCGAAGGGGACGCTGATCTACATCGACAGGGCCTTCAGCGTCAAGGGCGTCGGCGTGGTCGTCCTCGGCTTCGTCCTCGGCGGGAAGGTGAGCGTCCACGACGAACTGCGCCTCATCCCGAGCACCGACGAGAAGAGGGCGGAGGTGAGAGGGATACAGGTGAGCGACGTCGACCAGGAGAGCGTGGGGCGGGGCCTCAGGGTGGGGCTCTCCCTGAAGGGAGTGGAGCTGAAGGACCTCGACAAGGTCTCGTGGATGGACGACGGGAGCTTCCAGGTCAGCGAGAGGGTGTCCTTCAGCTTCAGGCAGAGCAGGTTCTACAAGCAGGCCGTCGACGGGAGGGACATGCACCTCCAGCTCCCGGGGGAGATACTCACCGTGCAAGCTCAGGGCGGACGGGCCAGGGAGCGAGCTCGTCACGGCCTCGCTTCCGGCGGTCGCGCCCGTCTGGGAGGGGATGCGGGTAGGGGTCGTCGATCTGAACGGGAAGGGCCTGCGGGTGGCGGGCGGCGGGACCTGCCGCGCCAATCTTGAACAAGGATTATAGCCCGGCCCTTCCTTTTTTGTCGTGACGTGTCGTCTACAAAGAGAGAGGTCGTCACACTTGGCGGAGGCTGCTTCTGGTGCCTTGACGCCGTCTTCACGGACATCAAGGGGGTCGAGCAGGTGCTCTCGGGCTACTCGGGAGGGAGGGGCGCGAACCCGACCTACGAGGACGTCTGCACGGGCGCCACGGGCCACGCCGAGGTCGTCCAGATCACCTTCGACCCCGCGGTGGTCCCGCTGCGCGAGCTCCTCCACGTCTTCTTCACCCTCCACGACCCCACCACGAAGGACAGGCAGGGCAACGACGTGGGAACCCAGTATCGCTCGATCATCCTCTATCGGGACGAAGCGCAGAAGGCGGCCGCAGAGGATGCGATAAGGGAGATCGACGAGTCGGGGGCGTGGGACGCGAAGGCCGTCACCGAGCTCAAACCCTTCGAGGCGTTCTACCGGGCGGAGGACTACCACCAGGACTACTACAGGAAGAACCCCCTCCAGCCCTACTGCCTGTTCGTCATACGCCCCAAGGTCTCCAAGCTGAGGAAGAAGTACCTGCAGATGCTGAAGGCCTCCTGAGCCCACAAGGCCTTTTTTACGCCTGGGCGCCGCGGACCCGGCGTGCGCGGGATGATAGGGGTGTGCGGTACCCCAGGGACAGGGAAGAAGACGGTCAGCCCGATCGTCGCCAGACTCATGGGGCTCCCGGCACCCATTTCAATCAACTCGCTAGCGCAGAGGGGAGAGGCCGAGGTGGACACCGCCCTCCTGCGGCGGAGGCTTCTCCGTCTCGACCCGCCCCGCGCCGTCCTGTTCGGGCATCTGCTCCCCCACGTGCTGAGCAAGTCCGAGGCGGGGTTTGTCGCCGTCCTGAGGTGCGAGCCCTACGTTCTCCGAGGCCGGCTGGCGGGGAGAGGGTACCCCCGCGCGAAGGTCACCGAGAACGTGGAGGCGGAGCTCATCGGAGTCGTGCTCGACGAGTGCGTGAGGCGGTTCGGGACCGACCTGGTGCACGAATACGACACGACCTCCGCCTCGCCGAGAGCGGTGGCAGGCGAGATCGCCAGGGATGCCGGGTCGGCGAAGGCGCCGCGAAGGAAGGCGGCAGCCGGCTGCGCCTCCAGTCTGGATCGACTGGACCCTCGGCTACGACTCTTCGACCAAGTTGAGGTCCCTCCTCGCGGGCGAGAGCGAGCCTCCCGCCTCGACCTGAACCAGCAGGGGCTTTTGGAGCCTGGTGAGGCTCACCACCGCCTCGCCCACCCCGAGGCTCGAGACGTACGCCAGCTGCTCCTGGGTGAGGTTGAGCGAGTCGCGAACGAGCCTGAGGTCCTCGGCCCACGCCACCCTGTGGATTATCCTGACGCCCGAGTTCTTCACGACCTCCGAGGCCACCTGGCTGGGGAACTGGGCGATGAAGAGCATCGACTCGCCGAACTTCCTCAGCTCCGATATCATCCTCTCCCCGACGCTCGGCGGGTCCTCGTCCCTCCTGACCGGCGCGATGTTCCTCGCCTCCTCTATCATCATGAGGTGCTCCATCCTCACCTTCCTCGCCAGCCTCATCTCGTAGACCAGCTTCATCAGGATGTCCGCGAAGATGCTCCTCGAGAGCGTCTCCCTGATGTGCCCCAGCTCGACGCAGAGGACCTTGTCGAGCAGCTCGTCGACGGTGTGGCTCGAGGGAGAGTTGAAGGCGCGCCCCACGTGCCCCTGCGGTGAGGGGACGAGCCTCCTGAGGAGCGCGACCTTCGTCTCGTTGTCGTAGGCCGACCTCAGCGGGTAGCTCTCGATCGTGCTCACGAGGGAGGCGAGCGTCGGGACCTCCCTGTCGGCGGCCTCCCCGAGGCACCTCTGGAGCGCGTTCCTGAACATGTACGCCTGGGGATGCGTGAAGTGGTACGTGTCCGAGAAGATGTCGGTGACCATCTCGACGTGCTCCGCCGGCTCGGTCGACTGGCCCATGTCCATCGGGTTTATCGCGAAGTCGTCCTTCCCCGGGGAGAGCACCTGCCCGCCCACCGACTTCACGAGCTCCGCGTGCTCGTTGTGCCAGTCGAGGATCATCACCGGCAGGCCCATCGCCGCGACCTGGCGGACTATCACCCCGGCGGTGGTCGACTTGCCCGAGCCCGTCATCCCCATGAGCGTCACGTGGCGCCTGAGGTCATCGAGCTGGAGCCTGAACTCGTGGGAGCTCCCGGACCGGGTCTTCACGCGCCCGAGCAGGATGCCCTCTCCTCGCTCTCCCGACTCCTTTGAGTTCGGGATGTAAAAGTCGGGCGCGGCTCCAATCGGGGCCACGCTCGGGCCGTGCCCCTCGAACGACTCGAGGGTGCTGATCGTCGCGGAGTCCGCCACCTGGCGGAGCCTCGGCTCTGCGGGAAGGAGGAGCGCCTGCGCGAAGCCGACGAGCTCGTTCCTCGTAAGCCGCCTGACCGAGGAGTTGGGGAGCCCGACCGAGAGCGTGGCCGCGAGGGTGGCTGCGTTCTGCTCGCATTCCGCCCTGGCGTCCTGCAGCTCCTTCCCGCGCGCGTCGACCCACGTGCCTACGACCAGGTCGAACTCGAAGACCTGGTTCTCCTCGTCCTCGTCCTGGTTGGAGGGCTTCACCATCATCGTGTAGAGGAAGGGTATCTTCGCCCTGTGCAGCCCGTCGAGCAGACCCTTCATCCTCTGGTGCTGCAGTGTGATCCTCACAGCCGCGGAGTAGTCGAGCTTCGACTCCTCGACCGAGTCGGACAGGCGCACCCGGAGGAGCGAGAACAGCCTGATGTTGCTCGACCTGGTCGTCGCGAGGTACCTGCCCTCGACCACGGAGAGGGAGTCCAGCCTTATCGGGACGCTGCCGCTCGTCAGCTTCCATTTGAAGCGGGAGAAGAGGTTCCCCACGCCCCTACCGGCGCCCGAGACCGCGTCCTCCTCGGCGACCATGGTCTCCAGCCTCACCAGTGGAACGCGGAGCTGAATAGGTCGTTTAGGCTGGACGAGATGGAGGTCCAGATGCTGGAGGTGAGGCCGCTCGCCTGCTTCAGGATCGAGTCCACGCCCCCGACGAGGAGCGAGAGAGCCACGAGCGCCACGGAGAGGAGAAGCGCCTCCTCGATGAGCTGCGCAGCCCTCCTGTTCTTCTTCAGTCTTGGGAGAATCCTTTCGATTGTCATCCCTAGAATACCTCCGGCGTTTATTTAACCTCCCACGGCGCGGTGCTCAGGGACCCAGGCTGAACGAAGCGAGCGGCCCCAAGAAGTAGACCACCCCCGCGAACGCGACGAGGGAGACCGCCACGTTGACGTACGGCCGCTGGGGCGAGAGGAACAGGCCGAGGCACAGCGCGCTCGGAAGGAGGAACACCGCCCCCTCGTACGGAGAGAAGCTCGACGCTGCCTTGGGCGCGGTCCCTAGCGTGATCTGGAAAGTCGAGATCACCGGGGCGAGGGTGGAGAGCATGCCGACGACCACGCCCGCGACCGCCGAGACGACCAGTCCCCTGAAAGCCATGACCTTCTTCTCCATGGCGCGCCTCTCTTTGAGAAGGGTCCACCTATCGAACATCGATGAGAGCTTCTCCGCTCCTCTGCTCGCCTCAGCGGAGCTGACCCTCGCGAGGGTCGCGATGAATTGGAGGAGCTCCCCCGACGAACCTGAGTCCTTCGTGAGGCCGGCAAACGCCATCGCTACAGGAGTCCCCAGGAGGATCCTCTTGACCGCGTTTCGCTCCGCGCCGTCCTTCGATGACGAGAAGACGCCCACGAACGCGGCGGCGAGCCCGAGGCCTTTCGACGAGCGCTTGAGCACCGTCCGGAGCCTCCTCATCAGCTCGAGCTCTTCTGCCGTCGTGGCCGCCGAAGGGGCTGCGCTCAGGCCTTCTCGCCTCCCCACTTGATGGAGCTCCCGGAGATCGCCAGGGTGAGGTCGAGCACTATGACCTCAAGGACGACCAGCGCTCCCATGGCCGCGTCGCCCGTTCCCTTGGTCATCGCCGCGAAGAGCATCAGCATGATCGGCAGGAAGAAGGAGACCGCTATGAGGAGCGGCATCTTCGTCTCCTCGTCCAGCCCGCTCGAGCTCAGCATCCCGTCCAGCTCGTCGCTGCCCTCCTCGACCCTCGCCCTGTCCACCCCCACCACCGAGTTTAGGACCGTCCTCACGGACTCTGAGAATACGTGGCTCTCGGGCCGGGCGCCCAGGGTCGCGGTGGATGCGTCGTATCCCAGCAGGACCCGCCTCCTCACCTCCGCCAAGAACGAGCTAAGGCGAGGCTCCTCCGCTCGCAGCGCAAGGAAGGTCTTGGTCCGGGAAGAGGTGGACTTTAGGTAGATGTTCGACGAAGCCGCGAACGAAGGGGCCTCGAGCGTCTGCTGAAACGCGGCCATCCGCACGATCCGCCTCGGGGCCGTCAAGAGCAGATATCCTGCCGCCGCGGCGGCCAACGCGGCCAGGACGAACGAGACCGAGCCGACGCGCAGCTCCTCTCCGACAAAGGCGACGAGGGCGAAGAACGACGCGGCCACGCCTAACGTGAAGACGACGGCCTTCCTCTGGTCCAGGCCGACCTGCTCCCAGGACTGGACCTTCAACCCGTCGCGGCCCTCGCGCCCTGAGCCTCGCCGATCCTCTCGATCTGCATCTCGAGGCTCGAGAGGAACGCCTCCCTGGTCGTCGACGGAAGAGGGAGCTCGAGCTCCTCCCACGAGCCCGTCCTGCGAAGCAGGCCCTCGGGGGCGCGCACGTACGTCCTCCGGAGCCAAGGCTCGACGTGCCGCCCGCCATGCTCCGGGGCCGGGCGCCCCGAGACGGTCGATATGCTCTGCACGCACCTCCGGGAGGAGAGCCTCTGGGGCCTGAGCATCTGGACTATGATCCCGAGGTCCAGCACGTTGGCCTCCGAGATGCCGTGGAGCTCGAGCCACCTTCGGATGGCCTGCTCGGGGGAGGACGAATGGAACGTCTGGAGCCCCCTCACGCCCGCTGAGAGCGCTTGGAAGAACGCCCTGCTATGCTCCTCCGATTGTATCTCGCCAAGTATCACCACGTCCGGGGAGCGGTGCAGTATCTTCGTGATCTCGGCAGACTTCGTGCGCTGCGTCTCCTCCCCTCTCTCGAAGGGGTCCACGCGGAGCTTCATCTGGTGGTATCCGCGCTCCAGCAGGTCCTTCGTCTCGACCGCGTCCTCGATGTAGATCCTCCTCAGCCTCGGGTCGAGCGCCTCGTCAAGGGCGTTCAGGAGAGTGGTCTTCCCCGTTCCGGTCTCGCCGACAATCGTCACGTTCACCCCGGCTTCGAGGGCATGCGAGGAGGAAGGCGGCGGCCTCGACGGAGAGCACGTCCATCGCGACGAGGTCGCGCAGGGTAAGGACGTTGGAGGTGAGCTTTCGCACGTCGAGCGAGAACCCGCTGACCGCGAGTGGGTCAAGGTCCAGAGAGACGCGGAGCCTCGTGCCGAAGACGTCGAACTCGTTCTTCAGAGACGGATTGGAGTAGTCCAGCGTGTACCCCTTGAACGTGTCCATGTGCGTCTCGAGGGCCCGCCTCTCCCTCTCCGTGAGGAATATGCGGCTCTCGCACCTCCCGTACTTCGCGTGGTCGAGGTAGATGGGAGAGTTCGGAGAGTCGAGGAAGAACTCCTGGACGTTCCTGTCCCTGGAGAGGGCGAAGATTGTCGGGAGCCCTACCGCCTCGAAGGCGGCGAGGCGTGAGAGCTCCCTCACCATCCCGAGGTCGCGGATCCTCGAGAGCTCGTGCGCGGCCATCTGGCCGAGGACCTCGATCAGCCTCGTGAAGGTCAGGGGCTTGACCTGCTCCGGCGACAGCCGCTCGGTTATCCTCCAGACGGCGGCCCTCAGCAGCGCAAGGTCCTCCGCCCCGAGGACGGGCACGATGTCGTAGAGGGTCGCCTTCGCCCCCGGGTCGCCCTCGCTTCTTCGGATCTCGCACCTGAAGAGCCCGTTCGGGTAGGACTCTATCAGCTCCGAGTCGGAGGACTGGAGTAGCTCGACGAGGAGAGGCCCGCGCTGGGGCCCTCTTGCGTCCTTCTTCTTGGCGAACCTCAGGAGGGCCTTCTCGACCCGGCCTATCATGCAAGAATTAGGTTGTGCCAGTAATAAAGCGCCAACGCGTGGACGCTTAAATCTCCGCGGCGCATCTTTCTCCGCATATCGAATGGTGGAGCTGATCGAGTACGTCGTCGTCTTTGCGATCTCTGCCGGCGTAGCCGGAGCGAGCGTGATGCTAGTCAACGGAGCTCTGCCGGGGCTCAACGCCTGTGGCCGCAGCGTCTGCCTCCGACCAGCTGGCCGGCGCAGCTAGGATCGCCGTCGTGGAGGACAGGAACGTCACCCTCCTCATTCCCCTCAGGGACTCTGGGGTCTCCTGCGCCGCAGGAGAGCTCTCGGTCTCTATTGGCGGCGACTCTCGGGCGTACCAGGTGGGTCTGCCGTGCTCCTTCGACTTCCAGGGTTTGAACGGCGCGTGCACCCTCGTCTTCTCGGCACCGGCCGAGGCCCTCCAGCTCGAGGTGACTTGCTGAAGTGCCGGCCGTCGCCGTCTCCTCCCAGCTCTCGCAATGCCATCTACTTCATCTCCATAATCGGGCTCGCCCTCCTCCTCGCGCGCCCGGTGTACCTCGTCTACTCCGCCTCACAGGAGAGGTCTGCACAGGTCGTCGCCTCCGGCCTCGAGGCGATGATCGACTCGATGTCGCCCGGCACCACCGTAGTCACGAGCTTGGAGAGCTATCCGGGCGTCCAGCTCTCGGTCTCACTCTCGGGTAACACCGTCGCCGCGTCCTTCGGAAAAGCGACGGCCACGGCCCAGGTCAGGTGGGAGCTCCCGCACGCCACCCTGTCCCCCGGAGCCGCCTACAGCTTCACGCTGAATGGAGGAGACGTTGTGATTGCGCAGGCGCGGGATGGTTGAGGACTACGTCGAGGTCTGCATAGCTCTGGCGATGCTCGTGAGCGTGACCCTGCTCGCTCTATCGGTCGTGCTCTCGCACATCGCTCTCGGTGGCTAGGAGGGGCAGATGCAGCTCATCGACATCGCCGTCGGTTCGGGGTACGCGGCCCTCTGCCTCTCGCTCATAGTCCTCATGAACCCTGTCGCGCCTCGGGAGGCTGCCGTCGAGGCGGGGGCGCAGTCGGTGCTCGACTCCGCCATCTCCTCCTACTTGCAGCACGTCGGCCTTCCCTTCCTCGCGACCGCCTCCGACGCTGCGATCTGCGCCTCTGCTGTCGGGGGCGAGCAACGCGACCTTGGGGTTCGACGTGATTGTGCAGGGCGAGGGCTGCGGCTCCGTGGTCGCGCCCTCTTCTCCCCTCGCCTCCTCGTCGCTGACCCTCGACCTTCCCTCCCGTTCCGTGGTGGTACAGGCTTGGCTCGCAAGGCGGTAGCCGCGACCCTCGCGTCGGTCGTCCTCTTGACGGTCCTAGTCGTCGCCGACGCGACCGTGATGTCGGCGCAGGACAACCTAGCCTCCAGCGCGCAGACCTCCCACCTCGAATCCAGGGAGTTGCTCTTGGACGTGTCCTTGGCCGGGGGCGTCTCGCTCCAGGTCCTCGCTCAGGTGCAGGGGTACCTCTCCGCCAACCCAGCCGGGTGCGACAGCCTGCCGCGATACCTCAGGTCGATAGTCGCGTCGAGCTCGTCCTCGGGCGAGGACTCTGGGATCGCGTACGAGGCCAACGCCACGGCGGGCGAGGCGCCCGCCACCTCCCTCCAGTCGACCGAGGGTGACAATCTGACGACGGTCGCCCCCTTCGCCGGGGGAGTCCCCGGCGCGCTCGACCTGAGAGAGTCCTTGAGCGTCGAGGAAGTGGGGGGCGGCGGTTCGGTCTCGCTCGAGAGGGAAGAGACTCACACCCTCAACCTCCCGATCGAGGTCGATTCTGCCTCCTCGCTGTGCGCCTTGGCCCTCGGCTCCCTTGGAGCTGCGCTCTCCCGTTCGCCTTGCAACGCGACCTTGGAGCAGGCCGCCTTCGACTCTGTGCTGCCCGGGCTCGTCGCGGATGCCGCCGCCCTGAGGTTCACCCTGACCGCGGGCTGGGGCTCAGGCGCCGCCTGCTCGACGACCTACTGGGTCACGCTTGTGGAGCCTGGAGTTGCGGGAGCGACAGGAAGCTTTGACTGGACGGTCCGCGGCTTTGGGACGGTAGCATAGGCCTGAGCTCGTCGTAGATCCCGTCCCATCTCGGCCTGAAGAGCTCGCAGAACTGCTCTCTGACGGTGTACTCGGCCACGTTCACGCAGTTGGCGACGTCCCTCTGGGTGAAGAACCTCTTCCTCGACTCGCTCTCCGAGGCCGCCACCTCCGCCGCATAGAAGCTCGTCGCGGCGAGGGCGCACGGGCTGTGTCCGCCCCTCACCGAGGAATCCAGCATGGCGAGCGCCCTCCTCGCCAGATGGAGCAGCTTGTACTGGTAGCCGGGAGGCGCGCCGAGCTTGGGCAGGACCTCGGAGAGGCGGGCCGCCACCCTCCCGAGGTGCTCCTCAGCCCTCATCGCGCTCGCCCTCACCGGGGAGTCGAACCCCATCCTGATGAGCGTGGACGGCCTGACGTTGTGCCCCAGCGCCCTGTGGGCGGCGACGACCTCCTTGACGCCGACGCTCGAGACGCCGCAGATCCTGCAGGCGCTTATTATCGAGAAGGCGGAGATCGCGGCTATGGTGTACCCGGTCCTCTGCTTCCTGATGGCGAGGAGGCCCTTGGCCACGGCTATGGCCTGCCCCATCGCCCCCGGGGGCAGGGAGAGCTTCTCGCATATCCTCTCGATCAGCTTCGCGCAAGGGTAGACCCCCGCCTCGTCCACCTGCGAGTAGTCCGAGATCGTCTTTAGGTACCTGAAGGTGGAGGAGGAGCCCGAGAACCCCCTGGAGGGGGCCTCTTCGCGGTCGTATTCCATCGGTCCGAGGAAGCTCCCGAGCGAGTGGTTCGTGTAGTCCACCGCGTGAGCCCTCCTCGCCGCCGCGCCGCCGGCCGAGTCGGCCGCGACCTCCTTCTGCCTGACGCTCCCGCACGAGGAGCAGAC
Organism: uncultured archaeon; assembly: GCA_963783755.1. GTDB lineage: Archaea > Thermoproteota > Nitrososphaeria > Nitrososphaerales > Gagatemarchaeaceae > Gagatemarchaeum. The sequence goes on from CAWAOY010000011.1 coordinate 53,682, forward strand.
CATCTCCTCGTCGATGTCCACCATCCTCCCAGAGCAGTTCGCACACCTTGCGTCGTCCACAGAACAAGCCGAAGTAAGCATGAGGGAGAGCCGGGCGCCCGGAGTAATCTCCTGGGCCAGCCACCGACAGGCCGTCGCGCCTGGCCACGTCGCCCTTCATGGCATCGGCGCGTTGTGGAGGGGGGTGGGGTGCTTGAAAGTGCCCGAACCATTTTAAAAGCCGACGGCGGGACCAAAAATCCCAATTGCTAGAGAAGGTCAGGGACATCCACCTCCGGCCCTCGAAGGAGGTCGCCTCCCTCGTGGACCAGATGCGCGGCGCGGGGGGCTTCATGGGGAGGCACCTCGCCGAGGCGGCGCAGATCTACACGGAGATGCTCGACGACCGCCTCTGCACGAAGTTCCTCTCCTTCCCCGCGGCGCTCGTCGCCACGGGGACGAGGGGCGTCATAGTCGACATGATCAGGGAGGGGATGGTCGACGTGATAGTCACAGCCTCGGGGACCCTCGACCACGACCTCGCCCGGAGCTGGGGCGAGCTACTACCATGGGAGCTTCGACCTCGACGACCTGAAGGTGAAGAAGGAGGGGTACCACAGGCTCGGCAACGTCCTCGTCCCGCTGGAGACCTACGGCCCGGCCATCGAGAAGCGCCTCCAGCCGTGGCTGGAGGCCAAGTACCAGGCGGGGGAGAGGAGCATGACCACCGAGCGCCTGTGCTTCGAGCTCGGGGAGCTCGGCGACGAGAACTCGATCCTCTACTGGGCGCGGAAGAAGAAGGTCCCAATCTTCGTCCCGGGGCCGATGGACGGCGCCGTGGGCTCGCAGATCTGGCTCTTCGCGAACAGGAGGAGCGACTTCCGCGTCGACGTGATAGGGGACGAGAAGCGGCTCGCGGACATCACCTTCGACTCGAAGAAGAGCGGGGCGCTTGTCATCGGCGGCGGCATAAGCAAGCATCACTTGTTGTGGTGGAATCAAGTTCAAGGGAGGGCTGGACTATGCTTGCTATATGACCACAGCCGCCGAATGGGATGGCAGCCTCAGCGGCGCCCAGGTCAAGGAAGCAATATCGTGGGGGAAGGTGAGGCCGAAGGCCAGGAAGACCACCCTCATCGCCGATGCCACCGCCGCCCTCCCCCTGGTCGCGAGCTACGCCATGACGAACAGGAAGCGCCAAGCTTAAACCCGCGATAGTGGTTTTCGTCGGCTCTTCACATCTGGCCGTCACAAGAACACTAGCTGATTCAGCGGGGAAATCAAGCTGTTCTCGGATGGGATGAGCAGTTCCCGGCCGGGATGAGAGCGAGGCATCGGTGGTTTTATACGAAATGCGTCCTTTAGGGATTGTGCCGGTTTCGTTTCACTTCCGTCTCTATCCTTCACGCAAGCAAGAAGCAAATCTGCTCCATGCCCTGGAGTCTTGTAGACAGCTCTGGAACAACGCTCTCGCTCATCGACGGTGTAGGTGGCAATCCGAACGCCGAGCCACATCATACTTTTTTCAGCAAGGGGCGCTGACCCGTGAGCGACATCTTAATCCTGAAATCGGTGCACTGAACTCTCAGGTCGCACAGGACGTTCTTCACCGTCTTGACAAGGCATTCCAAGCATTTCTTCAAACGCCGATCGAGGTACCCAAAATTCAAGAGGTTCTCGAACTTTGGCTCGCTCACTTATCCGCAAGGTTACAACGGATCAGTGAAGCCGGATCCGCTTGGAAGGAGGTTATTCCTCTCAAAGATTGGCAATGTTCCGACTATCTTTCACCGGCCACTTCCAAGTTTTTCTTGGCGGAAGAAGTGCGACGATGACCGAGAACAGGGATGGTAAATGGTTCGCATCCCTTGTATTCGAGGAGGTCGTGCCCGTGCAGAACCTCGGCATAACGGTGTGTTCCATAAGAAACGTAAGCTCTCCGATTGGCATAGACCTCGGCCTGCTCTCCCTCATCACGACTTCCGAGGATAGACGAGTCGAGCATCGGCTTCCTTCGAAGGGCCGAAAAGCGCCTGAAGCATCTTCAGCGCGCGCTATCGCAGAAGAAGAAGGGCTCCAAGAACATGGACCAAAGCGCGCCTAAGAGTCGCATCTCAGTACGCCAAGCTCAGACGGACAGCGACTCGACTTCAATCATGAGCTCTCGACGAATCTCGTAAAGACGCATGACTTCATAGCATTTGAGGATCTCCGCATCAAAAATATGGTGAAGAACCACAAATTGGCGCGGTCTATCCAGGATGCCGCCTGGGGACAGCTCGTGCGATTGTCAGAGTACAAGGCACTGAAGGCTGGCTCGCGCGTGGTCAAGGTGCCTGCCGCCTACTCCACGCAGGAATGCTTTCATTGCGGAACACTAATGATGCCGCCCTTGGCGTAAGACAATTGGTCTGCGTCGGCTGCGACCGGGTTCTACAAGGGACCTGAACGCGGCTCGGATTGTGCTGAAGCGCGGTTTGATTACGACCAGAGTGACCGTGACCAAGGTAGGGCAGGACATGCCCGAACTCAAGCCTGTGGAGACCAGGCCTCTGCAACTCCCAGACAACAGGAGCAGGGAAGCAAGATCGAGGAAGCAGGAACTATAGGCCCGATCGAGGCTGGAAGCCCGCGGCTGAGAGCCGTGGGAGGACGTCACGCTTATAACCGGTTCGCGAAAACCCTCGCAAACAGTTTCCAATAAAATGGCGCTGGACTACAGTCTTCTAGCCGTCGGCGGGGCGCTGGTCGCTCTCGTCTACGCGGTCGTCCTGATCTTCAACGTGAGGTCGCAGAACGCCGGCACCCCCAAGATGCAGGAGATAGCCGGCGCGGTAAGGGAGGGAGCGAACGCCTTCCTCTCGAGGGAGTACAGGGTCATCGCCCCCGTCGCGGTCATCGTCGCCGCTGCGATCTACATCTTCATCGACATCCCGCTCGGCACGGACGGCGCGATCGCCGTCGGGTTCGTCCTGGGCGCCGCCCTCTCGGCCTTCGCCGGCTACGTGGGGATGGCGATAACGGTCCGGACGAGCTCGAGGACCGCGGAGGCCGCGAAGAGCGGGCTCGGCGACGCCCTCACGGTCTCCTACAGGGGAGGGAGCGTCATGGGGATGGCGGTCGTCGGGTTCGGGCTCCTTGGGCTCTCGCTCTTCTACATCGCCTACCAGGGGACGATCAGCGCGAACCCCGCCACGATGGCGGGGCTCGGCTTCGGCGCGTCCCTGATCGCGATGTTCATGAGGGTCTCGGGCGGCATCTACACCAAGGCTGCGGACGTCGGCGCTGACCTCGTCGGGAAGGTAGAGGCGAACATCCCCGAGGACGACCCACGCAACCCGGCGGTCATAGCGGACAACGTCGGCGACAACGTGGGCGACTGCGCGGGATGGGCGCGGACGTCTACGAGTCGTTCGTCGTCACGGCCATCGCCGCCGTAATACTCGGCGGGCTCGTGCAGCTCGCGGTGAAGGGACGAGCGTCCGTCCCAGCTCCTCTCGGTAGTCGCCGCGAACCAACTGATACTCTACCCGCTCACCCTCGGAGTCGCGGGATAATCGGCTCGATATGGGAGGCTTCTACATCCGTCGCTCGATAAAGTCCAAGCCCATGGCGGCGCTCAACATGTCCTTGATGATCGCCGCTGTGATCACCGTGGTGATCGACTATTTCATCGGGCAGTCCCTCTTCGGCGGCAACCCGATCTCGTACTGGCTCTTCGGGAGCGCGGTCGTCGGGGTCGTGGTGGTCATCGTCATAGAGAGGGTCGCGGACTACTTCACGTCCTACCTCTTCCCGCCGGTCCGGCACATCGCCGAGGCGAGCCAGACGGGGGCCGCCACCAACTTCCTGGCCGGCTTCTCCTACGGGGCTCCAGAGCACCGCCCCCTCCGCGGTCGTCCTCGTCGTCGCTCTCCTGGTCTCCTACTACCTCGGCTACTACGGCTCGGGCCACAACGTCCTGATGGGAGTCTACAGCACAGCCATCGCGACGATGTCCATGCTCTCTCTCACAGGCGTCATCATGTCGATCGACTCGTTCGGGCCTATCACGGACAACGCCAACGGGATCGCGGAGATGGCGGGGCTTGAGGGCAACGTTCGGACCGTCACCGACGAACTGGACGCGATAGGGAACACGACCAAGGCGACCACAAAGGCGTTCGCCGTGATGTCGGCGGCGCTCGCCGCGGTCTCGATATTCGAAGCCTTCCAGAGCGAGGTGAACCGGCAGATAGCGCTCCACAACCTCTTCGCGAAGTACGGCCTTCCTGCCGGTGGGACGCTCTCCTTCACGCTCAGCGACCCGCACGTCATCATCGGGCTCTTCATCGGGAGCCTCCTCCCGTTCTACTTCTCCAGCTTCCTCATCCAGGCGGTGGGCCGCGCGGCGATGAAGATGGTCAACGAGGTCAGGAGGCAGTTCCGGGAGATCCCTGGGATCATGGAGGGCACGGGGAAGCCTGACTATGCAAAGTGCGTCGACATCAGCACGGCCGCGGCAATCAAGGAAGCAATACGGCTCCAACGAGTACATAACGGCTTGTCATCCACCACAGCGGTTGCGGAATGCAGTCCTACACGGACGACGACATCCGGCATCTGCTCGGACTTGATGGCCTTTGTCCATGACGAGGGCAGCAAGTGGCATGACGTGCGGAAGAGCGCAGACACCCCGGCCGACATTCATTGGCTGACGTTCAAAGACCTGACGAAGAGCGTCCTCGAGGATGTAAGGCTGATCCGCGATCATCCCCTCGTGCCGGCCTCTGTGGCGATCTACGGCTTTATCTATCACATTCATCACGGCGACCTTGAGCCGGTCGAGGAAGCGAACCGGATTGGCGCGCCAAAACTGTCTACCGCGCCCTGACCGCCAAAGCCGAGAATGCGGCGGCCGAGCGCCCCTGGACCGTCGGCGCCGCAAACGCATCTCTTGAAGCCGCAAGTGTCATAACTCGCGGGCATGCTGTACCGACCGCGGGGGGCGGCGAGGAGACGGGAGAAGCCGTGTCGAAGCGCAACTTCGATTTCAATCGCAAATACAGACGGGCCGAACCGGCGCAGGCGGTCTTGCCGCCCTGCTGCGAATCCGGCGCAAGATCTGGTTGCGACGGCGGCGGCAATCGGAATGGTCGCCGCCGGCGCCGCGCTGTTCGAAGCCGCGCTTATCCCGGGTCTCGTGATCGGGGGCGCGGCCGTGCTCGCGCCTCGATGCCTTCCCACGCTCCGTAAGCAGTTGCGGCTGTTCAGCACGACCGTCCGCCCGCCGGTCCAGCCTGCGGCCGCACCGGATCGACCCAAGGCGGAGGGGACGCTGGCCCCTCCCCGCCGGACTGCATATGCGGCAGGCGTTCGCCAAGACCATTACCTTTCGCGTGATCGTCACGACCTTGGACTTCGGTACGAACTATCTGGTGATCAGCGAACTCGGCATGGCCGCCGGTCTGTCGGTCATTGCGCTGGTCGGCGGCCCCGTATTCTATTTTGTCCACGAAACCGCATGGAACTACCTCGGCCGGTCCGTCGAACCCAAGGCCAGCGCTCAGGGGGAGGCGGAAGTCCCGGTTCGCCTCCCCCTTCCGCAAGACGCCGGCGGGCAACCGGTTCGTTGGAGAGGGTTGACGATCAGCCGCGCGCTGGCGAAGACAATCACCTTCCGGACCTTCGCCACAACGGTGGATTTCGCCACGAACTTTGTCGTGGTCGGCGACGTCGCGACCGCGGCGACGCTGTCGGCGCTCGGCTTCGTGGTCGGTCCGTTCGTCTATTTCGGCCACGAAAAGGCGTGGGAATATTGCGGCTCCAGCGGCTGCCGCAGCCTCGCACGGAACAACGGGATAGGCGTTCGGCTGCGGGCGCCCAATAGTTCACAAAATCGTCGCTTAAAGGCCGCATAGACTGGCGTCGGATCAGTGCAAGCACGTATTGCGGCAGGGGGCGGCAGGCGCTCGCGTGGTATGTTGATCAATTCCATTACGCATCAGGATCACCGCAATGGGTAAGTCAGTGAATGAGAACGAGGCGCTCGGCATGCGCTTCGGGCATGAGGACGCCAATGCCGTCGGCGGCGATCCGATCGACGAGGCTCCGGACGATCAAGCCGAAATCATCGCCACCGCCGCGACCGTCGCCGTCGTCGCGGTCGGGGCGGCAGTGTTCGAGGCGGCGTTGCTGCCCGGCATTGCGCTCGGCGTCGTCGCCGCGCTGGCGCCGCGCGTCCTGCCGAACCTCGGGACGGCCATGGCGCCTTTGCTCCGCTCGTCCGTCCTGAGCGCCTATCGCTTTGGGCAACGAACCCGCGAAATGGTCGCCGAGGCTCAGGAGCATGTGAACGACATCATCGCCGAAGCCAACGCGGAGGATCGGTCGAAAGTCGCGAGCGGGGCCAAAGTGACCGAGCCGGCCTGGAGGCATGAGCAAAAGAGGGATCGACATCGCCCACCGCACGACCGGACGCGTTCGCCTCAAGGTTCGCAAGGCAAGGGCGATCCGGAGGCGTTGAACGCGGTCGCCGAGGCTTTTCGCGGCATTCCAGGGATCGAGAACGTCGAAACCAACCCGGTTACGGGGTGCGTCATTTTGAACTACGACCCCGACCGGCACGACGAGTTCGCTGGGCGCTTCGAGCACGCTCACGCGGAAGTTCGGCGCTTGTGCGGTCAGCCGCCGGGAAATGGATCTCGACGAGCTCGCCGATGCGATAGAGAACGAATTCAAGTTTCTCGCGGACCATTCGGCAGCGGCGCGGCGCTTCGTCGAGTTCGGCAAGCGGCTCGATCGCGAGATCAAGGTCGCCTCCGGCAACAATCCCGATTTGAAGTGGGCGTTGGCGGGAGGCGTCGTGGCGGCGACCGTTCTGGCAAGTTGGTGTGACGGCCGCCACGCCCGTCTGGATCACGCTGCTGCTTTTCGGAACGAACCATTTGGTCGAGTTCGGGACGCGCAAACGGCCTGGGGCTGGCTGGAGTTGCCGAAGACGCGCGCTAGACGGCCGTCGAAAACAACAAGAGTTGAGGAGCGCCGGCGCGATGGAGTTCGCGATCCGACATTACATTCCCGGGATGGGTGCGCGTTCACGCGCGGAGGCGACGCTCGCATGGCTGCCCCGGCTGCCTGGCGTGACCTCCGCCCGGGCCAACTACACGGGAATCGGGTGAAGTAATCGTGCGAATGAGGCTCGCGAGGAATTCATCGTCCCAGGCGGCGACCTTGCGCCTCAGACGCAGGAGTTTTTGCCGGAAGCGGTGCGCAGAAGGTTGTAGCCATGTGCTTGATCGTGGTGAAATTGGCCGGTGCGTTATCGGTGCGCACGCGGCATTCGTCATCGCGGAAGATCATGTCCATGACCCAGTGCAGGCTGTTTTCGATCGCCCAATGGCTGCGCACGACCGGGCCGAGGTGGGCCGAGCATGACCAGCGAGGTGAGATAGAATCGTGTTTCGCGCTCGGTTTTTCCATTGATTTCGCGAGTGCTCTCGACCATGACGACGGCCTTCAGTCCAGGCCAGTCATGGCGTTCTTGAAGCCATTCGACGTCATGGATCACGGTGTGGTCCGGGTTTCGATACGACCGTGATCGCCGTCGATGGTGGTGTCGCGGCTGACCTCTGTATCGGCGAAACCCTTCGCCTTCTGTTCGGCGACGAAAATCTCCACATCCTCGCGCAGCGTCCCTGGTTGCCCTTCAGGGCCAGGACGTAGTCGGCTTTCTTGTCGATGACCCTTTGTGCGATATCCCTCTGGCACCCCATCGCGTCGATGGTCACGATCGCGCCTGCAATGACGAGCATGTTCAGCAGCTTGGGGATCGCGATGATCTCGTTGGATTTCTCCGCCACTTTGACCTGCCCGAGCACGAGACGTTGGCGGGCGGCGAAGGCGGAAACCATGTGGATAGGTGCTTTACTGTCCTTCTTGACCGACCTGACCGGCGGACGGTCTTGCCGTCGATTGCGATCACGCCGGCCGGCATGCCGGTCACCGAGGCTACCCAGGCAACAAACAGCGCTCAAACTGGCTCGGCATCGAGGGTCGCGAAGATCTCGCCCAAGTGGTCGTGTGTGATCTGCGTCCCAAATTTGACCCCACACGGGACTCAGGCTTACGCTTTGATAAATAAAGATAATTCCCGCTTTCAGGGGGTCAGCATCGGCGTCCAACAATATTGCCCCCCGGTCGGGAGGCAAAAAGCGTTTCTGAACAAGGACTTCCATAAGAAGTAAGAGGGGATGAAGTTGCACGCCGAATTACATGAGCCCGACACAGCTCGGATAGCGGCAGATCAGCCAAGACAATTTTCGTTGCGAATTTCGGTTGACGGAAGGTCGCAAATCAGTCTCATTTATAAGAATGAGACGAGAGAGGCTGGTCGCGAGGCGCGAGAAGTTGGTGGGCCGATTGCCGGTGACCGGAGAGATCCTGCGCGGGTCGCTGCTGGAGAGGATCATCCGCAACCACGCTCGCGGCTGCGCCAAATGCGCCAGCGGCGAGGGCCACCCCCTGTCGGTGCTGACGGTGAGCTATCCGGGCGGGCGCACGCGGCAGTTCAGCCTACGCGGCGAGATGGTTCCGGTGGTGCGTCGCTGGCTGGCGAACTATCAGGAGCTCAAGCAAGCCATCGAGGTGATTTGCGAGCTCAATCACGAACTGCTGCGTCCGGATGAGTCGGCGGCGGAACGCGGACAAAGCGCCATGATTGAGATGCGGCGAGCCCAGCTCAGCTTCGGCGACGGACTGATCGCAGGGGAAGTCAAGGATCTGCCCGAGAGCTGGATGAACCACGCCGACCGGCTGCTGGATGACGAAAACATCGTTGCGACGGTTTACGAAGCGCTTGGGCGGCGCCATCCTAAGAGCCGCAGACGCGGTCGACGGGGCGCCCCGGCCGAGGTGGTGCTGCGACTGCTGATCCTCAAGCACGTCCGCAACTGGAGCTATGCGGTACTCGAGCGCGAGGTGCGCGCCAACCTGGTCTATCGCGAATTCACGCGGGTCGGCGCCGGCAAGATGCCGGACGCGAAGACGATGGGTCGCTGGGGCGTGGCGATGGGGCCGGAGGTGATCCAGCGTCTTCACGAGCGGCTCGTGGCCATCGCGCAGGCAGAGGGCATTGCGCCCGGCCGGCGGATGCGTGTCGACACCACCGTGGTGGAGACCAACATCCACTATCCGACCGACACCAGCCTACTGGGCGACGGCGTGCGGGTGCTGACGCGCACGATGAAGAAGATAACCGAGTTCACTGGCGAGGTTGGCGCCAGGCTGCGCGACCGCAGCCGGAGCGTAAAACTTCGCCTGCTGGAGATTGCGCGCGCGGCGCGCGCCAAGGGGCCGCAGAGCCAGGAGCGCTCAAGCAGCCTACGGCAGACTGCTGAACTCGACCGGCCGGGTGGTCGGCCAGGCGAAGCGATTCGCTCAGGAGATCGCCGCCGGCGTCAAACGGGCGGGCGACGTGGTGGCGCAACTCGCGCTCGAAGGCCAGCGTCAACAACTCGATGAGATGCTGCCGCGGGTCCAGCAGGTGATACGCAGACCCGGGTGCGCATCTTCCACGGCGACACCCGCGCCGAGGGCAAGATTGTCAGCCTGTTCGAGCCGTCGACCGAGGTCATCCGCAAGGGCAAGGCCGGCAAGCCCACCGAGTTCGGCAAGATGGTCAAGCTGCAGGAGGCCGAGAACCAGATCGTCACCGACTACGAGGTTTACGCTCAACGGCCCAGCGACGTGGACCTGCTGATCCCGGCGATCGAGTGCCATCAGGCCAACTCGGACGCGCGCCGTACCTGGTGGCGGCCGATGCGGGCTTCTACTCCGCCAAGAACGAGGCCGCCGCGAAGGCCAAAGGTGTCAAGCGGGTCTGCATTCCCAATCGCTCCACCAAGAGCCCCGAGCGCAAACGCGAACAGAAGAAGCGCTGGTTCCGCAACGGACAGCGATGGCGGACCGGGTGGGAGGGACGCATCAGCGTGGTCAAGCGCCGCCACGGCCTCAACCGCTGCCGATACGAGGGCGACGACGGCATGCGGCGTTGGGTGGGCTGGGGCGTGATCGCCGACAACCTCCTCACCGTCGGCGCCGCCATGGCAAAAAATCCGCCACGCAGCGATAGCTCCACAGCTCCAATCTTCGCGCCCAGCCCGCCAGCCGTCCCGGCGGGCTTTGCTTTGCAAATCGCCAGACGGTATCCTCAAAAAGCAGGGATTTTGCGCCGGAAAGTAGCTAGTTCTACTGCGTCACGACGATCCGCGATAAGGTTGTTTTGGTCGGCATGGCTTGGCAACACGGGCAGCGCATGAGGGTTCGCGCCAGCGCGACCGTGAGCTTTCGTCGGATCGTCGCGATCGAGTTTTCGATATGCCGCTCGGGCCGGATCGGCGGCGCCTCGGGGTCTGGGACGGGCGGATAAGCGAGGCGTTTCGCGTCGCCGGGAGCCTGAGGGGGGAATCGCCGCTCGTTCGCGGATGAGGAAACCATAAGCGGCGATGCACAGCGTTGCGTGATGATGGAAGCCGCGCCAGCTTCGCCCTTCGAAATGGGCCAGGCCGAGTTCGCTTTTCAGTTCCTCGTAGTCGCGCTCGATGCGCCAGCGCAATTTGGCCGTGTCGACGAGAACGTCGATGGGAATGTCTTCGGGCAGGGTCGAAAGCCAGTATTTCGTTGGTTCTTTCTCGCCCTCGGGCCATTCGATGAGAAGCCATTCGAGCGGATGGGGCGTCGAACGTTTCCAGTCGCGCGAGGCTGGCCTTATCCGCACGGCGGCGAAGCGCGAGGACAAGGTTTCGTTGGAGCCCTCGCGCCAGGGCACGATGCGCCAAGCCTCCTCGGGAAGCCCCTTCGCCAGCTTCTTGGCGGAAACAGGCGCATGTTCGCCATCGCGCCGGATGCGCGATGGCGGGCGGCCGCGTCCGCTCCAGGGTTTGGGCGGCAGCGGCTCCGTGTCGGGCGGCCAGACGCTGAGCGTCGATTGCACGCCCACCGCATAGGTCAGACCCATGGCCGTGACGCCGGAGCGGAACGCGCCGTCAACCCCATAGCCGGCGTCGGCCAGCAAGACCCCGGGCGCGACGCCGGCCGCAAGCGCGGCCTTGATCTGATCGAGCGCGATCTCGGGTTTGGTCTTGAAGATCACATCGTCCGGGACATGGGCCTTCTTGCGCCGCGCCTCGTCCGCCGCCCAATCTTCCGGCAGATACAGACGATAGGCGATCGGCAGACTCGCCGCGTGATTGGCGATCGAAAGCGTCACCGCGATTTGACAATTGTCGGTCTTGCCGAGCCGCCCGCAATATTGCCGCGCCACGCCGACTGAATGAACGCCCTTCTTGGCGAAGCCCGTGTCATCGACAATCCAAGCCTCGATCTTGCCCTGCGCTTCGATCGCCGGCAGGACGAGTTCGCGCACTTTGGCCAGAACCGCCTCGTCCGACCAAGCCGCCTGGCCCACCAGATGCAGCAGCGATTGATGTTTCGCCGAGACGCGAGCGGGCGCCACGACCGCCGCCATCGGCTCGACGCTCTTGCGCTCGCCCGGCATCAACAGGCCCGTGCAATAATCCTTGAAGCGGCTGCGCCCGGTCGTCACGCCCCAGAACCGCCGCTAAGGCAATCGACATACTCCGCAAAACGCGCTTCACTCGATTGCGCCTCATGCTCCATCTTCGCCGCCATTCGCCATTTAGCCGAATCAGCAAAATAGCAAATCTCAGAGCGCC
>CAWAOY010000012.1:0-43602 GCA_963783755.1 uncultured archaeon
GGGCGTCGAGAAGCTCCTGGGCGCGGGCGACGTGACGCGCGCTTTCAACGTAAAGGTCTCTTCATATACCGAGAGGGCGAAGCAGAAGCTCGAGGAAGCAGGTGGCAAGATACTTACAGAGTGAGAGCGGAGTTCACGACTAGCCTTGGTATCATTACGCAACTTTGTCAAGAGCGTTGCGACCGTCCTCCCAGAGATACCTAAGCCCATCAAGAAGCCGAGCCTCTCAGAGAAGTTCATCTGGACTGGCGGCGCGCTCGTCCTCTACATGGTGATGGGGATCACCCCCCTCTTCCACTTCGGCAACCAGACCGACCAGTTCGCCTACCTCAGGATCATCTTCGCCTCCTCGCAGGGGACCCTCACGGAGCTCGGGATCGGCCCGATCGTCACGGCCGGCCTAATCCTCCAGCTGCTCCAGGGGAGCGACATCCTGAGGCTGGACCTCGGCGAGACCGAGGACAGGGCCCTCTTCGGGACGGCTACGAAGCTTCTCACGTTCGTCGTGATAACGGTGGAGTGCGGGGCATACATCCTGGGAGGCGCCCTGGGCACGCTCCAGAGCAGCCAGGCAGTGGTCATCTTCTTCCAGCTCTTCGGGGCGAGCGTGATCATCCTCCTCCTCGACGAGATGATCCAGAAGGGCTGGGGGATAGGGAGCGGGATCAGCCTCTTCATCCTGGGGGGCGTCGCGCAGACGCTGTGGTGGGACACGCTCTCGCCGTACCAGGTCTCGGCCGCGCAGGGCGGTCCCTCCGGTCGTCTACGGGTTCATCCCTGCGCTCGTCAACTCGCTCTTCCCGGGAGGGGGAGGGGTAGCATCGGTCTTCATCAGGGCGAACGAGTTCCCCAGCTTGTTCACCTTCGTGATGACCGTCGCCGTCATCCTCTTCATCACGTACATAGAGGGGATAAGGGTCGAGGTCCCCATCACCTCCGTCAAGTACAGGGGGTTCCAGGGCGTCTACCCGATCAAGCTGCTCTACGTCTCGAACATCCCCGTCATCCTCGTCTCCGCGCTGACTGCGAACATCTCGTTCTTCACGCGCATCCTCTCGAACTACGTCGGGACCCACCCGCCGTCGTGGATGCACTACCTGGTCCGGCTACGACACGAACAACAACCCGACCGGCGGGCTCGTGTACTACATCACCGCCTCCCAACGGGATTGAGCAGACCGCCGCGGACCCGGTCCACGCCGTGATCTACACCGCCTTCCTGATGGTCCTCGCCGTAATGTTCGCAAGGATATGGGTGGAGATAGGAGGGCTCTCCTCCCGGACGGTCGCAAAGAACCTCATGAACGCCGACGTCCAGGTGCCCGGGTTCAGGAGGGCGGGCCTCTCGATAGAGCAGGTCCTCAACAGGTACATCCCTCCCATCACGGTCATAGGGGGCCTCATCATCGGGTCTGTCGCCGCTGTCTCGGACGTCTTCGGCGTCTTCGGGACTGGCGTGGGCCTCCTCCTCGGCGTGGACATCGTGCTCCAATACTACCAGATGCTCGTGAAGGAGCAGCTCGAGGAGTTCTCCCCGAGGCTCGCGGGAGTCCTGGGGCAGGCGTAGGGATGGGACGTCTACCATGGGTCTCAGAATAGTCATCGTCGGGGTCCCCGGGGTGGGGAAGAGCACCGTCGTGGCCAAGGCCAACGAAGCGGTCGCAGGCTCCGCCGTCCAGGTCTTCGGCACCGCGATGTTCGACGAGGCGCTCAGGCTGAAGTGGGTGAAGCACCGCGACGAGATGCGCAAGCTCCCCGTGGAGAAGCAGGAGAAGCTTCAGGAGGCGGCGGCCGCGCGAATCAGCCGGGGGAAGGGCAAGGTCGTCTTCATCGACACCCACCTCTTCATCAGGACCCCCGAGGGCTTCTGGCCCGGCCTCCCGCTCGGCGGTGATCCAGCCCATGAAGCCGACCCACCTCCTCCTCGTCGAGGCCTCGGCCAAGGAGATACTCGCGCGCCGCAAGAACGACACGACCAGGTACAGGGACGAGATCACCGAGGACGAGGTCACCGAGGAGCTCGAGCTCGCGAGGAGCTTCCTCACAGCCGCCTCGCTGGTCAGCGGGGCGCCGATGACTTTCATCCACAACGAGGAGGGCAAGTCCGAGAAGGCCGCGAGCCAGATCGCCGCGCTTGTGAGGGGTGCGAGAGCCTGAGCATTGCGATCCCAGACTCGACGCTGATCATCACGCTCACCGCCATCTTCCTCGGCTTCATGTCCAACGTCGCGACGAGGCTCCTGGTCGACCTGAAGAGGGAGAGGAGGATGAGGGCGGAGGTGGCGGCCTTCGACAAGGAGCTGAAGGCAGGCGACCGCGAGCAAGGACAAGGAGAAGGAGGAGAAGCTCAAGAAGAAGAAGCCCCAGATGGACCAGATGAGGCTCAAGGCCTCCTCAGGGCGGTTCAAGGTCGTGCTCGTGACCTGGCTCCCGTTCATCGCTGTCTACTACTTCATGGGCGACTTCGTGAGCGGCTGCAAGTTCCCCAGCATCTGCGTCTCCGGCGTCGTCGCCTACTCGCCGATACCCATCCCGTTCATCGTGGCCGCCAACGGGACGCATGGTCCTGATCTGGTGGTACTTCCTCTCGTCCCTCTCGTTCTCCACGCTGATGACCAAGCTCCTGGGCACGTCCCAGACGATGTGACCGCCCGGGGGCTGCGTGAGACATGAAGGCGATAATACTCTGCGGGAGCCCGGCGGTAGGTAAGACGACCGTCGCGAAGATCATCGCCTCGAAGCTCAAGCTGCAAGCTCGTCGGCGGAGGGGACATCCTGAAGGAGATAGCCCTCGAGGAGGGGTACAACGCGGTGGGGGACGACTGGTGGGACACCGAGGGAGGGGATGAAGTTCATGGAGGAGCGCGCGGGGTCACCCGAGTTCGACAGGGAGGTCGACAGGCGCCTCCTCGCTAGGGCTGAGAAGGGCGACGTGGTGATCACCAGCTACACCCTGCCTTGGCTCGCCAAGGACGGCGTGAAGGTCTGGCTCGTCGGGGAACAAGAAGAGCCGGGCGGAGAGGATGGCCAAGCGGGACTCCTCCTCTCCGGAGGAGTGCGCCAAGGTGATAGAGGAGAGGGACCGCGAGAACTTCGCGCTCTACAAGAAGCTCTACGGGATCGCGTTCGGGAAGGACCTCTCGCCGTTCACGATGATAGTCGGGACGGACGGGGTCCCGGCCGCGGAGGTCGCCAAGGCCGTGCTCAGGCAGCTCCCGCGCCCGACGAAGACGCCGAAGGGACCACGGCGGCAGAAGACGACCCACTTGACCTCCCAGACCAGGCGACGGGGCCGGGGAGATGGTCACGATCAGCGAGGAGCCCACCGACCCCAGCCACGGCTGGGAGCCGGCGAAGCGGCCGATCAAGGAGCTCCTCAACTACGGCCTCATCCCGCTCGACAAGACCTCGGGCCCGACGAGCCACGAGGAGGTCTCGTGGGTGAGGCGGCTCACGGGGATCGACAAGGCGGGGCACAGCGGCACCCTCGACCCCGGGGTCACCGGGATGCTCCCCATAGGCCTCGGGCAGGGCCACCAAGGCGCTCGGCCTGCTGCTCATCTTCCCCAAGGAGTACGTGGGCATCATGCGGATACACTCCTCCGTCCCGCGGGCGGAGGTAGACCGAGTCATCGCGGAGTTCACGGACGAGATTTTCCAGCGCCCGCCGCAGCGCTCCTCGGTCAAGCGGGAGACCCGAACGAGGCGGATCTACGAGCTCGAGGTCCTCGAGCAGAAGGGGAACCTCTTCCTCCTCAGGTGCGTCTGCCAGGCGGGCACCTACATCAGGAAGCTCTTCTACGACATCGGGGAGGTCATCGCGGTCGGCGCGACCATGGTCGAGCTTCGCAGGACGAAGGTGGGCCCCCTCGACGAGAGCAAGGGGATCGTCACGCTCCACGAGCTCGACATCGCCGTCCGAAAGTGGAAGGAGACGGGGGACGAGTCGGAGCTGCGCAGGGTCGTCTGGCCGATAGAGTCCTGCCTCGATGGCATACGGAGGGTCGTCGTGAAGGACTCCGCGGTCGACGCGGTCTGCCACGGCGCGATGCTCGCCATCCCCGGGGTGATCTCCCTCTCCAAGGGGATCAACCAAGGGCGAGACGGTCGTCCTCCTCACGGCCAAGGGGGAGCTCATCGGGATCGCGGAGGCGTCGATGAGCACGGAGGAGGTCCAGGGGCAGCCGAAGGGGATAGCCTTCCCGGTGAGGCGGGTCATCATGGACCAGGGGACCTACCCGAAGATGTGGAAGAAGCAGGACAAGCCCGCAACGGAAGACGCCGCGCGAGCCCGCTGAGAGCTCCTGACGAACCTTGGGCGCCGCTTCAGCGCGGAATCGAGGCGCTTCCCCAGGAGGAGCTCCCCCGGGACGACCGTCATCTCGCGATACATCAGGAGCGACCGGAGTCGGCCGTACCTCTTGGCCATCTCTGACCACTCGACCCTCTCGAAACCCCTCGAGCCGAAGAGCGTCTTGGACTCGAGGTTGTCCTCCTCGACGCTCGCGTATACGTCCTGCACTCCCATCTTCACGAAGCTGAGAGACGGCGTCGTCCAGGAGCCTTCCACCGATCCCCTGCCGCCTGAAGCGAGGGGGGACCGCGACGTAGTAGACGTACCCCGCGCCTTCGGCCAGCACCTTGAGCATGATCAGGCCCGCGTCCTCGCCTTCGGCGGTGCGCGCGGCCCGGACCACGTCGATGCTCTGGAGCGTCCGCCTGGCGTGCCAGAGGTAAAGACCCTCGAAGCTCTCCTCCAGTATCGGTAGGAGCCTCGCCCTGTCTCCCTTGGGGACGTCGGCGACCTCGATCTTCGGTCCCATCAGATCGAGTACAGCCTCGAGGCGTTGCGCCAGAGTATCTTCTCCCTGTCCGCCTGACTGACCTTGAGCATCGAGACGAGCGAGAGGCCGTTCTCGTGCGTCTCCACGGGGTAGTCGGTCCCGAAGACCACCTTCTCAGCTCCGCCCGCGTAGTAGACCGCCTCGCTGATCGCTCTGCGCGAGCATCCGCGCGTACTCCTGCGAGTAGCCTCCGCCGCCGACCAACAGCCCCGAGATGTCGGCGAAGACGTTCGCGTGCTTGTATAGCAACTCGGCGGTGTCGACGATCCAGGGGTTGCCCATGTGGCAGACGACGATCTTGAGCCCCTCTCTCTCGTTCGCGACCTCGTCGAGGGTGAGCGGGTGCGCGTGCACCAGGCTGCCTTTGCTGCTCGCCGTGTCACCCGTGTGGAAGAGGACCGGCAGATCGTGCTCCTCGGCGTAGTCGTAGAGCGGGCCGAAGACCGCGTCCTTGGCGAAGACCCGTCTGTACCCGAGCCAGACCTTGAAGCCCTTCACGAACCCCTTCTGCGTGCCCGCGAGCCTGAGCGCGTCCTTCACCGCCCCCTTCTCAGGCTCCACCGTGAAGACGGGAAACAGCACGTCCCCGCTCTTCTCGCAGAGCCTCAAGACCTCGGCGTTCGGAAGGGGGTCGCCCCCGGCCATCGGGGGGCTAAGCAGAAGCGCTCGGCCGACCCCGCTTGTCTCCATCCGCTCCAGCAGCTCCTCCAGGTCGTAGCGCAGCCCGTTGAGCCTGGCGTAGGGCCTGAGCAAGTCGTCCCTCCTCTTGCCCGAGCAGTGGACATGCGCGTCGATGATCTTGCCCAATGCGACGGCGTGCGGGTGGGCGGATTAAAGCCCTTGTTCGCCCTATACGCAAAGTCGAAATACGCTAAAGCCACTGGCGAGTCGGCCGGGCCGGCGTATGGGTAACCTGGTAACCCAGCAGCCTGGAAAGCTGCCGCTCGAAAGGGCTTGCAAGTTCAAATCTTGCCGCCGGCGCCACCAATCATCGGTTCGGGAGCTCTGACGGGCTCCAGTTCAAGCCCGCTGCAGGCCGAGGTACAGCCGGCCGAGCTCCTCGTGTTCCAGGAGTTCCCTGCATGTGCCGCTGAAGACGGTCTTGCCGCTTACGAGCAGGAAGGCCTCGTCGCCCATCTCGAGGGCGCGCTTGGCGTTCTGCTCGACGAGCACGGTCGTGAGGTTCATGCTCTTGGTTATCGAAGCGATGGTCTCGAGCACCTGGGTGGCTATCTTCGGCGCGAGGTTCGCCGTGGGCTCGTCGAACATGACGACGGTCGGCTTCCTCATCATGGCCATCGCCATGGCGACCATCTGCCTCTCCCCTCCGCTGAGGTTCGAGGACTTGGTCCCGAGATATTTGGAGAGCTGGGGGAAGAGCTCGAGCGCGGCCTTGAACCTCTCGAGGATAGTCGTCCTCCTTACCGTGTATCCGGCCAGCCGAAGGTTCTCTCGCACCGTGAGGTTGGTGAAGACGTTGTCCGTCTGGGGGAGGTAGGCCACCCCCAACCTCGCGATCTCGGTCGGGGACTTGTTCGTGAGCGCGAGCCCGTCCAGCTCGATGGTCCCCCGCGAAGACGGAGGCGATCCCTGAGATCGACTTCAGGAGCGTGCTCTTCCCGAGCCGTTCGGGCCGACTACGACCGTGATCTTCCCCTGCGCGGCCTCGAGCCGAGACCCCGTTGAGTATCTGTAGCTTCCCGTAGCCCGCGTAGAGGTCTCGGACTATGAGCAACCTAGGCACCGAGGTAGGCCTCGATCACGCGTGGGTCGCTGATCACCGCGTCCGGGGCTCCCGAGGAGATGAGCTTCCCGTAGGCCATCGCTATCACGTGGTCCACGTATCCGAGGGCGATGTCCAGCCTGTGCTCGATTATCAGGAAGGTCACGCCGAGCTCTTCGCTGAGCCTCGACGATGGTGGCGAAAATCTCATGGGCGAGGGTCGGGTTGACGCCGGAGATGGGCTCGTCGAGGAGCAGCAGGTCGGCGCCGCTCATGAGCGCCCTGCCCATCTCGAGCAGCTTCATCTGGCCGCCGCTCAGCGCGCTCGCCTGCTTCTCCCAGAGCTTGGAGAGGCCGAGCAGCTCGAGAATCTTGGCGGCGCGCTCCGTCGAGGCCTCCTCCGGGGCTCTTCCAGAGCCGCTCCAGCGGGGCCCGAAGGAAGCCCTCTCCGGGGTTGTGCTTCTCGGCGACGAGGACGTTCTCGAGGACGTTCAGCTTCGAGAAGAGCGCCGGGATCTGGAAGGTCCTGGCGATGCCCGCGCGGTAGACCCTGTGCGGTGCCCACCCCGTGATGCGCTTGGACTTGTAGAAGACGTCGCCCCCGTCTGGCTTGTAGAACCCCGAGATCAGGTTGACGAGGGTGGTCTTGCCCGAACCGTTCGGCCCTATCAGGATGGTGATCTTCTTGGCCTCGAGGCCGAACGAGATGCCGTCGACGGCCTGAAGCTTCCCGAAGGACTTGCTGAGCTCCTTGACCTGCAGAATGTCCGCTGCTGCGGCCATCGATAAAATGAGGTGCGGGAGCGAGTCTTTTAAGGCATTCCGGGTTGCCAGGTTATCGCGTCGGTGCCGGAGGAGTAGGTCGCCTGCTAGGACCCACTGGGTGGTCCCGCTGACGGTCTGCACTCCGTAGACGTCGTAGCCGACGGGTGCTTCGTCGTGGCCTGCGCCGAGTGGCCTGGAGCTGCAGTCGTCCAGCCCGAGGCGCCGTAGTAGTTGTTGGCGACGCTGGGGAGCGCCTTCTGGATTGCCTGACCGTTGTTCTGCCCGCTGCCAGGATGGAGAGTGCGGCTACCCACGTCGCGTCGTACGCGTTGATCGCGTACGAGACCGGCGTTGTCGTGGGCTGCGGCGTTGAACTCCGAGATAGAAGGCCTCGGTCTTCGCCGTGGGCACCGGAGACTGGCCGATCGTGCTGAGGAGCTTCACCTGCGCCGCGATCGGTGCCGCCGCGCTGGTGGAGTTGGTGAAGTCGGTGTTCTGGGACTCGCCGTCAGACCCGTACCAAGTGGCTGCCAGCAGGCCCGGGAAGCTGCTCTTCGCCTGGACGAGCATCTGTCCCACCTCCTGGAAGCCTATTGCGACCACGGCCACGTGGCTGGCCCCATACTTGGCCACCGCGGACTGGTATTCGCTCTGGGCCGTCGTCAGCGTTGGCGTGAAGTCTGTCGCTGTCGTGGCGTACTGGATCTCCGCCTCTGCGTGGCCTCCGAGCGCGACGAACCTGTTCATCGTGGCGTTGGCAAGCCCGGTGCCGTACACGCGTCTGCTGGTTGATCGACGACGATGTCCTTGACGTTCTCGTCTGACCAGCGCGCGGGCGATGGCAAAGCTCTGGGCCGCGTCGTTCGGCACGAGTCTGAACAGGTAGTCGTTCGGGATCGGCCAAGCTGATGGCGGTCGAGGACGGGCTGATCAGGACGATGTGGTTGCTGTCGGCGTACTGGAGGATGTTGCTGACCTCGCCGCTGGTGAGCGGCCCGACGACCACCTGGACTCCGTCCGAGGAAGGGTCTGCAGGTCGGTGAGCGCGGTCGCCGGATTGAGGCCGTGTCCTCGGTGATCGCCGCGAACTTGCACGTTGGTCACCCCTATTGTTGGTAGGTAGGCGTTGATGTCGGTGATTGCGAGGCCCACCGCTATCTTCTGCTGGGAGCCGATGGCCTGCGAGCTGTCCGGAGAGGTCGGTCAGGTCCCCGATGGTGATCGTTCCGGAGAGACCGCTCGCCGATCCGCTACGGTGTGTCACGGTCTCGGTGACGGTCCGGCCGACTTCTGAGTCGAGTAGGAGGTCACTGTGTACGTCAACCCTGCGCCGACGAAGCTAGGTGATCCTGCGCCACGATAAGCCAACAACCAGCAACGCGATGCTGTTCCGCTAGATGCGCCTCTCCTTCTCGATAGTTTCGTGCGCCACAATAGTCCAGCAAACTATTTAAGACTTGACAGGAGTTTTGACTGTCAGGGTGAAGGCGATCTTCGCTCTACCGCCGTACGTCATCAGCGCGATAGTGTACGGGTCCCTGTTCGCGCTGATGAGCGTCAGTCTGACGCTCACGTACATCACGACCAAGGTTCCCAACTTCGCGCAGGGCGCTCTGGTGACCGCCGGGCTCTACACGGGTTTCGCGCTCCTGCAGCATCAACAGATCAATCCGTACGAGTCGCTGCCCCTCTCCTTCCTGGTCGGAGGGTCATCGCGATCGGCGATGTACCTCCTGGTGCTGAGGCCCCTCTCCAGGAGGGGGGCATCCATCATCTCCCTGATGATCGCGACCCTGGCGGTCGACATCGTATTCGTCGGGATCTTCGGGATATACTCGGACTACCTCTATCAGGTGAAGGAGGTCTACGACGCGAAGCTGTTCTACGCCCTCACGTCGGCGGACTTCACTCTCTTCGGCGTGAACGGCGTGGTCTACGCGGCCCCCACGGCGCTCGCGCTGACGACGATCGGCCTCTACCTGGTCCTGACCAGGACGCGCTTCGGGCTCGCCATGAGGGCCACCGTGGAGAACCCCAACCTCGCCAAGGTGGTCGGGGTGAACACCGAGGTGGTCTACGTCACCTCTTGGTTCATAGCCGGAGGGCTGGCGGCCATCGCGGGGGTGTTCTATTCGCTCTGGCAGGGAGGAGAGCCGGACATCGGCTCCATCCTCCTGATATCCATGTTCGCCGGGCAGCATCCTCGGAGGCCTCAAGAGCATCTACGGAGCGGTGGTCGGAGGGCTCGTCGTCGGAGGCAGCGAGATACTCGTCACGACCTTGGGGGCGCAGTACATGGGGTCTTGGGTGACGGCCTACGAGCCCGGCATTCCGCTGCTCGTAATGGTCGATCACGCTGCTCGTCCTCCCGGGAGGGATAACCTCGCTCGACTGGAGGCGGCTCACTTCGAGGGGGAAGAGATGATGCTGCCGCCCCTGGCCATCCTCGGGATAACGTACTGGAGCACATTCCTCAGCGGGCTCCTCGCCTTCTTCGCCCTCTACCTGATAATCAGCATAAGCCTGAACATCGAGATGGGGTACGCCGGAATCCCCAATTTCGGGAAGGTCCTCTACTTCATGGGAGGGGCGGCGTTCTCGGGAAGCGTCGCGATTCGTGCCGCGGCGTGGATAATGCACGTCCCAGGGCAACCTCGTCGGCCTGGACAACTTCCTGATAGCCGACAAGCTCACCTCGATGCTCCAGTCGGACATCCCCGCCTCCGTGGCCCTGATAGCAATCACGATGGCCATAGGAGGGCTGGTCGGGGGCATCCTGGGGTACATCTCCATCTTCCCGGCGATAAGGCTCCGCGAAGACTACCTGGCGATGCTCCTGCTCGGGTCGGCCGCTTTCTTCCAGATCTTCCTGGGCAACTACACTCCAATCATCAACGGGACTTTGGGCATCGGGATACCGAACTTCTTCGCGTGGGCGGGCAGCTTACTCGACGCTCGGCGCGACCCTGCTCATCGCGGCCTTCGCGCTCGTCGTCTATGTCTACGCCGAGAGGATGGTCAGGTCCCCGCTCGGGAGGACGCTGAGGGCGATGAGGGACAACGAGGCCGCCGCGGAGGCCTGGGGAAGGACACGGTCGCGATAAGGAGGAACGTCTTGATAATCGCCTCAATAATCACCGGGGTGGCAGGGGCGCTGTACACGATCTACACCGGGGACACCAACCCCGCCATCTACGACAGGGTCACCTGGACGTTCTGGCCGTGGCTCATCGTGATACTCGGAGGCGTGGCCAGCAACTCCGGCGTCGCCGTGGGGACGTTCGTCTTCGTGTTCCTCCTCCAGTACATCGACGCGACGAAGTATCTCCTGCAGAACGTGCTGCCCTTCGACGTGACCTGGCTGGAATACCTGCTCTTCGGGTCGCTCCTCATCGTCGTGCTTCTCCTGAGGCCTCAGGGGATGCTACCCGAGAAACCCAGCCACACCCTCTCCAAGTCGGAGATCTCGAAGATCGATCGAACATCCCGACGACAAGAAGGAAGGAACGCCCGGGGAAGCGGCGCGAGAGGACGCGCCCGCGCGATAGCCGAGATCATCGCTTCAGGAATTCGTCCGAGGTGATGGCGTCTGGCGCGAAACCGCCTGCGCCCAATTTTTCCCGTATAGAGTTAAATGCGGCTCGGCGAAGATGGCGCGGTTTGCGGAACCTTTGCATCGTAGGCCTCCAGTGGGGAGACGAAGGCAAAGGGAAGATTGTAGACTACTACGCTGACAGGTTCCGCTCGGTCGTCCGATACAACGGCGGCAGCAACGCCGGGCACACCATCGTAATCGGGAAGAAGACGTACGTCTTCCACCTCCTCCCCTCAGGCCTCCTGAAGGGGAAGCGGCTCCTCATAGGGCCGGGAGTGGCCGTCGACCCTCAGACGCTGAAGGAAGAGGTCGAGATGATAAAGCGGGAGGGGCACAAGGCGAACCTCCTGGTCGACGGGAGGTGCACCATCGTCACCCCGCTCGAGAAGGAGATGGACTCTTTCATCGAGGAGCTCAGGGGGGACAGGGCCATCGGGACCACGAAGCGGGGGATAGGCCCCTCGTACGCGATGCGGGCGCTCCGCCTCACGCCTAGGGCGGGGGACCTGGAGAGGGGCACCTTCGACCTGAGGTCCGCCTCGCGTTCTACAGCACGTTCATGAAGAAGCTCCCCTCGATGGAGGGGTGGACGGACTCCGCGAAGGCCTCGCTCAAGGGGGTGGTCGGCGACGTCGGTGAGGAGATGATGGAGACCAACGAGGCAGGGCACTCGGTCCTCTTCGAGGGCGCCCAGGGCGTCCTCCTCGACCTCATCCACGGGACCTACCCCTACGTAACCGGGACCCACACCCTCGCGAGCTACGTCCCCGCCAGCCTCGGGATCCCCGCCACCTCGCTCGGGGACGTGATGGGGGTGGCCAAGGCCTACGCCACGCGGGTGGGGGAGGGCCCGTTCCCCACCGAGATACACGGAAAGCTCGAGACGCTCATCAGGGAGACGGGGAGGGAGTACGGCGCCACCACGGGAGGCCGAGGAGGGTCGGCTGGCTGGACCTCGTCGCGCTCAAGTACGCGGTCAAGATGAACGGCGTCTCCACCCTCGCGCTCACCAAGCTCGACATCCTGACGAAGCTCAAGGAGTTCAAGGTCTGCACCCACTACAACGTGCGGGGGACCGAGACCGACGAGTTCTCTCGGGCTCTGCCCGAGCTCGACTCGGTCAAGCCCGTCTACCTCGACCTCCCGCCGCTCTACGGCGCGGAGCTGACCACGGCGCGGCTCCACAGGCCGATGGAGAAGTTCGTGGAGTTCCTGGAGGACGAGATGAAGGTGAGCGTGAGCATCGTCTCGATGGGCGAGGAGAGGACCGCGACGCACCAGCGCGCGGCCCGCTAGGCGCGACTGAGGAAAGTTTCATAACGGCCTCGACCGCTCGCGCGCGCGTGTCAAGGCGACCCAGACCCCAGCGCGCTGCTACGCGGGTCAGTGACCAGGCCCAGGCTACTCTCGTCGGGCAGCCCATCAGGAGGGTCGAGGACGGAAGTTTCTCACCGGCAAGGCGAACTACGTCGACGACGTCAAGCTCGACGGGATGCTCCATGCGGTCTTCGTCAGGAGCACCCAGGCCCACGCCGAAGGTCGTGAAGGTAGAGACCGCGGAGGCGCCGTCCAGCATCCGGGCGTGGTCGCTGTCTTCACGGCGGCCGACCTCGAGGGGCACGTCGAGCCGCTGATGGGCGGAGGAGGGCGAGGCCGAGGCGGCGGAGGGATGGGGCGCGAACAACTCCGGCGTCGTGTGGAAGGCCCTGGCCGCGGAGACGGTCAACTACGTGGGCGAGGCGGTCGCGGTCGTCGTCGCCGAGGACGCCTACTCGCGGAGGACGGGGCGGAGCTCGTCGCCGTGGAGTACGAGTCCCTCCCTGCCGTCATCGACGCCGGAGGCCGCGCTCGAAGCCGGGCTCGCCGAAGGTCCACGACTACCTGCCCGACAACGTCGCGTCGCACGTCTCGTTCAACGCGGGGGACGTCGCCAAGGCGTTCAAGCGCGCCGACGAGGTCGTCAAGGTCAAGCTCCTCAACCAGCGCCTCAGCCCCACCCCGATGGAGCCGCGGGGCGTCGTCGCGCAGTTCGACGAGGGGACAGGGTCGCTCACGGTCTTACCTCTCCACCCAGGACCCTCACGGCGCGAGGGACGAGCTGGCCGACCTCCTCTCGATGAAACCGCGAGAAGCGTGAGGGTGATCGCCCCCGACGTCGGGTGGCGCGTTCGGGGGCAAGGCGGGTATCTATCCGGAGGACCCGGTCGTCTCCTTCGCCGCGCAGGACTCTTCGCCGGCCGGTGAAGTGGGTCGAGACCAGGAGGGAGAACCTCCTCACCATGAAGCACGGGAGGGGGCAGGTGCAGTTCGCCGAGCTGGCGATGTCGCGGGACGGGCGCATCCTCGGGCTCAAGGTGAGGCTCGTCGTCGAGGGCGGCGCCTACGGAGGGGAGGCGGAGATGGCGTCGATCACGTTGAAGATGGTCCCGGGGGTCTACGACATACCGAACTACGAGGCGTCGGCGGACGTCGCCATGACGAACAAGGTCCCGCTTGGGGCGTACAGGGGTGCTGGGAGGCCCGAGGCGTCGTACCTGATAGAGAGGGCCATCAACATCGCCTCCGCGAAACTGAGGCTCGACCCCGTCAAGGTGAGGCAGCTCAACTACATCAAGAAAGAGCGCTTCCCGTTCCAGACCTCGGGAGGGCACACCTACGACTCTGGCGACTACCACGCCAACCTCCAAAAGGCGCTGAAGGTCTCCGACTACGACGGCCTCCTCGCTGAGCGGAGGCGCGCGAGGCAGAGGGGAGGCTCGTGGGCATCGGCCTCGCGACTTGGGTGGAGGTGTGCGCCTTCGGCCCAGTTCTGGCCGCAGACCGCCTCGATGTCGGTGAGCGAGGAGGGGCGCGTCCAAGTGAGCCTCGGCGGGCACTCCCACGGGCAGGGCCACGCGACGACCTTCGCCCAGGTCGTGGCGGACGAGCTGGGGGTAGCTCATGGACGACATCACAGTCCGCGACGGAGACACCTCGATGCTGCCGTGGAGCAGCCTCACCGCGGGGAGCAGGTCTGCCGCGCTCTCCGGAAGCGCTGCCCTTCTGTGCGCGCGGAAGATCCGGGAGAAGATGTCAGCTATCGCCGCCCGGAAGCTCGGCGCTAGGTCGGCAGCGAAGATGGTGTTCAGCAAGGGCTCCGATCTACCGCGAGGACCAGCCCTCGAAGAAGCTCAAGTTCTCCGAGGTCGCCGCCCTCGCCTACGACCCGTTCGCCCTGCCCCCGGGCATGGAGCCGACGCTCTTCGTCTACAGCGCCTACGCCCCGAAGAGCAACACCTACCCGTTCGGGAACCACGTCGCCCTCGTCGAGGTGGACAGGGAGTCGGGCGTCGTGAAGCTGCTGAAGTACTTCGCCGTTGACGACGGCGGCAAGATCCTCAACCCCCTGGTGGTGGAGGGCCAGGTCCACGGGGGCGTCGTCCAAGGGATAGGCCAGGCGCTCATCGAGGACGTGGTCAACGACGAGAACGGACAGCCGCTCTCCACCACCCTCGCAGACTACCTCATGCCCTCGGCGGACATGCTCCCTGAACATCGTCTGGGGCACGACCGAGACGCCCACCGACTCCAACCTTCTGGGCGTGAAGGGGATGGGGGAGGCCGGGACGATAGCCGCGACCCCGACGATAATGAACGCGGTCGAGGACGCACTCTCGAGCTTCCATGTGGTCGTCGACAGGATGCCCGCCTCGCCGAGCTACCTGAAGGCCCTGATGGACCGCAGCGGCTAGGAAGAAGAGAGCTTCTCTTTCAGGGACCCGATGATCTCGGTGACGTACTTCTGCGCTGCCGCGTCGATCAGCCTTGAGCCGACGCTCGCCATCAGGCCCGCGATCTTAGCGTCCGCGGCCCACTTGACGACCGTGCCCGTGCCCCCGGGGGCGTCCTCCATCGTGAAGGTGTTCTCCAGCTCCACGGAGCTGCTGAGCCCGTTCCCCTTCGCCTTCATCTTGGCGAAGGTGGGCGGGGTCCTCTCCGCGATGGTGAGCTTGACGTCCATCATCCCCCTGATGAAGGAGATGCCGACCTTCGCCTTGAGCGTGAAGTTGTTCTCGTCGACCACCTTGACGTCCTGGACGTCCGGGAAGATCGACGTGATCTTCGCGGGGTCCATCACGAAATCGTAGACCTTCTGCTTCGGTACGGGGACCTCGAAGGAGCCGTCGTAGTGCATTCTCTGGAACCCGTGCGAGCCCGCCGGGAGCCGGGATAAATCCTTTGGTGGAAGGGCGCATGGCCGGCTAAATAGCGCGCCGGATTCAACTCCCATGAAGGCCGCGCGGACGACCGGGCGCTCCGGGCGGAGGAGGAGAGCCGGGCTCAGCTCAGTCTACGGGTTCATCATGATCTACCTCCTCGTGATCGCGTCGCTCCAGGCGGTCTCCTCCGCGCTCTCCTCGAGCGAGAAGGCCGACGCCGCGGCGCAGCAGGCCGCCCAGGTCGCCCAGATGCGGTCTCTCGAGCGCCTCTCCGTCGGGATATCCAGAGGAGGGAACGTCACCATCACCAACGACGGCCTGATCCCGTCCCAGCTCTCCTACCTCTTGCTCCAGAACTCGACCCTCTCGAAGGAGCTCCCCGTAGAGGACTCGCTCTCGGTGGGGTCCTCGGTCGTCATCAAGGCCGGGTCGACCGGCGCGTTCCCGTCCTCCGTCGCCGTGGTCACGAGCCTCGGAAACGTCTTCGCCTCCTCCCCCTCGAGCGCCCCCTCCGGCGGGGGGTTGAAGACCCTGGAGACCGGCGTGGGCGGGCCCGGCGTCGACATGCAGGTCTACCAGAACCCGAGCGACCCGACGCGCTTCTTCCTTTCCGCAGGGGCCGTCGGCCTTCGCCTTCTCTACGCTGACGGGGGCGCAGCTCTGGTCTTTCGACGCCGGGCAGGGCGAGGTCACGGACGTCCTCCCGCTCTCCGACGGCAGCGCCTACGTCTCGGACGGCTACTTCGGCGACCAGTTCACCTCGAACCTCTTCAGGCTCGACCCCTCAGGGACCTCGGTCGCGACCTACTCGATGAGGCTGCTGAGGCTCTACACCACGGTCGAGGTCCAGTTCCCCAACAACGGCCAGCCTCCCTACCCCGTGGGCTCGCAGCCCGTCCAGAAGGCGACTGACGGCCTCTACGCCTACTACGACGGCTGGTTCCTCTCGTCGAGCGGGCCGTCGCCGACCACCGTCCCCGCGGACACCTACAACCTCGCCGGCTCCGACGCCACCCAGTTCTACGTCTACGCCGCGGACGCCAACCCGGGAGGGTTCGGCTGCACCGACCCGAGCGGCAACGTGGTGACCATCTACGCGTACTCGGCCGAGCTCGCAGGGCGTCGAGAACCCGTGGTCGACGCCCGTCTACTTCAACTTCTGCAACCTCTACCCCGACGACCTGCTCGCGTCCTCCGCGGGCTCCGGCGTCGTGGCGTCGCTGTTCTCGGACACGTACTGGACCCAGCCCAACTACTACGGCGGGCCCTACGAGGGCTCGAACCCGTTCCTCGCCGTCCTCTCCTCCTCGTCGGGGGCGGTCCTCAGGGGCGGGATCCTCGACTCCAACGGCTACACGAGCGTCGCGACCGACGGGACGGACGTCTACCTCTCGATCCCCTCCTCCGACGAGGTCGAGGTCGCTGAGCGCGACTGGGAGCGGGGCGGGGACCTTCTACGACGTCGGGATCCCCGCGTCGACGCTGGTCTGGGCTGACGGCTCGCTCTTCGCGATCTCGGCGAGCCAGGTGAACGTCTACACCTCGTCCATGACCCTGGAAAAGTCCATCGACTTCTCGCCCCTCGCCTTCTACTCGCTCACGAACTCAAAGCCGCTCGAGGAGCAGATGGTCCAGCCGTCCTTCCTCGTGCTGAACTCCACGAGCTATCTTGCTCTCCTGAGGAACTCCACGGGCTACGGGAGCCTCGTCCTCGGGGCGCTACTCCCCGTGAGCGCCGCCGCTCACTTGTTCTTGAAGACCCAGCTCAGGTCGGGAGGGTCCTTCCTCGAGCTCACCTTCTCGTTCATCGCGTGCGCGATGAGAGGGAGCGCGAGCGTCGCGTCGCAGTAGACCACGCTCCTCTTCGAGTCCGCGGCTATCTTCCCCCAGCTTATGGCCTCCTCGAGGGTGCAGCCGGAGAGCCCTCCCCACTGCGGACGAGTCCGTGGTGATCTGGATGGCATAGTCGTGCGGGGTCGACTCCTCGCCTCCCTCGGAGAGCGACTTGATTATCGTCGCGAGCTGGATGGTGTCCTTGGGCACCCCGCCCCCGATGTAGACGACGCCTGTCTTCTTCGTCCTCTCGGCTATCTGGCCCAGCTCCTCCATGTCCTGGGTCTGGTCGAGCCTGATCAGCTTCCCCTCGCGCTCTTGAGGAGGCTCAGCGCCACGCCGTAGCCGCTGTCGATGAGGCCCGGGGAGTAGACAGGCACCTTGTTCCTCCACGCGGCCGCCGTGATGCTCCTTGATCCCCTTCTCGAACTGGTACTTGCCGAAGAGGCTGAGGAACTCCCTCGTCGAGTAGGGCCTGCTCGTCGTCCAGCGTGGACGCGAACTTCTTGATCAGGGCCTCCAGCTCCCTGTAGTCGTACTCGTCAGCGTAGATGTCGTAGAACCTGTCTATCTTCGCGTCGAGGAGGTCCTCGTCGTTGGCCATCCACGTCCCCTGGTAGTAGTTGTGCCCCATCGCCTCGAAGATGTCCTCCGAGATGTTGGCGCCCGTGCTCACGAGGACGTCGATGTACCTGTTCTCGATCAGCCACCTCACTATCTTCCACTGCCCCGTGGTGCTCATCGAGCCGGCGTAGCCCATGAATATCGTCAGTCCCTTCTGCTGGACCATCTCCGACCAGATCCTCGCGGCCTCCCCGAGCCTCTTCCCCTGGAAGCCCGTCTGGCTCATCGCGTCGAGGAGCTCCGAGACGCTCTTCTGGGGTGACCTCGATAGCCTTCTCGGGGTGCCGTAGGTACTTCTTCGCCTTCTTGTCCCTGACCGCTCTGCCCGCTTCCTTTTGTGCCACGACTCGGCTCTCGAATCGACCGGGCTTTAAGTCGTTACTTGACCGTGACCGACTTGGCGAGGTTCCTCGGATGGTCGGGGTCGTTCTTCCTCTCCGTCGCCATGAAGTAGGCGAGGAGCTGGAGCGGGACGACCTCGAGGACCGGCGCGATGCTCCCGTTCGACGGCGGGACTCTCACCGTGTGCGTGAAGACCGGGTGGGGCTTCTGCGCGACCCCGATTATCTCGGCGCCCCTCGCGGCGAGCTCCTGGGCGTTGGAGATGGTGTCGTCGTATCCGTGGCCGCTCGGGGCGATGACGACGACGGGCGTTCCCTTCTCTATCAGGGCCAGCGTCCCGTGCTTCAGCTCGCTCGCGGGCATCCCCTCGGCGTGGATGTAGGAGAGCTCCTTGAGCTTCAGGGCACCCTCCTGCGCGACCGGGTAGTGCCCGCCTCTCGCGATGAAGTAAAAGTCAGGCCGGTCGCTGATACTCGTGGGCGAGCCTCCTCATCATCGTGCTCGGTCGCGAGGGCCTTTTCGACGAGCGTCCCCAGCCTGTACGGGTCGCCTATCGTGTCCTTCCCGGTCATCTTGTCGATTATGAGGTTCCCGACCATCACCTGCGCCGTGAAGCTCTTCGTCGCCGCCACGCCCGACCTCGGGGCCGCAGTTCAGGAGCAGCGTCTGGTCGCTCTGCCGCGCGAGCGAAGACCCCGCCGCGTTGACGAGAGAGACGACGCCGCCGACCTTCCTGTTCCTGGCCTTCTTCACCGCCTCGAGGAGGTCAGCGGTCTCCCCGCTCTGGCTCAGCGCGACGACGACGGTCTCTTCGTCGATGAAGGGCAGCTCCCTCTCGAACTCGCCCGAGAGGACGACCTCGCACCTCATCTTCGCCTCGGCTGCGAGCCTGATCCGCATGAGAAGGGCGGCGTGGTAGGACGAGCCGGACGCCGTCAAGCACGACCGACCTCGCGCTCTTCAGCCTGTCCGCGATCAGCGCGTCACCTTCTCGGGGTCCTGGAGCAGCGCGCTCTGGACCGAGGTCGGCTGCTCGTGTATCTCCTTCAGGGTATAGTGCGCGTAGTTCGCCTTCGAGAGGCTTCCCAGCTCCCAGGCGAGTTTGGTCTCCTTCCTGCTCTTCGCGTCCACCTCCTTCCCCTTGAGGGTGAAGATGCGCACGCCCTTCGCGGTGAGCTCGACCACCTCCTTGTTGTCGAGGAAGATCGCCATGTCGGTGTGGGCAAGGAACGCGAGCACGTCGCTCGCGAGGAACTTGGTCCTCTCGCCCATCCCCACCACGAGGGGGGCGTCGTACCTCGCTCCCATCAGCAGGTCAGGCCTGTCCCTGAAGAGCGCGACGAAGGCGTACTGCCCTCGCATCTCCTTCGCGGCCGCGAGGGTCGCCTCACGGGGTCCCTGTCCTTCTCGTACTCTTCCTCGATCAGATGGGCGATGACCTCGCTGTCAGTCTGGCTCGCGAAGGTGTGCCCTCTCGACTGCAGCTCCTTCCTGAGCTCGAGGTAGTTCTCGATTATCCCGTTGTGCACTATCGCGACCGGCCCTTGCAGGAGACGTGCGGGTGCGCGTTCTTCTGGGAGACGCCGCCGTGGGTCGCCCACCTCGTGTGCGCGATCCCCACCTTCCCGCCCAGCCCCGCGAAGTTGTACCTCTGCTCGAGCTGTCTCCACCCTCCCCGACGTCCTTCCTGACCGTTATCGTGCCCTTCCCGTTGAGACAGCGCCACTCCCGCGGAGTCGTACCCTCTGTACTCCTCGCGCTTGAGCCCCTCGAGCAAGATCGGCGCAACCTCCTCGTCCGACGAGACCGCCGCTATTATTCCGCACATCTTCTGTTAAATCGGACACGGCGCTCGCCAGCCGTAATAAGGAGCCACCACTCCAACCGACGGAGTATGCACAACAGAGTTTGCATGCAGTCGAGCGGCTCTGGCCGGCCTTCCGGGCCCACCATGCATATTTCTTTAATAGTGGTGCGCGGGACGACGGCGCATGCGCAAGGAGAAGGTCCTGGTCGACCCACAACAGCGGGGCGGCAGGGCGAAGAGGGTCCTCGCGGACACCGACCCCTCGGGCTTCTTCCCGGCCGCCGCGGGTCTGGGCCACAGGATCCTGCGCCTCCTAGCGAAGGGGCCGAACTACCCCTCGAGCATCGCTCGCGAGCTCAAGCTCTACCACCAGGCGGTCTACTACCACATGAGGAAGCTCGAGGATGCAGGGCTGGTCAAGCGCGTCTCGCAGAGGACTGTGAGGGGAGGCAAGGCCCAGCTCTACGCCCTCGCCTCCGACGGCTACGCGATCGAGTTCGACGTCAAGGGCGAGGAGTTCGGGCCATCCGCTCGGGCCTCTCGAGGTCGGCGAGGTTGGGGAGGTTCCTCAAGGAGTTCATCTCCGAGGACGGCGCAGCTCGACGGCTGGATAGTCGTCGGCTCTCCCGAGGCGCACGGCCCGAACCGCACGCAGGGCAGGGACGGGCACTACGCAATTCAGCTGGGGTTCGCCCTGGGGCAGTTCGTCGAGGCTCCCGCGCACGTTCCCGGTCAAGCTCGACGTCGACCTGAAGACCGAGAAGCTGCAGGGCTCGAACCTCCTCGTGGTCGGAGGGCCGAGGACCAACGTGATATCCGCGGAGCTGAACCAGTACATGCCCGTCCGCTTCTCCGAGGAGAGCTTCTTCGGCTCGATAGTCGACGCCTCAGGGAGGAAGTACCTCTCCGAGTTCGACTCGGTCCTCACCAAGATCAGGAACCCGTGGGACCCGTCCAAGGTTTGCGTCATCGCGGCGGGGCTCTCCGGGGCCGCGACCAAGGCTGCGGTGATAGGCCTGACAAACATGGCTGAGCAGGTGCTCGCGGGATACAGCGAGCAGGCCGGGGACTTTGCCGTGGTGCTCCACGGCCTCGACATGGACGGGGACGGGAAGGTCGACAGCGTGGAGATACTCTAGCACACGGCAAAATCTTATAATGTGACGCCGAGGGGCTGAAAAGTAGCATTTGTCGTCCCCGCAGGCCTCCGAGTTCAGGTACCTAGTCAGAGTGAAGGGGAAGGACCTGGACGGGCGCAAGAAGGCCGTCGCCGCCCTCGCTGACCTGAAGGGTGTCGGCTACAACTTCGCGCAGGCGGTCGTGAGCGGGGCGGGGATCGACCCAAAGATGAGGTTCGGACAGTTATCAGAGTCGCCAGGTCAAGGACATCGAGAGGGTCCTCGCGGACACGTCCTCGCTGAACGTCCCCCAGTGGGCGTTCAACAGGAAGAGGGACCCCGAGTCGGGGGAGACCAAGCAGCTCATCGGGACCGACCTCGACCTCGCGCTGAAGAGCGACGTCGAGAGGGAGAGGAACATCCAGAGCTGGAGGGGCGTGAGGCACTCGCCTCGGGCTCAAGGTCAGGGGACAGCGCACTCGCACCACGGGCAGGAAGGGGAAGACCGTCGGCGTGAGGAAGGCGACGCTGCAGCAGGCCGCGCAAGCCGCGAAGACCGCCGAAGAGAAGAAGTAGAGTAGTGATCTAGATGGGCGACCCAAAGAAGCCGAGGAAGACATACTCGCGACCCAAGAACCCGTGGAGGAGCGAGCAGCTCGCGCAGGAGCTCTACCTCGTCGGGACCTACGGTCTCAGGAACAAGAGGGAGCTCTGGAAGACCCAGGGCGAGCTGAGCAACGTGAGGAAGCAGGCGAGGCACCTTCTCGCTGCCTCGGCGGAGGTCAGGGCCAAGGACGGGAAGAAGCTGCTGGACAGCCTGAGCAGGAGGGGCCTCGTCGCCGAGGGCGTCGCTCTCGACGACGTGCTGAACCTGAGCGTGGAGGACTTTTTGGGAAGGAGGCTCCAGACCTTAATCTACAAGAAGGGGGCAGCGGTCTCGCCTCTGCAGGCGAGGCAGCTCATCGTCCACGGCCACATCAAGATCGGCAAGAGGACGGTCGACATCCCCGGTTACATGGTCACGGCGGACGAGGAGGGCAGCCTTCAGGTCACGGGCGGGATTGGGACGCCAAAGCCAGCGGCGCCGGTGCCACCAGAGCGGCCCCGCAGCCGCCCCGGCCCCAGCCCCGACCGAGCAGCCCGCAGCGGTCACTCCGGCGGCCGCATGAGATAGTGATATAGAAAATGGGCGTCCCCGAAGAAGAGCTAGAAGTGGAGGCAACGGAGGAGGCGTCAACCGAAGGCACG
Source organism: uncultured archaeon (assembly GCA_963783755.1). Lineage (GTDB taxonomy): Archaea > Thermoproteota > Nitrososphaeria > Nitrososphaerales > Gagatemarchaeaceae > Gagatemarchaeum. Next base: position 22,099 of record CAWAOY010000012.1, read on the forward strand.
CCCGAGGTTGAGGAGGAGCAGGCTCAGGCCAACGTCACCACAGGGCAGATCACCCCTTCTCTCGAGGAGGACGAGTCGCTCAAGGAGAAGTGGGCGGTCGTCCACATCTACAGCAGCTACAACAACACGATAGTCCACATAACCGACCTGACCGGAGCCGAGACGATATCCTTCTCTTCGGGAGGGAGGCACGTGAAGGCGGACAGGTTCGAGGCGTCCCCGTACGCGGCCATGCGCTCTGCGTCCGCCGCCTCCGACGTCGCAAAGGGCAAGGGCATCACCGCGGTCCACATCAAAGTGAGGGCGGTCGGAGGCACAGGCCCAGGACCCCAGGCCCGGGAGCCCAGGCCGCGATCAGGGCCATCGCAAGGTCGGGGTTCAGGATCGGCAGGATAGAGGACGCGACCCCGATACCCCACGATACCACGAGGAAGAAGGGCGGAAGAAGGGGCCGCAGAGCGTAACGACAAGAAAAGGGACAGCCCTCCCCAAGGACGAGGCAAAACTCCCACTAACGCTTTTAAACCCCACGAATCGCATCGTAAATTCCCTGTTTCCCACGGTGAGTGATAGCAAGTTTTGGTAATGCCTAAGGTAAAAGTGCTACAAGAGAGCGAGGACACGATCGTCCTTCAGCTCGAGGGCGTCGACCGCAGCTACGCGAACGCAGTGCGGCGTTTCTGCTATCTCAGAGGTCCCCTCCATGGCAATCGACGACATCGTGATCCTCGAGAACTCGTCCGTCCTCTACGACGAGATACTCGCCCACAGGCTCGGGATGATACCCCTGAAGACCGACCTCGAGAGGTACGTCCTCCCCGACAAGTGCGACTGCGGCAGCCCCCTGGGATGCCAAAAGTGCCGGGTCCTCCTGGTGCTCGACGCTACCGCGAAGGACAAGCCGCGCACGGTGCTCTCCGGCGACCTCGTCTCGGAGGACAGGGACATCAGCCCCGTCAGCCCCAACATCCCGATAGTGAAGCTCGCCGTCGGCCAGTCGGTCAAGCTCGAGGCGTACGCAAGGCTCGGGAGAGGGAAGGAGCACGCCAAGTGGCAGCCCGCCACGGCGTCGGTCCTCACCGAAGGAAAAGGCGAGGGCGTCTTCGTGCTCAAGGTAGAGACGAGCGGCACGCTACCCGCCAAGGAGATAGTAACGAGGTCGATAGAGAAGCTCGAAGAGAAGCTCAAGGAGCTGCAGAAGGAAGTCGAGGAGAAGGCCGCTCAATGACGCTGAAGCTTACGAAGGCCAACAAGATTCTCCGGAGCGCCATAGTCCTCCTCGAGAGGAAGGCTCGAGGCGAGACGAAGCCGGGGATTTGGAGGGATGCCGCTAGGTACCTCTCCTCTGGGACTGTCACTTGGCCGGAGGTCAACGTGGCGCGCCTCGCCCGCGTCGGCGACGCCTCGGCGGTCTTCGTCCCGGGCAAGGTGCTCGGGACAGGCAACCTTGAGAAGAAGCTCGACGTCGGCGCCTTCTCCTTCTCGGCCTCAGCCAGGTCGAAGATAGAGCGGGCCGGAGGCAAGGCCTACACAGTCGAGGATTTCGTTAAGAAATATCCCGAAGGGAGCGGGGTCGCCCTTGTCAAGTAAGGCCAAAACGGCGATGGCGTCTCCTGCGAAGGCGGAAGCCAAGCCAGCGAAGCCCGTCGCGAGCCCAGAGGTCGAAGCAGCCAAGCCAGCCGCCGACGGCGTCCTCTACATCGACGCGACGGGCCACATCGCCGGACGGCTCTGCTCAAGGGTCGCCTCCGAGATTCTCCGGGGCAAGAGGGTGGTCGTGCTGAACGCGGAGATGGCAGTCCTTTCGGGAAAGAGAGACACTGTAATTGAGGCATGGAAGCAGAGGCTCGAGCTCGGCAGCAAGGTCAACCCGATTTACGGCCCGCTACACCCCAGACGGCCTGACAACATCATGTGGAGGATGGTCCGCGGGATGGTCCCGAAGACCAAGACGAAGGGGACATTAGGCCTGAAGAGGGTCAGGTTCTACATGGGAGTCCCCGCGAAATACTCCGGCGTCAAACTCACGAAGATCGACGAGGCGCTCGCAACTAGGCCGCTGCCGATGTACACCACCATCGCGGAGCTCGCACACAACATCGGATGGAATGGTTGAGATAACTTGGTGACACAGACAAAGCCCGCGGCAAGGCCGAAACTCTACCCTGGCGCGAGGAAGACCTCGAGGGCCACGGCGGCCCTCACGCTCGGCAAGGGGAGGATCAGGGTGAACGGCGTGCCCCTCGAAGTGTGGCAGCCGGAGATCGCGCGCCTGCACATGATGGCTCCAGTGACCATAGTGGGCGAGCTTAGGGAGAAGTACGACGTCGACGTCAGCGTCGCAGGGGGAGGCTTCATGAGCCAGGCCGACGCCGCGGCGATGGCAATCGCCCGCGCCTACATCGACCAGGTGAAGGGCGCCAGCCTCAAGGAAAGGATGGCCGCCTACAATAAATACCTCCTCGCCGGCGATCCGAGACAGACCGAGCCCAAGAAGTTCGGCGGACCAGGAGCAAGAAGAAGACGCCAAAAATCATACAGGTGATCAGATAACCATGATGATACCGATCCGGTGCTTTACCTGCGGCAAGATGATAGGCGACAAGTTCGCAGACTTTGAGAGCAGGGTGAAGACTGGGGAAGACCCCGGCAAGGTCCTCGACGACCTCAAGATCAAGAGGTACTGCTGCAGGAGGATGCTGATCTCCTCGGTCGACCTCATCGACCAAGTCCTGCCCTACTACGCCCAGAAGAACCCACCTTCGTAACCAACGGCGAGCAGAAAGGGAGACGCGAAAAGATAACCGCACCTGCCGCGAGCCAGCGGAAGTGAGGTAGCTACCATGCGAATCCAAGACGTCAAGGTGAGGGTCTGCTTCAACGGGAGGGGAGACCCGGGCATCGAGGCCGACGTCCTCGTCGAGGGCAGGATGGGCAGGGCGATGTCCCCCTCCGGAGCGAGCCGGGGCACCAACGAGGCCGTCCCGTTCTTCGACGACGACCCGGACAAGACGGTGTCCCAGTTCAACAGGAACTTCGCCGCGAAGATTCGGGGCCTCGACGCCTCCGACCCGTCGGGGGTCACCTGGGCGCTCCGGAACATCGACAGGACAAAGAACTACTCCAGGATCGGCGGGTCTCTGGCCTACGCGGTGAGCGTCGCCGCCTCCGAGGCGGAGGCGAAGGCGAGCGGCGATCCCGCTTTGCCGGGTGATCGACCCAAAGTCTGGGACGCTCCCCTTCCCCCTTGGGAACACGATCGGTGGTGGGAAGCACGCGAGCGACCTCTCTCCCGCTTTCCAGGAGATCCTCGTCGCGCCTCTGGGGGCGCGCAACGTCCGAGAGGCGATCGAGCTCAACCTCAAGGTGCACAAGGGCGTCGGGAAGAAGCTCTCGAAGCTGCTGAAGTATCCCGTGGGCAGGGGAGACGAGGGAGGCTGGTCTCCCGGCCTGACGGACATCGAGGCCATGGGGGTGGTCTCCGAGGTGATCGGAGCGGTCCAGGACGAGACGGGTCGACGGATCCGGATGGGCGTGGACGTCGCCGCCGACAGCCTCCACGACCCCCGGAAGGGCGGCTACTACTACAGGACGACGAAGAAGACCCTCTCGCGCGAGGAGCAGATCGTCTTCGTCTCGGAGCTCTGCGACAGGTACGACCTCCTCTACCTCGAGGACCCGCTCTACGAGGACGACTTCGACGGCTATGCGCGGCTGCACGCGGCCCTGAAGGACGTCCTGGTGACCGGCGACGACCTCTACACCACCGACGTCGAGAGGCTCAAGATAGGCGTGTCGAAGAACAGCACCAACGGCGTGATCATGAAGGTCAACCAGATAGGGACGCTCTGGGAGGCCCAGCAGTTCGCGAACCTCGCCAGAAAGACGGGGCACGTGGTGATCGCCTCCCACCGCTCCGGGGACAACGAGGGCGGCCATCTCGCCCACTTCGCGGTCGGGTTCAGGTGCGGCCTGATGAAGTCCGGGGTGGTGGGGGGCGAGAGGACCTCCAAGCTCAACGAGCTCATAAGGATCGGGGAGCAGCTCGGCACCTCTGCCAAGATGGCCTCCGTCCGCCCGTGAAGCCCCGAAGGCTTAAATGAGGTTCTCGAAGATGGCGAAAGGCTCGGATTGACAGCGAAGTGGCCAACATGATGTCTGAAGACGGGGACGACGCCGGCTCAGAGGAGAAGATGGTCGTCCCCATGCTATCAGAGAAGGCCCTGCTCGCGACCGGGATCAGGATCGGAACCCAGGTCAGGACGAAGAGCATGGAGCAGTTCACCACGAGGCCGAGGCCTGACGGGCTGCACCTTCTCGATTACTCGAAGACCCTCCACAGGATAGACGTGGCGGGCAAGTTCATCTCGTTCGTCGGCCCGCAGAACGTCGTGGTCTACACGAGCCGCGACTATGGGAAGGTCCCAGTCGAGAAGTTCTGCGAGGTCACAAAGGCGATCCCGGTGGTCGGGCGCTTCATGCCGGGGACCCTCACCAACCCGCTCTTCCCGGGGCACCTAGACGTCGACCTGATAGTCGTGGCAGACCCGGCCTCCGACACCCAGGCCATAGTCGAAGCCGCGAACATGGGGACCCCCGTCATCGCCATCTGCGACACCGACAACATCACCGACGACATCGACCTCGTGATACCCGGCAACAACCGAGGGAGGCGGTCGCTCGCGACGATATTCTACCTTCTCGCGAGAAGCGTGCTGACGCACTCCTCCCTCCTCACGGGCGACCAGCAGCTGAAGTACACGATCGACGACTTTGAGACCAAGATCACAGAGTCGGACATGGAAGAAGAGGAAGAGGAAAGGCCCAGGCGCCACGACCGCTTCTGACAGCCTGAGCCAGCGAAAGACCCTCGTCATCCTTATTTTCGGGGAGCAGTTGAGCAGGCGTCATGCCTTCCGGTGAGCACCCCTGAAGGGAGTCGCTGAAGCTCCCGGGAAGGTCATAATCTCGGGGGAGCACTTCGTGGTTCACGGAGCGACCGCGATCGCCGCGGCGATAGAGAGGAGGGTGAGGGTCGAGGCCACACGGAGCGACCGCCTCGCCATAGACTCGCACCTCTCCGACACGGCTGCGCTCAAGCCCGCCAGGAAGGTCGTCGAGTCGCTGTACAAGGCGCAGGAAGGCTGAAGCCGCGGGTCTCGATCTCGATCGCCTCCGACGCTCGCCGAGGGCGCGGGGCTCGGCTCGTCCGCGGCCACCATGGTCGCGATCGCCGGGGCGATAGGCGCGCTCGAGGGCTGGGGCCTTGACAACGCAGGCCTCGCGAGGGCGGGAGACGCAGGCGAGAGGCTCATCCACGGGAACCCTTCGGGCATCGACGCCACGACATCAGCCATGGGCGGCGTCATCCTGTTCACCAGAGGCGAGGAGCCGCCGCATAGTCGAGCTGAAGACTCCAGTCACTCTGCTCGTCGCCTTCTCCGGGAGGAGAAGGAACACAGGGAGGCTGATCAAGAGGGTCGCAGGGATGAAGGAGACCTACCCCTCGCTCTTCGCGAGCCTCTGCGAGAGCGCGACCCTGGTCTCCGGCCTCTGCGCCGAGGCGCTCGTCAAGGGAGACCCATCGAGCTTGGGGAAGCTGATGACCTACAGCCACGCAGTCCTCGCGCGCGCGGGGGCGTCGAACAAGAGGCTCGACCAGCTCGTCGACCTCTGCCTGGGCTCGGGCTGCCTAGGGGCGAAGCTCACGGGCGCCGGGGGCGGAGGGAGCGTCGTGGCCGTCCCGCCCGCAGACGCCAAAGGAGAGCGAGCGCGGTCGGAGAGAAGCTGAAGGAAGAAGGGCTACGACAGTCTTTCTTCACAGAGATACCCGCGGCAGGAGCGAGGGCGTGGACGGAGTGACCCCTGTCACCGTAGTGAAGCTCGGCGGCTCCGTCATCACCGACAAGAAGGTCGCGTTCTCCTACAGGGACGCGACAGTCCGGGGCTTGGGAAGGGCGATGGCGTCCTCCGGTGTCCCCGTGGTGGTCGTCCACGGTGGCGGCTCCTTCGGGCACACTGAGGCGAGGAAGTACGGCCTCTCCTCCAGCAGGTCCTCCGCCTCTCCCGAGGGGGTGAGCGAGACGAGGGAGGCGATGTTCAACCTCGACGCGAAGGTCTGCGCCTCCCTCTCCGCCGCTGGCTTGCACCCTTACCCGTTCTCCCCCTTCACCCTCCTCGACCGCGAGGGCGACGGAGGGAGCTCCTTCATCGAGCGGCTGCTCCTGGGAGGGACGACACCCGTCACCTTCGGCGACGTGGTCCACGACGGCAAGGGGTTCAGGATCCTCTCGGGGGACACCATCTGCGTGGAGCTTGCGGAGATGCTCGGCGCGGCCAGGTGCGTCATGGCCCTGGACGTGGACGGCGTCCTCGACGAGAAGGGAGAGGTCATCAAGGTCCTCGGCGAGAGGAGCCTGGCCAAGATATCCACCGCGCGCGCGGACTCGACAGGCGGGATCGCGCTCAAGGTCAAAGAGGCAATGAGGATGGCGTCCTCGGGGACGGAGGTCCGCCTCGTCTCCGGCCTGAAACCCGCCGAATTTTCCAAAGCCTTAAAGGGCGTAGGTTCCGCGGAACCACGGTAAAGGTACCTCACGGTGTCTCCAGCGGATAGGGAACTCTACTTCAGCACCGCCGCCACTCTTTTCTCTGACGCTCACATCAGGCTAGCGGGAGATGGGAGGATGACCCTGCGATGACCATGCAGACCGACAAGATGCTCTCCGAGATGGTCCGGGTGAAGTCCGCCGTCGACAAGCTGATACTCAACGACTTCCTCCCCAAGAGCAGCCCGATCTCGGAGGTAGACCTCCTCTACAAGATGCTGCGCGACTATCCGGCGAGGCCAGCGAAGGGGATGAGGGCGCTCATGTGCGTCAGCGCTGCAAGGCCTTCGGGGGGAAGGAGGAGGACGTCCTCACGACGGCCGCGTGCATCGAGGTATTCCAGCACTGGATACTGATCCACGACGACATCGAGGACGAGTCGGAGATGAGGCGGGGCGCGCCGGCCCTGCACAAGAAGTACGACTGGACGCTCGCCCTCAACGCCGGCGACGCGCTCCACGCCCTGATGTGGGGGGTCGCTCCTCAGAACAGGAAGAGGCTGAGCGACGAGAAGACGCTCAGGGTGATGGACGAGTTCTACACGATGGTGAGCAAGACGACGGAGGGGCAGCACATCGAGCTCGGATGGGTCGTGGAGAACAGGTGGGACCTCACCGAGGAGGACTACTTCACCATGTGCACCAACAAGACCTCCTGGTACACGGTCATCGGCCCGATGCGGCTAGGCGGGGTCGTCGGGGGCGCCGACAACGCCTCCCTGAAGCTCATGGTGGACGCGGGGAAGAAGCTGGGCGTGGGGTTCCAGATACACGACGACATCCTCAACCTCTCGGGCGACCAGTCCAAGTACGGCAAGGAGATAGGCGACGACCTGCTCGAGGGCAAGAGGACCCTGATGCTGATCAGGCTGCTCGCGCTCTGCTCAGACGCCGAGAGGGAGAAGGTCATGTCGGTACTTCAAGCTCTCTCGAGACCGGCGGAAGAAGGAGGCCGCACCAGGTGATGGACCTGATACAGAAGTACGACACCATCGACTACGCGAGGCGGATGTCCTCGCGGCTCGTCAACGAGGCGAGGGCGATGCTCGGGGAGGCCAAGTGGAAGGACGGGCCGGAGGCGGCGGAGGCGGTGGACTGCCTCGACGCCGTCGCCAAGTTCGCGGTCGAGCGGGACTGGTAGCGAGCACAACGATATATGCAGACGTTGACGACCGTGGCGAGCTAGAAGCAGGACCATGTCATCTCCGCTCACCCGAGACCAGCTCCAGGCGATGGAGAAGAACGCCCTCCTCAACGCCGTCAGCCACGGAGGAAGGGCCGAGGTCGGGCGCGGTCGTGGGCAAGAGCATGGGCGAGTCGCCGGACCTCAGGTCGAAGGCCGCGGACGTCGCGAAGGCGGCCTCAGAGGTCGTGAACGCGGGTCAACTCGCTGTCGCCCGAGGAGCAGCAGGCGCTCCTCGAGGAGACGTACCCGGACGCGCTCAAGGCCAGGGACGAGAAGAAGGCCACGCAGAAGGCCGACGAGAAGGCCCACGCCGCCCAGTTCCCGCCGCTCCCCAACGCCGTCAAGGGCGCATGTCGTCCTCAGGCTCCCGCCCGAGCCCTCGGGGTACATGACCATCGGGCACGCGATGGCCGGGGTCGATCAACGCAGCCTACAGGGACATGTACGAGGGCGAGCTCTGGCTGCAGGTTCGAGGACACCAACCCGAGGAAGGTGAGGAAGGACTACTACCAGTCCTTCAGGGACGGGTACACCTGGGTCGGGATCCGCTGGGACCACGAGAAGAACGTCTCTTCGGACATGGAGGTCCTCTACTTCCACGCGAGGAGGCTCATCGAGATGGGGGCTGCCTACGCCTGCTCCTGCCCCGCCGACCTCGTCAAGAAGCTCAGGATGGAGGGCAAGGCCTGCGAGCACAGGGGTCGCTCCGTCGAGGAGAACCTCGCGGTCTGGGACGGGATGCTCGCTCGCAAGTACAAGGAGGGGGAGTGGGTGATCCGGTTCAAGGGCGACCTGCGGACCTCGACCACTCCCTGAGGGACCCGAACATCCTGAGGGTCATCGACTCCCCGCACCCGATGGTCGGGGACGAAGTACGTCGTCTGGCCAGTCTACGACTTCGAGGTCGTCGTGGAGGACAAGCTCTGCGGCGTCACCCACGTCCTGAGGAGCTCCGAGTTCCACGTCGCGCTCCAGGACCGGATCAGGGAGCTCCTCGGCTTCCCCGCGGTCACGGTCGAGCAGTTCTCTCGGTTCAACTTCAAGGGCACCCCTGTGTCGAAGCGGCTCCTCCGCCCCCTCGTCGAGGAGAAGGTCGTCAGCGGCTGGGACGACCCACGGATGCCCACGATCGAGGGGGTGAAGCGCAGGGGCATCGTCCCTGAAGCGATACGCCAGTTCACCCTGCAGGTCGGCTACAGGAAGACCGAGCACACCTTCGACTGGAGCCTCCTCTTCGCGGTGAACAGGAAGATACTCGACCCCATCTCGCTGAGGGTCTTCTTCGTGCCCGACCCCCTCCTCCTGAAGGTGAAGGGGGCGCCCACGAGGAGCCTCTCCCTCCAATTCCACCCGACCTCGAGACCCTCGGGAAGAGGGACGTCACCGTCCCTGCCAACCCGGACCTCTGGGTGCCGCGCGCGGACATCGCCGCGATGAAGGCGGGCGAGGTCTTCCGGCTGATGGACCTCTACAACGTCCGTCTGGCCAAGAGGGGGAAGGTCTCCCAGGCGGAGTTCGTCGGCGACGAGAGGCTCCAGGAACTGCGCAAGGTCCAGTGGGTCGTCGACGACGCGGACAAGAGGAGGTCAAGGTGCTCGAGCCCTCAGAGCTCTACCTCGACGACGAGACCCCGAACCCGGACAGCCTGAAGGTCAGGAAGGGGTACGCGGAAGAGCGCCTTCTCCCTCCTGAGCCAGGGGGACATCGTCCAGTTCCCCCGCTACGGCTTCGTGAGGGTGGACGGGCCCGGGCGGTGCATCCTCGCGCACCCATAACAGAGTACATCACTTGCCTGATCACTGCATAGCGTGCGAGTACTGAGCTTCGTCTCTCGCGACCCTGCACTCAAAAACTCTCCCTCGCCCTTTAAGCCTTAAGTATCCGCCAAAAAGGGCTGCGCTGGGAGATTTTGTTAGATGACCCCGAAGCCGTACTTTGTAAAGTTCGAGACCCCGAAAGAGGTCGCCGAAGCAGCCTACGAGGTCCTTAGACAGGCGTCTAGGACAGGGAAGGTCAGGAAGGGCACCAACGAGACCACGAAGGCGGTAGAGCGTGGGCATGGCCAAGCTCGTGATAATAGCGGAGGACGTCCAGCCTCCGGAGGTCGTCGCGCACCTGCCGATAATCTGCGACGAGAGGAAGATCCCTACGTCTTCGTCTCCTCGAAGGACCAGATCGGCCCCGCGATAGGCATCGACGTCTCCACGGCCGCGGCCGCGGTGACCGAGGCCGGAGAGGGCCAAGCCGATCCTAGACCAGGTGACGCAGGAGCTGGCCAGGGTGAGAGCCGGGGCAGCCCAGGCAGCCACAGCGAAGGCGTAAGCAGATTGAGCAGCGGCGGCGGAGGCGGTCGAGGTCAAAGCGCAGAGTCAATCACCCCGGCGGAGGTCGTCCAGATAGTCGGCCGGACAGGCGTCGCCGGCGAGATAACGCAGGTCAGGGTGAAGATCCTGGAGGGCAAGGAGAAGGGGCGCATCCTCACGAGGAACGTGAAGGGTCCCATAAGGATCGCTGACATCCTGCTGCTCAGGGACACCGAGCGCGAGGCTCGCAAGAAAGGTAAGTGAATCATAGAATTGTACACGCCCAAGCGATGCCACTTCTGCGGGAAGGACGTCCACCTAGGGACGGGCATCCTCCTCGTGATGAACGACGGGACCTCCAAGAGCTTCTGCTCGAACAAGTGCAAGGCCAACGACCTCAAGCTCAAGCGGGACCCTCGCAAGCTGAAGTGGGCGCGAAGGAACAAGGTCGCGCGCTAGGAGCAGCCTCGCATGTCGTCGCAACCAGACCCCAACGAGAAGACTCTCATCGTCGTGAAGCCGGACGCGGTCGCCCGCGGGCTCGTCGGCGAGATTCTTGGAAGGTTCGAGAGGAGAGGGATGAAGATACTCCAGCTGAAGGCGCAGACCATGACCAAGGCCAAGGCCGAGGAGTTCTACAGCGTCCACAAGGAGCGGCCTTTCTTCGGGGAGCTGGTCGCCTCCTTCTCGGGCGGAATGACGGTCGGAGCGGTAATCCAGGGGAGAGACGCGGTCGCGACCGTGAGGAGGATGGTCGGAGCGACCAAGAGCTGGGAGAGCGCGCCGGGGACGATAAGGGGCGACCTCGCCATCGGCCTCACGGACAACGCCATCCACGCCTCGGACTCCAAGGAGTCCTTCGAAAGAGAGAGCAAGGCGTACTTCTCATAGCGCCGCGCGTTCGGGCGCGATTACTATTTCCTAACCGCTTGCTCGAAAATAGTTGAGGCGCGGCATCTTAGACGTCCGCGGCCACTTCGTCTCCCGTAATGGGTCAAATCTCGCGCGCCCTCGCGTTAGAGCAGTCGGGCGACTACCGGAGTGCGGTCAAGTCGCTGATGGGCATCTTCGACGACATCGAGGCTTCCTCGGAGTGGGACAGCGTCTGCGAATGGATCGCCGGCGACCTCGAGAAGATCGGCGAGAACGCCGAGGCGGGCTTCTGGTATGAGACCGCCGGACAGCTCACGCTCGCGGCCGACTCTTCGCCCGTCCCTCGCAAGGTATCCCAGGCGCTCTTCTTCGTCCAGAGGGCTTCGGACTGCTACTCCAGGTGCGGGAGCGAGGGCGAGATGGCGACAGCCAGGACTAGGGCCATAAGCGTGGTGCTGGAGAGGGCATGTCCTCCCGCGTGATGTTCTTCAGGTCTATCGCGCTCCGGCCCAGACCGAAGCGCAGAAAAGGCCTGTAGCTGGACTGACCGGCTGGCGCGCCCGTCTTGCGCATGGTCCTTACTTCGGCTCGGAGTTGCCCAGGAAGAAGTTGCTTATCCTCTGGCGTATCTTCGTCGTGGCCGCCGTGTCGATGTGGAAGTAGAGGTCTAGCGCCTTTAGGTTGTGGGGGAAGTCCGGACCTCGTCCCACCCTGAGGAGAGGCCTGCCGTTGCAGCTGGCGAGGATGGAGTCGTATGAACTTCTTTCCGTCCTGAGGCGACTTTGTCAACGAGCAGCGGAAGGAGAGTATCTCGCCGCTGTCCGCGTCCCTCGCCATCCACACAACGCCCTGCGCCTCGCTGTTAAGATAAGCCGGGTTCTCGTCGATCGTCACCGTCCTGTCCTTCTTCTCGAGAGGGGGCATCGCCGCCGTGATGGACTTGAAGGCGTCATGGACGGCTACGTGGGATATTCCGCCCAGGATCTTGGAGGCGTCGCGAGACGTATATCCCGAAGAGCACAGAAGCGCCGCCATGATCTTCTTCTCCGCGGGCACCCGGCTCCGCTTTATTATGTCCCTATCCTTCGCCCAGACCGACAGGAACTCGATTATCGTGGGCTGAACAGCCGGAGCTGGACTGGTCAATTCCCGTTAAGTTAAGACCTCGCGCCGCGACATATAAGCTTGATTAAACTAATCTGCCCTGCTTGGCCAAGAGTCGCGTTAACTTAACGTTAAGAACGTGTTAACTACAGAACGTGTTAACTTATCAGAATTCATAAACCTTTTGTAGAAAATTTTACCCAGAATGAGTTAAGATGGAAGTAAGCAACGAAGGAATGGACTTCATAGAAGCCGAAAAGATCGCAGCAGTGATGCGGATGGCAAAACCGAACGTCACCGTGATAGGCGTCGGTGGAGCAGGAAGCAACATTGTCTCGTGGATCAAAGAGCGGGGCATCGCCGGCGGTAAGCTCATTGCCGCCAACACAGACGCAGCACACCTGAGCATCACCAAGGCGGATCGCAGGATCCTCATTGGGGAGAAGCTCACGCACGGCCAGGGTGCCGGAGGGTACCCACAGCGCGGTGCGGCAGCGACAAGGGAGTCGCTCGACGAATTCCAAAAGGAAACACAAAACAGCAACATCATCTTCCTGTGCGCCGGCCTCGGAGGAGGAACCGGGACGGGAGCGGCGGAGGTCCTCTCAAAGGAGCTGCAAAGGCAGGGCCGCCTAGTGATAGGCGTCGTTACTTTGCCGTTCTCGGTCGAGAGGTTCAGGTACGACAACGCGAAGAACGCACTCAAGGTTCTCCGCCAGTACTGTGACACCGTCGTCGCCATCGACAACACCAAACTGTCCAAGGTCGCAGGCGACCTGCCTCTGCAGCAGGCGCTGGGCGTTGCCAACGAGCTGGTAGGCCAGTTCGTCAAGGGCATCACCGAGACCATCACCACGGCCAGCCTCATCAACATCGACTACGCAGACCTTAGGGCCATATGCGAGCACAAGGGTCTAGCCGCGATCGGTGTCGGAGAGGCAAAGGGGTCTGACAGGGTAGAGGTCGCGATCAGGCAAGCCATCGAGGGACAGCTGCTCGACATCAGAGACGTGACCAAGTCGCAAGGGGTACTCGTCCACGTGACAGGCGGCTCGGACGTGACGCTCGAGGAGGTCACAAGGGCTGGCGAACTCGTAACAAAGTCGCTACCTCCCAGAGTCAGGATCGTCTGGGGCGCACGCGTGGACCCGACCCTGGAAGGACGCGTGAAGACGATGGTCATGCTCACTGGCGTGGAGAGCACTTTCCTCGCACAGCAGCCGGACTACAGCTTCTCATTCGGTCCTCTGAAGATCGGTCCAAGAAACAACTAGAGCAAGGGCTGCGAGCCTTTCGCTCTCCTCTCCTTTTTTATTTTTCAAGGCCCAGCGGGAGCCCTACTCTGCGGCCAGGACCGCGGGCATCCGCCCAAAGACCTAAAGCGCGGCGCAGCGCCGCGGCGCACGTGAACTGCTCTCTCTTCGCACGCGCCGGGGGCCTCCTCTTCGCCCTCTTGCTCGTCCTTGGCGAGGCGCAGGCCGCGCAGGCGAACACGTCCATCGGGGGGACGAACGTCTGGACCATGGTGGGCTCGCCTTCGCTCGGCGCCAACGGCATCGGTCCATATGCGCTGGTTTCCTACAGCAACCACCTGTCTGTCAGCGTCCCGGGCATAGTGTTGATGGTCCTTCGCAACAACTCCAGCCAAACCGTGTTTCTATCCACAGCCACCGCGACCATCGCGCCAGGAGCCATCACCTCCGCCGACCTCGTCGAGTTCGGGCTCGCGGCGGGCACCTATAACGCGACCTTCTTCGCCTTCGCCTTCGACGGGGTGGCGATCTCCCTCCCCACCTCCGCCCTATTCACCGTCCCCGGCTAGCCTCGCTGCGCGGCGGAAGCAAGGGATAATTAGGAGTGGGTTCAGCCGAGGCTCGAATGCTGATTTCGCATGTCCCAGTCAGAACAAAAACTCCGACAACCAGTGGTAGTCGTGCTGGGGCACACCGACGCCGGCAAGTGCGTCAGCGCTGACACCCTCGTCCAGCTTGGCGACGGTAGGGTAGCAAGAGCGGACAAGCTTTTCCTGGACTACAAGTCCGGTCAACCCATTGAAAGGCCCGACGGAGTCGCATTCGAGGCGAACAACCTCGAACTGCTCTCCACGTCGCCCGAGGGGAAGGTCACTTGCAAGAAGGTCTCTCACGTCTGGAAGCTCAAGGCCGACCGACTCATCGAGGTCGAGACCAAGGCGGGATACTCCGTTAAGTGCACTCCCGAGCACAAGTTCCTCGCCATGTCAGCCAACGGAGAACTCTCCTATTTGGAAGCCCAAAACCTGACCCTGGGCGATCACTTGGTCATCCCGGCCAGAGTCGCCGTAGCATCGAAGGGGCTGGATGCGGTGAAGTCTGGCATCTTGTCCAGGCTCTCGGACGATTTCCTGATCAAGGCGTCTCCCGCGCTCAAAGAGAAATTGGTGGCCTTCTCGAACAGGCGGAGGCAAAAGCTAGGCGTAGAGTTCGGAGATTCTCAGTTCACTTTCCACCTTGAGCGGGGGTACTTCAGAGCGAGCGTATTCCGGACCGCGACCGCGGCCGCGGGCTTTTCGCTGGCGAACGCATACGACCAGATCGAAGGCGTCAAGTTCGCTTCTCCCAAGAGGCGCGCCTCCCACGTCTCGCCATGGATAACGGTGCCCAAAGGCGAGGAGGGATTCGAGGCTCTCGCGTACCTCGTGGGCTTGCTTTTCGGTGACGGACTAGCGACCTCTGGCCACCTCGCCAACACTTCGAGCTACCTGATAGACCTGTTTCTCATCAATCTGGAGAAGGCCTTTGGCGTGGGAGCCAGCAAGGCCTGGCGTCGGACAAGCTACATCGTGAGCCACAAGGGTGGCAAGTCGTTGCACCGCTTCTTGGTGGACGCCTTCGACTATCCGACGTCCAACAAAAGCAGGTCAATCCACGTCCCCGACTCCATCTCGATGATGCCGGATTTCCTCGTCGCGAAGTTCTTGCGGGGGTTCTTCGACGCGGAAGGCTTTGTCCAAGAGGGGAGGAACATCGGTGTTGGATGCGAGAGCGCTGACTTGATGAGACAGCTGCCCATGCTGTTGGCCCGGTTTGGTTGTCTGGCCTACTTCGGAAAGAAGGGCCACGGACGGGAGATATTCATCAGCGGAAAGGACAATGTGCGGGCGTTTGTAGAGCGAATCGGCTTCGGCGAGAAGGAGAAGATGCTGGCGGCGCGGATAAAGTTGCAGACGTCTGAGACTAACCGTGTATTCGACATCACACCCATCTCCGGCGAGTTCCTGAAGGCGATCAGAGAAGGTCAGAGGGTGATTTGGGATGACCGATTCCAGATCAGCACCTTCGAGTCGCGCTCAAAGATAAGCAGGGACGTCGTGAGACAACTCCCTCTCGCATTGCCGGACTATGACTTCACGACCTTGGTCGAGACCGTCAACAACTACGCGAGCGTCCAGGTCTCGGGGCTGCGAGTGATTGAGGGACCGTGCGACGTCTATGATTTCACCGTGGAGGACTATCACAACTTCCTTGGCAACGGCCTGATAATCCACAACACCTCACTGCTTGACCGGATAAGGGGGACGGGAGTCCAGGCCCGCGAGGCGGGCGGGATAACCCAAGAGATCGGCGCGAGCTTCTTCCCCATGGAGACCTTGGAGGCTATCTGCGGCCCCCTCCTCTCGAAGACGGGGGGCTCACTGAAGATCCCCGGCCTCCTCGTCATCGACACGCCGGGGCACGAGATCTTCTCCAACCTGAGGATGCGCGGCGGGTCCGCCGCGGACATCGCCATCCTTCTCGTCGACGTGCTCAAGGGCTTGGAGAACCAGACCATGGAGAGCATAGAGATACTCAAGGAGCGGCGCGTCCCGTTCCTCGTCGCGCTCAACAAGGTCGACATGATAAGGGGGTGGAGAAAGGACACGGTCAGCGGCAAGGCCGGCATCGCCCTTTCGGCGGCCCTCAAGCAGCAGCCCCCGGAGTGGAACGACGAGCTCGAGGAGCGCCTCTACAACGTCGTCGGCGGGCTCTCGAGGGCGGGGTTCCAGGCGGAGGCCTTCTACCGCATCCAGGACTTCCGCAAGCAGGTCGCGATAATCCCCGTCTCAGCGAGGTACGGGGTGGGCGTACCCGAGCTCCTCGCGGTCCTCATCGGGCTCGCGCAGCAGTTCCTCACCACGAAGCTCTCGCAGGGCGCGGCGAGCGTCTCCGGCAGGGCGAAGGGGATAGTCCTCGAGCTCCAGGAGGAGGTGGGGATGGGCCAGACCGCGAACATCATACTCACCGACGGGACCCTCCACGTCGGGGACCGCATAGTGATAGTGAAGCGCGACGGGGCCGCGCAGACCAAGGTCAAGGCCCTCTTCATGCCAAAGCCCCTCGACGAGATGAGGGACCCGAGGGACAAGTTCACCGCCGTCGACGAGGTCTTTGCTGCCGCGGGAGTCAAGCTCGTCAGCCCCGACCTCGAGGGCGTAATCCCCGGGACGACCATATTGACGTTCCAGGAGGAGACGGAGTTCGAGAACCTGAAGATTGAGCTCGAGAAGGACCTCGGCGCCCTGAGGCGGAGGAACGACAACGTGGGCGTGGTCGTGAAGGCAGGGAGCATCGGCGGACTGGAGGCGCTGCTGAAGATGCTCGAGGACCGCGCCATCCCGGTCCGGATGGCCGACATCGGCGACATTTCCAAGGCGGAGATAGTGGAGGCGGAAGCGGTGGCCGAGCGCGACCCCTACCTGGGCGCCATCATCGGGTTCGACGTCAAGGTCCTCCCGGAGGCCAAGGAGAGCGCCGAGCGCGTCCAGATCATCACCTCGGAGGTCATCTACGACGCGGTGGAAAGCTACGTCCAGTGGGTGGCGAAGACGAAGGAGGACGACGAGAGGACCGCCCTCCAGCACGTGACCATGCCGGCGAAGGTCAAGGCCCTCAAGGGCAACTTCTTCCGGAGGAACGACCCCGCGGTCTTCGGCGTCGAGGTCCTCTCTGGGAAGCTCCGCCCCAAGGTGAGGCTGATGAACCAGAAGGGGGACGAGGTCGGCGTAGTCGAGCAGATCCAGGAGAACGGGAAGAACATCCCTGAGGCTGCGAAGGGGATGCAGGTCGCCATCTCAGTGAAAGGCCCCACCCTGGGGAGGACGATCAAGGAGGACGAGGACATTTACACCTACCCGACCAGCCACGACGCGAAGATCCTCAAGGGCAAGTACGCCTCCACCCTCAGCCCGGACGACCAGCAGGCGCTCGACGAGATAGTCGCGATACGCTCCGCGAAGGACATGCTCTACGGCTTCTAGGCCGCGGCTGCAATTCGCTTAATAACCGAGCCTTGGGATGGGTTTGAGAATTGGCCCAATTCAAAGTCGTCGTAAGCGATACCAAGACGGGCAAGTCCGAGGTCCTCGAAGCGAAGGACGCCACCGCCCAGCTCTTCATGGGGCACAGGCTCGGGGACACGGTCGACCTCAGCGCCGTAGGGCAGAACTACAAGGTCAAGATAACCGGGGGGAGCGACAAGGCGGGCTTCCCGATGCGGGCAGACATCCTGGGCGGAGGCAAGAGGTACGTCCTCCTCACCGAAGGCGTGGGTTTCAGGAACGCGGTGGAGGGCGAGAAGCGTAGGAAGCTCGTCCGCGGCGGCCTGGTAACCGACGAGGTCTACCAGCTCAACGCGGTAAAGTTAGAGTAAGCCACTTCTGCGGATTTGTAATGCTGTGCATGGGTGCTAAAATACTGAACTCGTCAGAAATGACGTGCGAGCCATCAAAGCGGTCAGGCAGAACTACAAGCCGACTCAAGACATGCTCGCACTTCTCGAAGACTTTCGCATAATGGTCAACGACTGCGTAAGGCTCGGATTGGACTTCGAGCGACAAAATCAGTCGACTCCTTCAAGGATAAGACTGTCCCTCTTGTGCTACAGCCAACTCAAGAGGTATCGGGTATATGCTTCATATCGCTTGACGGCGATAAGCAAGGCATCCGGAATCCTCTCGGCTCGTAGGAAGTCGATCAAGCGCGGCTTCTTCACGCGGACCCCCTATGTCTCCAAGCCGCTCCTCGTTTCCTGCTACGGTATCAAGATTCAAGATCGCAAACTCAGAATCCAACTGGGAGATGGGCGATTCGAGTACATTCCCCTGAACGCACACACTATGCGCGTATTGTCCGACGGCGTGCTGAAGATTAATTCCTTCACCTTGACTGACACTTCTCTCTCCATCTCCTTCTCAAGGGAGATTGAGGCGGTGCAATCGGAGTTCGTAGGCACCGTAGGAATAGATAGAAACCTCCGCAATATTGCAGTTGGCAACGCCGAGAAGGTAACCTTCTACGACATATCAAAAGTCGCGGAAATCGCAGAGAATACTCGAGAGATTGTCCGCTCATTCAGGCGCGACGATGTAAGGATACTACGAACGATTTCCTCAAAGTATGGGAGGAGACGGAGAGAGCGAGTCAAACAAATGATTCACGGTGTCACAAGACGGATAGTGAAGGATGCGAAGGCAAACAGGCAAGCGATAGTCTTCGAGGAAATCGAGGGCATCCGCAAACTCTATCGCAAGGGAAACGGCCAAGGAAGGCGTTTCAGGGCGCAAATGAACTCGTGGCCCTTTCACGAGATCAAGCGGCAGGTCGAGTACAAGGCCGTGTGGCAGGGAGTGCCGGTCATTACGCTGTCGAGGAAAGATACGCGAGGGACCACAATGGACTGCGCGAGATGCGGGGAGAGACTCCAATCGCCGGTCCGCGGCGACGCGGAGCATCTTCGCCAGTTGTGGTGCGACAAATGCGAGAGATGGATGGACAGGGACCTCGTGGCCGTCCTCAATATCTCTCGGAGGGGGCGGGTGAGGTTCGCCCGTTCATCGACGGAAGGCGAGGCAAGCGAAGCGGTGAAGGGGAACGTGGAACATGACGGGGAGCCGCTAATCCTCAGAGTGGATGCCTCGAAACTGCATTGGAAGCAGTAGAACTAAATACACGCGACCTCGCCGTCAGCAAATCCGTTTCTGATGGCCCAGCAAACCCAGTCCACGCCTGCACCGCCGCAAGAGGTTCAGCGGCTGATCCCGAAGCAGCCCGAGTGCAACATAGGGACGAGCCGGCCACGTCGACTCTGGAAAGACGAGCATCGTCCAGGCAATCACGGGGGTCTGGGCGAGCGCCCACAGCGAGGAGCTCAAGCGGGGAATCACGATAAAGGTCGGCTACGCCGACGCGGCCTTCTACAAGTGCCACATCACCCCTCCTCCTGAGGCTTACTCCACCTCCCCCGTCTGCCCGGTCTGCGGGAACGCGACCGAGCTTCCTCAGGGCGGTGAGCTTCGTCGATGCCCCGGGCCACGAGAGCCTGATGACCAACATGCTCGCGGGCGCCGCGCTCATGGACGGGGTCATCCTGGTCATCACCGCGAACGAGCCCGTCCCGATGCCCCAGACCAGGGAGCACCTCCTCGCGCTTCAGATGCTGGGGATGAAGAAGATGGTGGTCGTCCAGAACAAGATAGACAGGGTCGACGCCGAGGGGGCGAGGAAGAACTACGAGGCGATAAAGCAGTTCCTCGCCAACACCGTTGGCGCCGACGCGCCCGATCATCCCCGTCTCCGCCCAGAACAGGATAAACATCGACGCGCTCATCGAGTCGCTCGAGGAGAACATCCCGACCCCCCAGCCACGACCTGAGCGCGGCCCCGCAGATGTACATCCTGAGGAGCTTCGACGTCAACAGGCCGGGCGCGGACGTGAAGTCGCTCGTGGGGGGCGTCCTGGGGGGAAGCCTGCGTGAACGGGGAGCTGAGCGTGGGGGAGGAGATCGAGATATCGCCTGGCATCGCCGAGGAGAGGAGCGGCAAGTACACGCCCCATCACCACGAAGGTCGCGAGCCTCGGGACCGGCGCAGGAATGACCGAGAAGGTCGGCCCCGGAGGGCTCATCGCGCTCGGGACGACGCTCGACCCCCGGCTGACCAAGGGCGACGTCCTTGTTGGGAACGCTCGTCGGCAAGCCTGGCAGCCTCCCGCCTATCCTCACCCACATCACGGTCGACCTCCAGCTCTTCGACCAGGCCGTCGGGTCGTCCGCCTGATCAAGGTGGACAAGGTGAGGGCGACCGAGACTCTGAGGCTCAACATCGGGACGGCCTCCACGCTGGGGACGGTCACCTCGGCCCGCGACACAGTGGCCGAGCTCGACCTGAAAAAGCCCGTCGTCGCCGAAGCGGGCGGCCGCGTCGCGATCAGCAGGAGAATCGCCGAGAGGTGGCGCCTGATTGGCTCAGGCCTCGTCCGCTAGGTCGCGCCACCCATCGACAATGCCTCCCGAGGCAAGGAAGAGGAAGGCCGTGGCCTTCGACAGCAGCTTCCTAGTCGCGGTGATGGAGCACCCGACGCCCTGGAGCCAGGACATGCTCGAGAAGGTGGGGGCATTCACGCCGGTGGTCCTCTCCTCCGTGCGCGACGAGCTCGCGCGCCTCGCGGCGAAGGGGAGACAGGAGGGGGAGGTTCGCCGCGCTCGCGCTCGCGCTGGTCGAGCAGGGCGCGTTCTCGCTGGAGCAGGACGGCAAGGGGAGGCCAGACGATGAGATAATCTCGTTCGCCCTGCGCGAGGGGGCCGCCGTGGCCACCCTCGACTCGGAGCTCGCGGAAAGGCTGCGGGCCTCGCGCGTGCAGACGGTGATAACGCTTCGAGGGGGGAGGGTCTCGCTTTGAAAAGAGGAGGTTTTCGGCCTGAAAACGCCAATCCCACCCGTTCGGGCAGAAATCCAAAAAGTAGAGAAATGTTTTATTAGGGTTGGAAAAAACCGAAACGACACCTAGGGTATATCATGTTTCAGCTTGTAGAACTCGAAGACGTGGTCAGGGTCCCTCCCGACCGCTTCGGCAGCTCGCTCGAGAACGTCGCCCTCGAGCTGCTCAAGCAAAAGTACGAGAGCACCATCAGCCCCGAGAACGGATACCTCGTGCTGGTGAACAACGTGAAGGTCGACAAGATCGGGAAGATAATTCCCGGCGACGGCGCGACCTACCACAAGGTGAGGTTCCAGGTCCTCTCCTTCTTCCCGCTCAAGCAGGAGATCGTCGAGGGCGAGATAGTGGAGATCACCGACTTTGGGGCCTTCGTGAGGATAGGCCCCACGGACGCGCTCCTGCACCTCAGCCAGATCATGGACGACTACCTCACGAGCGACGTGAAGTCGGGAGTGATCACCGCGTCCCAGAGCAAGAGGACGCTCAAGGTCGGGAGCAAGGTGAGAGTGAGGATCACGGCCGTCAGCCTCGGCCACGGGATCTCGATGGGCAAGATAGGCGTGACGTGCCGCCAGCCCTTCCTGGGCGCGCTCGAGTGGGTCGAGGAAGAGGTCACGAAGGTCCAGAAGCAGGCGAAGGCCGCGGCGCGGGCGGCGTAGCGCGGGACCAGAGGAGAGTGTGACAAGAGCTTGGCGAGA